>CAZJMX010000043.1:0-30823 GCA_964547345.1 uncultured Smithella sp. | reverse complement strand
AGAACAGAGCAATATAAGGTTTCAAAAAAACCTATTTTTCAGGACGGACTAATTACATTAATTAAAACCATTTACACAGTTAGATTTACACTCCCGTTGGGGGGATAGGTCAGATCCGCCCCCCAAGTGGCCCTCAATATATTGAGGCTCCACCAAATGTTGAGGCCAAACGAATCGCCTCCTGTTTTTCTGCCGTACGCTTCTGCTAATTCAAACTGCGATTATTAAATAATAAATACGATACTTTATTTTCTATCGCTTTGTGGCACGCAATTTGAATTACTATCCAAAATCATTAAGAGTAGATCACATGCCGTGGTCGATTGATGAGATAGTGCGATTTTGTAATTCATTAGAGTTGGTGGGGGATATACCGTAAGTAGTTTAACTGAAATTAACCCGGGAAAAATGAATGGAGGAAAAACGATGAAAAAGTTTTTGGCAACGATTATGGTTAGCATGTTTTTTTTGATGGTACCGATTTTCGCGATTGGCGCCGCCGTGACGGGGTCTGTTCAGGGATTTTTATGTGTCACACAGGGAAAGGTTTGTCCCATCGGAGAAGAAGACCCTGTAGCTGCGGTGGAAAATGTTTTTGTGCTGCTTGTTGATGCCGCAAAAGATGATTACTATTTTGTCCCGAACGTGGACAGAGCCGTTATGGCACGGCACATAGGCGAAATGGTGACAATTGATGGAACTGTGAACAAGGGGCAGAAATCCATCAAGGCAGCGTCTATCAGTAAAAAAGGGAAAAAAGTCTGGTCCGCGGATATGGAGTATGATGCACTCAAGAAATTAAAGAGTTTAACACCATAATTGTGTCACCCATGGAGAAGGATAGACCCCCCTGAATATTCCGGGGGGTTTTTTTATGCATGACTTCACAAAAGGATGTCCCTGCACAAGGGTGCACGCGGGCGGGGGTGATGGCTTAGGTGATGTGCCAGCATAAGATAAATAATAACCTGCTGCAATGCCTGGAATTCGCGAGAAGGGGATGGGCCTGGAAATTTCATGACCCGCCTTTGCGTGCAGTTGGCCGTTATAGACCTGCTTTTAAAATATTTATAAACTCATATTTATTATCGGGCAGGTCCGTTCCCCGGTAAACAACTTTACCCTTTGTGTTAATGCCGATGATATGCGGTATTCCCTTAATGCCGAATGTTTTGGTTGTCACCTTACCGTCCGCATCCAGGAGTATTCTGTAGTCAATCTGATTGGACTCTTGAAATCGTTTGACAATGTCTTCCGGTTGTTTGTAGTTTATGCCGAACACGATGACATCCTTCTTCTTTGCCATTTCAGCAAATTGTTTAATTCCCGGCACTTCTTTCATACAATTCACACACCAGGTTGCAAAGAACACGAGCACGACTCCTTTCTTCCCCTTGTAATCGCTGAGAGTCACCGGGTTGCCTTCCAGGGAAGGGAGGGTGAAGTCTGCGGCGAGATTTGCTGAAGGTAATGTCGCTGTATCCGATTTCGATTTCGGCAAAGCGTCATTTTTTTGAGTCGATACCGCGGAAGGTTCCGAGCTTGCCAGAAATCGTGTGAGGCTCGGGAAATCGGTATTTTGACCGACAAATACAAACAACAAGCTTGCAGCGATAATGATCGATAAAGCGAAGCCTTTTTTAACAACTTCCATCCAGGCCCCAGCTTTGGGTAGTTTGAGAATGAAACCGGTAAAGATTCCCGCCACGAGGATTAAAGCCCCCTGTCCAAGCCCGAAAAGAAAAAGCAGTACACCTCCCTTCAAAATCTGAAGAACATAATCCACGCCATGCACATTTTGCAGCGTGAGGGCAATTGCTGCCAGCGCAACAGCCAGGATAGGACCGGTACACGGCCCGACAATCAAACCGCTGACGCCCCCGATCACGAACGCCCCCAGAATCCCTTTGCTGTTTGCTGTTTTGGCATAAAGCCGGGAGAAAAATTGGGGCGTCGGCAAATGAAACACTTCCAGCAGGAAAAGTCCCATGATCAGGTAATACATAGCGATTGCATAAAGAACAAAACCGTTACCGATGATTGAGCCGAATGTCCCGCCCACTGCCGCCACAATGGCGCCCAGGACGGCATAAACGACCGCCAGACCGGTCACAAGCGAAAGGCTTAGAATAAAAGCTCTCAATCGGCTGGCGCCTGCCTGGTTGCCGATATATCCGATAGTTAACGGAAGCACCGGATAGGTGCATGGCGTCACAGAAGCCAGAAGTCCGCCGCCAAACATAAGGAAATAAAGCCAGACGGTATTTTGTCGAAAAGCTTCCACCAGGAGTTGCTGAATTTGTTCGATCATTTTTTACCTGTTTACCTTTATCAAGCACATTTGCAATGTCTTTGATTAGTAGCCGAGCGTTTATCTCATTGACTCACTTTCCGTTTTTTCTTTCATCTCCCATCCACTGTGCCTTCCTATTTTAGTCCGGACAATTCGATGATTTTAGCCAGAAACTGCTGCGTGTCTTCAATACCTCCCTCGTTAAAATAAAATCTTTCCTGATATCCCTCGCCATTTACCTTAACCCCGATGAAAGTTGGTGTTCCTTTTACGCCAAGCTTTTGGGAAATTTCCATGCTCGCGTCGGCAAACAGAGGGAACGGCACTTTATACCTCTTCCTGTAGGCATCCACCTCATAAGCGCTATTCGTAACGGCGATCCCTATCATTTTGACTTTTTCTTTAAGATCAGGGGTCTCTTGTATTTTTTGGTAAAGTTCGTTCACCTGATTTGCCGAACGCTGACAATGGGGGCAATAAAAGCTATAGACCTCAATGATCAGAACCTGGGCTTTGATTTGTCCTATTGTGAAAGTCCCTGTGCCGGAAAGACCCAGGTAACGCTTTTCTTCTTCACTTTCCGGCAGGGGAAGCTTGAATGCCGGCAGGGTATTATCGTTGCCAGGCGTCAATTTCGGCGGATTGTTGAGGACAGTAGAATTTGCAGACCCGGCATAAGAATTTCGGGTAAAGATTATGGCGAGCAAGATCATCAGAATACAAACAAGCCATTTGCTTCTTTTCTCCATCATAGACTCACCTTTTGCCTTTAATAATATTTAGCAATCCCTTTGTTACATATTGGTTGCGGAATTTCACATGTCAAGACTATCCTAATGGATTATCTGTGCCCACTCGAGGATATTCTGCCGCGATGAGGGATGAAACTCCGGCCGGATAGAGTTATTTGGCTGCTATCCAGGGGAAGCGTGTTTAAATAATTCTGCTTGTGTCGCCTGACCGAAACCACTGGCAAAGGATTCCCATTCCGCACAGAATGAAAATCAGCCCGCTGACGGTATGAAAAATCGTTATCTTCCCTGATGGGAATATTTTAAACCCACCCGATTAAAATCAATTTTCTGGTTTTGCTGAAATTACTTTAATTATTTTCCGGCATCATGCGAAAACAGAAGGGATCTTTGTGCTTAAAGATGTCCAGCCCGTGGCTGTAAGTGCTGGCCATGCAGCCGCCGCAGACCAGTTTTATCTGGCAGGAACGACATTCGCTGCTGCCGTTGCGATAGCTTTCGGCGGCCGCTGAATCGTAAACGTCGGCGAGGGTCTGAGTCCTCAGGTTTCCAATCAGCGAAGGGAATTTCCGGCAGGCATGGACTTCGCCGTCAGGCAGGACAGACAGAAAATTAAACGCGGCGCCGCATCCGAAACCGGTGCAGCCGCCGAAAGGCGCCATCCCCTGCTGCTGCATCGCTATATTCAAAAGGTTGTCTTTTAAACCCAAAACCGGCAGGCGTTTGGCTGCTTCCAGGTATTGATCCAGAAATGAAATGTACGACGCTCGGGATGGAAGCGCAAGCGCGGCTCCTTCTCCCACCGGTGTCAGGCGGTTGAAGAAAAAAGCATTGGTTTTGTCCTGCAGGAATTCCCCCAGTGCGATAACCTGATCCATGTTATCTTTGGTCAAGGTCAGCATCACCATCGAATAGACGTTCATCCGGCTGAGCAGCGTGAGGAAAAGCATCGTCCTTTCAAAATGCCCCGCTCCTCGGATGTAATCATTATAATCCGGCAAACCTTCGAGGCTGACCTGGAAAAAATTAAGCGGCTGGATGGCCTGCAATCTTTCAATTTGCTTTTCGTCGGACGGGTTCCCCAAAACGTTCAGCGTAAAACCGTAATCGGCGGCGGCCTGATACATGGCCGGAAAATCAGGGTGCAAAAGAGGATTGCCTCCGGTGAAGGAAACCTGCCCGCTGACGTTGCGTTCCCGGCAGAAATGGTCCATCTCGTCCAGAATCCTCAGGGCCTCCGGAAGCGCGAGCGCCTTGCGATCGCTGCGGTCATAGCAATGCCGGCAATGAAGATCACATTCCTGCGTGATATGCAGCTGCAGCGTAAACGACGATGAAACCTGAAATTGTTCAGCCGTGTAAGGTGATCCTTTTTCAACCTGCCGATTCCGGCGGATGCGCGACGAAGGCAAAAAGATAATGCCTTTTTCAGCGGCGCGATCAACCGCCGCCTGGGCGGCGACAAGCGGGATTGCGCCCATTTTGGCAACGTCTTGGGCGTCGATATTTTCGGCTGCCATTTTGAGAACCAGCAGGGCCTCTGATGAGGCCGCTTCTACCTGTACATTGCCTGATTTGGGATGTTTCCAGATCAGAACAAATTCCTGACCGGGATGAGGCGGGTTGGTCGAACCTGAATGACTTAAATAAGAGGTCAGCGCGACCCACGATAGATCAAGTAAAACAAGTGAAGGATTTAAAACAATCTGCTGGAGAGAGTCAGGAGGCTCGACGTCCTGATTTTTCACTTTCCAGATGTGCCATTCCAGGCGGGCAAGCTCGGCCAGATATAAGGGGGCGTGAGCGTTCCCGATGAAATCCCGGACCCCGTCGACAAACGCCTGGGGTGTTTCAAAGTTGTCCCCTGCGGCGGCGATCCCGTGCCACGCGACGGGATCGATCAGCGACCGGCAACCGGCAAAGCTTTGTTCCAAGTCGTTCATGTTCTGATCCGAAAAAAATTAGAAGGCAAAGGATGAATCAGAGTTTATTGATCTGTGACTTTGATACTGACGCTTGCGCGTGCAACCAGACTGCACATCCTGCATCCATTACCTTGCAGATCCGCTGGTGACGCGCCATGACTTCGCTGATAGTGCAGCCTGCACTATTTCTTTCCGCTTCAGCCACTGGCCGGTTGAGCTTTCTGGGGTTCTTGGGTGCTACCTGCACCCGCTGGTTTACCTGATCAACTGCTTGTTTCTTTCTTTGCACAACCACTCATCAAGGCGGCGCCTGATATGAGCGTCGTTATGCAAAGACCCGCGAGGAGCTTTTTCAAGGTGTCCTTGTCCATGCCTTCCTCCACTTAAATATTTCATCCTCTGCCTATGCGACAGTGTAGGGAAGATGATCAAGCAAGTCAAGAAAATATAATTTCTTAAAGTTATAAATCCATTAGAATTATAATATTTTGTAATACCCGGAGCTTGCAAGGTGGTCCTCTCGGATGCATTCTTGGTGAGCCGCGTTTCCTACCGTTCCAGCGTGTTTTGCAGTGCGAGATCAGGGGCAAAACGCTCTTTTCAGCTTTCTTTTGACATGCATGCAGATTATGTCTATATTGCTGGGTAAGTGCAACCCAGATAAAGAAATACGAACACATTCATATTTAATTTGGAGAGGAATGACCAATGAATTACTATGAACCGAAGGACCTGGCAGATTTTCCGAACATTGCCGAATGGGCCGAGGATCAGGGAAATAAGTTTTTTGAATATTACGGGGCGGCCACCGGGGCGGGGACGCTCACCGAGCGGGAAAAATCTCTTATCGCCCTGACGGTTGCCATGACGCAAAACTGTCCGTATTGCATCGACGCCTACACCGTCAAATGCCTTTCTCTCGGGATTTCCAGCGAAGAGATGATGGAAGCCGCGCATGTGGGCGCCGCCATGATGGCGGGCGTGACGCTGGCGCATACCACACAGATGCGGAAAATTATCAAGAAAAAGGAAATGTAATGGACGCCTCAGAGCAACTTCGGATTCTCAGCCGGATCGGCGACATTCCGTCTCTTTCCGCCAAAATCCGCGAAATTGACAAATTCCCGCTCACGGCCAAAGGAATTGATATTTTACAAATCAATGTCGGGCGGGTCTGCAATCTATCCTGCCGGCATTGCCACGTCAACGCGGGCCCCGGGCGAAAGGAGAGCATGTCGCAAACCGTTTTGGCACAGTGTTTGGAGATTCTTAAAACTTTCCCGATTTCGACCATCGACATCACCGGCGGGGCGCCGGAAATGAATCCGCATCTGGAGTGGTTCATTCATGAAGCCTCGCGACTGAACCGGCGCTTGATTGTCCGTTCTAATCTGACACTGCTTACCGAAGATCCTTACCGTCATTTTTTGGATGTCTTCGCCAACAACAAAGTTGAGATTGTAACGTCTCTTCCCGACACGCTTGCGGCCAAGGCCGATCGCCAGCGTGGTGCGGGCGTTTTTCACAGAATCATTGCGGCCATGCGCAAGCTCAATGTCCGGGGCTACGGCATGCCGGACAGCGACCTCACCATCGACCTCGTTCATAACCCGGTAGGCGCCTATCTTCCGGGCTCGCAGACAGCGCTTGAGCATGATTACCGCAAGCGGCTGCTAGCCGAACACGGCGTCCACTTCAATCAACTTTTCTGCCTGACAAACCTTCCGGTCGGGCGCTATCTGGACTATCTTATTGAATCCGGCAATTTTGAGGATTATCTCTCGACGCTTTGGCATTCGTTCAATCCCGCCGCAGTCGAGAATGTGATGTGTTTAACCACCCTTTCCGTGGGATGGGACGGGTCTCTCTATGACTGCGACTTTAACCAGATGCTGGGCCTCACCGTTAACCACGGCGCACCCACCAGCATCATGTCTTTCGACATGAATAAGCTGAAAAATCGTGAGATTGTCATCAATAATCACTGTTATGGATGTGTGGCAGGCTCCGGCTCATCATGCCAGGGAACCACAACCGGCGTATAACGGCATGGAAATATCCGTCATCATCCCGGTTCTGCATGAAGGTGAGCAAATCAACGCTGTGCTGGATGCATTGAAAAACGCCGCGGAAGACTTTTGCCATGAAGTGATTGTGGTGGATGCCGATCCTGACGGCTCGACGATTGCGCATATTCCCGATGCCGGTGTGATCAGGCTGACTGCGCCGAAAGGCAGGGCGCGCCAGATGAACGCAGGCGCCGCAAGGGCTTGCGGGAACATTCTTCTTTTTTTGCATGCCGACACACTGCTGCCGCAAAACGCGTTTCCCAAAATTGCGAATGCGCTTTCTGATGGACGGTATATTGGCGGCGCTTTTGACCTGAGTATCCAAAATCATCGATGGATATTTCGACTCACCGGTAAATGCGCCTCGCTGAAACATCGTCTGACGCGTGTGCCTTATGGAGATCAGGCAATCTTTATACGCAAGGACTATTTTAAAACAATCGGCGGTTATCCGGAAATTCCACTCATGGAAGATGTGGAATTGATGAAACGCGTGAAAAGACGCAAAGACCGCATCGTCATTTTGCCGGACACCGCGGCCACCTCTTCGCGCAAGTGGGAAAAAGACGGCGTAGCCTATACCATCTTACGCAACTGGATTCTTCAGGCGCTCTATCTTTTCGGAGTGCCCGCCGAAAAACTGGTTAAATATTACTATAAAGGATAATTATGGGAATAATGAGACACAAGTGGGAGCCCGCAATGACAAAACGGCAATTACAACACAGTTTTTACGCGGGAATGACGGCGCTGATTGCGATGATCTTCGTTCTGCTTTTGATTGCTCCTCCACTTCAGGCCCAGATGATGGAGCAGGGCTTTCGCGAGGAATTCAATTCGCTTGCCGACTGGAAGCCGCTGACTTTTCCGAAGATACCGCGCCACACCCTCTATCGTATCCAGAAGGAGGATTTGAAAAATATTCTGGTGGCACAGGCGGATCAGTCCGCCTCGGGCATCATTTATACGAAGACCTTCAATATTTACAAAACACCGATGATCAAATGGAAATGGAAGGTGTCCAACATCTACCAGGCAGGCGATGAAAAAAAGAAATCCGGCGATGATTACCCTTTGCGCATCTATGTGGTGTTTAAATATGACCCGGGCAAAGCAAGTATTATTGAGAAGGCCCAGTATAACGCCGTAAAACTACTTTACGGTGAATATCCGCCGCACAGCAGTCTCAACTACATCTGGGCGAATAAAAAATATCCGGAGAGAATTCTCCCCAATACCTTCACGGCCAAAGCCCAGATGATTCTTTTACAGAAAGGCCCGGACCGCGCAGGCCAGTGGATTGAAGAGAGCGTCAACGCGCTTAGCGATTACCGCAAAGCCTTCGGAACGGATCCGCCGATGGAGGCAAGCATCGCCATTATGGCTGATGCGGACAACACCGGAGAGAAGGCCACAGGGTACGTAAACTATATCGAGGTGTCCTCAAATTGAAAGAAAACGCTCTCATTCTATTTCTCAAATATCCGGCGCGGGGCATGGTAAAGACGCGTCTTGCCGAGACGCTGGGCCATCAGCTGGCCTACCAGATCTATCATTGCTTTCTTGCAGATATCGCGGCCATGACGCGCCATGTGAATGCTCAGACGATCATCGTATATTCAGGCCCGGCAGGTATGTCGTTTTCCGACTTTCCGGGAGTGCAATGCCTCAGGCAGCGCGGAAGTGATATCGGCGAGCGCATGCATTGCGCTTTCCTGGATGTTTTTGCCCTGGGCTTTGAACGATGCGCACTCGCAGGGAGCGACATTCCCGATTTGCCGGCCGGAATGATCAACGACGCTTTTGAAATACTCCGGTCCGTCGATGTGGTGCTGGGACCCAGCACAGACGGCGGGTACTATCTTGTCGGTTGCAGGCCAGGCAGTCTGCGTCCATCGATGTTCTCCGACATCCCCTGGAGCACGGATGCCGTCTTTTCCGAAACGCTCAAACGCATTGACCAGGCAGGTCTTACATCGGCGGAACTTCAACCCTGGACGGATATCGATGATTTTGACGATCTTAAAAGTTATTCTGAAAGAAACAGCGACCCGAGCGTAACGTCACACGTCAAAAATTTTATAAAAACGAAGGGGATCATTCATGGCTTATGATTACGATTTGATCATTCTGGGCGGAGGCGGCGCCGGCATCACCGCAGCCATGCTCGCGCACGGACTGGGAAAAAGAGTGGCCCTGCTCGACAAAAGGCGTTTCGGCGGCGAATGCACCTGGTCGGGTTGCGTGCCCAGCAAGTCGCTGCTCCACGCGGCGAAAATCGCGGCGACAACCCAAAACCTTGAGAGGTACGGCCTTTCCGCGGCAGGCCCGATCAGCATTTCAAACGATTTGGTCATGTCTTCCGTCCGGCAGACCGTCGCCGAAATCTACGAAGGTGAAAAGCCCGAGATGTTTGAAAAGCTCGGCATGACTGCGATGGAAAACGTTGAGGCGCGCTTCATCGATGCCAACACGCTCGAAGTCAACGGCAAAAAAATGCGCGGGGAGAAATTTCTCATCACCACGGGATCCTCCCCTTTGGTTCCGCCCATTGACGGTCTGGCCTCGGTGCCTTATTATACAAATGAAAATATCTTTTCACTGGCCACGCTGCCCGAATCCATCACGATTATGGGCGGCGGACCCATCGGCATTGAACTTGCCTCCGCCATGAACCGGCTGGGTGTTTTAGTCACGGTGATTGAAATGGCGCCCGCCATTCTGATTCGCGAGGATGCGGAACTTTCCGCCAGGCTTGCCGGTATTCTCACGCAAGAAGGTGTCCGGCTGATCACCGGCGCGCAAGTGAAGAGCGTGGAAAATCCGGCAAACCCCACGGTGGTTTATGAAAAGGATGGCAAACCCGGAAAGATAGCCGCCGGGGCGCTTCTGATTGCAGCAGGCCGAAGGCCGAACACGGAGAGCCTCAGTCTCGAAACCATCGGCGTGGCTTTTGATCGACGCGGTATCTCGGTCGACCGGCATTTGCGAACCAACATCAAAACCATTTACGCCGCAGGCGACGTCGTGGGACCTTATCAGTTCAGTCACATCGCCAATTATCAGGCCATCCTGGCGGCGGGAAACGCGCTTCTGCCCATCAAGCGGCGTGTGAATTATGATGCCGTGCCCTGGTGCACGTTCACCGATCCGGAACTGGCCCGAAGCGGTCTCACCGAAACGGAGGCGCGCGAAAAATATGGCTCAAAAATCCGCGTGTATCGTGTAGAGTATTCGGGTCTGGATCGTGCGCGCACAGACCGTGCAACCCAGGGTCTGGCCAAATTTATTTGTCATGCAAACGGAAAGATTCTGGGCATACATATCCTAGGCGAACGCGCCGGAGAAGTCCTGCATGAGGCGCATGCCGCCCGCACGCTGGGTATTCCGCTTTACCGTCTCGACAAGGTCATCCACACGTATCCGACCTATTCGGAGCTGACACGTATGGCGGCGCGCGCAGCCTACATCGACCGGCTTCAATCCAATCCCTTGGTCCGCTTCATTAAATTATTCAGGAGATCAAAATGAAGCCGGCACACAAGAAAATTCTCATCGCGCTTGGCATCGCGGCGATCATTGTCCTGATCCGCGTGTTCGGCCTGGATCAGCTTCTGAGCCTGGAGACATTCCGGCAGTATCGCGATCAGCTTCTGGCTTTTACCGAACAGCACTACCTTCCTACGGCGGCCATCTTCATCGGGGTCTATATCGTCGCTGTGGCGTTGTCCATTCCCGGCGCGACGATTCTCACGCTCACCGCCGGCTTTCTTTTCGGTTTTACAGGCGTCATCTACGTCAACATCGGCGCCTCGGGCGGCGCTATTCTGGCTTTCCTGACAGCGCGGTATCTGATCGGCGATTGGGTACAGAAGCGTTACGGCGAAAAGCTTGCGTCATTTAACAAGGAGATCGCCGAAAACGGATACCATTATCTGTTGACACTGCGATTTATTCCGCTCTTTCCCTTCTTCCTTATTAATATTTTTGCCGGGCTCACCCGCGTGCCGCTTTCAACCTTTGTCTGGACAACAATGGTCGGCATCCTTCCCGGCTCGTTTGTTTACATATACACCGGCCGCCAGTTGGGTATCATCGAAAAGCCCGGCGATATCCTCTCCTGGCAAATTATTCTGGCCTTTGTACTTTTGGGCCTGCTGGTTTTAAGCCCGGTGCTGATCAGGAAGCTGATGAAAAAGAAAAACGGGAAGTCGGCGAAAATTCCCGTTAAGGATTGAACGGAGGTTGCGATGAGAAATGTAATTTTATCATTATCGACATTTTTTCTGATGAGCGGACTGTGTTTCGCGCAAAGCGGCGCTCAGCCGACGGGTGCGGGCGGCGGCAGTCTTAAATCCTGCCCGAAAAGCCCCAACTGTGTTTCCTCGCAGGCGAGTGATCCCGAACATAGTATCGCCCCGATTGCCTATTCCGGCAGCCGCACCGAAGCCTACGCGCGTTTGAAAAAAGTTCTGACTGAAATGAAACGAACGACCATTATTTCAGAAAAAGAGGATTACCTCCATGCCGAATCCAAATCATTGATTTTCAGGTTTGTAGATGATGTCGAGTTTTACTTTCCGACGACCGAAAAAGTGATTCATGTGCGTTCAGCCTCCCGCGTCGGCAATTCCGATATGGGTGTCAACCGCAAACGCGTCGAAGAGATCCGCAAGAGATATAACGGGAAGCAGTAGCCAATTATGAAAAAACTGATTCTGGCGGGCGCGGGGCACGCGCATCTGGTCGCACTGATAAATATCGGCCATCTTATTCGGGCAGGATATTCCGTCACCGTGGTCGGTCCCGGAGGCTATCATTATTATTCCGGCATGGGGCCGGGACTTCTTTCGGGTCTTTATCAGCCCCCGGAGACACGCTTTCATGTGCGCCGGATGGTGGAAGATCGAGGTGGAAAATTTATCACTGGCTCCATTGCCCGTATCCAGGGGGATCGAAACCGGGTGCTGCTCACCGACAACCGGTCACTCGACTATGATGTGCTGTCCTGTAATATGGGAAGTGAAGTTGTTCCAATTGCCGCGGAAGGCACCCGTATGATTACCGTAAAGCCTATCGAAAATCTTTACAAGGCGGGGAGGGAGATTGAAAGCCGCCTGAAAAAAGAACGTCTGCGGATATTGGTGATCGGCGGCGGCGCGGCAGGCGTGGAGCTTGCTGGAAATCTTTTTCGTCTGGGAAGGCAAGTAAATGGCGATCTTGATATTGCACTGGTGAGCCAAAGCGAAATCCTTGCCCGCTATCGGCCTGAAATGCGCTCCGGGGCGCTTGCGTCTTTCGCACGGAGAAACCTTCGCGTCCTTGAACATATGCAGGTTGCCGGGTTCTCAGGTATGGAGGCGACTCTGAATGATGGAAGCACGCTGCCCTGTGATTTTGTCTTCAACGCGGCGGGCATTCGCCCCACACAAGTCTTTCGCGACTCGAATCTCCCCACCAGCGATGACGGCGGGCTCAACGTAAATGAATTTCTCCAATGCATAAACCACCCTCAGATATTCGGCGGCGGCGATTGCGTGAGCTTTACCCCGAAGCCGCTTGACCGCGTGGGGGTGTATGCCGTCCGTCAGGGTCCGGTTCTTTATCGAAACATTCTTGCCGCCCTGTCTTGCGGAAAATTGCGCGCTTTTAAACCTCAGACGCACTATCTGTCCATACTCAACATGGGAGACGGCTCGGGGCTTCTTTCCTGGCGATCCCATGTCTTTTCGGGACGTTTTGCGTTTTTCTTAAAAAAATACATCGACAAAAGGTTCATGAAACGTTTCCAGGTGAAAGGCGAGCGCTAGAACAAGAACAAGGGGTCTTGCCACCCTTCAGCGGGGGTTGCACCCCTTGTTCTGAGGGAATTGCGGGAAGGTTTCCCGGAAGATCAGCAGACCGTTCCCTGCCGCAAAGAAGTGAGCTAATACGCGGAAGTCGTTCATATATAACAAATCAACTTGCCTGGCTCATGCGACTGTGACATGATTATCTACTATGGCATTATTATGGATTAATAATCTTTCTGTGGGCTTTGGCGGGCCGCAACTGCTTGACGGCGCGTCGCTCCAGATTGAAGCGGGGGAGCGCATCGGGCTTCTGGGACGAAACGGCTCGGGTAAGTCCACCCTGATGAAGCTGCTGCATGGAGACCTTGTCCCTGACAGGGGTGAAATTGTTTCTGCAAGCAATGTTCGCGTAGCGGTCATGCCGCAGGACATCGAGGATCTTCCAGGCACGGTTTATGATGTGGTCGCCTCGGGCGGACAAAAACATCTGGATTTGCTGCATGAATATCACGACCTGACCCTTCAGTTAACCTCCGGCGATGATCCGGCTCTTTTGAATAAAATTGAACAGGTGCACCACAAGCTGGAAGCAGCAGGCGCCTGGCAATACCACCAGACCGTGGAAACCGTGATTTCGCGTACGTCTCTTTCTGAAAACGCCGAATTCCGGCTGCTTTCGGCGGGATTAAAACGCCGGGTCCTGCTCGCACGGGCGCTGGTGAGTGATCCCGACATTCTTCTTCTGGACGAACCGACCAATCACCTGGATATCGATTCCATCTTGTGGCTGGAAAACTTTTTGCAGAGCTTTGATAAAACGCTGATATTTGTCACGCACGACCGGACGTTTCTGCAAAAAATCGCCACGCGGATTGTGGAAATAGATCGCGGCAAACTTTTTTCTTTTGCCTGTGATTACACGACTTACCTGGAGCGGCGGCAAGCCATGCAGGAGGCCGAAGAAAAGCAGTGGCAGACCTTCGATAAAAAACTGGCCCAGGAGGAAGTCTGGATTCGCCAGGGTGTAAAGGCGCGCCGCACACGCAACGAAGGCCGGGTGCGCGCACTGATGACTTTACGTAACGAACGCGCCCAGAGAAGAGAACGGGAAGGAAACGTCAGGCTTGCCATCCCCGAGGCCGAGCGCAGCGGAAAGCTGGTGGTGGACGCCGAAAAGATCAGCTTTGCCTACGACAATAAAAAAATCATCGATTCCTTTTCCACCACCATCATACGCGGTGACAAAATCGGCATCATCGGCCCCAACGGCTCGGGCAAGACCACCCTGCTGAAGGTGCTGCTGGGCGAACTTTCTATCTCCACCGGAAAAATAAAGCTGGGCGCCGGAATTGCCATTGCCTACTTCGATCAACTGCGCGCGCAGTTCGACGAAAGCAAATCGCTCAGGGACAACATTGCCTACGGCAACGATAACGTCTTTATCAACGGCATGCCCCGCCATATTGTCGGATATTTGCAGGATTTTCTTTTTCCGCCCGAGCAGATCCTGTCTCCGGTTTCGTCTCTGTCCGGCGGTGAACGAAACCGGTTGCTTCTGGCCCGTCTTTTTGCCACGCCATCGAACGTTCTGGTGCTCGACGAACCGACCAATGATCTCGATGCGGAAACGCTGGAGCTTTTGGAGGATCGACTTCTGGAATACAGCGGCACGATATTGATGGTCAGTCACGACCGGACATTCCTCAATAACGTGGTCACCTCCACAATCGTTCTCACAGGTGAAGGCCATCTCGAAGAATACATCGGCGGCTACGATGACTGGCTCAGACAGCGTGGCGAGGAAAAGGAGACGTCCAAGGCTCTTCCCAAAGAAGCCAGGGCGAAAAAGGAAAAGCAGCCCAAAGAAAAAAGCAAACTATCTTTTAAGGAAACAAAGGAGCGCGAAGAGCTGCCCCGCAAAATTGAAAAAATGGAAAAAGAAAAAGTGGCGCTCATGGAACTTTTAAATTCCGCAGATTTATACAAAACCAATAATCCTTCGCGTGTGCTGGATGTGAATTCCCAGCTTGCGGAATTGGATGCGGATTTGGAGACAGCCTACGACCGCTGGGATGAGCTCGAAGAAATGGCGGCAAAATTTGTTAATGAATGAGGATTGTTCAATGCACCTGTCCGATATGCGCTTTCCGCGTCAGCTGGAAGCAGACGGTTCTGATGCCATTGTCCGCCAGGTATTGATGGCGCACACCACCAAACTCTGGCCCGGCAGTAAATTTGACGTGCCGGTGATAACGCTCAGCGATCCGCTGAAAAAGGCGTTGAAGACAGCAAGGCTCCAGGGACGGATTCGCTACGGCGCAGAACCGATCTTTGAAAAGCTGGCCAATGAAAAAACAGGGATCGCCCAGGTGAAGAGTCAATCAGACGCCCCTTACGGAGACCGGATTTCCCGGCTGCTTTTATTTTCCAACGACGGCGCGGAGCGTTTCTATCGCAGTATTGAACAAGCCATTCAAACCCATTCCCCCAGACTGCTCGGCTGCCTGCTGGATATTGACGGCGAAGCTTTAGGTCAATTGATTACCGGCAAAGAAGGCATCATCAAGATGGTCCTGGCCGAGCATAAGGATGTGGTCTCGGGTGTCATGCGTGCGCTTGTTGAAAATCAAAAAAGTATCTGATGAATGCCGCAATCCCGGTCTGTGCGGCCGATATGGAACGCGCATCCGAATCATGATTCGGCAAGCGCTTTGCGGATGGCCGTGCCGATGGTATCGAGCATATAGGGTTTGCGGATATAGGCGCTGGCGCCCAGATCAAGGGCTTGTTTGACGCGGTCTGTTTCCGAGTAGCCGCTGACGATGATGGCCCTTTGTTTCGGAAAAATCTCCAAAATGCGGCTGTAGGTTTCCAGACCGTCGATTCCCGGGTCCATCAGCATGTCCAGAATCAGGACGTCGGCTTTGTGGTTTTTTAAATAGTCCAGCGCTTCTTCTCCGCCGCCGACGGTGTTGACCTGATAATTGAGCTGGGTAAGCAGGCTCGCGGCGACTTCCCGTTGTTCGGGCATGTCGTCGATGACGAGCACCGATTCGCCGCCGCCCATATAGGTGTCTATCGAGCGGGGCTTCGGGTTCCTGGCTGTGGCTTCCCGGGTGGCGGGAAAGTAAATCGTAAATTCGCTGCCTTTTCCAAGTTCACTGCGAACGTGGATATAACCTTGATGATCCTGGACGGTTCCCCAGACAACGGCCAGTCCCAAACCGGTTCCACTGCGGCCCATTACTTTTTTCGTATAGAAGGGTTCAAAGATTTTTCCCAGGTCCGCAGTGCAGATGCCCTGCCCGCTGTCGCGAACGCTCAGACTCACATAATCACCCTCACGAACATCGCTATATCCCGAAACGGGGTGATCCAGATAACAGTTTTGTGTAGTGACGGTGACTTTTCCGGCGTCGACAATCGCTTCGACGGCGTTCGAAATCAGGTTCATCACCGTTTTGGCCAGATGGACCGGCGAGACGTTGACGTTCAATAAATCCGACGCCATGTCTTTGTGGATCGTGACGGCCGGATGATACGACTTGAGGCGTTCAAATTCAGGCGTTATAAAAAATTCCGCGATAACGGCGTTGAGATTGACGACTTTTGAGACAGGCACGTTGCGCCTGGCCAGTGTCAGCAGATCCTGGATGATGGCGGTTGCCTTCTCACTGGACTTCATAATGTTGCGGAGATATTTTTTGAAAGGATTGTCGTCGTCCATCTTCGTTAGCATCAATTCCGTGTAGCCGACCAGGACGCCCAGCACGTTATTAAGATCATGTGCAACGCCGCCGGCCAGGGTTCCCAGAGATTCCATCTTTTCCGCGCGGTGCAGGCGCTCCATGAGCGCATTGCGTTCTTCTTCGGCTTCCTTGCGCTGTGTGATATTGACAAAAACCATTTGCGCGCCGACCGGCACGTCGTCTTTTTTTAAAACGGTTGTGATAATTTCGACCCACAACCGTCCGCGATCTTTGGTCTGGATGGGAAGTTCAAAAAGTCTGGGAATGTCGCCTTCGAGTCTTGCGGTAAATCTCTCCAGCAGTTTCCCGCGCGTTTCGTCGTCAAAGGATTCAAGGCCGAAACCGTCTTTACCGACGATGTCTTCGCGCTGCCAGCCCATCGCTTCCTCAATGTTCTTGTTGATGTACTGTACTTTTCCCGAAAGGTCGATGATGCCCACGCCGATAGGGGCGTTTTCAATGAAATCGCGGTATTTTTCTTCACTTTCCGTCAGGGCCTTTTCCACGTTTTTGCGCTGGGCCAACTCGTTGATCAATTGCGCGTTGACACAGGATATTTCCGCCGTGCGTTTTATGACAAGCTCTTCGAGGCGCTTCCGATATTCAACCAGTTCTTCTTCCGTCTTGCGCCGGTCTGTGATGTCGCGGACATTCATCACAAAGCCCTTGACGGCGGGTTCGTTAAGCAGGTTAATGCCGACGCCTTCCGTGATTCGGATTGATCCGTCCTTGTGCCGGATGGAAAAGGTGTTGGGAATCCTGATCCCTGCGGTCTGCATGGATTGACTGAAATCCTGGAAGGCTCGCTCAAGGTCGGAGGGTCCAATGAAATCAAACCCGTTTTTACCGATGATCTCTTCGGGCTTGTATCCGAGAAATTGTTCAATCACCGAGTTGGCATATATAATGGATGCTTGTTCATTGACGACAATGACCATGTCGGAAGAGTTCTGCATGATCGCCCGGAAGAAGGCTTTGCTGTTTTTCAAATCGGCGACTTGCTGCTTTAAGGCGTCAATATCTTCCGGAGAGGTTTCTGAATCAGCCCGTTTCTTCTTCATCTGATGACTTTCCCGAGGTTCGCCGCCGACCCTCAATATTTTTTCTCAATGCCAAAAGATCGCATGGATATGCGGCTGAGGCCCTTTTATCCTTTAAGACATCGTCCCTTGTCAACCAATAATTTCATGGAGACTCAGAAACTTATCGATGGCCGCAAGGCAGTCGGCGGGTTTCGCTTGCAGAATAAAATGAGGCGCTTGAATTTTCTCGATATGAAGATTCGCAATGCCGTCAATCATGTCTTTAAGGAAGGAAGGCGGACAAGGGTCATCATTATTTTCCTTGAGCGTAGACGTACCCTGCAGGTCGCAGGCTGTCAAACATTTTCCTTTTTACGGTTGTAGCTCCTGACTGGCTGCTCGCGCGCAAAAAAAAATATTTTTGCGCAACAGCCAAAAAATGCTTGAATTTATTGGTAATTTATGTATATTAAAAATAACCCGTTGCTGTTACGATGGTGAGAGCAGCCCGGCTGAAACGGAGTGGATTTTCTTGAACGAATCAGCGGATGGAATATTTCAAACAGGAGGTTCATCGTGCCGGTTGACATAGCGCCTGAACAAATTCCGATTGTGTTATTGTATAATGTTGATCCGCAGTGGACTCAGGCCGAAAAAGAAGAAGTCATCACGCTTTCCACGCAACTGGGCCATGCGTTAATCGAAATGGGATTTCCCACGGTATTCGTTCCCATCGCCGACGATGATATTGCCAGCCACCTGCATGCTTTCGATCCGTCCGAACACATTATTTTTAACTGGTGCGAGGGCTTGCCCGGACTCGACCACAGCGAATGGCTGGTGGCCAAACGCCTCGAGCTGCTGGGCTTTACTTATACCGGCGCTGATTCGGATGCGCTGGCGCTGGCGCAAGACAAGTTTCGCGTGAAGGCGATTCTGGATCAGGCCGGCATTCCAACGCCTGCCTGGCATATCTATCACCCAGGCGAGGCCTCCTGCGCCTGGACTCACTTTCCCGCCATCGTCAAACCGATGAACGAGCATTGCTCCGCCGGAATCACCCGCGATTCCGTCGTGCTCAATCCCGATGAGCTTGCCGCGCGTATTCCCTTCGTTTTGGATAACTACCATCAACCGGCCATCGTCGAAGACTTCATTGACGGACGTGAATTTCATGTGTCCGTCTGGGGCAATGAGAAACTTTTCGTGCTGCCCGTGGCGGAAATGGACTTCGCTTTTTTTCAAAACGTCAAAGACCGCTTATGCACCTACGACGCCAAGTTCATTCCCGGTTCCGACCCTTATGAAAAAATCGAAACGCTGCTGCCCGCGCCGCTTACCTGCAACGAGCTGCAAGCGCTGGAAAAAGTCTGCTGCGACGCTTATCGGGCGCTGGGTTGCCGGGACTACGCCCGGATGGACATCCGCCTGCGCGACAATACGTTTTATGTTCTGGATGTTAATCCCAATGCGGACATCAGTATCGACGCGAGCATGGCCTGCGCTGCGGAAATTGCCGGCATCAGCTACGGGCAAATGGGCGGCATGATCGTCCGAATGGCCGCTGTGCGTCACCCCGTCTTCGGCAGAACAACCACAACGGCCCATTCGGAAAAAAAGAATTTGAAAGCTCGACGGCAGCGCACTAAGAATGCCTCGCCTTTCAAAACCCCCTGAACCATCCCATGAATTATTCGACACATCTTCCGCCTGCGAGATAATCGTTATAATGTTTTGATATTTAAATGTTTTTTGTTGCCTGTTGGTCTGAAAAAAGTTTTCACTTCTGCAATCAAAGATGGTATAGGTACGCAAATTTGAAACCATCGCCGATCATTTGGGAGGATGACGTGAAGAAAAACAATAAAGTTCAAAACCTTCTTCAAAAACAGGTAGTCATTCTGGACGGGGCCACCGGGACCGAGCTGCAAAAAAGAGGGCTGCCTTCGGGGGTCTGTCCGGAAATCTGGTGCCTGGAAAATCCCAATGTCATCTCAGATGTCCATTCGTCTTATTCAAAGGCCGGCGCACAAATTGTTTACACCTGCACTTTCGGAGCAAACCGCTTCAAGCTCAAGCAATACGGCGTGAAGAAAGATGTTTACACAGTCAATCGGGAACTGGCGCGCCTGGCCAAAAAAGCGTGCGGCAAAAAAACCCTGGTGGCCGGGGATATCGGTCCAACCGGCTTGTTTGTCGAACCCTTCGGCCCGCTGGCTTTTGAAGACGCCGTAGATGTTTTCAAAGAACAAGCGCGCGGACTCATCGACGGCGGCTGCGATCTGATCGTGATTGAAACCATGATCGACATTCAGGAGACACGCGCGGCGCTTCTGGCGGTCAAAGAGCTTACCGACATTTTTATTATCGTCTCCATGACCTATGAAAAAGACGGGCACACACTGGGCGGAACGCCCCCCCCAAGCGCTCTTGTCACTCTGCAGAGTCTGGGCGCGGACGCAGTCGGCTGCAACTGTTCGGCGGGGCCTGAACAAATGATCGACTTTATCGCCGCGATGAAACCTTATGCCACCATCCCGCTTCTGGCCAAGCCCAACGCCGGCATGCCGAGGCTCGAGGGCCTGAAAACCGTTTTCGATATGGATGCGAAGACCTTTGCCGCCTTCGGTCGCAAGCTTGCAACGGCAGGGGCGAATCTGCTGGGAGGTTGCTGCGGCACTACGCCGGACCATATTCAGGCGCTGGCCGGTGCATTGGCGCAAAAAAAACCGGCATTGCCCCGCCGTCAATCCTTAAGTGCGCTCAGCTCGGCGCGAAGCTTTCTGGCGATCCGTGAGGACGAGCCGCTCTATCTGGTCGGCGAAAGAATCAATCCCACCGGAAAGAAGGCGCTGCAGCAGGAACTGACGGAGGGCAAGTTGTCCATCATCCGGCAGATGGCGCAGGAGCAGGAAGCACAGGGCGCTTCTCTTCTGGATATCAACATTGGCCAGCCCGGTATTGATGAAGTTCAAACGATTAAAAAAGTAATCGGACTGCTGTCGACCGCGAGCCGACTGCCGCTGGTCATTGATTCGTCCCGGGTCGAAACCATTGAAGCCGCGCTGAGACTCTATCCGGGGCGCATGCTGCTTAATTCGATTTCCGGCGAAAAGGAAAAACTGGCCAAGCTGTTGCCTTTGGCCGCCAAATACGGGGCGATGTTCATCCTGCTGCCTTTGACCGACGGAGATATTCCGCAGACGGCTAAAAAACGCCAGGCGGTGATTGAGACGATTTTCCGCAAAGCCCAGAGGTTCGGTTTCACCAAAGCTGATTTTATCGTCGACGGTCTGACAATGGCGGTGGCCTCCGACGCCCATGCCGCGCGGGAAACACTGGCGACGCTGCAATGGTGTAAAAAGACCTTCAAGTGCAAAACGATTCTCGGCCTCTCCAATGTTTCGTTCGGCATGCCGGGGCGTCCCTGGCTCAACGCCGCGTTTCTGGCCATGGCGCAATATTGCGGCCTGACGATGGCGATTGCCAATCCGGCAGGTGTGGAATTCATGAATGTGAAAAAAGCGGGAGATGCGCTTACCGCCCGCGAAAAGGCGTCGACGCATTTCATTCATCATTTTGCGCAAACACCGGCAGCGCCTGCCGCTTTGCAAACACCTGCCACCCCGCTGACGCCGGAAGAAAAAGTCCGAGCGGCCATCCAGGAGGGAGACCGGGAACGCATAACCGAGCTCATCGACGACGCGCTGCAAGCGGGATGTTCCGCCTCCCGACTGGTGGATGATTTCATGATTCCGGCCATTGTGCGCGTCGGCGAGCTGTATGAGAAGAAAATTTATTTTCTGCCGCAGCTGATGGCGGCGGCGGAAACGATGAAAAAAGCGCTCACGCATCTCGACCCGCTCTTAAAAAAGACGGCGGCCACGGACAAGGGCAAAGTGATCCTTGCCACGGTTCGGGGCGACATACACGATATCGGCAAAAATATCGTTGCGCTCCTTTTGAAAAATTACGGGTACTGTGTGATTGACCTCGGCAAAGACGTATCCGATCAGACGATCATTGACGCAGCCCAAAAAGAAAAACCGGATGTAATCGGTCTTTCCGCGCTGATGACAACCACGATGGTCAATATGAAAGACGTGATCACCCTGGCCCGCGCAAAGGGCATCCAGACGGATTTTCTGGTGGGCGGCGCTGTGGTGACCAAAGATTATGCCCGGTCCATCGGCGCTCATTTTGCCAAAGACGGCGTCGAGGCGGTCAAGGTGGTCAGTACGATTATCAATAAAGCATGATGACACAGAATCGACAAAATAAATTAATGGCTGTTTGCGCCGCTATCGGACTGCATGGGATTGCCCTTGCCCTGTTGCTTTTCAGTCTGCCGGGAAGCGCCGCGATGCTGCCGGATATCGGCAAGCTGGATTTCATGTGGGTGACGCTGACCGAAAAAGGCGGGCACATTTTTGCATCCGCACAAAAAAACATTAGGCCTCCTCAGGCCCCTTCTACACCGGCGCAGGCTGTTGCCGCGCCTGAAATGCAAATGCCGCAACAGCGTCGCGACGAAACGGAGCCCGCCGCCCTTTCGCTGGATCGCGTCGCAAGTCATCCATCATCCGCCTCTCCGGAAACAAGAAACGTTTCGCATCCGAAAATAGGGGCTGCGCCCGAGCCCGGCACAAAGAGCCACACCCTGGGTTACGGCCAGGCCGACCCGGCCGCAAGCGCGGGGAACGCCATCACCAAAGCCCTGCCCCTGTACCGGGAAAATCCGCCGCCCGGCTATCCGGAAATGGCCAGACAGCGCGGTTACGAGGGCGTGGTGCTGGTCGAGGCTGAGATTCTGACGGATGGACGCGTAGGCCAGACCGAGGTTCGAAAATCATCCGGCTATGCTATTCTGGATCATGCAGCGGTCAACGCCGTGAGGACCTGGAAGTTTGAACCGGCGCGAAAATCAGGCATTCCGCAAAAAACAACAGCTCAGTTGCCGATTAAATTTGTATTAAATGAAAACCACTCACAATTGTGAGCACTCAAACAGGAGGGACTATTGATATGGATATGAACCAAAAAAAAGAGCGACTTGGTGAAATCATTCTGGAGCGCTCCTTCAAATACAGCGACAATCCGCCTTTCACGCTGGCGTCGGGCCGAAAAAGCAACTATTATTTTAATTGCAAACCGACCACGCTGGACCCCGAAGGCATGAATCTGATCGGCGAAATCATTTTTGAAATGCTGAAAGACGCAAACGTCTCCGCTGCGGGCGGCCTGACGCTGGGCGCTGATCCGATAGCCAACTCACTTGCCCTGATTTCGTATCAGAAAGGGCAGCCGATCAAATCGTTCATCGTCCGCAAGGACGTGAAGGATCACGGCACAAAAAGCGCCGTTGAAGGCAATGTGACGTCCGGAGAAAGCGTGGTGATCATCGACGATGTCATCACCACCGGCGGTTCCACGATCACGGCCATTGGCGAGGCCCGTAAAGCCGGGCTGGTCATCGACCGTGTGATCACGCTGATTGACCGGGAAGAGGGCGGCCGGGAAAACATTCTTCAGCATGTGGATCATGTCCAGTCTGTTCTCACCCGGAGCGAAGTGATGGCGCTACGCGCGAAAAAATCGACCGCTTAAGCCGGCCAAAGAAGGCGAAAAGTATTATCTGCAGCTCATGTCGCACGGCGATTCTTCGTTTGGCGTGCATACGAGTGATTCAGGACTGTCCGGAGTAACTTTGATAAAGGGAGTATTATGACCAAACAAGACACCTTTCCGCGTCCGGCTCTGAAGGCGGGCGAAATATTAAACGGGTTTAAAGTTTTGCGCGTGGAGCCCATCCCCGCCATGCGTCTCACCGCTTATGAAATTGAACATCTTCAAACCGGGGCGAAAGTTTTGCATCTGCATGCCTTCGAGCGCGAAAATCTCTATGCCATAGGGCTGAGGACGCCGCCTGGGGATTCTACGGGGCTGCCGCATATCCTGGAGCATTCCGTGCTGGCGGGATCAGAGAAATATCCGCTCAGGGACGCCTTTAAGGAATTAATGCGCTCCACAATGCAAACCTTCATCAACGCCTTCACGTATCCGGATAAAACCGTGTATCCGGTGGCCAGTCAGATCAAGGCGGATTTTTTCAATCTTGCCCGCGTTTATACGGATCTGGTTTTGCATCCGCGCATGCTCAGGGAAACCTTTTTGCAGGAAGGTCATCATCTGGAATTTGCCACACAAGGCGACATCGAAAGCGATCTGTTGATTTCAGGCATTGTGTTTAATGAAATGAAGGGCGCCTATTCATCGCCTGATTCGCTGATGTATAAAGACATACAAGAAAATCTGTATCCCGATACCGTGTATGCGCTGGATTCCGGCGGTGATCCGGAAGTTATTCCTTCGCTCACCTACGAACAGTTTCGGGATTTCCACCATAAATATTACTCACCGACCAACGCTCGATTCTTTCTGTATGGAGACATTCCAACCGTCGAGCATCTGGCCTTTCTCGAAGAAATGCTGGCCGGATTTGAACGGGTCGATGTGGATTCCTCCATTTTGAGTCAGCCGCTCTTTCCTGCGCCGCGGCGCGTGACGGGAACCTATCCCGTGGAGAAAGGCGAGTCCCTGGAACAAAAAACGATTGTGAATCTGGCCTGGATGCTGGCTGAAAACAAAGATTTTGACACGGCGCTGGAGTTGGAAATTCTCTCCGGCCTGCTGGTCGGCAGCGCCGCCAGTCCTTTGCGCAAAGCGCTGATCGATTCGGGCTTAGGCGAAGATATGACGCCGACAAGCGGCATGGAATCCGATCTTAAGCAACTCTTGTTTTGCGTCGGTCTGCGCAATACACAGGGCGCCGATGTGGAGAAAATTGAAAAACTCATTTTCACTACGCTGCAAGAGATCGTGCAAAAAGGTTTTGATCGGGAACTCATCGAGGGAATTCTCCACCAGGTGGAATTTCACGGCAAGGAAATCAGCCGAGGCTCTTACCCTTACGGCATATCGCTGATGGGCAACGTGTTTCAGACCTGGCTCTACGACGGTGATCCTATGATCGGCCTGGACTTTTCACGCGTGATTGAGAATATCCGCAAACGCTGGACGGACGATCCGGAAATGTTCCAGAAGATGACGAAGCAATGGCTGGTCGATAATTCCCACAGGCTTCTGGCGGTGATGACGCCGGATCCGGATTTCGGCGACAAAAACGAACGGAAGTGGAACGATAAAATGGCGGCGATCAAGGCAGGTTTTTCTCAAGACCAACTGCGGGAAATCGATGAGCAAGCCTCACGGCTGAAAGTCTTTCAGTCCGAAGCCGATTCCCCCGAAGACGCGGCCAGACTGCCCAAGTTGGAACTTTCAGACATTCCCCGCGCGGTCGAGACGATTGCGGTCAAACACACCTCTGTGGGCCCGGTGTCCGCTCTCGAACATGATTTGTTTACCAACGGCATCGCGTATGTGGATCTGGCCTTTGACATTGCCCACATTCCTGAAGACCTTCAGCTCTACCTGCCGCTTCTGGGAAAAATGATGAGCGGCATGGGCGCGGCGGGGTTGACTTACGACGAGATGGCCAAGCGGATCGCTCTTTACATGGGCGGCTTCGGCTACGACCTGGCGGCAGGCTTCACCGCGGGCGCGGACGACACGTGGCAAAAAATGATCTTCTCCTTCAAGTCGCTGTATCGCAACCTGCCTGCGGCCATCCATACGGTCTGCGACATTATTTGCGCAGGCGATCTGGATCAGGAAGCGAGAATGCGCGATCTGCTTGCCGAAAGGAAGAACAATCTTCAATCGTCCATCGTTCCATCGGGTCATGTCTTTGCCAAAAGAGCGGCCGGAGCGGCGCTCACATTGCCCGCTTATCGCGACGAGCAGTGGCATGGCCGGACGCAATTACGTTTTGTCCAGAATCAGTCAGGACAATTCCAGACCTCCAAGAATGTCTTGCGTGAAAAACTGCAGCAGTTGAAATCCATCATCTTTACCCAAAGCAATCTGATCATCAACCTGACTGCCGATGAAGCCGGTTTGGAGCTGGCGCGCGTTAATCTGCCGGGCCTTCTTGACAAACTCCCGCACGGCGTTCCCGCGGGCAGACCCGAAACTCCCGCGCTTTCGCCCGTCAGGGCGGGCATTGCGGTTCCCACACAGGTGTCGTATGTCGCCAGTGCCATGAAAGCACCCGCCTATACCGACCCGTCCTCGGCTTTCCTGATGCTTGCATCAAGAGAACTATCCAACAGTTATCTTTATAAACACATTCGCGTTCAGGGCGGGGCGTACGGCGGCATGTCGTCATTCGATACGAGTATGGGCATTTTCGCTTTTCTGTCCTACCGCGATCCGCATATTGTGGAAACGTTGCAGGTCTTTAAGGACGCGCTGGAATTTTATTCGCGCGAAGAATTGGCAGCCGACGACATGGAGAAAGCCGTCATCAGCACGCTCAGTGCGCTCGACAAGCCGATGGATCCCTCGGGGCGCGGCTATGTGTCCATGATCCGCCATTTTGCCGGCGCGACAAACGACATGCGGCAGGCGTTTCGCGATCAGATATTTGCGGCGACGCCTCGAAAAGTAAAAGACGCGCTGGCCCGATATTTCGAGAAAGCCGCCGCCGATCAGGCTGTGGCGGTCTACTCGGCGCAGGAAAAACTCGAGGAAGCCAATAAGCAATTGACGGATAAATTGAACCTTGAAAAATTATCGGAAACATAGGAAAAGGTTCAAAGTTCAAGGTTCAAGGTTCAAGGCATGGCAGATCATAAAAAAGAAGGCACATTAATCAATTGTTTTTTCTGTGAGCACTTCTATATCACGTATGATGTGAAGTTCCCTTACGGCTGCCGCACGATGGGTTTCAAATCGGCGCGGATGCCGTCGGTTGATGTTTTCAGCAATTCGCAGATGGACTGCGCGCTCTTTACACGTAAGGCGAGGGGCCATCATCATCACGATTAATCTGATCCGTCGGGAAGGAGAAAAACGATCATGACGATTTCGGAATGGCTGGATAAACAAGTTGCCAAGGGGGTAGATGTATCCCACATCCCTTTGCCGCAGGACTTAGCCAACGATGAAGAACCGGATGAAACGATCTTTTTCAAGGAAATTCGAACATGCGGCGTTTTGTGCACCGGCGATCATCCGTTTGCCACCGTCGAGAGATACGGGCGCTGGTATTATTGCCGCGGACGCGAAAAAGAAGCAGGTCCGCACACCACCAAACCCCAGTGGTGGATGTTTACCAAAGATCAGGATCTGGCGATTCAGACAGCCAAAGCGCATATTGAAAAGTAGAATTGGAATAAAGATTGATTTGCGGTTGTTTTGTTGCGGACAGATGGATATCAGTTTCTTTCCCCGCAGTCTGGCGGTTTCTCTATACTTGGATCGTACAGATCCCGAAGCCGCTCCATTCGCTGATCGGATTTTCCGACGTCAGGACAAAACCCGTCCGGTGTTTTTCAGAAATATAGTCAATCGTGATGTTGCCCGCCAGTTTACTCAGATCCGGACTGATTAAAAAGGGGATGCCTTGAACGTCCTGGATAATATCATCCGGGTGGGCATCATCGGCCATTAGTCCCAGCGATGCGTCGCAGCACCCGGTGGACTGAAGGTGAATGCGGATGGGTTTTTGAATATTTATTTCAGCGATAACCGTCCGCAGGGTGCGAACGGCTTCCGGGGTGCAAGTAATCATATTTTTTACTCCGGCAATCTTATCTTAAAAAACATATTTGTCATACCGGCACAGGCCGGCATCCAGAGCTAATATTTACGGCATGTCACCTATTTCAACGCCGATTTTGCTTTCCGCCGGATCGCCTCAAAGTCTTTTCCTTTGGGCATGATAAAAAAGCATTTACCGTTGCTTCGTTTCTCCCAGAGTTCGCCAATCTGCCGTTTTTCGATATTTTCCGGCAAATCCCAGTCTCGGCTGTTTTTGTATTCCACAGCCAGAACCGCGCCGCTTTCCATTTGGCAGAGAAAATCAGGGTAAAAACGGTCGCTTGCTGTTTGTAATGAAAAAGATGACTTCTTGCACTCCACATTGCGCACCCAGAACTTAACGCCGTCCAACTGCGTTGCCAGAAACTGCGCGCATTCAAATTCCTCGCCCTGTCCTTTCAGATTGCCGATTTGTGGGAAAAAGTGCTTGGGCAGTTCCACAAATCCGTAATAGATAGAATCGTAGGCATAACGCCCCTGCTCAAAAACAACCTGACTTTGGTCGTTGACGGCAAAATCGTCCGGGCTCAGCAAAAGCGCCTGATGCACTTGCTGCATGGCCAGATGCTTCGCGCCGCCGATCCTGTCCTCCAGCACCATGCGCAGACGGTACTTGTCATAAATCAACTCATCCAATGTAAAACCATTAGCCAGCAGCCATTCAATAGCTTTATTCAGATACGCGGCTTTTTCATCCGGCAAAATGTTGTCGTCATGAATATTGCGATCCAGCCAGGCCACAAGGTCAACACGCGTCCAGCCTGAGTGATAATCAAATTGGAGTTGCTGCCTGACCCCTTCTTCAAAATGTCTAAATTTGACCTTCTCATCTTTTTGATCCACGAACATCAAGCCGCCTTCCATTGTTTTGTAGCTTTTTGTAAACGTGGGCAGTTCGCAGGGATAATCCAGCAGATTCCATTCCCCTTGAAGCAGATGAGTCGTTTCAAATTGTTCCCATAAATCCACTTGACGATATTGAAGTACTGGCACGCTGAACAATTCACCCTGTTCCGAAGGCGTCGGGGGCGGCATTTTGCGGGGTTGACGCAGTCGGTTGACCGCTTCATGCAAGGCTTTTTTCCCTTCCGATGTTGTAAAAGCCTCCTGTAAAATCTTCACCTGATTTTCAGTAAATGAACCTTTCAGAGTGATCGTGCCATTTTCCGGAGTAATCTCAATCTTCTTTGCAAGATTGTCCGGGATCGCTTCCGGTTCCGGTAACTCCGGCGTGCTGTAAGTCAGATTCAATTGATGACTGAAAAGTTCATCTTCCGGAGGCGCATCCACGATGTGAATTAATTCCTTGACTTCCTGGCGCTCGAAACCGTTACGCACCAGACCGTCTTTCAGGCTTTCCACCGTGGCGGCAAAATTGCGCGATGTCAGATAGGCGTACGCCATATTGAGGTTATCGTGGTTTTTCTTTTGCGCATAAGGTTGACGCAAAATGCGCCCCAGGATTTGTTCCGCAGCCGTTGGCGAACTGGTGTTGCGCAATGAGCAAAGCACATAGGCAAACGGGCAGTCCCAGCCCTCGCGCAGCTTGTCCACGGTAATGATAAATCGCAGCGGGCAGTTTTCTGCAAGAATATTGATGCCGTCAATTTCATCGACCGCGCCTGTCGCGATGGCAATTTCCAGTGCGGGAATATTGAAATCGTCGATCAATGCCTTTTTAACTCGCTCCGGGGTCAGCGTTTCATGATCCGCATCTTTTCGTTCCGCCTGCAATAACATGATTGGGCGCAGGTATCTGCTGCCCGCCGCCATTTCGGCGCGGGCCGCCTCTTGCAGTTGATTGAGGCAGGCAATCGCATCGCGCAGGGCGTCCATCCAGTTCGGACGCTGCACTAACGTCAGCGGCATTTTAATCATGTCTTCCAAATGCAGGACGGAGGCGGACACGCTGAAAAGCACATTACTGGGCTGATAGGTGCGGTCAGGCGTGGCGGTGAGTTCCAGAATGGCGCAGGGTTCAAAACGCGCCAGCGTTTCAAAAGCCAGCAACGTTCCCTGATTGTGGGCTTCGTCCACAATGACAAAGGGATGGCGCATTCGCAAAACATCAACCAGCGAACCATTGCCCATAACAGCCGGATCAGCCATCCCTTCAAAATGCTCCATCAAGCTGCCGTTTTGCTTATAGACGCTCAGGCGGCTTGTATCTTCCTGCTTGAAAGCCTGCATCGTAGCCACGATGATGACGTTTGAACCGTTCAATACATGCGGCGTGATGCGCAGGGCTTCTTCAATATCCAGCACGGTCATATCTCCCAGGGCGGATGAAACAAACTGGCAAAGGATGGAAGTATTGTCGCGCAGCGCCTTTAAGGTTTGTTCACGAATCGGTTCTGACGGCACCAGCCAAAGTGTCAGACTGAAAGGCGCCTGCAACAGACTGCGGTTGACCCGCTCGATGGCCATTCCCGCCACCAACGTTTTACCGCCGCCCGTGGGAATGCGCACGCAGACGTAAGGGACTTTTTCTAAGCTGGACAAAGGATGATAACGCAAGGCTATTTCGCGCCATTCCAGTGTGGTCTGCGTGTAACTCTCACCCGGATTTTTACTTTCGCGGCAGCGTTTGAGAAACTTCTCAAACCAGTTAAGCGCGTCGGCCTGATAGCTTTTGAGAATCATAGAACCCCCACTTTCAGCTTATAGGGCAACTGTTTGAAGACAATGCCTTCGCGCCGCAATCGTTCCGCATCCATGCGGCACGCGGTGCCGTAGATGACCTTGGGCCCTTCGTGGGCGGGAAGTGAAGCGAGCGTTTGGGTGGTCAAAACATTCCCGCCGCCTTGCGTCTTGTCTTTCAAAATGCCGTTGTACAGAAGATAGACCGCCGTACCGTTCTGGATGCCTAAAAGCGGGCTGGTGGCTTTTTCAGCGGCGGGCAGCGGCTCGCCTGTTTCGGTGAAATAGACATGACGCGCCAGATCGGCAAAGCATACAGTGGTGCGGATATTGCCCCGTTCGTCAAAAAGCGGCTCGCCAAGTTGGCAGTATCGGAAGCCAGTACCAAGGCCATCAACGAATTCGCCTTTTGCATTTGTATATCCATTAATCACACGGCGAACACGCTCTGCAGTGATTTCTTTTGCAATATTTTCTTTCATTTCCACAAGAATAAAACGACGCCTCTGATGATCCTGAGTATTTAGTTTAAGAATCGCGTGTGCTGTTGTGCCAGACCCAGCAAACGAATCGAGAATCAGATCATCGGCTGTTGTCGTAAAGCTCACCAACTCCTCGATAAGTGCTGTTGGCTTAGGAAAATCAAACGGTCTCTTGTCGTCCGGAAATATCGTTTTTATTTCATTTGTTCCAACCCGTCCATCTAACGAGAAAAGGCTTGAAAGCTTGGCCCTATAATCTCGAACGTAAACTTTCAATTCTACAAGTTTTGCTTCGCTTTCTCCAAAGATGATGCGGTTCTCATTCCAATTTGCATTCAAGATGACACTATGATATATAATCGACATGGAGGTGCGC
>CAZJMX010000042.1:0-31589 GCA_964547345.1 uncultured Smithella sp. | reverse complement strand
CGCCGACAATCGCTTTATTCGGCTGCACCGGAATGCCTGTGATCTGAGTCAAAAGACGCGACGTTTTATAAATCTGGTCCGTTTTTATTTTAGTGGAAAGACCATACAGATCCTTACGCGTGGCCAGCGCCATGACAATTTCTTCCATGGCCGTGTTGCCTGCGCGCTCACCAATGCCGTTGATGGTGCATTCCACCTGACGTGCGCCTTGGCGAATGGCGGATAGCGAATTGGCAACCGCCAGACCCAGATCGTTATGACAGTGGACGGAGATCACCGTGTCGCCCATGTTTTTAACGTTGGCGAAGAGGTACGCAATCATTTTGCCGAATTCTTCGGGGATGGCATAGCCGACCGTATCGGGAATGTTGACCGTGCAGGCACCCGCATCAATAACTGCAGAGACCATCGCAACCAGATAATCCTTATCCGAACGGGTGGCGTCCATCGGCGAAAACTCGACGTTTTCCGTGTACGAGCGCGCCAGCTTGACGGCCGCTACCGCTTCCTTGAGCACCTGTTCACGGCTCTTTTTGAGCTGGTATTTCAGATGAATATCCGACGATGAGATAAAGGTATGAATGCGTGGATGCGCGGCGTGCTTAATAGCCTGCCAGGCACGGTCGATGTCCAGCTTGTTGGCGCGCGCAAGCCCCGCCACCTGAGATTTTTTGATTTCGCGGGCGATTTGCCGCACGGCGTCAAAATCCCCGTCCGAGGCGATGGGAAATCCCGCTTCGATAATGTCCACGCCGAGTTTTTCCAGCTGCCTCGCCAGAATCAGCTTTTCCTCCGTGTTCATGCTGTTGCCGGGCGACTGCTCTCCGTCCCGAAGCGACGTGTCGAAAATATAAACGCGATTCTTATCCTTCTTCATGGTGGACCCCTTTCAAAACTGTATAATGTTTATTAAAACGCATTAAAAAAAAGGCCGTGGGTTTTGCTGCCCACGGCCTTTCAGGTTATCTGTGATGTTGCTGGTTCAGCGACGACCTGAAGATGATGGGCAGACGACCTTAAGTAAAAGGCGCAACAGGGCAAAGCCCAGAAGCAGAGTGAGAAGCGCGCTGACCATTATTGAAGTTGCCACAAAACCAGACATTTTTATTATCCTGAAAAATTCTTATGAACCTGTATCGGTTTCATTAATTCAAAACTTGAAGGTTGTCAAAATATTTTTTACACAGAAAAAATAAGGGGAGCTTTCGCTCCCCCTATTAAGAAGGGTGGGATGTGCGCTTTGGCTATTGACACATGCCCTTTCCTAAACCGGGACCGCGACCAGGTTCGCCCTCGCCTCTCATGCCGCCACGCGGACCGAAACCGGGGCCTTTGCCCCAATTCATATTGGCCAGCTTTTCATTTTGCTCGGGTGTCAGAATCTTACGGATATCCAGCCTCAAAGCGGTTGCCTTGTCTTGAAGATCATCCCGCATGACTCTCAGCTCTTTTTGAGCGTTGGTAATTTTATCCTTATCCGGACTGGCTTGCAGCCAGAGTCTGCGCAATTCGACAGCCTTATCGAAAATCTGCTCTCGAGTCGTCTTTGTCGCCTTTTCATGCGCGCTCCGCAGGGCTTCAATTTTTACTTTCTGATCGTCTGTAACGTTTAATCTTTCCAGGCCCGCTTCCCGGCAATAGCCATGGCCCCTTCCCGAACCGGGTCCCCACGCAAATGCCTGTGAGGTCACGAGCAGGCCAACCACGATGGCCGTTAATGTCAATGTAATTTTTTTCATAATGTTGCTCCTTTTGCATGTTTTTTGCTGATCAGTTACTGAATATAATAGCAAGGCCTGTGCCACGGATGACAATATGCTGTAATGATTAATTATTCACCAGTAACGCTCAAAAAGGCTTTGCCTTTTAACGTCATTGGGTGGATAATCAGTATCCAGTTTGTGTATCCAGATGACCCGATTTTATCCAGGAAGACGCGGGGTGAAAAGAATGAAGAAAAAAAGAAAGAGAAAAATCCGTTTTGATATTTCCGTCTGGGTTGCCATAAGCGCCATTGCCGTCCTGGCCGTTTTGCTGGCCCTGATGGGTTTCATGCAAGTCCAGTGGCGCAAGAATCAGGCGGTGGCGTTGTTTGTCGAAAAAGGCGGGACGCTGATTCAGTCTTTTGAAGCGGGACTGCAAAACCTGCCGGATAAAATCGGCAAACATGAAGACACTTTCTACCTCCAGAAGTTGCTGATGGAAACCGCCCAGCAGCCGGACATCGACTACATGATCATCACGGACAACCGGGGTCAAATCATTGCAGACAGCGATCCGTCGATGATGGGAAGGGACTATGGGCTGGATTTGGGCACAGCGGCTATTGCAGGCAGCAGAGAAATACGATGGCGACAAACGGCCAATCCGGACGGCGCCGGTACATTTGAAGTGTATCGGGGTTTTTCGCTTGAGCGCGATCCCGAGGCAGGGCGGAAAACGCCTCCCTGGATTGTTTTTGTCGGCTTTAATATGGATAAAATCGAGAAAGCCTCGCGGGAAGACACCATCCGGATGGTGATCATGGCGATGGTGCTGGTTTTAATCGGATCACTGGCCATCGTATCGCTGTTTCTGGCCCAGGCGTATCGCCTGACGCGTGCCTCTCTTTCGCGCATCACTGTTTTTTCAGACGCGCTGGTAAAAAACATGCCCATCGGACTTCTGGCCGTGGATAAAAACGACCGGATCGTCACGTGCAACGAACACGCAAAAGATTTTATCGACGGGTCCTACCGCAACGCCGCCGGACATCAGGCCGCGGAGATTTTACCCGCAAAGGTTTTCCATCTGCTGGAAACCCTCCATCATCAAACCACGCTGGTGGAACAAGACGTTGCGCTTGATTCCGTAAACGACGGAGAGCAAATCTGGGAAGGGGTCGCGGCGACATTCGCCGATGAGGAAGTTGAGGGAGGGAAGATCCTGCTTATGCGCAATGTCACGGCCATCCGCCGGATGGAAAAGGAAGTCGCGAAAAGCAGGCATCTGAATGCCATCGGGTCGCTTGCCGCCGGTGTGGCCCACGAAATTCGCAATCCGCTCAGTTCCATCAAAGGATTTGCCGTTTATTTTAAGGGGCGATTGTCCGGCAATGCCGAAGACGAACAAACCGCGGATATCATGATTGCGGAGACCGAAAGACTCAACCGCGTGATCAGCCAGCTCATCGAATTTGCCCGGCCCCTGGAATTGAAAAAAGAGAAAACAGACATGACCACGCTTGCCCAACACACGGCAAGGCTGATCGCTGCCGATGCGAAAAAATATGCCGTTGCGGTGGATATTCAAGCCCAGGAAGCCTTGCCGCAAGTGCTTGTCGACCCTGATAAGATTAAACAGGTGCTGCTCAATATTTTTCTCAATGCCCTGGCGGCCATGCCCCAAGGCGGCCGTCTGTCAGTTTTGCTTGCGGCGCGGCAAAACCGACTCGATGTCGTCATCACCGACACGGGAGAGGGCATTCCAGGCGAAGATTTACCACGCATTTACGATCCCTATTTCACCTCCAAACCGGCAGGCACTGGTTTGGGGCTGGCCGTCGCACAAAAAATCATGGAAGCACACGGCGGGCTGGTTCAAGTTGAAAGCAAGGCGGGTATCGGCACAAAAGTAATACTATGCTTTGAATTGACCGCTCCGGAAAGGATAACGACATGAAACACAAACTCGATATTTTAATTGTGGATGACGATCGCGCCCATCGAGTCATGCTGACCAAACTTGTAGGGGGGTGGGGTTATAATATCTTTGAGGGAAATGACGGCGCGACAGCGATTGAGGAAGTCCGGAGGCGCTCTTTTGATTTGATCCTCATGGACATCCGCATGGTGAAAGTGTCCGGCATGGAAGCCCTGGAAGAAATCAGGAAAATCAATCCGGACATTCCCGTCATGATCATGACGGCGTACGCGTCGGTGGAGACGGCGGTAAGCGCTCTGAAAAAAGGCGCATACGATTATCTGACCAAACCGCTGGATTTTGACGAATTGAAAATTTCGATTGCACGGGCAACCGAGCACAGCCGGCTGAAAAAAGAAAATGAATATCTCCGGCAAAGACTGGGTGAAAAATTCGACCGCCAAAACATCATTGGCCGCAGCCCTGCGATGGTCAAACTGCTGGAAATGGTGGAACAGGTGGCCACCGCGCAAGCCACCATACTGATCATCGGCGAATCAGGCGCCGGCAAGGAAATGATCGCCAACGCCATTCACGCAAACAGCAACCGTAAGGAAGCGCCTTTTGTCAAAATCAACTGCGCGGCTCTCACCGAGACGCTTCTGGAATCGGAACTTTTCGGCCATGAAAAAGGAGCCTTCACCGGCGCAGACCGAAGAAGGGAAGGAAAATTTATTCAGGCCGAAGGCGGCAGTATCTTCTTAGATGAAGTAAGCGAAATGTCGCCCGCCATGCAGGTCAAGCTCCTGCGGGTTTTACAGGAACGCGAGCTCACACGCGTGGGAGGCTCGGAAGTCATCAAAGTCGATGTGCGCGTCATTGCAGCATCCAACAAGGATTTAAAAAAAGAAATCCGCGAGGGCCGGTTCCGTGAAGATCTGTTCTACCGGCTCAATGTCGTGGCGCTCACCGTGCCGCCATTACGGGAACGGCAGGAGGACATTCCGATCATGGCGCAATCCTTCTTGAAGATGTTTGCCGAAAGAAATGCCAAATCCATCTCGGGTTTCACACCGCAAGCGATTCAAAAGCTTGGGCATTATGCCTGGCCGGGCAATGTCCGCGAGCTGATGAACACCGTAGAGCGAGCCGTTGTCCTGTCGCGCGGCGGCGATGTCGATACGGATGATCTGGCCTTTCCGATGGCGGATCAGGCCTTCTCCATCAGCGAGCCGCAGGGGCAAAGCCGAACCGGCAAAAACGCCGGTAATCTGCCGCTTCAAGAAGTGGAAAAAAGAAGCATTCTGGAAGCGCTGGCCGCGGCCGGGGGCAACAAAAGCGAAGCCGCAAGGCGTTTGGGCATTACGCGCAAAACCTTGCGCAGTAAATTGGAAAAGTATGAAATGATGCGCAAAGAGCCGGGGAACGGAAGTCAGGCCCAGTAAAATATGCCGGACATAGAAAACTGCGTGAGGCAGCGGCGATAATCTTCTTACTGCCTCACGCAGCATAAGCACTCATTCAAATTTTAATTTCTTGTCGGCATTCCCTTCGGCCTGTTCTGGCGGAGTCTTCAATTTCTCAGTCATCTTGATATCGATGAGCTTGTCGGTTTTAAACACGATGGTGTAGCCATTCGGGCTTTCATACTGCCAGCCATAAGGAATCCAGCTGAAGTCGGGGAGACCAAAGTGCCTGCTGAAATCCGGAACAAAAACTTCCATATCAATCACCTTCTTTTTATCCGGATTGTAAAGAGCCTCCGTTATCGCACCACCGAGAGAAATGCGGATGACTGACCGGGTCTCTTTATGCAGGCTGATAAAACCTTCACATGAATTATGGCGGCTCACGGCAAAACCATAGTCGCCGACAATGCCTTCCACGTAAGTATTTTTGTAGCCCAAATCCTGACGGACGACCCTGTTGCCGAAAATACTCCGGTTGTCCAGTTGTAGGCCGGCCAATACCTCATCCACCGGACCGATCACCGTAAGCTTCCAGTCTCCGGTGAGATGTCTCGTGAGAATGGCCCTGGCTTCATCTGCCGGCATACCGATGGTTAGCCCTTTGATATTGACCTGTTTTTCCGTGGCGGCACCCAGTGCCGGCAGACACACCGCCAGCACCATCATGACCATCATTATCATTATCAGTTTGTTTTTCATCCGATCCTCCTTGCGATTTTAGTGAACTAACAATATAAGCCTGTGATAAGCATTCTAGGGGAAACTTTGAAAAAAGAGTGTGTTATTATATCAGGCAACAGATCGATTTTCAATCGCATTCATTGCAGCTTTATATACAGGATCTTCTTAGGTCTGCCTTGACAATTTGCTAAAAACTCTTGATTCCTCCCTGAGATTTATTTCCGCGACGGGTAACATCATCTTTTTTCCATCATGATTTTGTGTTAGCATGCATTCAAGCTTTCAGCATACGTTTGTTTTCCATTCCTCAATGCTCAGACGTTTTCAGGTTTCATGAAACCAGACCCAAAGGAGATGATCATGAATATTGCTAAACTCAACGAAGACCGGGGGCTTCAACATGCCGAAACAACCAAAGTCATCTATGAAGACCGCGAAATAACAAACAGGGAAATGGTCCGTCAGGGAAGAAAACTGGCTTCGGTTCTGAAGAATCTGGGTGTTTCACGCGGTGATCGTGTTATTATGCAGATGCCCAACTGCCCGGAGGTTTTCTATGCTTTTTCCGCGGCCTTGCGATTGGGGGCCGTCATCGTTCCGATCAACTATATGATCGGCGAAGAAGAAACCGTCCATATCTATCAGGACTCCGGCGCCAAAGTCGTCATCAGCAGCAAAATGTTTCTTCCCAAAATCCTGGCCTGCCGCGCCAGGGTCCCCGGCATCGAAACCGTCATCCTGATCGAAGATCATGCCCCGGAAGGGACATTATCCTATCGCGCGCTCGTCGATGACAGCCGCGAAGAGATGTCCATCGCTGAAACGGCAGATGATGATATTGCCGCCCTGATCTATACGGCAGGTACCACCGGTAAGGCCAAAGGGGTTATCCATACGCACGGCAGCCTTTACGCCAACGCCTACATGCAGCACCAGACCTACCCGCCCACAGACGGCATGACCTATATCAGCATCCTGCCGCTTTGCCACTCTTACGGCATCGCCTCAACCAATATGACTCTGTTTCGGATGAACAGAACGGTTCTGCTCAATACCTTCGATGTCAATGTCATTTTTTCCTCCATTGAAAAGTATTCGGGCAGTATCGTGGCTGCCGTTCCGACCATGTACGTTTACATGTTAATGACTCCGGAACCCAAAAAGTACAATTTAAGCTCCATGAAATACTGGGCGTGCGGCTCTGCGCCTTTGGCCGTTCAGACATGGAATCAGTTCAAGGAAATGTTTGGGTTTGAAATCATCGAAGGCTGGGGTCTCACGGAGGCCGGCGCCAATAACTCCTGCAATCCCTGGCTGGGTTTAAAAAAGATCGGCTCTATCGGCAAACCCATGAACGGCACGGATATGCGGATTGTTGACGATTACGGAAAAGAGCTTCCCGCAGGCGAGAAGGGCGAAATCGTTATTCGTGGCCCGCAGATTATGAAAGGATACTGGAATCGACCCGAAGAAACGGCTCAGGCGATCCGTGACGCCTGGCTCCACACAGGCGATGTCGGTTATGTGGACCCAGACGGCTATTTCTGGATTACCGACCGGAAAAAAGATTTAATCATCAAGGGCGGCGAAAACATATCTCCACGCACGATTGAGGAAGTCCTCTACACATGCCCGAACGTATCGGAAGCGGCGGTCATCGGCGTGAAGGATGAAAAATACGGAGAGGAGATCAAGGCCTTTGTGGTGCTTCATCCGGGCGAGGCGGTCACATCCGAAGATATTCTGGCTTTCTGCAAATCCAAGCTGACCAACTTCCTGCTGCCAAAATATATTGTATTCCTGGAAGCCATGCCCAAAAGCCTGGTAGGGAAAATATTAAAAACGGAACTGCGGAAAATGTAATTTTAGAAGCGTGAGGCGCAATAACGTTTTGTCTGTTAACTGAAAGCTGGATAGTGTCTCCGGGCGCGGCCGGAAATCATAACCTTCAAGTATCTTAGGGGGTAAATGGTTTCCTACCGGTTATGAAAAAGGAGGCGGGAACATGAAAAGAAGACTTTGGATGACATTGATCATGATGATGATTGCCGGTTTTGCAACGACTGTGTTTGGTGATGATGCGGCCAAGCCTCTTATTATCGACGTCAGAACAACCCGGGAATGGAACAACGGCCATCTTGAAGGCGCCGTTCTGATCCCCTATGATCAAATCGGTGAAAGAATTGGCGATGTGGCCAAGGATCGGTCGCAGAGAATCTATGTGTACTGCAGGACCGGACGCCGGTCGCAAATTGCCAAAGAAACCCTGGAAAAACTCGGATACAAAGATATCGTCAATCTTGGATCGCTGGAAGATGCGGCTAAGACCATGAAACGCAAAATTGTCAAATGACCGGCAATAAACGCTTTAGAAAGTCGCTGTCGTTCACAAAGAATACGTGCGGATGTCCCCGGATTTCAGGTTCTGTTTTCCGCTACCCTCATTACACCGGGCGCATGCTCAATCCAGGCAAATAAGGCTGCTTTCTTTTTGCCGGGAGGTCAAAGTGACATCGATTTTCAGGTCATTTCGCTGTTTGATGAAATGATTGAAGGTATTCAGTGCAAGCTCAGGCGTGTTGCTGTTTGCGGACAGATGCGACAGGAACACATGCCGAAGCCGAAAAGAGGCGTGCTCCAGGGCCAGCGTGGCTGCCTGTGTGTTGGACAGATGGCCCAAAGCAGAGGATATCCTGGCTTTCAGATAGGGCGGATAATAACTCTTCCGCAGCATGTCGTCATCATAGTTAGACTCCAGGAAAACCGCATCTGCATTCATAACATGAGAAATGACGTTGGCGCATTTCATACCGATGTCCGTCAACACGGCGACCGTCTTATTCCCACATGATACGGAAAAGCTGCAAGGCTCCGCCGCATCATGGGATTTCCTAAATGGATGGATGGTGATCGTGCCGAGCGTCACCTTCTTTTCCGGTGAAAAAAAATTGAGCAATGGATCTCTGATGATTTTTCCATAGGATGAATACGTTTTTTGAGTCATGAAAACCGGAATAGCGTATTTCCGCGAAAGGACATCCATGCCACGGACATGATCCGAGTGCTCGTGTGATATGAATATACCCTTGAGCCTCAACATAGAAAGCCCGAGTCTGGACATCCTTTCGACAATCTGCCGGGCGCTGATGCCTGCATCAACAAGAATGGCATCAGCGCTATTTCCAAGATAATAGCAGTTCCCGTTACTTCCGGAGGCTATCGATGCAATATCCAAGATGATCTTTCCGACTTTGAAGGAATGATGAAAAAACCCTTGAGCTTCATTGCCTCGATGGCCAGCAATGCTTCATTCCGGTTGACGAATGGTCCCGCCATCACTCGATACCACGTCTCTTGCGCCGATATTTTCCAGGGGACAATCGTGATCTCTTTCGCCCAGGGGGCAGCGATCCGCCTGAAGAGGCCGGCGCTTCTAAAGTCTGCAAACGTCCGCAGATGAACTTTATACAGCCCCTCCGGATATTGGACGATCAGCAAGGATTCCGTTATTTCCGGAATCCTGATTTTCTGACTGACCAGAATCAGATTGGGATTTGTGATTTCCGGGTTGAGTTTTAAAATATGATCAACAAGGGTTTCGTCAGACACCTTGTAATGCTCATAGGCCAACGAAGACAGGTTGACCCCTGGTTTTGCCTCAACAATTTTCTTCACGCGAATTTCCGGACGGGGGTCGCCTAAAACCGCCGACGGCAAAATGGAAATTTGAGGCGATGCCGGCGCGGTCTCATTGACCTTCAGCGCGGGACTGCCTGGAACAGGTTCAGTGACAGCGCGAGGTTTAACAACAGGCGCGGCATCTTTCTCCCCGAACGTCGGCAGCACGGCGGATGGGTCTGGTGAAAACGGCTTGAAGATGGGTTGTACATAAATCCTGCCGAAAAATACAGCCGTCACCAACAAAACAAGCGCCAGTAGAGCAAAGAAAATATTGCGGGGACGTCTTCTGATTGCAGACGCGAGAGCTCCCGCCTTTTGTGCGGTCAGGATATTTTTTTCCCGCCGGACTTTCCTGATCGTAGAGGCGGAGATTCTTTTCTCGGAAAGATGGCAACCTATGGATAAGGCATTGCTGCACAAGGTATTAAGCGCAAGTGGAAATCCTTTGGCAGCCCGACAGATGAGGCCAAGGGCTTCGTCTGTGAAAACCTTGGAGGAGCCGCTGCCTGCGATTTTCAAACGGTGATCAATGTATCGCCTCGATTCTTCTTCAGTCAACGGCTTGATCCCGCAACTGACGACGATGCGCTGTTTGATTTGTCTCACGATGTCGGAACTGAGTTTTTTCCCGAGTTCCGGTTGTCCCACTAAAACGATCTGAAGTAACTTTGACTTGCCGGTTTCCAGATTCGCAAGCAGGCGTAATTCTTCGATCAGGTCCAGGTGGATATTTTCGGCCTCGTCAATAATTACAACCGCATTTTCATCCCGCGCAAGACATTGAATCAGATGATCATACAGAATATGCATCATGGAGCCCTTGGTTTCCAATCCCAAAGGCAGGTTCATCTGGAGAAGCATTTCCTTGAGCATTTCATGAAAGGGGATTTCGCTTTGCGGAAAAAAAATAATCTTGCCCGGCTTGTCCTGTGTGGAGATCAGGCGTTGAATCAGCATGGTCTTGCCGATACCGGCTTTTCCCAGGATCAGGACAAAGCCTTTCCGGTATGTGATCCCATACTGCAAAGAGGCCAGGGCCTCCCCATGGCTCTCAGAGGGGAAAAAGAATTTAGGGGCAGGTAAGATGCCAAATGGATTCTCCGCAAAGCCATAGAATGTCTTGTAGTCAATCATCGTGACCTCTTCGGCCGGCAGCGCCGGATCAAAAAACGGCACGGGTTACGGAGTATCTGATAGAACAGCCCCAAGCAGACCTGATCTACGTTTTTCTTAGTGACAAATATCAAGGGTAAAAATTTCCGCTCCGTTTCTTTTCGACCCCGGTTATCTTCCGAATTCTGAAAATCCCCAAGGTGTCAGACGATATAAGCATTCATGAAAACAGGAAGCTTCCTGTGGTATTGATGGCATCTCCCGGTCGGATCGGCAGAGCCCGTCTGAAATCAAATGACCCAAGGAGGCGTTCAGGAGGATTATACTATATTGGGTTGAAGATACACAAGAAGACAATTGAAACTGACGCTGACCTTGACCCTTCGCTTAATATCTGTTAGCCTGCGTATATGGTTCTCGCGGCTGAGTTTAAGTTAGGCAACAAACAAAATCATCTTCTCGCGCAGGTAAACGGAGGCAGTCATGCAAAACGGTTACGCGGGGAATTTTTTACAGGTTGACTTAGCCAACGGTGTTTGCTCCCGTTTTACCCTTCCGGAAGAACGTCTGAAAAAATTCATCGGCGGAAGTTCTCTTGCAGCATCACTGTATTTAGAACGATTCGATTTGCAGGCCGATCCCTTGTCGCCTGAAAATCCATTGATGCTGATGAACGGACCCATGGTCGGAAGCGGCTTTCCGGGCAGTTCGCGTTTTGCCATGGCCGCCAAGTCTCCACAGACCGGTATCTGGGGGGAGTCAGCCTGTGGCGGCAACTTCGGACCGGAACTGAAACGCGCAGGCTACGACGGCATCGTCATCACCGGCAAGAGCCCGCATCCCGTCATCCTTTCCATTACCAATCATTCGACCGAAATTTCTTCTGCAGCAGCGCTCTGGGGCATGGATATCTATGAAACAACCGATTTACTGAAAGCTGCAGATAAGAATATTAAGGTCTTGACCATTGGCCCGGCGGGCGAAAACCGCGTCCTGTTTTCCGCCATCGCCAATGATAAAGCACATTTTATCGGCCGCACGGGCCTGGGTGCCGTCATGGGTTCCAAAAACCTCAAAGCGATCACCGCCCGCGGCAATCAGGCGCCGGGAAAAGTTAATGACGAAAAATACAAGGAAACGTTTAAAGCGGCCATTGCCGAAATCAAGGATTCCGCTTTTGCCGAATCGCTGCATTTGATGGGCTCGGACGCGGCCATGGATTTGGGGATGATGACCGGCGATGTCCCGATTAAAAACTGGACGATCGGTGAAGATTTCGAGCTATCCGCCAAGCTGAGCGGCCCGACACTGACGGAGACGTATCTGACCAAAGCCCATGCCTGCGCCAATTGTCCGGTCGCCTGCAAGAGAGTGGTTGCCGTGAAAGACGGTCCTTTCCGCACGGTCGAAGGGCCGGGCCCGGAATATGAAACCTGTTGCACGTTCGGCACGATGATCATGAACCATGATCTGGCCGCAGTCATCAAAGCCAACGAGCTTTGCAACCGTTACGGCATGGATACTATCAGCGCGGGCGCCGTCATTGCCGTGGCCATGGAACTCTCTGAAAAGGGGATCATCAGCGCCGACGCGACGGATCATCTCAATCTGGCATGGGGAAATATGGAGACGGTCATGGCCCTCTTAGGCAAAATTGCCCGCCGCGAAGGGTTTGGCGATATTCTGGCCAACGGTTCCGTTGCCGCCGCGACGCATTTCGGTGCGGGCGCGCTCGACTCAGTCGCCCACGTCAAAGGCCTGGATCTTCCCATGCATGACCCACGGGGCTTTCACGGCATGGGGCTCGCTTACATGATGTCCAACCGCGGCGCCTGCCATTTGCAGCATGCGGCAATGGGCATGGAACAGGGAATGGTTTCATGGCCGCAGCTTTTTGAAATGAAGGAAGACTATGACGGGAAGACCTCACAAGGCAAAGCACAACTGGTTTTTGATTCGGAAAATTACGGCATTCTGGGCAACAGTCTTTCTCTGTGTCATTATCTGCTTTATTGCCTGAAGCCGGAAACCGTCCGCGACGCCTTTAACGCCATTACCGGTTTCAATTTTGATTTTAAGGATCTGCTGGAATGCGGAGCGCGTGACTGGACGCTGAAACGAGGAATCAATAATTTGCTGGGGATTACCGTCAAGGATGATGTTCTGCCGAAAAAGGTTCTTACCGCTCTTACCGAAGGCGCGGCGGAAGGTTCCGTGCCCGACATGCAGCTTTTACGTGACGAATACTACATGATCCGCGGATTAACCCCGCAAGGGATTGTCAGCAAAGAAAAACTTCAGGAGCTCGGACTTCCGGAGTTGCAAGATAAACTTTATTCATAAAAATTAAAGGAGGATGACAATGGCTACCTACAAGGCTTTTACCCAGGAATGGCTGGATGCTTGGAAACAGAAAATCGCCGGCTCTCAGGAGTACAAAGAAATCGCCAAAGACTGGGAAGGCAGCGTCGGCCTGATTTGCCATGCCGATCCCTCAAAAAATATCCCCACCCCCGTTTACCTTTTTACCGATTACTGGCACGGCGATGTCCGTGATTTTCTCGTCTGCGATGAGGCCAAAGTGCAAACGGCAAAATTTATTATGGCAGGCGATTACGCCCGCTGGAAACAAGTTGCCAAAAAAGAACTCGATGCAACAAAAGCCTTAATGCAAGGGAAGTTAAAATTAAAAGGCGATCTGACGTATGTAGTGCGCAACGTTAAAACCATTAACAAGGTTATCGATCTTTTGACGGAAGTGCAAACCGTTTGGCCCGATGACGTTTGATCATCCGCAGAGAAGGAGAGCATGATGGTTTACGACAACAATCTGTCTTTTGTGTACTTTGGCCCGACAAAAATTATTTTCGGCGCCGGATCATCCACCTCGGAGCTCGAATCCGAAATGAGCGCGCTGGGTTGCACGCGCGCGGTGGTCGTGACCGACCCGGGCATTATCAAGGCGGGCCTTACGGAAAAAATCATCAAGACCCTGGGCGATAAATGCATCGGCATCTTCAGCGATGTGCCGCAGGACACCGGCATCGACGTGATCAATCGCGGGGCGGCTTTTGCCCGGGAAAAGGGAGCGGATATGGTCATCAGTGTAGGCGGCGGCAGCGTCATCGACACGGCCAAATGCATGTGCATTTTATTAACGGAGGGTGGCGATCTGGCTAATTTTGAAGGGATTCAGCTTCTGACCCGGCCGCAGACACCGCACATCGTTATCCCGACGACCGCCGGAACAGGAAGTGAAGTCACCTGGATCGCGGTCGTCTTTGATAAAAACAAAGGACAGAAAATTTTAATTGTGGAATCCTATAATGCGCCGCGTGCGGCGATTCTTGATCCGCAATTGACCCTTAAGCTACCGCCGCTTCTGACCGCTTCGACCGGGATGGATGCCATGACCCATGCCATAGAGGCCATGACCTCCATCCAGCGGGAACCGATTGCCGACGCAATGGCCCTGCATGCCATCCGGCTTGTCGGCACCTATCTGCCCGCGTGCATCAAGGATGGCAGCAATATCCACGCCCGTGGACAAATGCAGTTGGCGGCAACCATGGCGGGCTGGGCATTCGGCAATGCGATGGTCGGGCTGGTGCACGCGATGGCGCATTCCATTGGCGCTGTCTCGCATATACCCCATGGCGTGTCTTGCGGCATTATGCTGCCGTACTGCATGGATTTCAATATCGGTGACGGTCAGCCGGAGACACTGGAGATTTATGCTCAGATCGCTGAAGGTTTGGGTGTAAGTAAACGCGGCGATGAACCCGGACAGGCGGCAAAAGCTGCCGCTAAAGAAATTTATGATTTTCTCAAAAGAATCGGACATCCGCAGAAGCTCTCCGAATTCGGGGTTCAAGAAAAAGATATTCTCAAAGCAGCGGATCTGAGCATGGCCGACGGCGCGATCGTCAACAATATCCGCTATGTTTCGGGTAAGGATGAGGTTCTGGAAATTTACCGAAGAGCACTGTAGCTGATGAGGGGAAAACAGATGGAGCTGAATATAACCAATCATGCGTCGGATGTTCCCTTTTCATTTATCGTGCAGGAACTGCTGACCGGCAATATTGAAAAATCAGAGGCCAAATACGCGACGTATAAAAAGATGCGCGGCATCGCGGCAATCGACCTGCCGGATATTGAAGCGGCGGTAAGTCTCCATTTCACTTCAGGCTCTTTGCTGATCGAAGCCGGCGTCAGCCCGGACGCGACCATTGTGATCACAACGTCATCGGATAACGTCATGGATTTAAACACGCTTAGCATCCGCTGGGGTCTGCCGTATTATTTTGATGATGCGGGCCGAAAAGTCCTGGACTCGCTTTTCAGCGGTAAAATAAAAATCAAGGGACTGATGGCTCATCCCGTGCTGCTTACGCGACTGACAATCATCATGTCGGTGATGTAGTGTAGTCGGAATAACGGCTCTATCTACAGATAAAACAGAGGCGCTTTTCATCTGGAAGTCCAAAAGAAAAGGGGTTGCGATGATCGCAACCCCTTTTGTCAATTAATGGTTCGTGTAAACTAGATGGTGAATCCCAAATCAACCAGTTCCAGCGCGCTCTTGTCGCCGGCTTTGATGGCCTCACAACGGGCTTTGACGGTTGTCAGGCTGTCATTGGCGAAGAATTTTGCCGAAGCAACACGGCCCGCGTAGAAAGCTGCTTCCTGATCTTCTCTCTGCAGGCCTTTCTGTTTACCGATCGTCGTCAGGCCTTTGGCTTCATACATGGCGTTCAGTTTTTCCTGAGCGATGCCGGCTGCGTCAATCAGGAAGTGGCCAACGACCACGTCGCCAAAGATTTCGAGGAACTTGCAGGCGTTGTAAATCGGCGCCAGGAAATCACCGGCTTTAGCGGCGCCGGCAAAGAACATAGTCAAGTCGATAAGCGCATTTAATGATTCTTCCAGCGTGGCGGCGGATTTGGCCAGGTCGGGATTGTTTTTGGCTTTGGCGATGCCTTTCTGAATCAGGCCGGCCATGTTCATAACATTCATGCCCTTGCGCTGATTGAGTTTCCGGCCAACCAAGTCGAGCGACTGGATGCCGTTGGTGCCTTCATAAATACAGGCAATCTTTTCGTCGCGGACAAACTGTTCCACCGGATATTCAGAGCAGAAGCCATAACCGCCGTAAATGTCCATCGCCATCGAACAGACCAGGAAACCTTTATCGGTGCAGTAGGCTTTGACAATCGGGGTCAGAAGTTCAATGTAGCCTTCCCAGTTTGCCTTTTCCTCTTCCGTCTTGGAAATCTTGCTCATGTCCATACAATTGGCGACGAAATAACACATGGAGCGCATCCCTTCCACCAGAGACTTCATATACATCAGTTTCTTGCGGATGTCGGGATGCATGATAATCGGAACTGCCTTGGCGGCGGGATTCTGCATTTCCCAAACGGGAACGCCCTGAATACGTTCTTTGGCATAAGCCACGGCGTGCTGGAAACTGGCTGACGACAGACACAGACCCTGCATACCGATACCCAGGCGCGCTTCGTTCATCATCTGGAACATAACCTTGAGACCGGAGCGTTCCGCGCCGAGCAGTTCGCCGATGCACTTTCCGTCTTCACCAAAGTTTAATGTACAGGTCGCGTTTCCCTTAATACCCATCTTGTGCTCAACGCCACCGCACTTCACGTCGTTGGATTCACCCAGGGAACCATCGTCGTTAACCGTATATTTGGGAACGATGAATATGGAAATACCTTTGGTTCCGGCCGGATCGCCTTCGATGCGCGCTAAAACGGGATGGACAATGTTCGGGGTCAGATCATGGTCACCGGCAGAGATGAAGCACTTGGTGCCCGTAATGAGAAATTTTCCGTCGGGAAGACGTTTAGCTGTGGTTTTCATGGCGGCGAGATCCGAGCCCGCACCCGGTTCGGTCAGACACATCGTGCCGGTCCATTCGCCAGCAAACATTTTGAGCATGTATTTATTCTTCTGTTCTTCAGTGCCGTAAGTATTGATCATGTTGGCCGCGCCATGCGTCAGGCCGCCGTACATGCCGAAGGCGTAGTTGGCCGCGGCCATGGTTTCCAGAGTGGCCCAGCCCGCGGAATGGGGCAGACCCTGACCGCCGACATCCGGGGAGTCCATCGGATTGATCCAGCCGCCTTCCGTATATTTTTTCCAGGGTTCGCGGAAACACTTGGGAACAGTGACTTTACCGTCCTTCAGATGACATCCCTCTTCTCCTTCTTTTAAAGTCGGGAAGATGACGTTGACGGCAAACTTTTCGGCTTCATTCATAATCATCAGAATGTCATCTTTGGAATAACCTCCATAAGCTTCTGATGCAAAAATTTTGTCCATTCCGAATTGTTCAAAAAGAACAAACTGCTGATCACGAGTATTTACTAATAAATTGCCCATACCTAACTCCCTTCTTTAGTGATGTGAGATTTCAAACGTATAAAACGTCCGTTTATGCATAGTCGTTGTTCTCATCCCGGTTCGGATTGCTTAGATTTTTCTCCACCCGTTAAATCAAACAAAAGAGGTGTTCACGATTACAGCAGAATACGACCACCTTCTGAATTGCCCAGTGCATCTTTTTCAACTGCACTGTATGACTATAATTCCAAATTTGACCGAAAGTCAACAAAAATAATAATGAATTCCGTAATCCGCCGCTATGAGGAAATATCCGGCAGCCGGCAGATAGCATCAAGAGAAATTACTTATTATGTCCCCGATATTCATAATATTTTACTACTTTAGCCAAAGCGGATGCCGCTTTCGGAATGCCATCATAAAAAGGCACACCGGCATTCAGAAGAATGGACTTGACGGTTTCCATGGTTTCGCGAACCAAAGAGTTTGGGCTATACTGCCGAAGGGCGACAACCAGGGGTTTGCCGCCCGTGTGATTGCGCGCTTCATCAGCGATGTATTTTGCGATCTGGCGGGCGCCCTCGCCCTGTCCCCGACTGAACAGCCAGTCCATGTGCAGCGAGATGATGAACATATCCAGATAGGATTGTGCGGAGAGCATGTCCAGCGTTTGGCCGAGAAGTTCAGGCTCAACGAGAATCAGATGCGCATCGAGCGGATTGCGAATCATGTTGCCCGCAGGCGGAATAAAGGCGCGCAGCTTCCCCATCAGGTCTTCGCGGAAGGGTGTCAGATTCAAGCCTTCATGCGAGCAGGCGTCCGCCGCCGCAACACCCACACCGCCTCCTGTGCCAATCACCGCCACACCCCGGCCCGACGTTTTGCCCAAACGTTCAAACGCGCAGGCGACTTCGGCCATTTCTTCGAGCGTCTCGACACGCACTGCGCCGGTCTGGCGGAAAAAGGCGTTCCAGATTTTCTCGCCGCCCGCCATCGACCCGGTATGCGACGCTACAGCCCGCGCGCCGGATTCCGTCAGCCCCGCCTTAATCATGATGACCGGCTTGATCTTGTTGATGCGCGTCACGAGATCCAGCAGCCTGCGACCGTCTTTGACACCTTCCAGATACATGGTGATGATTTTTGTTTCATCATCCTGCCCGAGGTATTCCAGAAAATCCGTGCTGTCGAGCGTAAGGGCGTTTCCGTAGCTGAAAACCTTGCTGAAATGAACCCCCATTTTTTCAGAGGCGTAAGACGTGTAATCCTGCGCGTTACCGCCGCTTTGGCTCACAAAAGCCGTAGGCCCGCTTTGTGTGGAGGCATTAACCCAGGTTAGTATGCGCGAGGAAGGAACATATAATCCCATGCAGTTGGGTCCAACAATGTTCAAACCGCCTTCGCGCGCAAGCGTTTCAATTTCGTTTTGCAGACGGATGCCGTCTTCCTCACCGGTTTCCTTAAAACCGGAGGAAAAGATATGAACGTTTTTGCTACCCGAAGCGATACAGTCTTTGAGTGCATCAGGAACATAAGGCGCGGGCACGGAAATCACCACCAGATCGACAGGCTTGCCGATAGCCGCAAGCGTCGGATAGGCCTTGTGTCCGAGAATTTCATCGGCGTTGGGATTGATGGGATAAAGCTCTCCCGCATAGCCGAAGGCTTCGATGCAGGCAAACATGCCGGGAAATCCCTGCGCATGCGTGCGCGTCGCGCCGATGACGGCAATCGATTTCGGATGCGTCATGGTTTCAATGGCGGCGTTTATTTTTTTCTTGGCGACGGGCGCGGGCTTTTCGGCGGACACCGGATGTTCAGAAAGCGCGACCAGCGCGTCTACCGCAACAACTTTTCCGCCGGGCGTGATAATGAGGGGGTTGATGTCCACTTCCTGAATGTCCGGCTCGTCTTGCCCAAGCTTTGACAATCCGAGCAGTACACTAACCAGTTGATCGGTATCAGCGGCGGCCTCGCCACGGAATGCCTTGAGGAGTTTTCGTGATGAAATTTCTTCGATCATCCGGAGCGCCTGCTTTTTGTCAATCGGAGCGATACGGAACGTCGCGTCAGCCAGCGCTTCGGTAAAAATGCCGCCCAGGCCGAACATCACCACGGGCCCGAATTGCGCATCGCGGATCAGCCCCGCAACAAACTCGCGCTTGCCCTCCACATAAGGTTGAATGAGACAGCCTTCGCCGTCCGGTCCCGCCGCCCGGGTAATATCCTGAAAAGCCTTGCGCACTTCGGCTTGCGATTTGAGGTTGACGCGAACCAGTCCGCGCTCCGTCTTGTGCGTGAGCTTCGACCCGTGACCTTTGAGCACCACGGGAAATCCTATCTTTTTTGCCTGCTCCAGCACATCGCCGACTTTCGTTACCACCCTGTCCGGTACGACCGGCACGCCATAGCGTTTTAATATTTTTTTAGATTCCGATTCGGATAGGGTCAGTCTCCCTTCCTTGCGGGCTTTCTTAATCATAGCATCCATTCGAGCCTCCATACCCTTCCAGCATCAGCAGATTTATTAAAATTATCGAACGAGCGTTCATTATACAACAACAGGCCTTGCGATAATCCAAATGGAGCGAAATGTCAATGGCGATGCCAAAATATATTTGATTGACTCCCGACGCCATTCTTATATACTTCAAGGAACAAAACCATGATTGTCTTTTATCTACTCAACGCGGCGGGACAAAACATCCCCTGCCCGCGGAAAGGCGCAAATTATGTTTGGTCTATCTTTTTCACCGGCCCTGGTGTGGGCGGCAGTCGGTCTTTTGCTGCTCGTTTTGGAACTGGCAACCGTCAGTTTTATTCTCTGCTTTATCGGTCTGGGTGCACTAATGGTCGCGGCCACCACGTGGATCGGGCTCACACCTTCCTTCAGCAGTCAGTTGATCGTTTTTTCGGTTTCATCCCTCCTGCTTTTGTTCCTCTTTCGCAAAACGGCCAAAAAACTTTTTGCGGGACACGCCGACGCGCCGCCCGATTATGCGGGAGCAAAGGTTCCCGTGGTCAAAATCATCCCGGCAGGCGGCGAAGGCACCCTCCAATACCGGGGTTCGGACTGGATCGCATTTTCAGACGACCCTCAGGCCATCCCTGCGGGAACGGTGGTGCAGATTGAAGCGATAGAAGGTATCCGCGTTAAAGTCAAACGCATCGAATAAAAAATACAAAGGAGGAAGAATTATGGAAGTTGTTCTGATTGTGCTGGCCTTACTGGCCGTGGTGATTATCATCAAAGGTGTCTGCATCATTCCACAGCAGAGCGCATACGTTATCGAGCGTCTGGGGAAATTCGACCGGGTGCTCCACGCGGGTATCAGCTACATTATTCCCTTTGTCGACCGGATCGCCTACCGGCATACCCTCAAAGAGCAGACCATTGATATTCCCGAGCAGGTCTGCATCACGCGCGACAACGTCCAGGTCGGTGTGGACGGCGTGATCTTTGTTCAGCTCTTTGATCCGCAAATGGCTTCCTATGGCATCAGCAATTATATATTCTCCATTACCCAGCTTGCCCAGACAACCATGAGAAGTGAAGTCGGCAAAATAGATCTGGATAAAACGTTTGAAGAAAGAACCACCATCAATTCGGCGATTGTGGAAGCCATCAACGATGCATCACGGACCTGGGGCGTGAAAATCCTGCGCTATGAGATCAAAAACATTGTGCCGCCCGAAACCGTTCTGAAAGCCATGGAAAAGCAGATGCAGGCTGAACGTGAAAAACGCGCATCCATATTGCAGTCCGAAGGCGAAAAGCAAGCGGCAATTAATGTGGCCGAAGGACAGAAGCAGAAAGTCGTGCTGGAATCGGAAGCGGTTCGTCAAAAACAGATCAATGAGGCGACAGGCCAGGCGGAAGCCATCCGCGCAATAGCCAATGCCACCGGCGATGGTCTGAAAGCGGTTGCAGGCGCCTTGCAAATACAGGGCGGCATGGAGGCGGTCCAGCTGCGCGTAGCCGAAAAACTTGTCGAACAGTTCGGCCATTTGGCCAAACAAACAAATACGATGATTCTCCCGGCCAACTTCGGCGACATCTCGTCGCTTTTGGCCACGGCCATGAGCGTCGTCAAACAGGCAAAATAACCTAAACGGCGCAAACTGAAAATGACTATGATCAAAGAAGAGCATTACCGGAAACTGGAAAACATGATGCACGGCGCGCCGATCGTCAAGCTGACCGGCGCGCGCATCAGCATCAGCCGCGGCAAATCCGAAATTACACTGCCGGTGCGTCAGGATTTGTTTCATGCCGCGGGCGCGATGCACGGATCGATGTATTTTCTGGCGCTGGATAACGCCGCGTGGTTTGCAGTCAATTCGCTGGTGCCGGATGTTTTTGTGCTGACCGTCAGCTTTAACATTTATCTCATCCGGCCCGTGGACAAAGGCATCGTCCGCGCCGTGGGTCTGGTCACCAATGCCACCAAAACACAGTTTTTCGCCGAAGCGATTTTATACGACGAGGAAAACCGAGAGATCGCACGCGGCAGCGGTGCATTCGTGCGCGGCAAGACTCATCTCTCGGAGGAGATAGGGTATAAATAGGCCAACGGCAGTAAATTAAAGGTTCAAGGTCAATGGTTTAATATTCGTCATGGGTGGAAGAATCAACTTAAGTGAACTGAAATCCATTCTGGATGAACGCCGGGTGTCCTCGGGTGAATCCATACGCCATTTGCATTCCCGCGATGAATCGTTTCATGCGCCGTCTTTGCCCGATGTTGTGGTCTGGCCGCACACAACGGATGAAGTCAGCCGTCTTGTCACCTGGGCCGGTCAAAACAACATCCCCGTCACCGCGTGGGGTGCGGGAACAAGCCTGGAAGGCAATCCCATTCCCGTGCAGGGCGGCATGGTTATCGACTTTAGTGAAATGAATCAAATCATCGCCGTCCGTCCGGAAGATTTTCAGGTGGATGTTCAGGCAGGCGTCATTCACAAGGAACTCAATAAATTACTTGCCCGCGATGGTCTTGTGTTTCCACCCGATCCCGGCGCCGCGGCAACGATCGGCGGCATGATCGGCAACAACGCAAGCGGCATCCGTTCGGTCCGTTATGGCGCAACCAAGGATTATGTCATGCGCCTGGTTGTCGTACTGCCGGACGGCGATGTTATCCAGATCGGAAACCGCGCACGCAAAAGTGCCTCCGGCTACAATCTTCCGGCTCTGTTTACCGGTTCGGAAGGAACGCTGGGCCTTGTCACCGAAGCCACGCTGAAACTGGTCGGCCTGCCGGCAAACTTCATGGCCGTGCGCGCAACATTTCCGGCGGTCTTTGCCGCAACCGACACAGTATTTCAAATCATGCGCGGGGGGCTTTTACCTGCCGCCATGGAGTTTCTGGATGCCAATGTTGTGCATGTGCTCAATTGCGATCGGGGGCTGACGCTGGAAGAAAATCCCACACTGCTTATGGAATTTTCCGGATACAGTCGGCAGGGACTGCTCGAAGAAATGTTTTTTGTGGAAGAGATCTGCCGGACCAACGGCGCTCTCTCCATCGACCGCGGCATCGGCGCCGAAGAGAGAGCCCGCCTTTGGGAAATACGGCATCAAACCTACGAATCCATTAAGCACCATCACATTGGCCTTGCTCCTCTGATTATGGATGTGGCGGTGCCGCTTTCCCGATACAGTGAAATGGTGGAATTCAGCAAAAACGAAGTTCGCGATTTGACCGCTTATCTCTTCGGTCACGCCGGCGACGGCAACATTCATGTTCATGTGATGGACGATCCGCAGGACAAAAAACGCTGGACGCGCGTGGAAGAAGCGAGCGGCAATATTGTCATGAAGGCACTGGAATTCGAAGGAACCTGCACCGGAGAGCATGGCATCGGCATCGGTAAAACCCGCTTCATGCCGGTGGAACACGGGAAAAGCCTTAAGCTAATGAAACAGATCAAGGCATTGCTGGACCCGGAAAATTTGTTCAACCCCGGAAAGTTTTTCTGATCGCAAAACGGTATTGATTTTATAGACGAGCATAATTCGCTACAGGCCATTCTTATCATTCCAGCATCGTGTGCCGCTTTTCGGAACAGTGTCTTTCAGAATACGAAAGCTAAAATCCAGTCTTTTGCGACAGCAATCTCTATGCACAGATAGGATCCCATGCACCCGGAACAAGGCACCTTGCCACCCGCAGGCGTGGTTGGCCCCTTGTTCTCCGAGGATTTAAAGTATTTGCAGCACACCGTTCGCCGGATGAAGAAACAAGATAAGAATGGGCCCTAATAAGTCACCGGCGATCCTGTTATCAATTCCGTCAACGCACCGGTTGTTACGTTAATTGAATAAATAGAAATGTCGCCGGAGCCCGCATTTAATATATAGGCGACATAAACCGCCGGCGATCCAATTGCTTTTATCGTTATCGCATACGGATTCGTCCCGGCAGCCGCGGTGGGTGTTGTTCCCGGCGTCAATGACCCGTCGGCGCCGATGGTGTACACCGAAATATTATTGGAATTATAATTGGCCGCGTAGGCAAATTTTCCGGTGGGGTCGATTGTAAAACCATATGGATTTGTCCCGGCGCCTACGCCCGCTCCCGCTGTCAATGACCCATCTGCATTGATGCTATAAACGGAAATGGAATTGGAGCGGAAATTCGGCACATAGGCATATACGCCTGCCCCGATCTGCTTGATGGTGATCGAGATGGGATTTGATCCGGTTCCCACCGGCACACCCGGTGTCAGAGTACCGGCGGTCTGATCAGCGGTCTGATCAATGGTAAAGACTGAAATCGTACTGGACCCCGTATTGACAACGTAGGCAAATTTACCTGTCGGGTCAATTTCAACAGCGCCGGGATTGATACCGGTCAGGACCGGCGTTCCCACCGCCGTCAATGATCCGGCGGCTCCAATGGCATAAACAGAAATATTGCCGGACCCTGTGTTGGCTGCATAAGCAAACGGTTTCGTCGGATGAATTGTAACGGAACGGGGATTCGTTCCGGCAGCCGCGGTGGGTGTTGTTCCCGGCGTCAATGACCCGTCGGCGCCGATGGTGTACACCGAGATTGAGCCGGAGAGAAAATTCGGCGCATAGGCATATGCGCCGGTTGGATCAATGGTTACTGAAAAAGGATTCGTTCCGGCAGCCACGATAGGTGTTGCGGCGGGCGTCAGGGCTCCGCCGGCTCCGATGGTGTAAGCATTAAGATCATTGGCAGTAAATTTCGCCGTATAGACAAACAGCCCTGTCGGATCCACCACGACATGATTCGGATTTGTATTGTCACCGGTATTCACTGCTACACCCGGCGTCAATACCCCGCTGGCTTGGATCTGATAAACTGAAATCCTATTGCCGGAGTAATTCGCTGCATACGCGAATCCCCCCGTTGAGTCCACAGCAAAGCGGGCCGGCGGCTGCAAACAGTTCACCTGCACACCGACCACCGGACTGTTGTTAATGGAACCGCTGCCGTTAACGACGGCGCAGGTTTGGAATAAACCGCCCGGCTGCGTCTTGATGGTAACACTGTAAGTGCCCGCGCCGGATATTGCCCGGGGAAAGTTAAACGTACCGTTGGCGGAAACATTCAAATCATCCCCTAGGTTGTTTTGAAGGATCAGGCCTGAGCCGGCCAGACCCGAAACCGTGCCGCTGACCGTGTAGCTATACCCGGGGCTCTCCCCGCAGGAGGCAAGAATCATTACCATGCCGATGACGCCTGCGGTCGGGATCAGACGGTGCACACAAACCCGTATTATATTTTTTTTATTCAAAGAAAAGACTCCCATGTTGCCCCCAGGTCAGCAGATTTACTCAATCGGTATGGCCGATCATGCATTACGATGTCGCGCCGGGAATATATGAAGATTTGTCTTGTGTGTCAAATGTTTATTCATTTGACATTGAGGAAAAATTCCGCAGGATTGACGCCTAGCCTGGCCGGCAAAATCCCCCGGACGATAGTTAACTGCTCCGAACCCGCCTTATGATTCTGGTGGGGCAGATAAATCATATCCCCTCGCTTCAGGATCCCGCAGCCGTCATCGACCAGACGAAGCACCAGCGGCATGCCGGGCTCGGACTCTCCGGGATAATCCATCACCAGTGCAACGCCCCCGTCGCTCAGCTCAACAACGGAGCCAATGGGATAAATGCCCATCATGTTGATGAAGCGCTTCAACAAAACCAGATCAAAATTTTTCCCCGCTTCCCCCCACATTTTCCGCAATGCTTCATCCGGCGCATAGGATCTTGGACGATAAGCCCTCTGGGAGGTCAGCGCTTCATAAACGTCGGCAATCCGCAGGATCTTTCCCAAGAGACTTAAACTGTCCATAAACAGCGTTTTGGGATAGCCGGTCATGTCCGGATTCAGATGGTGTTCAAACGGACCGAGGAGGATTCTTGATCTCAGCGGCTGCGGCGCGTTGAGCTTGAGAATTTTTCTCACGCCGATAAGGGGATGCGCTTTCATCTGCTCCCACTCGTCGTCGGTCAGCATCCCCTGCTTGAGCAGAATCTCCTTGTCCACACCTACTTTGCCCAGATCATGGAAAAGCCCGCAAACCGTCAGGTACTCCAGCGCCACATCCGACAATCCGATATGCCTTCCCAGGCAGGTCGAAAGCAGGGCGACATTGACGGAGTGGGTATACGTGTAGTCGTCATAATCCTTGATGGTGGAAAGCCCGATCATCAGGGCCGCGTCGTCCCGGATCAGATCCACAATGGTCTGAGCCAATCGTCTGGCCTTGCGTACGCCCACGATGCCCTGAGACGCCTTACTGGCTGCTTCCTTGACGGTTTCCACGGCATGCACATACGCGCTGCGGGCTTCGCTGAACCGGTTGCCTTCCGGATTCCTGACAGGATCCGCCGCCTGATCGCCCTGCATCCGGAGAATCTGCGCCCATAAACATCCCTCTTCCCGGAGTTTGTTCTCCAGCCACGCCTGGGGGACGCCTTCTTTGATTGAATCATTGAGCAGGCGCGTAAAGGTCAGGATGCTGTCCGGCGCTGCGTTGCGCGAAGATTGTAAAAAATTAATGCTCACCATCCCGCGCCTGGAAAAGAAATCCGACATGGCATTGACCACACCGATCGTGTCTCTGCGGTAGGAAAGCTTTTCGCCTCCGACATGAAACCTGCCACGCCACAAAACAAGGTTCACATCCCCTTCGACCGTCATTTCATCCAGAATCGCCTGAAAGGAACGAACACTCTTGCGGATCAGTTGGTTGTTATCCTGGTAAATCCGCGCCGTATGAATCACATGATACAAGGCGCGAATAAAATCGTGTCCGAAACGTCTGGAAGGCGATAGTTGATCCGTCATCCTCACCGTCCTCCCTGATTTGCATACGGTTCACCGCCCGCTTCACGCGCCAGCTTCCGAAGTCCGGGATAAATGCTTCGACCCGCATCTTCGAGCACTTGCCGGGATTCGGGCGTCTTCAAAGCGGCCAGCGCCAGCGCCGCGCCCTGACGATAAACCGACTTGCGGAATCCGGCCATCCACTTCCGACGCAGCAAGGTCTCTCTGAGAAATGGAATGGATCGCGTCGATCCGCACTTCCCCAGCGTCCGGAAACATTCCAGGATGTGTTCCGGCGGCGACGCTTTACCGCCGGGATTTTGAAGATAGCCGACCAGCAGGCCTTCCGCCGCTTCATCGCGCGACTGGCCCAGTTGTTTGAGAATCATCCGGCGCACGGCCTCGTCCGGATCATTGATGAGCCTGAAAATATCTTCCGCAGCAACCCCTCGCCCATGCAGGATCGCCTTGACCGCCAGCCTGCGAACCGGAATGGACGAATGCCGGGCCAACCGCATCAGATGCCTCATCGACACGTTGCGCTCCAGCTTGAGTAAAACGGGAACCAGCCTTGCCGCCATGCGATCATCCGGATGATTGATCAGTGAGTCCATGCAACGCGCGTCCTGCGCAACGAACGATCTGACGGCATCCTCCACGACAAATTGAAGCTCGGGGGGCTGATGGGTCAGTAACAATCTGACCAGGGTTTCCACGGCCTGCGGACGCAAACGCTGAAAGATACGCTCCAGAATGCCCGCCTGCTGGGCGAGGACCTGTTTCCAGACCTCTTCGAGCGGTTTGAGATGATCAGGATCGGAAACGATCGCAAAAAAAGTTTGGATCAGCGCCGTCCCGGGGTCTTTGAGTTTGCCGCTGTCGGCGATATACCTCAGCCCTTCGAGAATGATCAGGCAGGCATGAAAATCTCGGAAGGCCAGAAAAGCTTTGAATTCTTCGGACAAAACATCCAGAATGACGCGGAAGCTCTCTTCATCCTGAAACTGAAGCAGACTGTCAAGCATCATGTTCAGGTGAGCCGAGGCAGGGGCCGTTTCCTCACGAAAGATCATTTCCTGCAGCAAAGCCTGTTCCTTCGGGCTCAACCTCAACGCCGCCGGATCAATCGCCGGGTCGTCTGCCTTCGTCTGCCCGCCTTCCGGCATGCTTTCTTGTGCGACGTCCCGCCCTTCCGAGCCAGACTGAAATCCCGAAGCGATACCGTCGATCCCCGGTTCGAGCGCCGGAAATAAATCCACGGCGTCATACTGAATGCCGTCAAAGCGGGCTTCCCAAAAAGCAGTGACGATATCCCCCGCCGGTTCCTCAGACATCGCTTTATACCGGTTAATGATCAATAGTAATTCCTGAACTTCTTCCAGACTAACGCCTTCGGTAAATTCCAACCACCGGATGCCGTCCCGAAAGAGTGTAAACGCGAGCGAGCCTTCCTCAGGCAGTCCTGCATAAACCGCTTCGCCCTGACAGGTGACGCGGTCTCTCTCGATTTCAATTCGAAAATCGCCATGCCGATGAATGTAGGCATCGAGCTTTCCGTGAAGCTGCCGGATGGAATTCAGACCGATACTATGGCCTTCGGGATGCAAAGACAAATTTTTGCCTGCCAGTAACAGATAAGCAAACAATTTTCTGGCGTCATCCGACGCCGCCTGCGATGCCCCTTTTCTTTTTTCGCAGGAATGATTGTCGTGAGTGTTCATGATTCAATCGCTTCTTTCAATATTCGTCCTCCGCATGAACAAGGAGCGGCATTATAATCAATTTTGCAATAAAAGCCAACGCAAAGAACAAAGGAGGAGCGGACCTTCTCGTAGAATTCTGGTCGTGGATGTTCAGAACGAATGCCGCAGCGACAGATGAAACACGACATCGGGTGATGCGCCGACGACGATGTCTTCCGTAACGCCGATATCCAGCGACGTTTTGGGTGAAAAATGGAACGCGCCGCCCATCGTCAGTTGCGCCGACGGCGCACCCAGCTCTCTGAGATCACTGTCCGAATAAAAAGACGTATGAGCGTTGGTCTGAATTTTAAAATCAATCCATTTCGACGGGCTGAAACCCAGCCCCAGCAATCCGAAGCCGACCCAGGGACGTTGCTGATCCGGCAGAACCCTGCCTTTCGTCATCCCCATGGCCCCTGCGGCGCCAAACAGGGTCAGTTGCCCCAGAAAGAATTGACGTCCGATATCGCCGACCAGCCAAACCGCCAGATCCGCGCTGCCGCTGCCGCGCAAGGCGTCCGCATCGCCGGTGGGCAATTTCAAAGAAGCGCGCACCGACACATGACGCATCTGATCCGCCCCTGCATAGAGTTGCCACCCGCCGGTCAGACTCACATCTCCCGGCCCCTGACCCGATTGCTCCCGATTGAGAAGCGTGACGCCGTCTTTCCGGTAGCGATACAGCAGCCGGTTTTTCGGCGCGAGTTCGCGTCCGCCGTTAGGGAAACCAAACGTGGAATGGTAGCCTTCAATTATACCGTCCAGAAAACCGCCGCCAGCCACCCAAAAAGGCACATCAACGCCCAGCTCGGCCTTGCGGCCGACGCCGTAGCGGCAGGAAAGCGTCAGGCGCAGGCTTTCACCGTCGAGCACAATCTCCTCGCGCGCATTGCTGTCGATGACATAGTTATTGGACAGATCTAAAGTCAGACGAAACGAGCCTTCGCCTCCGGCTGCAACCTTTGCTTCTCCGATAAAGGGCAAACCGTAAACGGCTGTCAAGGGGCTCTGGTTCTGCGTATAAAAGGGCGACAGATCGGCGGCTGAAACATTAAACGCGCATAAAAAAAACAAAACCGTTCCCAAGAGCGTCTGCATCGTCTTTCTCATCATTTAGATTTTCGCCCTTTCATCCGTTATTAGAAAATCAGTTTGTGGAGCCGTTTGATCAGCGCCTGTGCGGGTTCAAAATCGCCTTGAATGCTCAACACTTTTTCGCAATCGGACAGAGCCTGCGTGTAGAGCTTCATCTCATAGAGCGTCTGGGCGCGTCCCCAGAAACCGTCCATCTGGGAAGGGTTGATGGCAATGGAACGGTCGTAATCTTCCAGCGACCGGTCGTGACGTTTCAGAACCCGGAAGGTCAGCGCCCGGTTGTTGCAGCAGCGCACGTTTGCCGAATCGTAGGAAATGGATTTGGTAAAGTCGCGGATTGCGCGTAAATAATCCGAAAGGCCAAAGTAGGCCATACCGCGGTGATTATACACCAGCGACCGCACCGAATCCTTGATTTTCAGTTTCAGGATCGAGGTATAGATTCGAACGGCATCTGCCAGGCGCCCGCCGCTGTGCGCGGTGAGCGCCGCCATCAGAGCTTTCTCCAGATTGCCTTCCGCGATAATGGAATCGATGTCGGCTTGCACAATCGGCTGCTCGCCGTTTTCCTCAGCCAGAGGCAAATCGGCGTCAAGGCCCGGCGTCTCAGCCAGCTTCACCTCCAGACTCCGGCGGCGCTTGCGGTCGCGCTCGCGGATTTCCTTCTGGTAATCCCGGATTTCCTGAAAAATAGAATCGGACAGCGTCAGCGTGGCGTTGAGCGCGGCCAGCTTGCGCCGGATCGATTCATTCGGCAGCGTAATGTCGGACTTGTAGATGAGTTCATGCTCCACTTCCGCCCAGGCGTCCTGAAGAATGGTGCGCAGCTGAACTTCACAAACATCCGATGTGAAGGGCAACTCCCTTCTGCGGTAAATAGGATCAATCTTGATCAGGAAATGAACCGAGTCATAGCCGAATTCGCCCACTGAGTGACGCAAGCCTTTACGCTCCAGTTCCACCACATTGAATCCGGCTTTGATCAGACGTTCGGTGGATTCCAGGTCTTCCAGAAACGGGCAGACAATCCGCAGCCCCAATAGATCCGTGATCAAGGCGGCGCCGCCGCTTTGTTCGGGACGCGACATCTTGACGAGCTTGTTAAAATAGGCGTCAAACCGTTTGACGCGGTATTTAATGGTGGGAAAACTGCCGTGGGATTCCAAAACGGTCCGCACCTGCTGATGGACTGATTGCAGAATCTCATCATAGACAGGATAAAGTTCTTCGTAGATGGACTTGAATTTGCTGCGATCCAGATCCTCGGGCACTATGAAAGTCAGTTGATCGTGCATACATTCCGTCTCTTCCCGCTTATGGCGCGTCCGCCTGGGGTTTCAGATGACTGCGATCATTCATCAGCTCGATATGCGCCTTACCGTTGGAAATACGGATCAGCGTTTTGGAGGCGTTATCCACGCAGGTGCTGCGAAACTCCGACAGGCTGATATTTCGCAGACGGCACAAAATCGCTGCAATGGTGAAATTGTGAGAAACCACCAGAGCGTCTTCTGCACGTTCAATAATCTTTTGGATCGTGCTACAGGCGCGATCCTGCAACTCGGAGAGCGTTTCTCCGCAAGGCATTCTGACGGATGCCGGATCGGCAATCCACCGCTTGAGAAATTCATTTTCGCGAGCCATGAGTTCCCGGAAAGACAGGCCTTCAAAATCACCCATATCCATCTCCGTTAACTCCGGATGAATCTCTATTTTTTGCTCATGAAAAGCGTTGATGATTTCGGCGGTCTGATGGGCTCTTTTCAAGGGACTGGCATGGATCGCGCCGATGGCCGAATCTTTCAGAGACAAGGCCAGCTTCCGGGCCTGCAAAATGCCCGCCTCACTCAGCTCTATATCGCTTGCCCCTTGAACCCGTTTCTCTTTATTCCAGAGCGTTTCGCCGTGGCGGATCAGAATCAGTTGCATATCCCCACCCAACAAAAAAGGCCGGACAGACAATTTTCGTCCGGCCTTATATTCTGAATATCACATTATTTATGCCTTGTAGCCGTTGAGCTTCACAAGCGCAGCTTCGGTTTCAAGGATGACGCGGTCGATCAGCTCTTTCGTCGTCGGATTATCGGTGATGCCGCCACAGCACTGCCCCGCAAACAGGATGCCTCCTTCCACATCGCCATCGTTGAGCGCTTTGAGATGTTTCATATTGCCTACCGCCTGTCGCGCCAGAACCATCAGAGGATGGCCTTCTTCGGCCTTGAGCATTTCAATGCTGACCCCCGCAAATTTGGCAAACGACAAATTCATCAACCGCTTGACCAGAAGTGCGCCCTTGATCGCCTCCACCACAGGGAAACCCCGTTTCGTCATGGCTTCGGCTTCTTTCGTTTTCAGTACGCGGCCGTCCATGCCGTCAAACACGTTGTCGTAGAGCGTATCCTGCTCAGTCGCCGCGATGCAGAGTCGTTTAAAGTTTTCATGCACCATGCTCTCCTTGACCACCATAAAACGGCTGCCCATGGAGATGCCGTCCGCACCCAGCGCGA
>CAZJMX010000041.1:0-32019 GCA_964547345.1 uncultured Smithella sp. | reverse complement strand
TTAGCCTTGTCTTCAATCACTGTGTCTTCCAGGAAGACGCCGTTGATCCGTTTGGATACTTTTACCGAGTCCATATGTCCTTTGTCGTCTAAATAATCCCACTTGAGATTGACAATGGCTTCGGCATTGGGACCGCCTTCCTTCTCATAGAGCTTCTTGACGGCAGCCAGAATCTTGATTTCAATTTCACCTACGGGAAGCGCATCGCCGGGAGCCTCGGCAGCCTTGTATTTCCACTGCACCCAGCGGCCGGAGTTGCTCTGCGAGCCTTCCTTTTCCATGGTTGCGGCGGCGGGAAGAAGGAAACATTCCGTCTGGACCGTTTTGGGATCGACACCGGGACCTCGCCAGAACTGGTAGGTTTCATTGTCGAAAATATTCTCGCCGACGAGCCAGTCCAACTTTTGGAGCGCTTTGCGAACTTTGTTCGTGTTGGGGGAACTGACTGCCGGATCCGCCCCGATGACAAAGAATCCTTTGATTTTTCCCTCATACATTTTGTCGAACATGTGCATCGTGGAATAGTGTTTTCCGTCTTCGAGCTTGGGCAACCAGGAGTATCCAAAATCATTTTCCTTCGTGGCCTTGTCCTCCCAGTAGGATTTCAGGAAGCTGACAAAAAACTTCGGATAGTTCGAATAGAAGTTCGCCGACTGCGGATCTTTGGATTCCGGCGTGTATTTCTTTAAATAATGTTCCAGGGTATCGAGCGATGCTGAAGGCGTTTTCAGATAACCGGGCAGGACATTATACAAAATCGCATGATCGGTGGAGCCCTGAACGTTGGGTTCGCCGCGCAGCGCGTTGATGCCGCCGCCCGCGATGCCCATGTTGCCCAGAAGCAACTGAATGATCGACATCGTGCGGATAATCTGAGAACCCGTCGTGTGTTGCGTCCAGCCCAGAGCGTAGCATTCCGTTCCCGCCTTGTCCGGCACGCCGGTTGCGGCATAGATTTCATAAACTTTGAGCAGGTTTTCTTTCGTCACACCGGTAATGCTCGATACCTTATCCAGCGTGTAGCGGGAATAATGCTTCTTCAGCAGTTGAAAAACGCTGCGGGGATTGGAGAGACTTACATCCCTCTGGGGAATGCCTTTTCCATCTTTGTCAAACACCCAGGTGGCTTTGTCGTATTTTCTTTTCTTGGCGTCGTAACCGGAAAACAAGCCGTCCTTGAAAGAATAGCCGCTGTCCACGATGAACGACGCGTTGGTATAATTGAGAACATAATCATTGAAAAACTTCTTGTTTTCCAGAATGTAAGAGATCATCCCTCCCAGGAAAGCGATGTCCGTTCCGGAACGAAGGGGCACATGGAAATCACAGCGGGCGGATGTTCTTGTGTAACGGGGATCAACATGAATAATGGTTGCGCCTTTTTCCTTGGCTCTTAATATCCACTTGAAGGCGATGGGGTGATGCTCAGCGGCATTACTGCCCATAATCAAAATAACGTCTGCATTCTTTAAATCACAATAATGGTTCGTCATGGAACCGCGTCCGAACGACTCTCCCAGAGCCGCTACAGATGGACTGTGTCAGACCCTGGCCTGATGATCCATGTAGACAATACCCAGGGCTCGCGACTTGGCGGTCACCAGCCAGCATTCCTCATTGTCGATATTGGAACTGCCGTAGTGACCGATTGTTTCGCAACGGTTGACCAGTTCACCTTTGTCATTCGCCTTTACAAAGCCCTTGTCGCGCGTATCCTTGACCAGACGGGCAATTCGGGAAATGGCAAAGTCCCAGTCTTTCTCTTCCCACTTATCGCCGCCCGGAGCGCGATAGAGCACCTTGGTCAGACGGTGCTTATTGGCTTCGGTCAGATCGAAGAACCCGGCGCCCTTCGCGCAAAGTGATCCCTCGTTGATGGGATGATCCGCGTCGCCTTCAATGTTGAAAATCTTTCCTGTAGCTTTATCCACGCTACAGACAAGGCCGCAACCCACGGAACAGTAACAACAGATGGTTGTTACCTGCTTAGCAATTTTAATCTGATCCATTTTGCTAAGTTCGTCCGCATATGCCCGGGTCGGATTCAGATTTAGCCCTAGACTCGACAGGGCAACCCCGCCTCCGACGGCACCGGTCATCGTTAAAAACCCTCTTCTTGAAATTTGCATAGATTTCCTCCCCAATACATGTGTCAATTTTGGTCTATGTCAGACGTGGCATACATTGACCGAAAGTCAACAAAAAGTCAATATGTTATAAAAAACAAATCACTGAAGCACTGATGAGGAATTCTATTGACATTTTACAGACATCTTCCCTATAAGCAAGCTCACGCAACCAAATGAGGAGGAATTTTCCTGATGGAAATCAAGTATAAGATCTGGATTGAAAAAGATGGAAAAGTGTTATTCGGCAAGGGGCGGGACAATATTCTTAAAGCCGTAGCCGAACAGCATAGCCTCAATGCCGCGGCCAAAAAACTCGAAATGTCTTATCGAGCCGCCTGGGGCAGACTAAAAGCCTCTGAGGAGCGGATAGGCATGAAGCTGGTCGAAACCAACATCAAAGAAAAATCCATGCATCTTACGGCTAAGGCCAAGGCCATCATCGATCGCTTTGAAAAACTCGAAAAAGATGTGGAACAACTGCTACATACAGCCGATCATGATTTTCAGAACCTGCTTAGGGAGAAATAACCTAAGCCTTTACCCCTTTAATCAGAACATTCAAGCTCTCATTAACCGTGGTGAGGATTCTTTCGGACCGCTTATCCGGCGCTCCTGTGTAAATGTAAAGAGACATAATGCCGTTGAGTAAACCCCAGATGGCATTTTGCGCCTGCCGGATATCAAAGTCCGCAACAAATTCTCCCGATTCAACACCCTTCTGGAGAATTTCCGAGATCACGCGGATGTTTTCGTTGGTGGTGTGAATGAGTTGGGTGTTTTGGTCTTCGGTAAGGTTCATGTTGTCGGCATGCAACATGAACGTCATCAGGATTCTGAATAGTTCCTTATTCTCGAAAAAGAAATCAATATAATTGCGCGCAAAGGTCAAAAGGAGATCCGATGCGTTTCCTTCTTGTTTGGCGAAATTTTCTATTTCTTTGTGGCGTTCGATATTGGCGGAAATCAAAATTTGGGTGTAGATTTCCTCTTTGCTGTCGAAATACAAATAAATCGATCCCTTGCTGACTTCCGCTTTAGCGGCGATAAGATCAACAGTAACCGATTTAAATCCGCGCTCAAAGAAAAGCTTGCGTGCCGCTTTTAAAATAGCATTTTTGCGATTTTCTTTTTCTTTTCTTCTTCGTTCTTCCGAGCTCAAGATTTATACTCCTTTAGCAAATAAAATGAAGACATCCTACGGTTAAATTTTACAAATTAATGTAAATCCTAAAAATACACGGCCAGTACACTTATTATGACTTGTGGTCACATTTTCGTAGCGCAATTGATTGGCCATGTCAAGAAATATTAGTGGAATTTTCATACCGGTCGTGCCGCCGGTGAGGCGGAAAGACCGGTATGAAAAGAAAGTAGGTCTTCATCCGGATGCTGGTCGAAAACTAGCTATTTAGCGCAATAATTCAAGCTGTTGAATGATGCTCTCCAGAGGGGGTCGCTCATTAATATCATGCACATCAATGTAACGAATCATCCCTTTTTTATCAACGATAATAATCGCCCGTTCCGCTGTGCCGTCGGAACGTAAAACGCCGTATTTGGAGGCCACGCCGCCGTGCGGCCAGAAATCGGAGAGTACGTCAAACCACAAATCACCCATCTGCCGCGTCCAGGCATGTAGGGTCGGAATATTGTCCACAGTGATTCCCAGCAAGATGGCATTATTTTCTTCAAACAAATGCTTCACGATATTGTAACCCGGCCATTGATCCGAACACACGGGCGTCCAGGCGGCGGGCACGAACGACAGCACCACATTCCTTTTGCCTTTGTAGTCTTTGAGAGAAACCGTCTTGCCGCTGATGGCTTTGAGCGTGAAATCCGGCGCTTTCCGGCCGACTTTTACTTTTAAGACACTGTCCACCGGTTTGAGTTGACCGACCTTATAGATATTTTCCTTGTAAACTTCGGAAAGCGCATAGGCGTTGGATGCAAGAAAGCAAAACGCCACAACGACTCCCAAAAGCATCTTTTGCATACCCCCTCCTATTTCACATCCGCCAGATTAATGACTTCGGTCAGAAACGCCTCGATATCTTCATGAGCGCCCAGTTTCGAATAAACAACTTCTGCTTTTTTAGCGCCGCCTATTTTAACGACAATAAAATACGGCGTGCGGACTTCGCCAACTCGTTTATGAATCTTAAAATCCGCGTCCGGAATCAGGGGGAACTCCACCTTGTATTTTTTCTTAAACGTCGCAACCTCAAACGCAGAGTTGCCTGCGCCAATGCCGAAAATTTTTATTTTCCCTTTGAGCTTCGGATTGTTTTCCATCAAGCCGAACAGGCGGTTCACGTTAGGCGCGTCTTTTTGACAATACGGACAATACATACTGAAGATCTGTATAATCACAGCCTGCGCCTTGATCTCCTCCACCGAAAAGGCCCCGGAACCGGACAATCCCAAATATTTCAGATCTCCTGCATCAGCCGGTTTGTTCAGCATCATGTCAGGCAGCGCACTGCCGACCTGCGGCGGTGAATTCGTCGCAGCTATAGCCAGGGTTGATGTAAAAACAAACAGAATCAGAAAGATGAAACGGAGTCTCTTATGCATGATGTATTCTCCCTCCTTGATTAATTTCGGGACGTTAAATGGTGAACCGCTTTCTCCAGACCGTCTAGCGACAACTCGAACATGGGAAAGATGCCTGCAATCTGCTTGACTGTCCAGGTGTAAAACCAGGAATCCTGCGCCATGGGATTAAACCAGACGGTATGCCGAAATGTTTTTGACAGAAAATTCAAATAATCCAGCGACGGCCTCGCTTCGTTTAGGCCCACGTAAATCGCGCCGCGCGGATCAGACAGTTCATAAGGCGCCATCGAGGCGTCTCCGACGATGATCAGACGCGTTTCCGGGTCCATGCGAGCAAATTCATCGATCGGCACCGGCTTTTTATAACGGTGTGGATCGAGCCAGACCTTGGAATAAATCGTATTATGAAAGTAATAAATTTCCAGTTCCTTGAACTGAAACTGCGCATAGTGAAAAAGCACCTGCACGATTTCCACATACGGATCCATCGACCAGCCGCCGTTGTCTATTAAAAGCCGCACCTTCAGGCGGTCCGCAAGCCTCCGGTCAAATATAATTTCGATTTCGCCGGCGTTCTTCAGGGTCTGGCGGATCGTTTCATCGACATTGACGATGTCCTTGGGACCGGCAGGTTGAAGGTGTTTGAGCCTTTTTAGCGCTTCACCGATCTGCGAGGCGGTAATGGGGCCGGATTGCGAGTAATCACGGTAACGGCGCTCCATCGCGACCTTGATGGCGGACTTGTTGCGCGATTCGCCGCCCACACGCATCCCCCCCGGATGGTGGCCGGAATGCCCCGTCGGCGACGTGCCGTGCGAACCAATCCAGTGATTCCCGCCATGATGGGCTTCGGTCTGCTCTTTGAGGCGCTTCATAAAATGCTCGACGAGCTCGTCGGGCGTCATCTTCTTAATCTCTTCTTCCGACAGCCCCAGCGCATCCGCCATACCGCCCGGATCTTTGAGCCATTCGGAGAGCATCGCTTTCACCACATCGGTCAGTTCGGCATCCGTCGGTTCCGCCTCGGCCATGCCCCGAAACGCCATGGCAAAGGCCTGATCATAAACATCAAAGTAGCGCTCGCTTTTGACCAGCAGGCTGCGCGTGACACTGTAGAAATCATCGAGCGATTCGATCAGTCCCATTCCCAAAGCTTTTTGCAGGCGCAGAAAAGACGTGGGCGTCACGGGAATGCCTTTATCGCGCAGCGTATAGAAAAAATTCACAAACATATGGATTCCACTTTACTGATGCGAAGCCAGATAAAGGTCGGTGCTCTTTTTAAACAGCACGCCTAAAAAAGGCATGTTGGCCGATTTTAAGCTTTTTATCTGGAAATCGGGATCGGCCTGAAGCGCGCGCATCCAGTTGATGAGTTCACGTGTGGCGGGTTTTTTCTCCACACCGCGCACCTCACGCAGACGGTAAAACGTCTCCAGGCAGGCCGCCGTCAGATCCTTGTTCAAATCCGGAAAATGCACGCCGATGATTTTGCGCATCATGTCACGGTCGGGAAACGCGATGTGATGGAAATTGCAGCGCCCCAGAAACGGGTCAGACAAATCTTTTTTCGCATTCGACGTAATCACGATGACCGGCCGGTTGATCGCCCGGACAGTCCGGTCGATTTCGATGATGTCGAACTGCATCTGATCGAGAATATCGAGCATGTCGTCTTGAAAATCCGTGTCGGCCTTGTCGATCTCGTCAATGAGAAGCACGACTTTTTTGTCGGCCACAAACGCCTGGCCGATTTTGCCCATCTTGATGTATTCCTCGATATTGCTAACGTTTCGGCCCGAATCGGAAAAGCGGCTGTCGTTTAAGCGTGTGAGCGTATCGTACTGATACAGGGCATCGATGAGTTTCATGCTGGATTTGACATTTAAAATAATGAGCGGCATGCGCAACGATTCGGCAATCGCGTGTGCCAGCATGGTTTTACCGGTGCCCGGCTCTCCTTTGATCAGCAAGGGCATCTCTAGCGCCATGGATATATTCACGATTTTTGCCAGTTCATGATCCAGAACATAACGAGCGGCCCCGCTGAATCTAGCGGGGCGGTTTTCAGTGTTTGTCATTCATTTACTCCTTCTTTTTTTAACTCCAGCTGACATTTTCATCAAATATAGTACCCGGTTCCATATCGTCAACCTCAGCGGAGAACAGTCATGACCACCCATACCCTGGCCACCTAAACTAAAAGCGGCGCGAGAGCACGCGGCCGGGTCGCAAGACCGTTCCCTAGTGTTCAACAGAGCCATAGCACGATTTCATGGAAAAATTAAGCACAACAACTCCGGTATTTTCACGAGGGATAAATCTCATGATAAAGATGCTGAATCATGATGAGCCATTACTGCGCCTGTTTTTACAAAATATTACGCTCTCTTGACATCAGTAGGCCCTCGTCGTTATACTTTACTACAGTCGTGTTCTTCATTTTCAGACCGCATTGTGTATGAATTAGCAGGTAAAACAGACCTGTTTACAGTAAAAACCGTTTCCCTCACAGGAGCAATCATTATGCAGGACAATATTCTCTTTACACCCGTCAAAATCGGAAGAAAGGAACTACCCAACCGCATCTTTATGTCGCCGATGACGCGCAGCCGCGCGGATAACCCGGAACACAAAGTCACAGAGCTCATTGCCGAATATTACACCCAGCGGGCATCCGCCGGACTGCTTATTACGGAAGGCTCGCAGGTATCGCCTCAGGCAGTTGGCTACATTCACACCCCTGGCATTTACAGTCCGGAACAAATTGAGGGCTGGAAACTTGCGACGAAGGCTGTTCATGAAAAAGGCGGACACATCTTCTGTCAGCTGTGGCATGTCGGACGCATCTCCCATACTGACTTTCACGAGGGAAAGCCTCCGGTCGCGCCGTCCGCCATTAATGCCCATAACCGGGTCTATACGCCCGAAGGATTTAAAGACACCTCCACACCCCGCGCGCTGACCATTGCGGAGATTCACAACACAACGCAGGACTTCCGCAAGGCCGCTCAAAACGCCATTGCGGCAGGTTTTGACGGGGTGGAAATCCATTCGGCCAACGGCTACCTTTTCCATCAGTTCTTTGTCAATTGCGCCAACACGCGCACAGATGAATACGGCGGGTCGCATGAAAATAAGGCTCGCTTCTTTTTTGAGACCCTGCGCGAAGTCGGTCAGGCCATTGGTTTTGACCGGGTCGGCGTCCGGCTGAATCCTTCCGCCCACGGTTTTTTTGGCATCACAATGGATAAGGACACGATTCCGACCTTTGAACATATTGTCGAACGACTCAACGATTATTCAAATCTGGCTTATGTTCACTTTGTGGAACCCATGACGCCGGTGGACAATGTTCTCTACGCGGTAAAGGAAATTGCCAGACATTTCCGTCCACGCTACAAGGGCAAGTTGATCATCAACTCCGGCTTTCGAGCAGAAAGCGCCAAACGGGTGATTGAAGAAGGTTTGGCCGACGCCGTGGCATTCGGCAAACCGTTTCTCGCTAATCCCGATCTGGTGGAACGCATATCAACCGGCGCGAAATGGAACCGATGGGACGACTCGACCTTCTACACGGAAGGCCCGAAAGGATATACGGATTATCCGAGAATGAAAAAGTGAGCCGTCAGGCGTCAGGAGAAAGATTATTAAAAATGTTTCGCAGGCAAGTGTAAAACAAAATCATAAAGGAGAATAACGATGGCCAGAATTCAAGTCGGCGATGTATTTGGAGATTTTTCGTTAAAAAGTCATACGGATGTGGTGGTGGATACGGCGTTGATGGCAGGTAAGAAAATCCTGCTGTCTTTTCATCCCCTCGCCTGGACGGAAGTCTGTGCCAAGCAGATGCAGTCTCTGGAGACAAACTTTGACGTTTTCTCATCGCTCAATACCGTTCCTCTGGGGTTTTCAGTGGATGCCGTGCCGTGCAAAAAAGCCTGGGCGGCAAGCCTCGGCATTGAGAAAGTCGCTCTGCTGGCCGATTTCTGGCCGCACGGCGGTATCGCCGCAAAACTGGGGCTCTTCATCGACAAGTTCGGATTTTCGGAACGCGCCCACGTGATTCTCGACGAGCAGCGAAAGGCGACCTTCGTGAAGGTTTATCCGATTCGTGAATTACCGGATATCAACGAGATTCTGGATTTCCTGAAGAAATGACACTGAAAGCAATATTCAGAGAATGATTTGAAACCATTCTCTGAATATTGCTCGTAATTTCAGCTCATATAGCTGTGCAAACTCGGCAGGAAGTTCACGCCCAGATAAGTAAACAACACGCAGGCAAAACCGACTATAGCCATTATCGCCATTCTTTTGCCGCGCCAGCCGCGCACCAGGCGAGCATGCAACATGACGGCGTAGGCCAGCCAGGTGATGAGCGACCAGGTTTCCTTCGGGTCCCAACTCCAGTAAGTCCCCCAGGCGTAATGCGCCCAAACGGAGCCGGTCACAATCCCAAGCGTGAGAAAAATAAACCCCAAAGCGACGCAGGAATACATCAGTTCATCCATTTGATATTCGGACGGCAGCAGGCGGATAAAGACACTGGTCTTGGACGAATCCGCACCCGCCGCATTCTTGACAAAAAACATGATGCCCAGCGCAAAAGCCACGGTAAACGCGGCATAGCCCATGAAGCAGGTCAGCACATGCGATGTCAGCCAGTTGCTTTGCAGTGCTGGGATCAGCGGCTCGATGCGGTTATTAATGCCGGGAGCGATAGAGGCATAGGCCATAATCAAAAACGCCACGGGCAGAACAAAAACACCAATGCTGCGATTCTTCAGGCGCCATTCCATAAGCAGATACAAAAGCACAATCGTCCAGGCAAAGAAGATCAGCGACTCGTAAAAGTTGGATAACGGCGCATGCCCCATGCCTAAATCATAAGATGTTTTCCAGCGGATGATCAGCGCGACACTCTGGGCGACAAGGCCGACAAGCGCCGTCCAAGTGGCCAGCTTCCCCCAGAATTCTCTGCCCAGAACCATCCGGAAAAGATAAAAAACAAACGCGGCAAAGAAGATGAAGGTCACCCAACTCAAAATCGTTGTATTAATCATTTGGAATTCTCCAGATTATCTTTAAGTTCCCCAATCAGGTATTGAATTTCTTTCTGCAGCCCCGCCTGATTTTTATAACTTCGTCCCGCAACACGAATAAAAACCTTATCTTGTTTCGGCTCAATCCGAATCCAGACCGAACGCGCATACAAAAATAAAATCATCATCAGACCAACGATCAAAAGCAAGGCGGCGGCGGCAACCACGGGAATTCCCGGATCGCGGCTCACCTGCAGGCCGGTGTATTTTTTTTCCTCCAATCCTAAAAGCGAAAACGTATAGGGACGGAAAAGTCCGGGATTGAACATCGAAACCTGACTAATGACATCGGGATTCATTTCCTTGATCTTATGGATCTGCTGAAACACCCAGAAACTGACTTCTTCTTTAGGGGAATGGACAGCAACTTTAATCGCAGGCCCCATATTCATAAGATTTTCTTCTACTCTCAAAACATGAAACGTCCCCTCTTTTCCCGGCAGATCGAACGTATATCCTAAGCTAACATTCATCACATCCCGACGGCCGCCGTCTCTCAACAACGCCAGGGTGGCTTTCCCTCCCGGCGCAGCACCGTAGCTTGACTGATAAAAACGAAATCCATTAAACTCGATGGGATGATTAACCCGGAGCTTTCCCTGGCGGGCAACCTGATTATCTTGTGAAAAAGTTAAATCCGATTGAAAGGTCTTGGGTGCGCCACTTTCGTAGAACTCCACGGTAAACTTGTCACAGCGCACGGAAAAAGGCAGTGGAAGGGCCTGATTGCCGTTGCGCAGGTTGACGGAATTCACCGTTTCACCCTCCGTGATGTTGACATAGGCCTCGATGCCGAAAACCGATCCGATAATAGCGCCGGCGATCAGAACCAGAATACTCAGATGAACAATATACACACCGAAATGGGAAAAGCGTCCTTTGCCGGCGCAAAGAAAAACGCTGCCTGCCTCATCCGTCCGTGCGACTCCACGATATTTCTTTTTCAACAGTGCGGTTGCAATATCCGCAGCTGTCCGAACATCCGCTTTCGTTGAAAAGCTGCTTTCTTCCGGCAGGTCTTTAAAGGCATCTGCATGTTGAGGTTCAGGCCGCATGCGGAAGCGACGCCAGGCCATGGGGAAGCGATCCAGCGAGCAGATAATGATGCTCACGGCCAAAAGCCCCATCAGAAGGAAGAACCACACAGAGTGATAGACATCGAAAATCTGCATTTTCTGCAGAAAAGAAAACAACGCGGGTGATATTTTTTCTGCCAACTCCGCCGCCGCTTCCCGCTGAGGAACCAGCGTTCCGATTAAAGCAAAAAAAGCTATGAGCGATAAAAGGACAATGGCCAGTTGAACGGATGAAAAGAAAGACCAGATACCGGATTTGTTTTTGCTCAAACGAAATTTCTCCTTAAAAAAGTAAATTTACTTCTTGTGGCACTTGGCGCAATCCCGCGCGGAAAATGCTTTACTGCCGTTGTGGCAAATACCGCAGGTCTTGCCATGCAACATTTCCGACATGATCATTTTTGTCTGGCCTTTTTTAACGGCAAACGGTTGAGGATGACATGAATTGCATGCAAAGACCGCATGGCTTGCGTGATGGAAATAGACATTTTGCATGACTGTTTTATATTTCAGTGTATCCGGATAGTAAGCCGGAGTTTTGGCGGCGGGTTTATCTTTGTGGCAGCGGTTACAATCATAAAATGCAGATCCACCTTTGGGGGCATGACAGGTGAAGCAGGATTTTCCGTTGACGTGATCATTGAAGTCAAGTTTGGCATCACTTCGCTGATAAGCAAAGGTTTGCGGATGGCAGGCCTTGCAACCGGTTTTAAGCTGATGGGTTTCATGCTTAAATGAAACGGCTTTAGCGCCTTTGCCGTACTTTATCGTTTCTAAAGGCGCTGTAATGGACTTCTTATGGCACCGACTGCAATCATTTACAGAAAATCCATTTTCCCCTTTTTGATCGTGACAATCAAAACAATATCCCTGCGTGCTGTGGTCGGCCATTTTAATTTTGGCTGCGCCCTCTTTCGGCTGAAACAAAGAATTATGACAGCTTCGGCAATTAGCTTTTTTCAGGTGCGTTTCATGATTAAAGGCCACACCTTTATCACCCTTGCCTAACGTAACGGACATTTTATAAGCCGGCGTTTCTTTTTGCGGCGTCGATGCATTGGTGCCAAGATGACAGCGCGCGCATTGCGTATCCGAAGCAAAAGCCTTCTTGCCATTATGGCAGGCCCCGCAGTATTTCCCCTTATAAAGGGAATCCATGTTGAAGTCTTTATTATTCTGGGCATGCAGCGCTTCCATTTCAAAAAGGCCGCTGTGACACGTGGCGCAGGAAACATCTTTCTGCGCATGGTCCTGATGACTGAAAATGACGGACTCCAGAGGCTTGGTATAAAGGATACCCCTGGCAGGCTCTGCGGCCTTAACGCCGGAAGATATAAAACAGATCAGAAACAGGCTGACGATAACGATAAGCCGTATGTGCATTTCTCCCCTGCCTACCCTTTCATGTAAAAAATATTGGGTCTTGCGTCCGTTTCTTTTTTAAGAACCCAGACGGGCTTCTGTAACTGGTGAATCAATTGATAAACGCGATCCCGGGGATTGGACAGGTCGCCGAACACGCGGACATCCGCCGGACAATAAACGGAACAGGCGACGTTCTTCTCGCCGCGTGAAAGTCTCGATTCAAAGCAGAAATCGCACTTGTCAATGGCATGCTTTTCTTCATTGAAATACCGGGCATTATACGGGCAGGCCACCATGCAGATTTTGCAGCCGATGCATTTCTTGTTGTCCATCATCACAATGCCATGGGTCTTATCCTTGTATGTCGCCGTAACGGGACAAGCCCGGACACACGGAGGGTTATTGCATTGGTTGCACAGCACCGGAATGAACTCCCTTTTTTGTCCGATCGCCTGCGGGACTTCCCGCTCCAGAACCTTTGTGCGCCAGCCATAGTCCGGAACGGCGTTAGTCGTTACACAGCCTTTTTCACATAGGCGACAACCGATGCACTGATCCACCCGGATCACCATGCAGTAATGCGGTTTGTAGGGATACTTCTGTGGATAGGAACCCCGTGGGAACACTTTCTCAGCCGCAGATACGACAGACACGATGGACCCTCCGGCAAATATACCGGTGATCGCAAGGCCGATTTTCAGAAAATCCCTTCGATCCAGTTCCGAAATCTGTTCGGATTTTTCCAATTCATTTTCTGTGTCAAACGGATTCAAGATCATGATTCACTCTCAGCCTTTCCGTTTTCGACCGCTTCCTCACAACGAATGTCACCAAAACCGTTGAATACTTTTTCTCCCAGTAAAAACGCCATACCGCAAAAGCCCATACCGCCCAGAGCAACCAGAATTTCCTTCCACGTCGGGGCGTAGGTATGCAACTGCGAAAACTCTTTGACGCCCAGATCCCAATACAACGGAACAATTTGTGCCATCACCACCAGATCCAAGCGCATGAAGAAAATACTGAAGATCATAAATCCCGCGGCAACCCCCATCAATCCACGCCTCGTGCCGCCGGACCACAACAGCAGGAAAAACGGAATGACCAAACCGCATGCCATCTCCAGCACCCAGAAACTGAACGCATGGGAACCGCTGATCGTTTCATGAAGCGTGATCAGCCTGGTTTCGCCGCCGGTCGTCATGGTGATCATTTTCCAGATTGTCAGAAAAGCCACGGCGGCAATCATCAGCATGGCCAGCTTACTCACCAGCGAAAGCGACTTCTGTTCGTCTTCATCCATGCATTGACCACGGAGCTTTTGCGCCACCATACTAAAGAGGATAATAAAAGCGCTTCCCGTCATCATCGCCGACAAAATAAAATAAACAGGGAGAAACGGCCCGTACCAGACATCTCTGCCGCCCAGCATGGCAAAAATACCCCCCAGATTGCTGTGTGCCGACACACCGGAAAGGACACTTAAGAATCCAAAGAAAGCGGCAATGCGATGAGATTCGCGCATCAGTAAAACAAATTCTATCGCCATAAAGATCATGTAAAGCATGTAAAGCGTGCCCATCCACCAGATATTGGAGGATAAGTTTGGTGAAGCAAACAGATAGATCATCATGCGGAATGGGTTTTCGATCTCCAGCCCGATCACGAGAAAGCCGGACACAATGGTAATCAGGGCCAGAAGCACGGAACGTTTGGCAATCGGCAAGAAGTCACGGTTGCCGAACACGTGCCCGATGGATGAAACCAGGCAAAGCCCGGTGGACGCCACAACAAAGAATATATAGGTGGCAATCAAGAGCGCCAGCGGCATTTCGCGAAAAGTTCCGTAAGCATGGCGGCTGCCGGCAATAAACAGGGAGTAAATGCCGGAAACGACACCGGCGAGGAATAGAATAATAAAAAAACTCAAAAAGACAAGATAAAGCGGGCCGCCGTGTATCACGCGGCCCGCTGCATCCTTAACGCATCTCAGAAGTGTAGATTCTTCCGCACTACTCATGAGCTTTTTCCTTATGCCGATTCAGATCAGTCTCAATTTAAGGAACAACGTAATCAAACTTATGGCACTGGGCGCAGAGGTTCTCCGACTTTGCATGCTGATGATGGCAAAGATTGCAATCGGCGGACGTGCCATAATGCGGTGATTCATGCGGATTCTGCGGCTTTACTTTCGCTGTCTTCTCCGCCAGCTTCTCCGTTGCGCCATGGCAGGCCACACACTTGCTCATCTCAACCGGAACGGGTTTCTTTACCTTGCCATGGCACTGCTCGCACTTAACACCTTTGAGAGCATGAAGATGGCTGCCCGGAATCTTAGCTTTGAGTGTGCCCGCGTTCTTCTCTCCCGGTATATGACAAACCAGACAACCTTCATAGGGCATCTCCTTGATCGGCACATGCGCATCCGGAAGAACCTTCTTGCCCTTATGGCAGCCCGCGCAATCCCAGGCTTTAACCTCGGCGGCTTTGGCTTTGGCAGGTGCGGCTTTTTTTTCTTTCGGCGCCGCATCAATGCCACCTGAAAAAATTACAAACGTAAACAACACAAGCGAGATAGCCAGTAAAACATTTTTTACTTTCTTATTTTTCATTTTTATCCCTCTCGATGAAAATAGCTGCCACAGGGCGTCGCACTTCATTTATTGGGCAGTATACTTTTGAAACGATGCAAAAAGCAAGCGTCAATGGATGATTTTTTTAGACATCATCCATTGACGCAATGAAATTTAGTTAGCTCCACGGTTTTTCTTTTGCCGCATTTTGACCGGCAACACGCCCGAAAACAAGGCAATCCGCCATGGCAACTCCGCCCAGACGCACCGCGCCATGGACGCCGCCCGTGACTTCACCTGCTGCGTAAAGACCCTTCACAGGTTTAAAATTAAATCCCATGACCTGGGCATCTTTATCGATGACCAGTCCGCCCATGGTATGGTGCACTTTGGGCCAGAGTCTGGCAACATAAAAAGGTGCTACAACGGTTGGTTTGGTGTCGGGGAAGATCTTGCAGTCAAAGTCGTCATCTTTCTTCTTTTCAACAAAAGAATTCCAGCGGGCAACTTCTTTGATGAAAACCTCAACGGGAATATTGTAGTTTTTGGCTACATCCTCCAAAGTGTCAAACTTCTTGATGGCTCCGATTTCCATACCTTTTTCGAGAATTCTCGGGACGACCTGCTTGGTGGCTGCGTAAGAATCACCCATGATGAGAACCGGGTCGCCGACGGCGATGATGGCATCAGCGCGCTCCTTGCGGTTGCCCGTTTCCTTGAAAAAACGTTTACCCGTTTTGGGATTGATCATGAGTCCATAACCCACCATTGGTTCACAAAACAGGGGGACATAGCCGAAACCTTTTTCATCCGGGCTCGTCCAAGGACCCAGCTGAATCCAGTCCATCTGAAGATCCATGGCGCCGGCAATACACGCGGCCAGTAAGGCTTCGCCCGTAGCACCGGGCTGATTGGTTGACCCGAACTTATCCGTGAGGCGCGGATCCTGGATCTGACGCAGCTTAAGGTCTTGGGAAAAACCACCCGAGCTTAACACTACAGCTTTTTTCGCCTTGATAAAGGCGACCTTGCCCGTGCTTTCATCAGGGAATTTATAATCCTTGCGGACTTCGATGCCGACTATACGGCCATCCTTATTGGACAGGAATTTTACCAGTTTGGTGCGAAGCTGAATTTTAACACCCAGCTCTTTTGCTTTTGCCAGCATTTTGTTGACCAGCTCGGATCCTGACGCGTTGACCGTGCCGTGGGTTCTCTTGACGGAGTGCCCGCCGTGGAAGTTAAGCTTCGTGTACTGGGCACCGATATAGGATTCGCTCCATTCAAAGGCATCTCTAGCGCCATAAGCAACCATCTTGGCCAGTTCAGGATGATTCAAATAAGCCCCTGCTCTCATCATATCTTTCAGCATCACCTCGGCGGAATCTTTGACACCGTTCGCTTCCTGCATCTTGGTTCCGGGAGCGGAAAAATCCCCGCCATTAATAATGGAATTGCCACCGTGAAGGACCATCTTGTCAAGCACAATGACATTGGCGCCCGCGTTTTTCGCTTCGATGGCTGCAGCCAGTCCTGCAAAGCCACTGCCGATCACCACAACATCGTAAGTTTCATCCCATTTTTTTGGAAGGGGATCGCATGCCGCTTCCGCGTTAGAAGGCAGAAGATTAAGCCCTCCTGCCACGACCGCCGCCGCTGCAGCAACGCCGCCTGTTGTCTTTAAAAAATTTCGCCGGGTTAATGTTTTATCCGCCTGATCGTCTTTCTTCATAGATTTTCCTCCTGTCTGTTTTGGTGTTCCTTGATTGGAATTCACAACACTCCAGCAAAAGATTGAGATAAGAGTTGGCTATTACTGTTAAAACGATTGATCATTAAACTTTCAAGCGACGAGATGGAAGAAATAGTGCCGGATGCATCCACTGGCTTTCACATACATCTTCCGGGAATTATCTGTCAAGACGATATACGCTAAAAGATGTTATTAAATTTCACCACCTCACAGCCGCCGCAATCTCCTGTTTCATCAATAACGCACAAACCATTTTCTTGATCGATGCAGCCTGACTAACACCAAGTTTCGTGCCATAATTTTAATATATAATATCAAAAACTTATAATAAGCATCCGCATTATATTACACATATGATAGAAAAAATTAGACATTTGTTAATTGTTCTTTTAGAATAACAAATATGACAGATCGAGAAAACATCGAAAACGAATTCTTCCGCGAAGTCAGTATTCGCATTTGCGGGAGCCTCGAAATTCAGAAAGCACTGTGGATGTGTTTTCAGTACGTGAACAAAATCATGCCGCTCGATGAGCTCCACATGGCCTGCTTTGATCAGGGACTGGGCACGATGAAGACTGTCGCCTATGCCGATAAACACGCGGGCAAGACCAGCTCCGACGACACACCATTATCCCTTCCCTCACGAAAAGAACTGCAAGAACCGCTATCGTATCCGCGCGTAAGAAGAGTCAGCTCTCTGGATGATCCGATCAGTAATCATATTGGACGACAAAGGGGATGGGCGGAATCATCTCTTCTCATTAACCGACTCATCATTGATGGCAAGTATATCGGCGCCTTCGTCGCCCGCGCCGTCGGGAAAGACAGGTATACCGACAAACATTTGCGCCTATGGACGTTGATTAACGAACCCGCCGCCATTGCCCTGGCCAATTATCTGCAATACAGAGAGATATCAAAACTCAAAGATCTGCTCGCGGATGAAAAATCCTATTTACAAACGGAACTACGCAGGAGTTTTGGCGACAGAGTTGTCGGGGCGGATTTCGGGTTGAGACAGGTCATGGAAAAAGTGCGCATGGTCGCTCCGCTGACCAGTCCCGTCCTCATCAGCGGGGAGACGGGAACCGGCAAAGAGATAGTTGCCAACGCCATCCACGATTTCTCCAAACGAAGCGACGGCCCCTTAATCAAAGTCAACTGCGGGGCGATACCGGACACCCTGATTGACAGTGTCTTATTCGGTCACGAAAGAGGCGCTTTCACCGGAGCTCTGGATCAGAAGCGAGGGCTCTTTGAACGCGCGGACGGTGGCACGATATTCCTCGATGAAGTGTCCGAACTTCCTCCCGCGGTTCAAGTCCGCCTGCTTCGCGTATTACAGGAAAAAGAATTTGAACGCGTGGGCGGATCAAATCCGATTAAGATTGATGTCCGGATTATCTCGGCCACGAATCGCGATCTTCTGTATCTCGTCGAACATAAAAAATTCCGCGAAGACCTTTACTTCCGCCTGATCGTTTTCCCGATCGTGCTTCCGCCTTTGCGGGAGCGCAAAAGCGATATCCCGGCGCTGGTTGATCATTTCATTCAGAAAAAATGCCGACAGATGGGTCTGCGAACATTCCCCAGTCTGGGCGTGGGCATGATTGATCAGCTCATGGCCTATGATTGGCCGGGAAATGTCAGAGAACTGGAAAACGCGGTGGAAAGAGCCATTATCGTCTCCAACGGCAAAGAATTAATTTTCAGCGACATTGTCCGATTCACCAACCCGACGCGATATGAAACCGATATGGGTGAAAATGAGGCGCTGAATCTCGCTGACGTAGAAGCCAGACATATCCGGCGCATCCTGGTAAAAACCAGAGGAAAAATAAACGGTCCGAATGGCGCCGCCGAACTGCTGCAAATGAATTCCGGCACCCTGAGGCATCGGATGAAAAAACTGGGCATCCCCTTCGGGCGCAAGGCAAAACTATAACCTGCAAAGAGAGCACATCATGACTGTAAAATTCGACATTTCCAATTTCATTGATCAACGCCCCATGGGCCGTTATCAATTCCGAATTTTGGCCACGTGTTTTATCATCATGCTCCTGGATGGTTTTGATATGCAAGTGATCGGCCTTGCGCTGCCTGCACTTGCACGTGACTGGGGGCTCAGTCCCAAAGACTTCGGACTGGCACTGACAGCAGGGCCGGTCGGCATGTTGATCGGCGCCACACTTCTGGGACCGCTTGCCGACCGCTATGGCCGGAAATGGCCGGTGATCGGCGCGGTGTTCGTCTTCGGTCTTTTTACTGTTCTTACCGCTTTCGCTCAATCCCCTGCCGCCCTCGCCCTGATGCGATTTATGACGGGGCTGGGACTGGGAGGCGTCATTCCCAACATTGTCGCCTTGTCCGCCGAATATATCCCGGAGCGCCATCGGGGCACACTGAGCGCACTGACCTATACCGGCGTGCCGCTGGGTGCTCTGGCGAGCGGACTTTTCGGCGCCTGGCTGATTCCCCTCTACGGATGGAAATCCGTATTCTACATCGGGGGGCTGGCTCCCCTGGCTATTGCCGTCTACGCCTTATTTGCGCTTCCGGAATCCATTCGGTTTATGGCCGCTCGATCGGGACGAAACAAGGAAGCGGCAACGATCATCCGTAAAATTGCGCCGGATGTCCAGTTACCCGCGCCGGTGCAGTTTATTATTCATGAAGCAGCGCAGAAAAAGACGGGCATTGCCGGTTTATTTGGACCGGGGCGCACCCTCCCCACCGTATTTCTTACGCTTGTTTTCGTAGCCAATACCTTCGGCGTCTATTTTTTCATGAGCTGGCTTCCCGTTTTGATGAAGCAATCGGGATTGTCTTTAAAGTTCGCGCTCCTGTCAACGGTTCTGCTAAATGGCGGTGGCGCGGTTGGAACGGCAACACTGGGATTCCTGATTGATCGTTTGGGCGTCTTTAAGGTGATGGCGTGCAGCTATTTCATCGGTGGCATCGCCATTATTGCGGTCGGTTTGGGAACGGGCCCCGCCGTGTTGATCCCTGCGATTTTTATCTCGGGCACCTGCATGATGGGAGCCCAGTGCGCGATGTATGCTGCGGTTGCGCTGGTCTACCCCACAGCCATCCGGGCCACCGGCGTCGGAACCACGATGGGCTGGGGCCGGTTGGGATCGATCATCGGCCCCGTAGTCGGCACGGTCTTCGTCGCCCTGCAATGGCCGATTGCCATCGACTTCCTGGTTGCATCCCTGCCGATTTTCGCTGCGTCCCTCTTCATTTATATCGTCGGACGTTTGCCGAAGAATTTCGGGAATAATTTGTAAACGAAACAGGGCGTCCTGATCTATGCCAGGGCGCCCTGTTAAAGGATTCTGATTATCTGGAATTACGGTTCGGATGGCCCTGCCGGATCGGCCAGCCACTCCATGGACGAACCGTCATAGACTTTAACATCTTTATAGCCCAGCATATCCGTCATGATCAATGCCCAGGAGGTACAAGTCTTGCCGGTATCGCAATAAAGGATCATTTCCCTGGAAAGATCATTACCCACTGCCTTTTGTGCAAGTGCGGCAAGTGCGTCCTTATCCTTGTATAAACCTTCCGGGGTGTACAACTGGCCTACGGGCAGATTAACAGATCCCTTGATTCGTCCCATCTTGGGCACAAAAGCAAGCTTTTCCGTGCCTGCGTAAAAAGCCGGGGCGCGGGTATCTACGATGATGCTCTTGCCTATTTTGTCGAGCACAAAAGCCTTATCCACAAACAGATTCTTATTGACCTCAGCCTTGAATGTTTTTGACTTCGCCTTCACCATGTCCTGAGACAAAGGCTTATTTTCCTTCGCCCATTGATTTTGTCCGCCACTGAGAATCGCTACATTTTGAACGCCTAAATACTTCAGTGTCCAGGCAACGCGGGTCATATCAAACTGATCAGGAACTTTATCCGTTTTTCCGATAATGACAACCACGGAATCCTTGTCAATACCTGCGTTTCCGATGACGTCGGCGAGATCATCAACCGGCGGCAGTTCGTTTAACAAAGTGCCTTTCTTAATGGCCCATGATCCATAAAATACATTCACGGCTCCGGGAATATGACCGGCTTTGTATTCTTCCACTTTGCGGACATCCAGGACAACAACTTTAGGGTTGGTTAAATTTTTCTCAAGCTCATTTGTGGAAACAATCGGGCCTGAAATCTGAGCCATCGCCACCACGGGCAATAAAATAAACCAGAACGCAAACAATGTCGCACCTATTTTGAATTTCTTCATCTTTTTTCTCCTATCGTTTAATGGGTTTAGGGACTACGATTAAGCCTTCATTAGCCTTGGAACCATCCTTGATCAACTTTTCTTTCGTTAAAAAATTCTTTTTTTCGACATGACAGGTATCGCAGGAACGGGTTCGATCCGTCCGCTTACGGATATTGTGGGCAGGCGTATCCCAGTAGTTGGGCAACGCGTCAAATTTTTCCATCTTGATGCCATCTTTGGCAAACGTGTCGCGAACGGTCGGAATCAGCCTCAGCGTCGTCAGTGTCTTTTTATCCCGTGGATTGAGTCCCAAAATTATTTCCGGATTGGCTTTCGCGCCGGTGCCGGAGTGGCATTGCTGACAGTTGCGGTATTCGGCGCCGGAGTGGCATCCGTAACAGGTCACTTTATCCGCATGCATCTGATGTGACACCTTGGCTGCCGGATTCTTCTCGCTGCCCGGCTTGTGGCAGGCACGGCAAGACGGTCGGTCTTTCACATGATTTTTGGACGCATAAGCCTTACCATCGCCATGAAATTCAGCTTTCTTGTGGCAGTCCATACACAGCATGCCCTTCTGATAATGGACATCCGGTGCACCGCCGTATTCTCCCGTAAATTCAGGATAGACCCTGCCGCCGTGGCAGGATGAACAAGTTTTACCTTCATCCTTTTTAATAAATTTATGCTTGGCCAGCAACCCCGTGCTGATACCGCCCACCGCCGGCGACTTTACGTGACAATCTCCGCAAGACGCATGGCAGCTGCGGCATGATTTTTCAAATACTTTTTCATCAAATGTTTTTAATTCTTCCTTGGAAAAGCGCGGCATCACCCCGTTTCTCTGGCCGGCCGTTGTATAATGAAGCGACTTTGCATACTTGTCCGTCACCTGCTTGTGACACATGGCGCAGTTGGCCATGTTGTCCGATGGTCTTTTGACCAAACCTTTATGGGCCTGATCCTTATTTACAATCCCATCATTCCCCTGATGGCACTGGGGACAAGACAAAATAAAATGCTGATCTTTTTTAAGATGCTCACGATCTACAACATATCCTTTATACATTTCTTCCGGCCGGACCGGCGGAGGAGCGCCCGCTCACCCCTCGCCGCTTTCGCCTTCCGGCATGGGTAGCGGTTTGTGAAGGGCTTTCATCAGAGATTCGTTGGTATGGCAGGTGACGCAGCTGCTGTCGGCCGCCGCGCAGATTGCATAAGCGAAATACAGATGAATAAAAGCGATTAGCACTAGATTGAAGATGAGCCTTCGTCGATTCCTCATAAATAAACCTCGTTAGAATAAGGCACTACAAAATTTAACACATCGACAGTTCCGAGCGAACCCTCTATTTTATCAATTTAATATCAGTTACATCAATACACCGGTTAGCCCCTTGATGCGACCCTCGCTTCAAAACGAAACCGGTTTTTTCATCCCAGATTAAAAAAGAACGCGACACACAAGGCAAAACAATGAAATCAACCAGATACGCAGTTTGGGGATGTTTTTCCATAACTTGTGCTTAGTATAGTATTTCATTTTCAATATTGCAAGTCTCTTTCAGGGCTCTTTCAGAGCTTAAGACGAATAACGCGCTTCCCCTTGGAACTTGCTCCCGCCGGACATTGCAAACGCCGCCATGTTGTGCTAGATTAAAAAAAAAATGCTTTTTATCGTCACATACGTTTCAACTCAGCGGCACTTTCGTAAAAAGACTCGAATTCCTTCTTCAGGTCGATTCCATCTCAGTCCATATTGCCGGATTCTTATTCAACTGCGTTATCTCATCCATAGCATGAATCACGATCATTTTCTTATGATCATGAATCATGCCGTATTTTTAAATCGTGTTGAAAATAAAGATTTACTCACTTCAACCACAATCAAGATTTAAGGAGGCAAAGTATGTCGAAAGAAACAAAACAAGGCACATCGTTAACCAGGAGAAACTTTTTAAAAACAGCCGGAGGCGCAGCAGCCGTCGCGGGACTGGCTGCAAGCGGCGTGGCTTTAACGCCCTGGAAAGCGGAAGCGGCCGCCCTACCCAAAAAATGGGATGAAACGTATGACGTGGTGGTAATTGGCAGCGGTTTTGCGGGACTCGCCGCGGCGTATGAAGCCAAAAAGGCGGGTGCATCCGTGGTCGTTCTGGAAAAAATGCGCACACCCGGCGGCAACTCGATTATCAATGGCGGTGTTATCTCCGCCGCCGGTTCGCCCATGGAAGCAAAAGAAGGCGTCAAGGATTCACCGGAACTGCTGCTCAAGGATATGCTGGCAGCCGGTCTGAACTTAAACCATGTGGAGCTGGCCAAAATGGTTGCCGACAATTCCAATGCCACCGTTCAGTGGACCATGACGGAACTCGGTGTTCAGTATAAGGATAAACTGTCACAGGAAGGCGGACATTCCGTTCCCCGTATGTACAGCACCCACAATCAGAGCGGTTCGGCCATTGTCATCCAACAACTCGCCAAACTCAAAGAGCTGGGCGTGGAACCTAAAACACAAAGTTTCCTGACCCAAATTTACCGGGACGCAGACGGCCGGGTCAAAGGCATTCAAATCCGCGAGAAATATGTCTTCCCGAACGCAGACAGCGGAAAATTAAAGAACATCAAGGCCAGAAAAGCCGTCGTTCTGGCAACAGGCGGTTTCGGAAACGATGTTGCGTTCAGAACCCTCCAGGATCCCCGCCTGACCGCGGATTTCCCCAGCACAAATCAACCCGGCGCCACCTCGGAAGCTTTGCGTGAATCCCTGCGTATCGGCTGCACACCCATTCAGCTTTCCTGGATTCAGCTGGGCCCGTGGGGTAGCCCTGACGAGAAGGGAATGGGACTGTCGCCTTTCTTCGCGCAGCTCTGTGCGGCTATGTACGGTCTCTGGATCGATACGAAAACGGGCAAACGCTTTGTAAATGAGCTGGCTGACCGCAAAATTCGCGCCGATGCCATCATTCGAGTGGGCAATAAATGTATCGCGTTTACCGATGCCGCAGGTTATGCTTTTGGACAGAAAGCCATTGCAGAGGCCTTGCCTAAACTGATGGAAAGAGGCGTGGTCAAGAAATATGAAACGATTGAGGAGATGGCAGCGGCTCATAATTGCCCTGTGGAACCCCTCAAAGAGGAGATTGAAAAATTCAACAAAGGCGTTTTGGCAGGCAAAGATGCCGAATGGGGCAGATATTTGCAGAAAAACCAGAAGCCTCTCGGACCCGGCCCCTATTATGCCTTACGCCTTACGCCAAAAATTCACCATACCATGGGCGGCGTCAATATGAATGTTAAAGCGCAGGCGACGGATATTATGACGGACAAACCCATTCCCGGATTATACGCAGCCGGCGAAGTCACGGGCGGCGTGCACGGCGCGGTTCGCCTGGGCAGTTGCGCAACACTGGATTGTCTGATTTTCGGACGCATCGCCGGACAAAATGCGGCAGCGGATAAAAGTTGGAGCTAGAATATAAGCTTAAAAACTTAGAACCATTTTCATGGGCTGCGCCTGAGGGCGCAGCCCATTCAGACGCCGGAATAAGTAAAGCTGTTTTTTATTGATCTGAACGCGTCGGCATCATAGCCCGGATGACAACTACAAAATAATCGTCGCCTATTCGTCTGAAAGCCTTATCTGGTGAGGCTTTTGCACGTGTCCGGAAGAAGAAAGTTTGAAAGTTAACAGCCCTCTGTTTCCTTGCCCTCGGAATTCACCCACGAGAAATAATGCTTGAAAATCAAATAAGTATCACTTATTAGTAATGAAAGTAAAAAGATTGTGGTTATGTACTAACATCATGCAAAAAACGATTGATTACTGGATTGAAGAAAGCGCCGAAGCTCTTGAAGTTGCGGGGCACCTCTTCGAAAAGAAGGATTATTCCTATGCCTTGTTTTTCGGTCATCTTGCCGTCGAAAAAATGCTCAAGGCGATCTATGTTGCCAAAACAGGAGAGCATGCTCCGCAAATTCACAATTTGGTAAGACTGGCGGATAAATCCGGACTGTTGTTGAATGCCGAACAGAAGGATGTGTTAAATAGAATAACGGCCTTCAATCTGGAAGCAAGATATCCCGACGAAAAACGGAGCTTTCGTCTTAAGTGCACTGAACAATTCACATCAACTGAATTGTCGAACATCAAGGAGATCATACAATGGCTCAAGTTGATCATGAAATCATAAATACAGTTCAGTTGTTTATTCGACGATTGAAGGAAGACGGTATTACCATTGAATCCGCCTATCTGTTCGGTTCACACGCCGTTAATCGCGCAGGTCGGTGGAGCGACATTGATGTGGCCGTCGTATCGCCGGACTTTTCCTCGGATCGTTTCGATGAGCGTCTCCGCTTGATGAAACTTTCGACAGAGATTGACACCAGAATTGAACCCGTACCCTATCACATAAACGATTTTCAGGACACCGATCCGCTGGTCGATGAAATAAAAAAACGAGGCATCAGGCTGACCGCTTGAGCTGCCTGTGCTGCCGGTCGCCTCTATAGCTGAGGATGAATGGCGGCAAGAATACCGAATGGCTTCAAAAATCACAAAAACAGGAATTAAAGTTTTTCATTGCAGGCAGGAAGTTAATTTTGAGGATGCTTATTGTCCCTACTTGATCATTGATCAATACAGCTTTACAACCTGGTCCAGCATAGGCATTTCTGCGGTGCGGACTTGCGGTGTGCCGGGGTCTGTCCAGGCTAGACTTGCGTTGACGTCGGCCATCGGCATGGAGCCCAACAGATCGTAGGCGGCAAATGAAAACGGCAGGCCCTCCGATGCGAGACCGTCCCGCCCGTTGCACAGGTGAAAATGCAGATGGGGCGCCGATGAATTGCCGCTGTTGCCCAGTTTGCCGATGACTTGCCCCGTTGTCACATGATCGCCGATATTCACGGCTACCGTTCCCGGAATGATATGCGCATAAGCGGCGTAACGACCGCCGCCGATATCAAGGATGATGCTGTTTCCGAAAACATTCTGGAGCGTGCTTGCGGCATAGTTATTCGGGGGGATGCCCTCGGGAATGCTGTCCCGGGCTTCGACAACCGTTGCATCAGCCACTGCCAGCAGATCCGCCCCATAACAGTAATAATCCGTGCAGTGCGTGCCGTCTCCCGTACAGGTGCGACCGTCTGCGCCAAACTGCATCCAGTCCGTTGCAAAGCGCTGGGCAATGGTACACCGGAAATCGAACTCGATGATGGAACTGCGGTGATGACGGTCAAAGTTGGACGGCCCGTTGGCAGCCCACCATCGGTCGCCTTTGATTGGCGGGGCAATTTGCGTGACCCCCGATTGCACATCCACCGTGCCTCCTTCGGCAACAAGGCCATTTGCGCAATAAACCCGATGGGAAAATCGCGATGGAAGCGCGGCGGACAAACTCAAGGTGGCCCAGACAAACAGGACATCATAATCCCGCCCGGTGAAAATGGCCTCGTCGGTTGAAAAAGGATCGATTTTTTTGATCAGGCATTGCGAGAGTTCCGCTCCCTCATACGTCTTGACCAGCACCCCATCCGCCAGAATGTCGACCTTGGTTACCGAGAGATTAAGCGAAAGCGCCCTGCCGATATACAGTTCATAGGCGAATACCCTCTGCCCCATCTGTACAACCGGCGTGGGACCGATCGGCACCCGCAATGAAACAGGCAGGGCTGCCGAAGCGTTAGAATTGCAACCTGAAAATTGCGTTGAGAGCGCCGCAATCCCCGCGCCTGCCGATATTTTCAACATGTTCCTACGGGTCAATCCTGTCATTACGTTCTCCCTATATTGAGGCATATCTATTTTCAAAACACCTTGATAAGAACTTGGTGAACAGAGGGACGGCAGGGGTAATACAGTCTACAAATATCAATACCCCCTTCACTCTCTATGCGGCTATCTTCAACTTAACATGCATGCCGACTTTCGTTACAAGCGTGATCAGCATTTCGAGACTGAACTTTTCTCGGATTGCCCCCCTGCCAACCGCTGCGGGGGGAAGAGATATGACCGTAGAGCTCCTGTCCGACATTCTTCCAGATGTCTTCCGCCAGTGTTGTCGTCTCTTCAACAGACAGGCCATCCGGATTGCAGCGGTGATGGTGAACATCATAGACAAACGGAATCGAAAAACGTTCACAAAAAGATAAGAGATCCCTTGGCGTGTAGCTGACATCATCATTTTCGAGCGCCAGCCTTTTTCTGACGGCTGGAGACAGATGGGGCAAAACATCTTTCAAGCGTTGCAAGGTTTGGACTTTATCCCCGTACGCGCCGCCGGCATGAATGTTGATTACGTCCGCACCCACGGCATCGGCCAGCATTCCTTGATATTCGAGTTCGCGAATGGTATTTGCGACGACCTGCGAATGGGGCGATGAAAGGACGACAAACTGGTCGGGGTGGAAACTCAGACGAATATCATTATTACGGGAAAATATCCGGGTTTCCTCCAGCTTCTGCCGAATCTTCTTTCCTTCCGGGAGATCCTCCAGGCGATATCCCACAGCCGGATGCGTCATGCGCGGAAAAAGCGGCGACATGATCCGGAAAGCCCCGATTCCCAAGCGTTGGACCGTTTCAAGCGCCAAATACAGGTGGCTTGCATTGTGAAAGCAGATGTCCGAGAGTTTCTGAAGTTGCCGGTCTCGCGTAAGCGCAAGCAGGCTTTTGGCCGTGGTGGTGCGAAACGAAACCGGTTCTTTTTTAAACAGGCAACACAGGCCAAAGCGCATCAGGCATCTCCTTGCAACTGGCGGAAAAGATCTTGAGCCGCGTAGTAGCCGCACAGGCCGTGAACGCCGCCACCGGGGGGGGTGGAGGAAGAACACAGGTAAATATTTTTTACCGATGTCCGGTACGGGTGCAAAGAGGCAATGGGCCGCGTATAGAGCTGACGCAGATCCTGGAGGCCGCCGTTGATGTCGCCTCCCACGTAGTTGGCATTATACTGTTCCATGGCCGCCGCGTTCAGGGTATGTCTTGCCAGGATTCCCTCCCGGAATCCCGGCGCGTATCGTTCAATCTTGCTTTCAATCAGTTCCGATACATCCGCGGTCGATCCATGGGGAACGTGGCAATAGGCCCAGGCCGTATGTTTGCCGGCAGGCGCACGCGATGGGTCCAACAGGCTCTGCTGGGCAAGGACGATATACGGAGAGGACGACACCCTTCCCGCATGGACATCACGGATGGAGGCTGCGATCTCTTCGAAGGAGCCGCCCAGATGAACCGTCCCGGCCTTCCTGCAAACAGGCGCTTTCCAGGGGATCGGCGCCTGAAGGGCCCAATCCATTTTATAGACCCCCGGTCCGTAACGGAACCGGGCAAGCCTGCTGCGGTAAATCTCGGAGAGACCCAGGCCTTCGATCTGGAGCAACTGGCGGGGCGTTACGTCGAAAAAATAAGACGCCGCCTTCGGTAAATCAGCCATCGAGGCAATGCGTTGATCCGTAACAATCTCTCCACCGTCCTTGCAAAAGCAATCTGCCAGCGCGTCGGCCAGTTTCTGGGAACCGCCCCGAATGATGGGCCAGCCCACGGTATGAGCCAGGGTGGCCAGCACGATGCCGAACGCGGCCGTTGCCGTTTGTTCAAGGGGCATCATGGCGTGGGCGGCAAGGCCCGCAAAGAGCGCGCGTGTCCGATCACTTTGAAATTGGCTTTCCGCGAGACCCCTCACGGAACGGAGCGCCTGGAAGGCAAAGCGGGCCATCAGGAAAGGGCTTCCCGGAAAGCCAAGAGGCTTCAGGATGTCGGCAAGGAGTCTTGGCTCACCATCCACAAAGGGTTGTAAAAGTTTTTTGTACGCCTTGCCGTCGGCGCCCATGGCGTCGGCTGTGATTTCCAGAGACCGATGGAGGAAAAGGGCCGATCCGTCCTCAAAGGGATGGGCCAGAGGGATTTCCGGTTGTATCCACTCCAGGCCGTATTGCGGCAAATCAAGCTGCCGGAAAAATGGCGACGCGAGCGACAGGGGCAAAACGGCGGAACAGACATCATGATGAAATCCAGGAAGGGTCAGTTCCGCGGAACGGGAGCCGCCGCCGATGGTCTTTGCCGCCTCCAGAAGCAAGACGGCATTGAATTGGCGGCCAAGGGCAATGGCCGCAGCCAGACCGTTCGGGCCCGCGCCCACGACGACCGCATCGTAATGATCTTGCTTGGGCATCAGGCGTTCCTTTTCCGCTTCCGGCCTGTGATGGCCATGAAAAATTTTTTCAGTAAATAAATGGGCATATACAGAGAAGAACGGATGGCCGCGCTATAGCGAAGATTGGCGAAGTTGCGCCACTGAACATCCGGATCGATGAGGATGTTTTGCTGCGCCACATCGCCATGGGTTCCCAGACGCCGCGCCAGATTGCCGAGCGTTTCATGCCAGAACCGGTCTTCCTGTGCCGCCGCGCCCAGACGAAACCCCAGTTCCATCAGGGGATCGCTTGCCCGAAACAGCGGGTGGACCTGAATATACGTGGCGTCATTTTTCCGAAAACAGCTGAAAGTGATCCAGCCGGAAAGGATATGGCCGCTTACAGTCATGAAGCTAAACGATGTGTCATCGGCATGAATGACTCTGAGGCCTGTGGCCAGAACGAGCCCTCCGGGAAGCGCCAAATTAAGCAGTGCCGTTGTCCCCGGGGCAATGGACGCATTCTCTGAGGCGAACAGATGATTTCCTTTCGGCCAGAAGGCAGCGAATTCAGACCGCCACAGCGATATGATCTGCCGTGGTTCCAAATCAGTTTTGTGAAGACGCAGGCGGTATCTTTTTTCCCAAAGCCTGCCAAAGCCGCTGACGGGGCTTAATGCACGCCTTCCATGGACGTTGATGTTCATGGCCCCTGCGGGAATGGCTGAAAGGGACAGGCGATCAACGGACTTTGCCCAGCCGGACAAAGGCAACGTCTGACCGGTTGCGGGCAAGGGGCCGGGGGTAAGGCCGCTTTTTTCCAGAAAACGCCGACAGCACAGGGCGTCTTCTTCATCGGAATAGAGTGTTATTAAGCCATCGAGACCCGTCAGATGAAAGACATCCAGGAGCTGGCCGGAAAGTCCGCAGGCGGATATGGCGATGCGTTTCCGGGCCGCCTTGGTTGCATTGATGAGCAACAGACCCGCCCCTTCCGCATCCATTTGGGCTAGGGCAGAAAGGTTTAGAAGAATGCTGGATGCTTCTGCCACTGCCTCGTCAAAGGCATTGGAAAGGGCTTTTTCACAGGAGCCCGTGAGATGACCTCGGATATCCAGAATGACCGTATCAACACCTGCCTTTCTGGATTCCACGATACAGACATTGCCCATGCCTGGCTTGTCGGGATGTGGGGCTTCCGCAGATGCCTCTGCCGGGGCTGTGCGATAATCCTCGTCGTCCGGCACTTCTGCGAAGGCGTCAACCGGTTGGGTTTCCGCCAGTCGATGGCGGGCAAGGAACAACCGGTTAGAAAATCCGGGAAGCAGTCGCAGGGCAAGGTCCACAAAGGGATTGCAAGCCATCTTGTCGAGAAAGGCAAGCTGGCTTGCCCGTCCCACAATGGCCTGGGCATACGTCGGGTAGGCATGGGTCAATTCCTGAAGCTTGTATAGGGGCTTGTTGAAAAACCGGATGACCTGGAGCTCGTGGATGACCTCTGCCGCTCCCTCGCCCAGAATGTGAGCGCCAACAATCCGGCCGCGGCCGTCGCACAGGATCTTGGCCATGCCGGTTTCATGGCCGTCGATGAGGGCGCGGCGCATGCCGCTGTAAGAAAAGCGATAGGTCGTAAGCTTGCGCCCGTAACGCGCATGGGCTTCCTCTTCCGTCAGGCCGATCCAGGCCAGGGGCGGCTCCGTAAAGATGACATACACGTTGTTGCGGTAATCGACGCTGCGCTTCACGGGCAGCAGGGCATTGGTCGCCGCGACAATGGCCTGGGCCTCTGCTGTTGTTGCCAGTTGATAGGGGCCTGCGATGTCTCCGCAGGCGTAGATGTTGGGGGCAGATGTCCGGAGCCTGCGGTCGGTCATGATGCCGCGGGCATTGACGCTGACGCCCGCTTTCTCCAGACCAAGCCCCGCGAGCTCGGGCTTTCTTCCCACGGCAACAAGCACGCTTTCCGCTTCGATCTCTTCTGCAAGACCGTCTTGACTCTGAACTTTGAGCACGGCCTTGCCCTGCCTGCTTTCAAAGTTCACCGCCTTTGCGCCCGTCTGCAGCCGGATGCCTTCCGTGCGCAGTGAACGGAGCAGGTGATTGACCAGTTCCCGATCCGCCGGGGGAAGCAGGCGCGTCGCCATCTCGACGACGGTGGTTTGAACGCCCAGTCGTGCAAAGGCTGAAGCATACTCCAGACCATCGACGCCGCCGCCAAGGATGAGAATGGATCGGGGCAGGTCTTCCAGATCATAAAGGGTCTCGTTCGTGAGAAAGTTTACGGACGAAAGTCCTGGAATATCCGGGATAAAGGGTGACGTGCCGGTGGCAAGAATAAAATTCCGCGCCGAGACAGTCCGCCCGTTTACTGAAATGCGATGGGCATCGAGAAAAGTGGCCGCGCCCGTGATGATCCTGATGCCGATTGCCTCGAATGTTTCCGGAAGATCCTTCTCATAGGCTCGTTTGACGATCCCGCGAATGTGAGGCATGATGTGGCGGCCCTGGATTTTCCCTGCGGAATCGGAAAGAAGGCCCAGGCGCTCCAGATGCGACATATCATGACGAATGTGGCTCAGACGAATCAGGGTTTTGCTGGGGATGCAGGTGGTGTTCGTGCAGTTGCCGCCGACCCTGTTTTTCTCAACGACAGCCACCCGTCTGCCTAGGCCGCTTACCGTCACGGCGGAAACCATCCCGGCAATACCGGCGCCGATGACGATCAGGTCATAGTCATAAGTCGGATTCATAAGCATCCCTTGTTTTTCAGGACATGGACGACCAGATCGGATTGCCCGCTCATCAGAGCATGCAGTGTTTTATGAAAATCATCCTGCCACTTTACCGTACCCGATTCATCGAGCCATTTCTGCCGGGCGTAAAGTCCCGCGGGTGTCTTGCTGGCCTTGAAAATCTGAAGCGGATTATAGCGCAGCCTCATAAAATCGTCGCAGACGTTTTGTTCCATCCCCTGGCCTTTCAAGATGATTTAACCTTTGTTTTCTATAGCATACTTTCAAGGCAATGTAACAACTCACGCTAATTCCATTATGTCTTCAAAATGGCACTAATCCAAGGCCAATTGGTTAATTG
>CAZJMX010000040.1:0-34925 GCA_964547345.1 uncultured Smithella sp. | reverse complement strand
GTTTCCTCGTCCAAACGTTTTACAATGATTCTATCCTGTAAAGGTCTGATTTTCATACGCTTTCTTCTCCTTTCTCTCTTTTTTATATCGATGTAATAAATGTTTTCAAAGCGGCGCTATTTTATGCATGATTTCATTCATGTCAAGGCTTAATAAAATAATTTTAGATTTCAGAAGAGATTTTCAAGAAGTTCGGCAAGCGTGCTGATCGCGCAGACTTCCATTTTCGCCATTTTCGTCAATTGCGCCGCATTGGTATTGGGGACAAGGCAGCGGCTAAAACCCAGACGCGCCGCCTCTTTCACCCGCACCTCCATTTGTGAAACCGCCCGGACTTCGCCAGTCAGGCCCACTTCCCCCAAGATCACCGTTCGCGAATCAATGGGCCGATCCAGAAAACTCGACGCCATGGCCGCAACGATCCCCAGATCAACCGCCGGTTCGTCCACCCGGACACCCCCTGCCACATTAATGAATATATCCGATCCGCCCAGATGCAGGCCGCAGATTTTGTCGAGCACCGCCACCAGAAGCGATACCCGGTTATGATCCACGCCAATAGCCGTTCGCCTGGGCATCCCCAGATTGGACGAGCTGACCAGCGCCTGAATTTCCACCAGAATGGGCCGGGTGCCTTCCAGGGAAGTAACCACCGCCGATCCGGGAGTGTTTTCAGGCCGCTCGGCCAGAAAGAACGCCGACGGGTTGGAAACTTCGATCAACCCCCGGTCGCGCATCTCAAAAACACCGATTTCGTTGGTCGGCCCAAAGCGGTTTTTAATACTGCGGATGATCCGGTAAGCGTGTCCTGAATCGCCTTCAAAATAAAGAACCGTGTCGACCATGTGTTCGAGCACCTTGGGCCCGGCAATCGATCCGTCCTTGGTGACATGACCGATCAGGAAGACGGGAATAGCGCTTTTCTTGGCTGAAAGAATCAGGCGCGACGAGGCTTCGCGCACCTGGCCTACGCTGCCGGGCGCAGACATCAGATCGCCGGAATAAACCGTCTGAATGGAATCGATGACGACAATGTCGGGCTCGACTTTCTTAATCTGGTCGAGGATTTTTTCCAGCGACACTTCGATAAGCAAAAGCAAATCTTTCGCCTGCGCACCGATGCGGTTTGCGCGCAGCTTGATCTGTGTTGCGGATTCCTCACCCGAAATATAGAGCACTTTTCGCCCGCCTGCGGCCAGATTGTTCATCACCTGAAGCATCAGCGTGGATTTGCCGATGCCTGGTTCGCCGCCGATCAAAATAGCCGATCCGGCAACAATCCCGCCGCCCAGCACGCGGTCGACCTCAGTAATCCCCGTAGCAGTCCGTTCGCCTTCAATCGCCGGCACGTCGCCGATGGGCAGGGGCTTGCCGTCAAAAATCATATCGGGACGTCCACCCGCCTCGGATTGGGCAACCAGTTCCTCGGCAAAACAGTTCCAGCCATTACACGACGGACATTTCCCCAGCCATTTTGGCGACATATAACCGCAATGCTGGCAAAAGAAACTGGTTTTACTCTTTTTCAAATTTGGAGATCTCCTTGGATCATGATCGTGACCCAATCAATTTTTTCACACGATGTCAAGACGTATCGGGGCTGCAGGGATACTGTCCGCGCGTGATTGGACGTGAAATCCGGTTGCCGGCGGAATTCGACCACCTGCTTGCGGCCGCCAATCGCGATCTGGGCTGAGGTGCGGACGTCTCATGATTTAAATGATCCGTTTTATGCCTTATGGCCAGTCATCAGAAATATGGTGAATAAACGTTTTGTACCGTCGGCAACCGGTTTTTCGATTTGGGCTGCCTGTGTCGTAATCATCACAGTAAATCCAGCATCGCTTAATTTGCATTGCAGGTCTTCGCGATCAAAACCGGAATGAAATACGCCGTCATTTACATCGTGAAACCGTCCGCCGTCTGAGTCCAGATCGGCAATACAAAGCGTTCCGGAAGGATGCAGGGCCTGATAAAACTGCTTTAGAAGCGGCGCGATCTCTCTAATATGATGCAGGGTCATGCTGCTGACAATGAGATGATATGCCCCCGTCAGAACGCCACGCTGATCCGGATCAAGATATTGGGCTTTAACGTTTTTTAAGCTGTTGTCTGTAATCTTCCGGCAGAAAACATCAAGCATCCCCTGCGAGCTGTCGACACCGGTGATGGAACGGACAAACGGTTGCAGAGCCAGCGTCAGCAATCCCGTTCCACAGCCGAAATCCAGCACATCCATATCGTCAGACAGCGCGACTTGACTCATGATCGTCCGCGCAATGGCCGCAGCCAATTTCACACGGCCGGGATTCGAATCCCATTCAACCGCTTCTGCATCAAAATTTCTTTTTTCCACGTTCGTATCCGCTTGTGATGCTTTGGATGCCCCGTCAGCCTTACTTGGGTTTGCCGATAGTCGAAATCTTGAAAGGAGCATACAAAGGACAAAAACCGACGGCGCTGGTGACAATAAAGATCAAGGCGAAGATCCCGAGAATAATGGCGGCGATGCCTGAAATGGCTCCCGCCAGATAGAGAATCAAAACCACAATTGCCAACAACACTCTGATGAGTCTGTCCAGGGTTCCCATGTTCTTTTTCATGTGATACTCCTCTCTTTTAATGACCATCATTGGTCCGGGTTGGTTAATGTTCTTTAGAATCCGGCAACGCTTTGCTATTGAGGTTAACTCTTACCACTTTTCATAAGTCTTGTATATGGCGGCGTGCCGGTCACCGGCAGGTTGATAAACTTCAGAAAGGCGGGTTGAAATTTACTAAAATACTCAAAACCTTTTTTGGGATCGGAAGTAGATAATTCGAGGGTCAGTGTAAAAATATTACGCTCATGCCCGGCATAATTCCCCAGAGACCCCGGATAGTAACCGAACTTTTTGAGCGGGTGATTGGCTTCTTTGGATATTTTTTCCATCCATTTCTCAAAAGAATCCAGATCGGAGGAAGGTCCGTCATAGTCAAAGAAATTGAGCGGCGAATGAACGCTGAGAATTTTTTGCGGTTTGAAACGCTTAATCAGAGCAACTTGAAACAGGGTCTCCTGCTCGGAGGCAGCGGCGGGGCCGGGATAGTAACGTGGATTTTTCTTGCCTTTGGCCTCCCATTGGCTTTGCGCATCAAGGTTCCAGCGCCTGGTGGGAAAGTTGCGGTTGATGTCCACACCGCTTGCATTCACCCGTGTCGGCGTCGGCGCTAAATAACCGTCCGGATTCACCAAAGGCGCGATCACAATACATTTATCCTTTACAACTTCAGGATGGTCCTTAAGATATTGCGCCAGTTTGAACATCAGATAGACCGTCGGCAATTCATCGCCGTGGACGCCGCCCAAAAACAAAATGCAGTCGCCCGTCGGTTTGCCAAAGTATGTAAAAATAAGGGGATGACGATTCCTTGTCAACCGGTGATATTCCCAGGGAACACTGCCCGGTTTGATATCCTTCCAGCTATAACGCTCATTTTGCTTATAGAGGGCATCCAGAAAGTTTGTCAAAACTTTCGACGGCTGGTCGGCAGCGGATGCCATGCGGAAAAGCAACACACAAAACAGCAAACAAAAAAAACCACAAAGGACAAAGGCCGTCTTTCTGTGCTTCGAAAAGACGGCGATGAGCGAATGATGGTTTGCGGCAAAAAGGTTGATGATGGGCGTCTTCATCCTTTCAATTTATTGCAGCGCCTGCCTCAGGCGTTTTTCGGCAGAGGACTTGCCCAGAATCGCAAACACGCGATCCAGTTCCGGCCCCTTGACTTTACCGGTAAGCGCCGCGCGTACCGGCATGAACAAGTCACGGCCCTTGACACCGGATTTTTCTTTGGCAAATTTTATCGCCGCAACATAAATGTCCTGCGGCATTCCTTTCGCGCCGGGCAGATATTCGGCAAAGGCCTGAATCACTTTCCGGGCGCTGTCTGAATGGAGTAAAAGCTTTGCGTCCGACCCGATGGCGTATCTATCGTCAAAGAATAGATCGATATGTTCACCAATGTCAGCCAGTGTCGTTAATTCGTCTTTCACCGTCTCAATCACACCTGTGAGCCACTGAGGATCCAGTGTTTCCGGCAAATAACCGGCCATCCGTAAAAACGGATCCAGCCTCTTGATCAAATCGTCCGTTTTGCAGTTTCGGATATAGATGGCGTTGAGCCAGCGAAGTTTGTCTTCGTCGAAGACTGCGCCGCTTTTGGATGCGCGTTCAAGGGAAAACGCCTCAACCATTTCTGCGCGCGATAATACCTCGCGGGCCTCGGCAAACGAGCTTCCCAGGAGGCCGAGATAATTGAGCAGCGCTTCAGGCAGAAATCCCTGCCTGCGGAATTCGCCCACAGACACGGAACCGTGGCGTTTGCTGAGTTTGGCGTGATCCTTACCCAGAATCAGGCAGTGATGGGCAAAGACAGGCGGCTGAAAGCCAAACGCCCGATACAGCATGAGTTGCAAAGCCGTGTTGGACAGATGATCCTCGCCGCGGATGACGTGGGTAATCGCCATCAAATGATCGTCGATCACTACCGCAAAATTATAAGCGGGCACGCCGCTGGAACGCACGATGATGAAATCACCGATGGCTTCGCCTTCAAATTTAATCGGGCCGCGAATCAGATCATGAAATTCAACCGTCGTCTGTGGCACTTTAAAACGCCAGGACGGCTTTCGGCCCGATGCGGCAAGCGCTTCGCGCTCGCTTGCTGAAAGATTACGGCATTTTCCCATATAACGCGGCATGCGTTTGCTCAAAATCAGACTCTGGCGTTCTTCGTCGAGTTCCTCCTCCGTGCAATAACAGGGATAGACCCACCCCTCATCAATCAGTTTTGTCAAATGCGCCGAATAAATTTCCAGCCGTTCACTTTGCTTGTATGGGCTGTAAGGTCCGCCGATGTCCGCCCCTTCATCCCAATTGAGACCCAACCACTTCAGATCGCCCATAAGATTGATCTGAAAGGAAAGCGCGCTGCGCGTTTCATCCGTATCTTCGATGCGCAGAACGAATCTTCCACCGCTGTGACGCGCAAACATCCAGTTGAATAATGCCGTGCGCGCATTACCCACATGCAATTCGCCCGTAGGTGACGGCGCGAATCGAACTCTTGGGTTGTCAACCATTCTTAATCCTTTCCCTGCCATTGGCCATAGCCAGCACGGCTAAGCCTTCCTGACGGCCCACAAAACCCATGCCTTCATTGGTTTTGGCTTTAATATTGACAGCTGTCTCTGAAATATTTAACGTCTGTGCAATATTGGCTGCCATCGCCGCGGCATAGGGAGCAAGCTTTGGTTTTTCCGTTATGACCGTGGCATCGATATTATTGATGATCATCCCTTTGGCGTCGATGATTTGTTTTACCCGTACTAAAAGACTAAGGCTGGATATGTCTTTGTAAGTCGGATCAGTGTCGGGAAAATGCCTTCCGATATCGCCGCAGCCCGCCATGCCCAGAAGCGCGTCGCATACGGCATGCAGAAGCGCATCGGCGTCGGAATGTCCGGCAAGCCCAAGGTCACAGGGAATCTCAACGCCGCCCAGAATCAGTTTCCGGTCCGGCGCGAACCGATGACTGTCATACCCCAATCCGCTCCGGCTGCACGTCTGTTCATTCATGCGCTCTCCGATCAAAGCTTCCGCCAGGATTAAATCTTCCGGCGTTGTGATTTTAATGTTTTCATAAGAACCGGCGATCATCCGGACGTTCGCGCCGATGCGTTCAACCAACGAGGCGTCGTCGGTTCCATAATACTTGTCCTTTTCAGCCGCCGTAAACGCCTTGCATAAAAGGTCATATTGAAACGCCTGGGGGGTCTGCGTCTGCCAGATATGATGGCGCGGCAGTGTTGCGGTCACAATATCGCCGTCCGTTGTTTCCTTGATGGTGTCTTTGGCCTTGACGCCGATGCTTGCTGCGCCGTTTAGTGCCGCCGCGGCGGCAACCTGCACGATCATAGCTTGCGTCACGAAAGGACGTACGCCGTCGGAAACCAGCACCACGTCGCACGGCCCGTCAATCGCCCGAAGACCGCAAAGCACGGAGTCCTGACGCTCCCGACCTCCGGCAACAACAGCCGATATTTTACTCAAACCGTTTTTCCCGACGATCTGTTCCCGGACAAACGGGATATCGTCTTTGGGCACAACCAGAACAATATCATCAACAGCTTCCGCTTTCTGAAACACGCTAAGCGTGTGAACCAGCACCGGCAAGGTCTTGAGCAAAAGATATTGTTTCGGGGTGCCCGCGCCCAGTCTTTGGCCGGAACCGCCCGCAGGAATGATCGCTACTGTTTTCATTATTTTTGTCAACCCAGGAATTGTTCAGCTCACTCAACCCGACAAACACCGGATGGCGCGAGTTGGTATAGCATTTAAAATAAAAACGGGCCCGGAATAATACTTTCCCGGGCCCGCTCGCCAAAGGTATTTCTTTCCGGCCAAAAATAACTCAGTTAATTGTTGCTCTTCTTTTCGGCGGCTTCTTTTAATTCCGTAAAAATCATCCGACCGGCCGTTGTTTGCAGCACACTGGTGACGACAACTTCGACTGTTGAATTGATCATTCTTTGCGCGCTGTCCACAATAATCATGGTCCCGTCGTCCAAATAACCGACGCCCTGCCCCGCTTCCTTGCCTTCCCGGATAATCTTTACAACCATCGGCTCTCCGGGCAGCACAACCGGTTTCATGGCATTGGCCAGTTCATTGACATTCAGGACGCGCACCCCTTGCAGCTCGGCCACTTTGTTCAGATTGTAATCATTGGTCAGGAGTTTGGCGCTTATTTTCTGGGCCAAAGCCACCAGTTTGCCATCCACGCCTTTGATCTTGGGAAAATCCTGCTCAACGATTTCGATGCTGATGGACGAACTTTTCTGCATACGATTCAGGACGTCCAGTCCCCGCCTCCCACGCGACCGTTTCATCGAATCGGAAGAGTCCGCGATGAATTGAAGTTCATTGAGCACGAACCTCGGAACGATTAATGCCCCGTCGAGAAAACCTGCATCGCAAATATCTGCGATTCTTCCGTCAATAATCACACTGGTATCCAGCAAGCGATGATTATTGGACTCTTTTTCTTCCGGAGCGCGGAAATTAAACTCTTCCACTTTTTTAGAACCAAGCACAAGTCCCAGATAGCCCAAGATACCCGTCAGCAGCAGGTAGATCCAGGGGACAACATGCTGATTTTGCGTAATCTTGATTACCATGTTCAGGCCGAAGCCGAGCATGAGTGCAATCATCAAACCGATGACCATGCCGATCACACCACCCGCGATAATTCGAAGCGATAGCTTGCGAATATCCTTCTCGACCCGGATGACCAGCAGCGCAATGATAAAACCTATAATAAAGCCGATAATTGCCTGAAAAACAGCATATGAGCTTGCTGCCGCCATCATGTAATATGCGATGAAATAACCGCTAATTGAACAAGCTAAAACCAATAAAGCTCTAACGATCAACCGCTTCACCTCCTTTCGCTAAAATTCAAATCAATCATCATTTATATCAACAAATAACTCTTTAAACACGGAGGCTTTCTTCCCTCAACCGAGAAGAACTGATTTATCCTTTTTCAGTTTTCAAAGAGCATAAATGACAGACCGGATGATTTCCTACTGCACCGTGAAAATCATCTGTAAATCGCGTTCGACTTTGGCTTCCTGCGCATTCGTGGCAACGGATATTTCCTTCACCAGCAGATTTTTAGCCGTATCCATCATCTTCCGCTCGCCAAACGATAGGTTTTTATCACTCTTCAGGATAAATAAATCGCGAAGAACACTGGCAATTTCAAAAACGGAACCGGTTTTAATCTTCTCGAGGTACTCCCGATAACGCTTGTTCCAAGTCTGCTTGTCGATGGTCACGTCTTTATTGCGTAATATCTCGTATACTTTGGGTATTTCCTTTTCCATGATGACTTCGCGAAGTCCCACGGCCTTGGCTGATGATGTAGGAATCATAATTTTCATGCCGTTACCCATGATTTTCATGACATAAAAGGGCTGCTTTTTGCCCATTACTTCTCTATTTTCAATAGCTTCAATGACACCGACGCCTTGGGCCGGATACACTGCCAAATCCCCTACCTTAAACATTTTATGTTCCCCTGCCTTTCTTAATAGCGGAGAAGACTAGCATATTACGGATAATTAGTCAATGATTAATACAATTTACTGATATGCTTGGGGAATGAATGAAAACTGAAGTTTCAGGACAAATATCTAAGGTAAGTAAAACAAAGGATTGCGTGCTTTGCCTTTGAGCCGGATTTCAAAATTGATATACGTATCGCCTCTATCATCTTTTTCGCCGGCCAGAGCAATATGATCTCCCCTTTTTACGTTCTGATCCGCCTTGGCCTGTCTTTTTTTGACATGGGTATAGACCGTTGCGAAATCGCCTACATGGCGAATAATGATCGTTTCGCCAAAATCTTTCAGACTGGCTGAAAATATGACTGTTCCAGCTGCCGCCGCTTTGATCCGGGTTCCCGCGGGACAAACAATTTTTATCCAATTATGGTAGGTTTTATTGGGTTGAATGCCAAACCGGCTTTTCACAACGCCCTTGACCGGCCAGACAAACCGGCCCTTCTCCACTTTCACATCCTCCTCTTGCTCGACATCCGGAGGCTTTTCAACTGATTTGGGCACTGGAGCGGGAGCAACGATACCTGACACTTCCGTGGATGAAGACTTGTGAATTGGCGTTTTTTCGGCAATTTCCGGCTTTTCAGCCGGTTTGGCAGGTTTTGGCTGATCAGGAACGCTCCCCATCTCCGGCATCACATCGCGCCTGGCATCAGCGCCGGCTTTTCTGGCCTGATCCATCACGTCATCGATAACCTGATTGGCATCAGGGATAAAGATGACCATTCCTTCTTTGATCGTGGATACATCGCTGATATTATTGATTTCGACCAGATCCTGAAGACTGAGAGAATAAGCACGGGCAATACTGTAGGCCGTTTCACCTTTTTTGACGACGTGATAAACGCCTTTGGCCTGACTTTTTTGTACCTGAGAACCGGAGCAGGATATGATGAAACCCAGCATGAAGGCAATGAGGACAAGATATATCCAGATACGCGGATGATCGCCTCCCGGACAACCCGGGAAAATAACGGCGCGCCTTCTCACTCTTTCCATCCGCTCTCCCCGATTAAACTAACGAAGCGGCAACCGCCCAGGTCTGCTTTCTTAATTTCATCCGGATTTTCAATCGACCGGGTAAATTTGTAGAGCGTCTGAACGTCACGGCTGCCCACAGGGACAACCAATCTGCCTCCCGGCGCCAGTTGATCGAGCAGGTACTGCGGAACCCTCGGAGCGCCGGCAGTAGTAATAATCGCGTCAAAAGGGGCTTCTTCCGTCCAGCCGTAAGATCCGTCGCCTATGCGGATAGCCACATTGTAGCAATTGAGTTTATCGAGGATTTTTCGCGCGCGGTTTGCGAGCGCCGCCACGCGTTCAATGGAAAAAACGCGTTCGGCCAATTGCGCCAGAATCGCCGTCTGATAGCCTGACCCCGTCCCGATTTCCATCACTCGCTCCCTGCCCTTGAGTTCGAGGGCTTCAGTCATCAAAGCGACAATATAAGGTTGGGATATGGTTTGTTTCTCGCCAATGGGCAAGGGATTATCGCTGTAGGCCTGATCGATCAGACCTTCGTCCACGAAAAGGTGCCGGGGCATGGTCTCCATCACCTTCAAAACACGCGCATCGCTGATGGCGCGCGCCCGTATTTGCGTGTCCACCATCCGTGTGCGCTGCTTCCGATATCTGTCCATTAAATAGCCTGTAACTTTTTCTTTTTGGGAGGAATCGCATAGAGCTGCCTGACCGTTTCATGCCGCCTGAGCCCCATTGCCTCACGCGTCACGATCAAATAATAATATTGGAGATCGGCTTTGCGGCAGGCCTCATTGTATTCATCGATGACCGAATTAATCTCTTCCAGAATCAACCGCTCATCACAGCTTTTTTCTCGCGAAGAGCCGCTCACTCGCCCGGTGTGTAAATGATCAATCTGCTCGTCGATGCGCTTTTCAATCTTCATGAGGCAGACCAATGCATCCTCGACGGCAAAACCCGCCCGAGCTAAAACTGCCGCCCGCTCGCGCAACAGTTCATCAAAAATCGCATCTGGTTGATCTTGTTTTCTCAGCGGCTGCGCCTGCATGGTACAATCCTTCTCTACTATATTTTTTCGCCTCTACCATTTAAGCATTTAAATTTCAAGTCATAAGGATCCAGCCTAGCCGCGTCAATCTTTTCCCTTTACAGGTAAGTATTATTCAGTTAAATATTTATCAACGAAAACTCCAAATGAATAAACTGGTGTCTCCATGTGTCCCGATGTCAAGTTCCCCATGTCTTACGCCCTCCAAAACGCTTATGCCCAGGGTCAGGAAGATGAAACCCTGCTGCCTCTGGTTCGGTTTGACCCTCCTGATGAAGCAGCCGGAAGAATATCTCCCGGCGATTCGGTTATTTTCTACAACATTCGTGGCGAGCGGGAAATCGAGCTGACCCGGAGCCTGACAGAGCCGGACTTTCATGAATTTCCTGTCGCAAAACATCTCTCCTTGAATTATGCGACTATGATTGAGTATCAGCAGGGCTTAAACGTCCGGGTTGCCTTTCCACCACAGAATGTGCTTACCGACACGTTAAGCGATGTCATCGCTTCGCAGGGATTGACCCAGGCCAAGATTACGGAAGCGGAAAAAGCCGTTCATGTCAGTTTCTTTTTCAACGGCAAGAAAGGCGATTTGCTGTCAGGTGAAGAGAGAATCATCATCCCGACGCGCAAGGATGTCCGGCTCTTTGATGAAGCGCCGGACATGTCGATCGGCCAAATCACGGACGCGGCTGTGAGCAAGATTCAAGATTCCCATTGTAATTTTATGGTCGTGAATTTCCCGAACGTCGATGTCGTCGGACATATTGAAAATGAACCGGCCGTCATCCGCGCCGTCCAGGCAGTGGATCGGCATGCAGGTCTCCTGATCGATGAAGCACGCAAAGAAAATGTGACCGTCATCGTCACGGCCGACCACGGCACGGTAGAAAAATGGTTGTATCCGGACGGAGGCGTGGATACCGGACACACGGACAGCCCTGTTCCATTCATCCTTTTACATCCGGATCATACATTAACCCTGAAGCCGCAAGGGGGACTCACCGACATTGCACCGACCATTCTAGACCTGCTTGGCATACCCATTCCCGCATCGATGACCGGCACATCGCTTGTCGATCAAAACCGGATATCTTTCGCTCCCGTGTCTCGCTTGCTCCTGCTCATCCTCGACGGCTGGGGACTTTGCGAAAACGCAAAAGGCAATTTGATCTCGTGCGCTGAAACACCCGTAATGGACAAACTTCACAAAAACTATCCCTCGTCAAGTCTTGCTGCATCCGGCGTGGCTGTGGGACTGCCGCCTAAAACCGTCGGCAATTCCGAAGCGGGGCACTTGCACATGGGCGCGGGACGGATTATTTATTCCGACCGCCTCAAAATCGACCAGGCCATTGCCAACGGAAATTTTTATCAAAACCAGGCTTTTCTTTCCGTCATGCGAACGGCAAAACAAAACCAAAAAGCACTGCATTTGATGGGCATTGTTTCTTTTTTCAGCTCCCACGGATCGATTGAACACTTGTTCGCCATCGCGGACATGGCCAAACGGGAAGGCATTGACCGGCTCTTTATTCATGCGATGCTGGGACGGCGCGGCGAAAAGGCGGAAAGCGGCGTGCGTTATATTGCCCAGGTGGAGGAAAAATGTCAATCGCTGCAACTGGGCCAGGTGGTTTCCGTGATCGGCCGCTACTGGTCGATGGATCGCGAAGAAAACTGGGATCGGATTGAAAAAACCTACCGGATGCTGCTTTACGGCGAAGGAACGCCAATCCGGACGGGAAAATGAAGATGCAGGCGAAAGTAAATCAAACGATCATTGAACTGGTTTGCGGCGACATCACACAAGAAATGACCGACGCCATCGTCAACGCAGCCAACAACCTCCTGGCCGGCGGCTCAGGCGTGGACGGCGCTATTCACCGTGCCGGCGGTCCCGCGATTATGGCCGAATGCCGTCAAATCGGGAATTGCCCCACAGGCCAAGCCGTCATCACCACCGGAGGGGATCTCAAAGCCCGCCATGTCATTCATACTGTAGGGCCCATCTGGCACGGCGGCGCTCATAATGAAGCCGGACTGCTGGCATCCGCCTATACAAACAGCCTGAAACTGGCGGCAAAGAATCGCTTGCAAAGCATCTCTTTTCCGGCTATAAGCTGCGGCGTTTACGGTTATCCAATCGAGGAGGCCGCTCATTTATCTCTAAAAACATGCGTTAATTTTGCCCGGAATTCTACTGATCTTCTCCTCATCCGCCACGTTCTGTTTAAGCAACGCATGTTAGACATTTTCACCTGGGAATTGCAAAAAGTCATTTAGTCAAAGCTGTGGTGCAGAAATGGAAGCCAAACCGACCTACGCAGAGCTTGAACAAAAAATCGCCCAGTTGACCGCAAAGGTTCAACAGCAACTTGGGATTGAAAACCAGTACCGCAATCTGGTCGACTCCACCAGCGATTCTTTGTATCTGGTCGATGTTGAAGGCCGCTATCTCTTCATGAACAACAACCACGCCCACCGCTTAAATCTATCCAAAACAAGAACCGGCGCTGTTGCCTACAAAGATTTTCACTCGCCGGAACAAAACACCGAGTTTCTCGCCAAGGTCAAAACGGTTTTTGAAACGGGGATATCCATCCATGATGAGCACCCGAGTCTTCGGGACGGCGGATACTTTCTGCGCACGTTCAGCCCTGTCAAAGACAACGCGGACTCGCGAAAGATTATTGCCGTCGCGATTGTTTCCAAGGATATTACCAAAAGAAGAAAAACAGAAGAGGCGCTTCAGAAATCTGAAGAAAAATATCGACAGCTCATCGAGCATTCCAACGAGGCCATCTTTATTCTGACGGGCGGAAAAATTAATTATGCCAACAGCCGCACTGAAAAAATACTCGGCTATCCGATGGATGATCTCAAACTGATTTCATTTATCAACCTGGTCATTTCCGAAGACCGTGAGATGGTTTTCGAGCGTCAAAAAAGCATTCTTCACGGAGACCATTCCGCCGTGAATTATAGTTTCCGCATTGTCAACCAGGAAGGAACGACCATCTGGGTTGAGGCCAACAGTGTTGGCATTTTCTGGGAAGGGGATTCGGCGACGCTGAACTTCATGCGCGATATTACCAAACAAAAAAAAACGGAAACAAAACTGATGCAGGCCCAAAAGATGGAATCCATCGGCACGCTGGCCGGTGGCATCGCGCACGACTTCAACAACCTTCTCATGGGGATTCAGGGACATGCCTCTTTGGCGCTCCTCAAACTCGACAAGAGCGATCCCAATTATGATCACATCAAAACCGTTGAAAACCTGGTCATGAGCGGCGCCAATCTAACCAAACAACTGCTGGGTTTCGCACGAGGCGGCAAATACGAAGTCAAAAGAGTCGATCTAAACGCTTTGATCTATAAAACGTCGCAAACCATCGGCCGCACGAAGAAAGAAATCCGCATCCACCGGAATCTCGAAAGCAGCCTCTGGCCGACGGATGTCGATCAGGCGCAGATTGAGCAGGTGCTTTTGAATCTGTTTGTCAACGCCTGGCAGGCCATGCCCGGCGGCGGCGATCTCTATATCGAAACCAGGAACATCGACCTGGAAGAAAATCGTTTTAAATCCTTCAGCGGCAAAAGCGGCCAATATGTTAAAATATCCGTGACGGACACCGGCGTCGGCATGGATGAGAAAACGCGGGAAAGAATTTTCGAGCCGTTCTTCACCACGCGGGAAATGGGACGCGGCACCGGCCTGGGACTGGCATCGGCCTACGGCATCATTAAGAATCACAACGGCTTTATCAACGTCTATTCGGAGAAGGGAAAGGGCTCAACCTTCAACATCTACATTCCCGCCTCCATTAGAAAAGAGGCCAAGTCAAAATTTTCGGACGCCGATGACACCATCGACACGTCCCCCTGCACGGAGTCGATTCTGCTGGTCGATGACGAAGATCTGATTTTGACCGTCGCAAGCGACATGCTCAAAACACTGGGCTACACCGTCATCACCGCCCAGGATGGCCCGTCCGCACTCGACATGTACAAACAAAACCAGGAAGCCATCGACCTGATCATTCTCGATATGGTCATGCCGGATATGGGCGGAGGAGAGGTCTTTGATGAGTTTAAAAAGATCAATCCTAACGTCAAGGTCCTGCTCTCGAGCGGCTACAGCCTCAATGGCCAGGCCAGCCGGATTATCGACCGGGGCTGCGACGGATTTATTCAAAAGCCCTTTACCATCGGCGACTTCTCCAGGCAGTTGCGCGTCATCCTGAAATCCGGCAGGAAACACCCCGCGGCCAAAGACGCCGCTCAACTGGCATTGCCGATTTTTGATTCCCCTTGATCAACCAGCCAATTTGTGCCACATCATCGCCATGAGAAGAAAAAACCCCCAAGCCAGGCCGCAGCCTATCGGTGAAATCCTTTTTAGCGCTTTCAAAAAAAGAGGCATGGCAGCTCCACTGCAAGATAACGCATTCATCAAACTCTGGCCGAAAGCGGTGGGCGAGCAGATCGCGGGGCAGACACAGCCCGACCGATTGCATGCGGGCACGCTGTTTGTCCGAACCACATCTTCCGGCTGGGTGCAGCAATTGCACTTCATGAAAGAAGACATCCGGCAAAAATTAAATCAGTTGGCCGGCAAAACGGTCGTGCGCGACATTCACTTTACCGTGGGATTTCAGCCGGACCGGATCCAAGGCCAAGCCCAAAGCGGCGAGGCAAATAGAATCATTTTGACCGAAAGAGACAGAAAAATAATTGAGGACAGCACGGCGGGACTGGCCGACCGCGACCTTGCACAGATTATCAAACGTGTAATGGAAAAAGAAATCAGCCGACGCCGACGCCAGGAGGAGAAGCCAGATCGCTGAAAATTTTTTTCATGGCCTGCGTGTGTTTTTGGGGCTCTTCATAAATGTAAAGCGGCGGCTCCATTTTCAACTCTTCGCGTGAACCGCTTCTTCCTTCAACTAACACAAACTCGGCGTCGGATGCACAATCGGAAAATACCAGTTTCATTCTTTTGGGTTCAATATTGTTTTTACGAAACAGGAAAATCAATTCCACCAATCGCTTCGCCGGATAAATGGCGAAAACACGGCCTGAAGGTTTGAGTAGATATTTAGACGCAGCCAGAAAATCCGAAAGTGACCCTTTGATCTCGTGACGAGCCACAGCTTTCTCCAAGAGAGAATTAATCCGGCCGGAAGACAGCTTACGATACGGCGGATTGAAGATAACATTGTCAAACGAATTGGCCGGAAATTTTCTTTTGACTTCCCTTGCATCGCCCAGAACAATCGTAACACGTTTTTCCAGACCATTTTGCTCGACATTCCGACACGAAAGCGATGCCTGCCCTTCTTGAATTTCCAGGCCGGTCCATTGCGTTAACGGAAAACGCCTGGCCAAAACCAGCGCAATGACACCGTTACCGCAACCCAGATCCATATTGACGGAACGGGGCTTTAAGGAAACAAAATGCGCCAGAATAAGCGAATCCAGATTAAAACGGTAACCGCGTTTGCTCTGGCGGATTTTCAGGCTCCCCCCCAGAATTTCATCAACAGTTTCTTCGTCTGTCATTGAATGAACCTTTCCCTTGTTTTCCACTTCACGAACCACACGCTACCCCCATGATTCGCCAGTCCATCGCCTTTTATCCTGAATCTTTCGTCTTTGTCCATTGCCGCAAAACAAAAAAGGCGCTCCTTTTGGCGGAGCGCCTTTTGAAGTTAAGGGTTAGACGACTTCTTAGTCACCCAGTTTTTCGCTGGAGATTCTCATGCTGTAGAAAGAACGATACACGAAAACCAGAGCGACCAGCAGGAAGAAGCAGGCCAGACCAAGCTTCAAATTCTTATTCGGCATGTTGACGGCGATTTCGACAGCCAGCAGACCAAACAGAGTTGTGAATTTGATAATCGGATTCAAGGAAACCGAAGACGTATCTTTGAAGGGATCGCCGACCGTGTCGCCTACGACAGCCGCTTCATGCAACGGGGTGTTTTTCATCTTCAGGTCGACTTCCACAATCTTCTTGCCGTTATCCCAGCAACCGCCAGCATTGGCCATGAAAATCGCCTGGAACAGACCGAAGAAAGCGATACCAACCAAGTAACCGATGAAGTAGTAGGGGTTGAAGAACGACAGGGCCAGGGTCATGAAGAAGATCACGATGAAGATGTTGATCATACCCTTTTGAGCATACTGGGTACAAATCTTGACGACTTCTTTTGAATCCTCAATCGATGCTTCTTTTTTGTCCAGTTTAATGTTCTTCTTGATGAACACAACGGCCTGATAAGAGCCGGTGACAACGGCCTGAATAGAAGCGCCGGTGAACCAGTAAATGACGCAACCACCGGTAAGCAGACCCAGAATGATTTCCGGTTGAACCAGGGATAGTCTCGCGATAACATTTCCGAAGAGACCTTCGAGCATAATGATGATGCCGAACACCATGGTGGTGGCGCCGACAACTGCGGTGCCGATCAGCACGGGTTTGGCTGTCGCTTTGAAGGTATTGCCGGCACCGTCGGCAGATTCCAGAAAGTGCTTGGCCAGTTCAAAATCAGGCAGAATGCCATATTCTTTTTTCACAATATCTTTCGCATCGGAACGCGATTCAATCAGCGACAGTTCGTAAATCGACTGCGCGTTATCGGAGACAGGTCCAAAGCTGTCCACAGCGATGGTCACAGGGCCCATGCCCAAGAAACCGAAAGCCACCAGACCGAAAGCAAACACGGGCGCTGCAAAGGCAAAGGCCGCGGGCATAATCGCCATAATAGCTGCATGCGTGGACACCATATAGGCAACGAACATCAAAGCGATGATCACCATGCCCAGCCAGAAACCGGAGAAGTTACCGGCAACCAGACCGGAAAGAATATTCAAGGAAGCACCACCCTGCTTAGAGGCGTTCACAACTTCCTCGCAGTGACGTGACGAGGTGCTGGTGAATATTTTGGTAAATTCCGGAATCAACGCACCGGCGATGGTTCCGCAGCTGATGATGATGGACAGCGCCCACCACAGACCTGCATACTGTGCGGGCAGTTCGCCCAGCAGAACATAACTGGCGCCAAAGGTAACGAGAATGGAAACAATCGACGTGATCCAAACCAGATTGGTTAACGGATGTTCAAAATTGAATTCTTTCTTACCGGCAAAAGCAGCCTTGCTGATACCGTCATTGATGAAGTAAGAAACAAGCGATGTAAGGATCATGAGAATTCTCATGGCAAAGATCCAGATGATCAATCTGCCGCCCATTTCCGGGGTGGAAGCCAGCGCCAAAGCCAGGAAAACGATCAGGGCAACGCCGGTTACGCCGTAGGTTTCAAAACCGTCTGCCGTGGGGCCAACACTGTCACCCGCGTTGTCGCCTGTACAGTCGGCGATAACACCAGGGTTTTTCGGATCGTCTTCAGGAAGATGGAAAACGATTTTCATCAAGTCGGAACCGATGTCGGCGATCTTGGTGAAGATACCGCCGCAGATACGCAGCACGGAAGCGCCCAGAGATTCGCCAATGGCAAACCCGATGAAGCAGGCGCCGGCCAGATTCGTGGGAATGTAGGCCAGAATGATGATCATAAAGAACAGTTCGATGCTGACCAGCAGAAGGCCAACGCTCATACCGGAACGCAGACAGATGTTCACGATATTGAGGGGCTCACCGGAAAGCGATGAAAAGGCGGCACGGGAGTTGGCCACGGTGTTGATGCGAATACCGAACCACGCAACCACATAGGATCCCAGAATACCAACAATCGAGGCGATCATGATGATGATGACGCTGGAGGCAGGCAACTGTTCCAGAAAGCCGAAATAGTAAATCATACAAATAGCGATCAAAACCCACAAAGCGATGAGAAATTTGCCCTGCTGGAAAAGATAGGTCTTGCAGGTTTCCCAGATAGTCTGGGACACATCGAGCATGGCCTTGTGCGCGGGCAGGTTTTTCGTTTGAACGTACTGAAGAATGCCGAACGCCATACCGATCAAGCAGATAATCAATCCGATATTAAGAATCGTCATCCCGGCCAGGGTTCCGCCCAAAAAGGTAATTTGGGTTAAATCGGGCAACTTGATATTTGCTTCACCGGCAAAAGCCGTGCCGGCCATGAGCAGAATCATCAAACTGCTCAGCAAAAATGCCCAGATACTTCGTTTTTCTTTAAACATTAACTAGTCCTCCTTCTTTAGAAAATTTATATTTTTTGTCTGGTACTTGCTTATTGCCTGCTGCAGACCATTCAAAACGATTTCAGCGCTCGCATCGGCTGCCCGGCCAATCACATCCGGCAACAATTCTTGTTCTTCCTTCCGGAAAGGCTCCAACACATAACCCTCAATTCGGGATTTGTCAACTGGTTTGCCGATACCCAGCCTCACCCGCATAAAACCGGAAGTTCCCAAGTTAGACTCGATAGATGCCAGCCCTTTATGACCGGCAGTCCCTCCTCCCGCTTTCAGTCGAATCGACCCGAAAGGCAAGTCGAGATCATCGTGAATAACGATGAGATTGCTGATATCCGTTTTAAAGAACGACTGCAACTGCCTGACTGCAGTACCACTCAAATTCATGAATGTTTGAGGCTCGGCCAGAAGAACATTCTGTCCATCAACCGCCCCTTTGCCCCATGCAGCTTCAAAACTCTTCTGTTTTAAATTTATTTTCCACTGGGTGGCAAGCTTTTCGAGCGCCATAAACCCGATGTTGTGCCGGGTTTTTTCATAGCGTTTTCCCGGATTACCCAACCCGATAATCAGATAAACCACTTGCTCCCTCTCTTTTCGAAAGCGCGAAAAATATTTCACCAACGCAGAGGGAAGCATGCTCTCCCGCCCAGATTATGGTTTGGAACTTATTTTTTTTCTTTGTCTTTCTTTACTTCTTTTGCCGGCGCCGCTTTTGCCGGTGCCGCCGGAACTGCGGCTGCTCCTTCTGCCGGAGCACCTTCAGCGGCGACAGCCTTCACAGCTTTAACGGCGGCGACGGATACAACAGCGGCGTCCGGTGGATCAACAAGCGTCAGGCCTTCTGCAACCTTTATATCCTTGACTTTAATGGAATGACCGATCTCTATCGCCGTAATGTCCACTTCAATGAAATCAGGAAGTTCTGTCGGCAAACACAAAACTTTCACTTCACGTTTGATATGCTGCAATTCTCCGCCGTTTTCTACGCCGATGCATTTACCTGTAAAATTCAACGTGACGTCAAACGTGAGTTTCTTTTTCATATCCACTTCATAAAAATCCGCATGATAATACTTGCCGGTCAAGGGTTGTCTCTGCAATTCCTTGATTAAAGAAAGTTTCTCCTGCTTTAGCCCGCCGTCATCAATCATCAACTTGATAAAGGAATGATTTTTCTTTTCCTTATACAGCTTAGATAGGTCACTGCTCTTGACGGCCAGCTGGATATTTTCCGTGTTCCCGCCGTAAAAAATCGCCGGCACAAATCCTTGCTGCCGCAACCGTCGGGCTGGACCTTTCTTTTGTTCTTTACGGACTTGCGCCGCCAAATCAGTTATTTCCATTTACCCCTCTCCTCCTAAATAAATAATGAGCTTACTGAATCGTTATAGTAAATCCGGCGAACAGCCTCGGACAACAGGCCGGACACCGATAATACTTTTATCCTTTGAAAATTTGCCGCCCGCTCAGACAACGGAATGGTATCCGTCACGATAATTTCTTTGAGGCTGGACGCTTCCAAACGATCAAGCGCCGGTCCCGAAAGCACCGGATGCGTGCAACAGACCGATACCTCCAGCGCGCCGGCTTCCTTTAGCGCATTGGCCGCCTGAACAACAGTGCCCGCCGTATCAATCATGTCATCTAAAATAATGACCCGTTTTCCCTTAATGTTACCAATAATATTCATCACCTGGGCTTCGTTGGGGCCTTCTCTTCTTTTGTCGATGATGGCCAGAGAGGCATCCAGCCTTTTGCCGAATGCACGGGCTCTTTCCACACCGCCGGTGTCAGGAGAGACGACCACCGTATTGTCGTGATAATACTTCTTCATGTAGTCAATCAAAACCGGCGTTGCAAAAAGATTGTCCACGGGAATATTGAAAAAACCTTGAATCTGACCGGCATGCAAATCCGTGGACAAAACGCGGTTGGCGCCGGCGGTGGTAATCAGATCAGCCACAAGTTTTGCCGAAATCGGCGCGCGCGGAGCGACTTTTCGATCCTGCCTGGCATATCCGTAATACGGAACAACGGCAGTAATCCGGTCGGCCGATGCTCTTTTCATGGCATCGATCATGATCAGCAGTTCCATCAATGTAACATTGACCGGCGAACAAGTGGATTGAATAATGAAAACATCCATTCCGCGGACATTTTCGTCAATTTCGACGCGCGTTTCTCCGTCGCTAAACGTGGTGACATTGGCTTTTCCCAAGGGCACACCCAGCTTTTCACAAATTTTCTTAGCCAGAGCGATGTTGGCGTTTCCGGAAAAAACCCTTATTCTTTCTAACATTTAAAACTTCTCCACAATTTTTCTGGCTGGGGCGGGAGGGATCGAACCTCCGAATGCAGGAATCAAAGTCCTGTGTCTTACCGCTTGACGACGCCCCATCATCCTTCTATTGAAAATGTAATCAAAATAATTATTCCGTAGAGGCGAATCGTTATTCGTCCCTACAATGATTGGGCAAAGAAAACCAGACATTCTCCGGAAACTTTTTTCAAAATAGCCGCCCGCGCTTCTTTAGCCGATTTTTCATCCGCAAAAATGCCAAATAGCGTGGGGCCACTGCCCGACATCAAAACCCCCAGAGCGCCTTCATTTCCAAGCATTTGCTTGAAATCGTTCAATTCGGGATACATCTGAAGCGATACCGATTCTAAATCATTATGCAATTCCCGAATTACGTCGCCTAGTGCGTAAAATCGCGGAATGCTATAATTATTTTTTTTCTTTGTCAATGTTAAATTAAGGTTTTCATAAACCGCTTTTGTGGAAAGGGGAAAGGCGGGATTGATTAAAACAAGATTGAGTTTAGCGAGGTTAGGGATAATTTGCAGCTCGTCGCCGATTCCTGCGGCAAACGCACAGTTTCCAAAAATAAAAAAGGGAACGTCCGCCCCCAATTTTGCCCCCATTTTCATCAGCACGGTCTTATCCAGATGAAGTGAACACAAGTCATTTAATGCCAGCAACGTGGTTGCGGCGTCGGAACTGCCGCCGCCAAGACCTGCAGCCTCCGGAATGGATTTGCGAAGCGTGATGTCGATGCCTCCCTGATAACCGGTATAATCAAAAATGGCGCGGGCGGCACGGCAAACCAGATTTTTTTCATCCGTCGGTAAATTGGTGCCGGGGCAATGAAGTGATATTCCCTCCGGCCGGAGGGAATATTCGATCTCGTCATAAACCGATATTTGCTGCATGACCGAGGCCAGATCGTGGTAACCGTCGGGGCGCTTCCTGAGCACATGCAGAAAAAGGTTGATTTTTGCTGGGGCCAGACATTGCATGTCAGGCTTTTTCTTTGACATAACGCATTTTCAGTTCGTAAAGAACACCCTGAATCAGATTGGCTTCATTTGCATCCAGATTGCCTTTGGTTTTCGCATGCAGCATGTCTAGAATATCGATCGTCTGCTTGGCTGCCGGCAAATTCTTCTCGGCCTTGCCTCCCTCATACTCAGGAAAATCACCGAACTGAAACAAAGCAGAGGTGCTAAGTGAGATAACAAAGTTTGTAAAATTAACGGGCGGATAATCTACGGGTTCGTTCGCCTGGGTCGCCACGTCGTCTTTTAATTCATTCTCTTTCGCGGCTGCCGGTTGAGCCTTGGTTTCCGATTCTTCCGAAAAACGTTTATCTTTGACAACAAATCCCGAATCTTTTTTTTCTTCTTCCATAAAATTCCCCCTCGATATAAGTCAGGGGCAAGGTATAAGGCGTGCGCCTCACTCCTAACGCCTCACTGCTTACTAAACGTTATTTCCCCTCTGGACTCATCGATGACGATGTGGTCGCCTTCGGCAAATTTACCTGCCAGAATATCAAGCGCCAGTTGGTCCAAAACAAGCTTTTGCAACGACCTCTTCAGTGGCCGCGCACCGTAAACCGGGCTGTAGCCCTGCTCGGCTATATATTTTTTCGCCGCATCTGTCAATTCGATGCTCAGTTTACGCTCCTTGAGACGCTTGTCGATTAAACCCAGTTGAATGCCGACAATCCGGTGAATGTCTTCCAGTGATAATCCATGGAACATAATAATATCGTCAATGCGGTTTAAAAATTCCGGCTTAAACGTCGCTCGCAGCGCTTCCATTGATCGATTTTTCTTATCTTCTTCATCAAGTGACGGGTCTTGTATCCACTGGCTGCCAACGTTCGACGTCATAATCACCACTGTATTCTTGAAATCAACGGTGCGACCATGGCCATCGGTGAGCCTGCCGTCGTCCAGTATCTGAAGCAGAATATTGAAGACATCCGGATGCGCTTTTTCGATTTCGTCAAAAAGCAAAACACTGTATGGCTTGCGCCGGACGGCTTCGGTCAAATAACCGCCTTCGTCATAGCCGACATAACCGGGCGGAGCGCCGATCAAACGCGCAACCGCATGCTTTTCCATGTATTCGGACATATCAATGCGGATCATAGCCTGCTCGTTGTCGAACATGAATTCCGCAAGGGCTCTGGCCAGTTCAGTCTTGCCCACGCCGGTGGGCCCCAGGAAGATGAACGATCCAATGGGACGATTCGGATCCTGCAGACCGGACCGCGCTCGCCGCAATGCAGCAGAGACGGCCTGAATTCCGTCATCCTGACCGATCACACGCAGTTTGAGACGCTCGTCCATGTGAATAAGCTTCTGCACGTCACTTTCCATCATGCGTGAAAGCGGAATACCCGTCCAGTTGGCGACCACTTCCGCCACATCTTCGGCATCCACTTCTTCCTTCAACATCTGGTTGTTTTTCTGAACCTCTTCCAGTTTGATCTGATCTTCCTGAAGCTCACGATCCAGCACCACCAGCTTGCCGTAGCGGATTTCCGCGGCACGCTCCAGATTGCCCTCCCGTTGCGCATTGGCTTCTTCGGTTTTCAGCGATTCCATCTGACTCTTAATCTGCTGAATCTTTTTGATGATGTCTTTTTCAGCCGACCAGTGCAGTTTCATCTGATCCATGCTGGACTTGAGTTCGGCCAATTCTTTTTCAATCTTGTCGCGCCGTTCCGTCGCGGCTTTATCCGTATCCTTCTTGAGCGACTGCTTCTCGATTTCCAGTTGAATGATTTTCCGGTCAATCGTGTCGATTTCGCAAGGCATGGAATCCAGCTCGATACGCAAACGCGACGCGGCTTCATCTATTAAGTCCACGGCCTTGTCCGGCAGAAAGCGGTCGGCAATATAGCGATGAGAAAGAGTCGCCGCGGCCACAATGGCCGAATCCTTGATCCGCACGCCGTGGTGCACTTCGTAGCGCTCCTTGAGGCCGCGCAAAATGGCAATCGTATCTTCCACCGTCGGCTCTTTGACCAAAACAGGCTGGAAGCGCCTCTCCAAAGCCGCATCCTTTTCAATGTATTTGCGATATTCGTTGAGCGTCGTCGCGCCCACGCAGCGCAGCTCGCCTCGTGCCAGCGCGGGTTTCAGCATATTGGAGGCATCCATCGAGCCTTCCGCCGCGCCTGCACCCACCATGGTGTGAATTTCGTCGATGAAGAGAATAATCTCGCCTTCGGCGCTGATGACTTCCTTCAACACAGCTTTCAGGCGCTCTTCGAACTCACCACGATATTTTGCGCCTGCGACCAATGCGCCGATATCCAAACCGACCACACGTTTCTTCTTAAGGCTTTCCGGCACGTCGCCGTTGACGATGCGCTGCGCCAGACCTTCCACGATGGCGGTCTTACCGACGCCCGGCTCGCCGATCAGCACTGGATTATTTTTCGTGCGTCGTGAAAGCACCTGCATGATGCGGCGGATCTCTTCATCACGACCGATCACCGGATCAAACGAACCCTTGCGGGCAAGTTCATTAAAGTCCTTGGCATAGCGTTCAAGGGCCTGGTACTTGCCTTCGGGATTCGGGTCCGTCACACGCTGATTGCCGCGAATATCCACCAGCACCTTAAAGATACTATCCCTGGTAATGCCGTTCTTGCGCAGGATTTTACCAGACTGGCCTTCTTTCTCTTCGGCCATGACAACCAGCACATGCTCCGCGCTGACATATTCGTCCTTGAGCTGAGCCGCCTCGGTCATCGCCTTGTCAAACAACTGATTGAGTCTGCCCCCCAGATACAACTGGCCTGAACCCGCGCCGTGAACGCTCGGCTGTTTTTTCAGATATTGATTGAGCTCCTGCTCAATCTTTTGCGGCGATGCGTTTAATTTAGTCAGGATGGCTCCCGCGATGCCGTCTTCCTGCCTCAAAAAGCAAGCAAGCAGATGCTCCGGCTCAACGGCCTGATGGCCTAAAGTCCCCGCAAGCGTTTGAGCGTCCTGAAGCGCTTCTTGTACTTTCAATGTGAATTTATCAAATCTCATAATCTTCCTCTTTCTATTCCACTGGTTTTTCGATCGTCACGAAGAGTTTGCCGTTTTTAAAAACGCTGACGTTGCCTGTGGATTGGGAAACGACCATGGCAACGGCCTTGGTCACGTTGGTGATGCCTGCGGCCGCAATATGTCGACTGCCCAGTCCCGACGGGAAATCCTTACTTTCGAGCGCCGCGCTCAAATGGCGGCCTGCCGTCACGATTGCGCCGTTGAACTTGACCACAAAAGCGCCATCGATTGCTGAAAATTCCTTGATGGTTTCTTCCAGATCCGGATTCAGGATATTTCGTTCTTCTTCCGAATAACCCTGAAACGGATTCATAATCATCTGCCGGGACAACTGCATGACCTTTTCATCATCGCCCAGCACAAAGATGGTGCCGACCTTGCGGTTTTCCCTCCCCTGCGCGGCCAGCTCACAGGCGATATTTAAAACCGCGTTGAAGACCTCGGGTTCAACAGCCTCGACAACATCGTTAAAAAAATCGGAGGTCAGAATTTCGAATTCTTTTCCGACATCGATAAAAAAAATACTGTCCGCATAGCCTAATTTCGGCACACCGGACAGACAAATGATTTTATCTCCTTGTTTAAACAATCCCGAAACAATGCCCTTGGCAATTGCAATTTTAATCTTGCCTACGCGTGTTAAGTTTACATTGGGAACATCCAACTTTTGCGCGTAATTTGCAAGTTTCTCCGGAAAATCATCATTCTCTTGGGTGACCAGAACAAAATGAACGGAGTTTTTAATTTCTTCCGGCAGTTCCATTAGTTCACTTCTCACATCCACGCACACCAGAACAATACCGGCATCGACATCTTGAGCCAGCTTGATGGCGGATTCGATCATCGTCTTATTAACTGATTTCATTTCAATTCCTTAGATTGGTTTGTCATTAGGATAAACATTGAGCGTTGGCCTGTCAAGAAGTGGAAATTATTTGCTTGACCGGAAAAACACTCTTCGATACAAAGCAACTATGTTAATTAAACTTTGGAGGCCTAAACGTTGAAGCTACCCATCGTCACCGGCACTCTTGACTTATATATTTCCGAGATCAACCGATTTGCGCTTTTAACCCCAGAGGAAGAATTCAAGCTGGCCGTACGCCTGAAGAAATTCAACGATATGGAGGCTGCGGAAAAGCTCATCGTTTCCAATCTTCGGTTTGTCGTCAAGATCGCCCATGAATACCGCAATTACGGGTTTAAACTGGCCGACCTGATCCAGGAGGGAAATATCGGCCTCATTCACGCCGTGAAAAAATTCGATCCCTATAAAGGCTACCGGCTGATATCCTACGCCGTCTGGTGGATTCGCGCCTACATCCAGAATTACCTGATCAAGTCCTGGAGCATCGTGAAAATCGGTACGACACAGGCGCAAAGGAAACTTTTCTTCAAACTGAGCCAGGCCAAAAAGCAGTTGGAAACGATCTCGAAAAAGAATCCCGAGTTCAGCGAGATCGCGGAATCCTTGGGCGTCAAAGGCTCCGAAGTGGCTGAAATGGATTTGCGCATGGGCACGCGCGATCTGTCGCTCAATGAATTTATCAATGACGACGGAGACACGTCTCACCTTGATTTTCTGACGCATGACGGTGATAACCAGGAAGTATCGCTAATCAAGCACGAAGAAAGAAGCCTGGTAAAGCGCGACATTGCCGGCGCCCTGGCCAAACTAAACGAACGGGAAAGTTACATCATTCAGAACCGCGTCATGGCGGATGACCCGCTGACGCTTCAGGAAATCGGCGATAAATACAACATCACGCGCGAACGCGCCCGCCAGATTGAAAAGCAGGCCCTCAAAAAAGTGCAGCTGGCACTGCCTTATCTGAAGCCGGACAATTGACGAACTCCGAAGGAACTTCCCTTTAATCCGACCCATTTCCTTCAAAACAAGAGATTTTGCCAATCTTCAGTGGTGGTTGCAACCTCTTGTCCTAGAACTTGCACTTGAATTTATCCTGTTTTTTCCCGAGATAGCGAAATTGCTCATACGAGACGACCAATGCCCGCACCGCCTCTTCGGCCGTGTTAAATATCGGAAGCTTTTTGTCCGTTCGCGCGGCCTGTACTCGCGCCATTGCGTTGAAACAATAAAGGGCGGCAGGTTTTTGGTGACGTTGGCAAAGAGCGACGAGCTCACCCATCACATCGGTCACATAATCGCGCCACATGCCCACAATGTGCAAAAGACCGTCAACCTCACCTGCGGCCAGGAGGATATCATAGATTTCAAGATAGACTTGCGGCAGCGCCGGTCCGATATCAACGGGGTTCCCGGCATTGAACACACCGGGCAACCGGCTGAGTTTCTCGCGGGTCTCCGGGGAGAACTCCGCCATCACAAGATCCGTATCGGCAAGCAGATCGGCGCCGATACTTCCAAAAGCGCCGGAATTGGTGAAGATGGCAATGCGGTTTCCCGCCAAAAGCGGCATCTCGGTAAACATCTTCGGCAGCGAGTAGAGCTCTTCTGCCGATTTCAGCCGGATGATTCCCGCCTGCCTGCAAGCCCCCTCGAACACGGCGTCATTGTTGGCCATCCCGGCGGTGTGCGACACGGCTGCGGCGCTTCCCGCTTCGCTTCGACCCGATTTGAAAACGAGCACCGGTTTTTTCGCGCGCATCGCGGAAGCCATCAGCTTACCGCCATGTATGACGTTTTCCAGGTACAGCCCCATTACCTTCGTATTATCCGTGCTGAAGTAATCGATAAAATCGGTTTCATCCACATCCGATTTATTGCCAATGCACACCACTTTATTGATGCCGGACACATCCTCCGCAACGCGTTCAAGCACCAGTCCGCCGATCCCGCCGCTCTGGATGACATAGGACACCGCGCCCGGTTTTTTAATCGCTTGCGAGATCAACTGATTGGCGCCGTAGAAGCAGCAAAATTTCTGATGATTGTCCAATATCCCCAGACAATTGGGGCCGATGATGCGTATCTGATGATTGCGTGCCGCTTCGTCAATTTCGGCTTGCAGCCTTTTCCCCTCTTCTCCCTGTTCAGAAAACCCCGAGCTTTCAATGACGATGTTGCGGATTCCCTTTTCGCCGCAATTTTGGACGAATGCCGGAACCACGGCTGCCGGCGTGATAATAACGGCCAGATCGACATCATCCTGAATATCGCCCACCGATGTAAAACCCGACGCTCCGTGAACATCTTCGCCGCCGCGATTCACCGCGTACACCCGGCCTGAATAACCAATATCTTCTTTCAGGATTTTACAAATGGTCGCCCCGAGATTGAAATCAGCATTGGAAGCGCCGATCACTACGACTGAGGATGGATTGAAGAACTTATCCATATAAGATTTTTCTAACGGATCAATCATAACTTCTCCTGACGTAACTGTAAACGATGTTTACATATTAAAACTGCGTTAACATGTCAAGAAAATTTACGGATATTTTGAAATATCCAGGCAAGGTATTTACTTTTTTCTAAACAGTATTGATATGTTATGTGCTATTCGCTGTCTGTGCATGAGCACTTGCTGCGTATTTTTTTCGGGATGGTTTCGGAAAGTTGCGATAATGCCCGTCAACGTGGCAAAAAGGGCGTGGGAATGAAGCCTTATATCTCCGTCCGCGTTCATTTTTCTGAAAATCATATCAAAGTGGCTGAGAATATTTCTTTCAATCAAGGTGAGCTTCTCAAAAAGCCCGGGGTCAACCGAACCGCCGAGAAAAAAATTCATCATCATCTTGAAATACTGATCGTTACGTGTGAAATACTCGATATAATCAGAAATCACCTTTTCTATAGCGCCGTCTTGCGACTTATCAATTGTAATGAATATTTTTTCAAATATCTGGTTGATTCCCATCATGAAAGCTTCAGCAAAGAGAGACTGCTGATCAGGAAAGTGCCGGTAAATAAGCGCCGGCGATACACCGGCGCGGCGGGCAATATCTCTCATCGTCACTTTCTGGAAGGGCTTGGTGGCAAACTCCTTCTCCGCCGCGTTGATGATGATTGTGCGCCTTGCAAGCTTCTCTTTTTCTTTTAATTCCGACAGAACACTTTTCGTTTTCATTGGAGCAGCTCTATTTTACATTTGCGGATGCTTGCTACCGGATCAAACTCAAATTCATTAGTGCGGTTATTATCCCTATTATTATACATACAGTCCATGCGCTTTTGATGGTGGATGGATTTTATCATTTTGTTCTCACGATGACTCGGCAGGGAGAGCCGCTGACGCCGATCAACCGCAACGGGAAGACGAATATTTCCCCGTGACCGGCTATGACATGAGCCTTGCGCTGGTCCAGGTCTTCCACAAGATATTTTCCTGCGCGGGCAATAATACGATAAAACTCAAGCGGTTCAGAATCTTCAATGACAATAACCCCTGACAACACCCACAATACAGAAGGCAGGGAAACAATCTTTTGCAGCGCCTCTTGCGAAAATTTAGAGACCTGATCTTCGGACGTTCTTAAAAAAATTATTTTCTGGCGCCGGTATGCGGTCAGTAATTGAGCAACCTCCGAAGAAGATACGAAAAGAGGCAGGGAAAGCAAGAAATAGCTGCCGACGAAATGATCCGGCGACAGAGCATCCAGCGTCGCACCGTCGCCCAAGAAATGAGCAGGAGCGTCAATATGCGTGCCCGTCTGTGTCCCAAGTGAAAGTCTGGATACACGAAAGCCTTCGATGGCAATGGAACTCCAATCCGCCACTTCCAGCAGCGGGTCGGAATAGTTTCCGTTTGAGTAAGGAATAAAAGATGTATCAAGGGGTTTCGTAAGATCAAAGATGGTGTTTCGCTTGATGCTGTTCAATCAACCCTCCCATCAAATGATTCGCGCAGGTGCGATGCTTAATCTACAGGCCGAATATCATCCACACATGTCTGGATTCCCGCCGGATGTTTACCCGGCGCATGCCGCGGGCGGTAATAACATCATGACATATAAAACTCTGTGCCTCCGTGCTTTTTTACGCTTTGTTGTATTCCGCAAAAAGCATAGAGAAGACCGCGCGGCCCTGGGTGGCGGAACGCAGATCAGTGGAATAGCCGAACATGGCTTTGAGAGGCACTTTGGCTTTGACTTCGGAAACCGGGCCTTTGGGGTTGACAGCCTGAATCTCACCACGCCGGGCATTGATATCACCGATCACATCGCCCATAAACTCGCTGGGCGTGATGATATCCACCAGCATGATCGGTTCCAGCATCACGGGATTGGCGGCCTGGCAGCCGTCGCGAAACGCCGTGGACGCCGCAATCTTGTAGCCTTGTGCGGAGGACTCTCCATCCCGGCGCGCGCCGCCGATTACTTTGACGCCGACATCAATCACCGGATAGCTGCCCAACACGCCGCTCATCATCGCCTCCCGGATCCCCTCTTCAATCGCGTCATGGTATTCGGCGGGAATAATCTCTTCGGAAAGTTGATTGACAACGTCATTACCGGCGCCGCGTTTAAGCGGCGTAAGCTCGAGCTTAACCTGCCCGAAATGTCTCTTGTCGCCCAGTTCTTTTTCAAAAATGCTTTCGGCTTCAACATGTTTCTGAATCGTTTCACGATACACAACACGCGGCCGTCCGACATTGACATGCGCGTTGAACTCCCGTTTCAGACGGTCCACGATAATTTCCAGATGCAGTTCACCCATGCCGGAAATCACGGTCTGCGCGGTTTCGTCCTCATATTTGACTCTCAAGGTAGGATCTTCATCAGTCAGTTTGACGAGCGCCTGGGCAAGCTTTTCCTGATCGGCAGGCGTTTTGGCTTCAATGGCCTGGCTGATTACCGGCTCGTAGAATTCCATTTGCTCCAGGATGATCGGATGCGCTTCATCGCACAGCGTGTCTCCGGTGGTCGTTTCCTTTAACCCCAAAACGGCGACCAACTCTCCGGCAGACGCTTTATCGATTCTTTCGCGCTTATTGGAGTGCATGCGCAAAAGCCTGGCGATTTTTTCTTTTTTCTTTTTGACGGCGTTATAGACTTCGCTGTTGGCGGAAATCTGTCCGGAATAGATACGCAGATACGTGAGCTTGCGTCCTTCATCGAGCTGAATTTTAAAAGCCAGGGCCGCAAGCGGTTCTTTATCGGAGCTGTGCCGGATCTCTTCGTTTTTCGTTTTCGGATTGATGCCCTTCACCGGCGGCACATCTTCCGGAGACGGCAGATAGTTGACCACCCCATCCAGCACGGGCTGAATGCCTTTGTTGCGCAACGCCGCACCGCACAGCACCGGAACGATTTTTAAAGCAATGGTGGCATTGCGCAATGCTGCATTGATGTCTGAAACGGTAATTTCTTCACCGGCCAGATATTTGTCGGCCAGATCGTCGTCACAGTCCGCAAGCGTCTCGATCATTTTTTCGCGCTCATGCGCGGCCTCATCGGCATACTCATCCGAAATGTCTTCCACCTGATATTCCGCGCCCTGCGTGCTGTCATCCCAGATCATCATTTTCCGGTTAATGAGGTCAATCGCGCCACGGAATTTATCTTCACTGCCTATGGGAATCTGAATGGGCACTGGTGTTGAATGGAATCGCTCTCCCATCATCTTGACGACATGAAAAAAATCCGCTCCGATGCGATCCATTTTATTGACAAAGGCAACCTTGGGGACGCCGTATTTATCCGCCTGATGCCAGACGGTTTCCGACTGCGGCTCGACGCCGGCTACCGCGCAAAACACGACCACCGCGCCGTCAAGCACGCGAAGCGAGCGTTCCACTTCTATCGTAAAATCAACATGACCGGGTGTATCGATAATATGAATCTCGAAATTCTTCCAGGTGCAGGTTGTCACTGCGGAAGTAATGGTGATGCCGCGTTCCTGTTCCTGGGGCATCCAGTCCATGACCGCTTCGCCGTCATGGACTTCGCCCATCTTGTAGGATTTGCCTGTATAAAAAAGGATTCGTTCGCTGACGGTAGTCTTACCCGCATCGATGTGGGCAACAATGCCGATATTGCGCGTTCGCGCTATTTTGGATTTGGGCGCCATAGACGTCTCAGCGGCTCTCCGACTTGACCGGCGCAAGAAGATCGGGATCCGGTACAAAGGCGGTTAGGGTAGAAATATGACCCTTGATCGACGGGAGTTCTTTTCCTTCAAGCAGAATCTTCACGGCTTTGATGGCCGGAACATTCGCCGCGAGCGTATTGGTCAGTGAATAAATGGTGGCCATCTCGGAGGTCGAACCGCCCGGATGACGTTTTGTCAAATCGGCGCTGAAGCTGACGTGCGCGACGCCGTCTTTATCCACTTTGACGTCCCGGAGCGCCACATTGACGGGAAAAGTATTGACATGACCCGTCTTGGACCCGTCCAGCAATGCTTTGACAATTTCTTTCGCCTGCTGAGCGGGGTCTTCCTCTTTAAACATGAATCGCTTTTCGGCAATCAGAAAACGTTCCTGAGTATCGGAAAAGTAAATTTCAAAAGCCTTGCGCTCCTTTTTTTTCAGCGCTTCCATATCGACGGGTGGAAATAAGGCATTAAATAAAATGACAAAAAATATAACAAGCAATACAACGGCTCCGCCAATGATAGCGGCTAAATAGGCGATTCGTGTTGATTTCTTTTTTTTCCGATCCTTGAAATCCTCAGACCGGCGCTGCTTCTTCGTGGACATACGTCAATAACTCCTCCGGGGAAAAACTGCGCCAATCTAGGGTATTTTTTATGGACTGTCAAGCACAACAAAAAGACGGTAGGAAGTAAATAAGATGTCCGGTTGTAGCACATTTTAACTTGAAACTTTTTTCAAGAAACTTCCCGGTAATAACCAGTTCAATAAACTAACAAAGATGCTCGCATGAAACCCCTCCATCCCCGGCGTGGAGTTTACCCGACATATGCCTGGTCTGCGTTGACTTCCGGCCGTTGATCGCTTGGTCTATCCTATCGCCTATCCCCTCACGTCTTCACATGGAAGAGCGGCAGCCCCAGGTGGCGGCGCTGCGTTTCGCCTTTGAGCAGCGTCTGTTCGCGCACGGTGGGTGTCCCTCTGCGGCCCTTGCCGATTTTTTCAATCAGATGCGACGAACCCAGGTGCAGCGTATGCTTGCCGAACTTTCGGGCCAGTTCGTCGGCCACGGCGTAAACATCTTTGATCTTTTCCGCCTGCACGGGATTGTCGAAAAGCGTGTATTGAATGCTGCCGTCGGCGACGAGATCCAGCAGGATCACACCCGTGGCGCGGTACAGGTCGCGCGGACGGTAACAGGCGTCAAATAAACTCCGGACCACATCGGAAAATTCCAGCGGACAGGCACACGGTCTGGAGAGAGCCGCTTCGCTTCCCGCCGTTTCGAAGTTCTGCTTTTTCAGGAATACGACAATCTTTTTCGGCGCAAGGGCGTAGCGTCTGGCTTTGATGCAGGCCGATTCTATATTGCGCATGAGCTGCGCGAAAAGATAGTTGGCATCCGACGTCGGCGGCGCAAACGTCCTGGTCTTGCTGATGGAGGCATACGAACTTTTTTCTTCGGACGTCACCGGATAAACCGATTCGCCGCGCAGCTCCCGCCAGATTTCTACGCCCGGCTTGGTAAATTTAGCCCGCACGGTTTTTTCGGGAAATTCGGCAAAGGCCAGCGCCTTGCGAACGCCGAGCTTGGCCAGATAGTTGGTGGTGGCAGGCCCGATCCCCCATATTTTTTCCACCGGCAAATCGCTCAAATATCGGGCGATGTCCAGGCCCTTGATCACCGTCATTCCCGCGGGTTTTTGATGTTTGGAGGCCACCTTGGCCAGCACCTTGGTGATGCTCAATCCCACCGACACGGTGATACCCAGTTCCCGTTCAATATCCTTTTTCATCTGGCGGGCAATGTCTTCGTAGGATAACCGCAGCGCCCGGCGCATGCCGGTGATATCGGAGAAAGCCTCGTCGATGGAATATTCTTCCACATCCGGCGTGAAGCGGCGCATGATGGCAAACATCCGCCGGGAAAACAAGCTGTAGGTTTCATAATCGGAAGGCAGAACGATAAGACCCGGACAGATCTTGCGCGCCTCGTGCAGCGGCACACCGCGTTTGATGCCGATCCTTTTGGCCGCATAGCTCGCGCAAGCCACAATGCCGCGCTCGCCGCCGGTGATAAGCGGCTGGCCTTTGAGTTCCGGATGGATCGCTTCTTCACAGGACGTAAAAAACGCGTCGCCGTCGATGTGAACAATCGCGCGCGGCCAGGAATGAAGACTGAATAAAAGTTCGGACATAAAAGCTCTTTGTTTTTACAACCCGTAAACGATAATTATAGATTAAAAGCGAAGCAAAGCATGTCTAAGATGAAGATACATAAGAAATTAATTACTGTGTGTTCATCGGGTCAAATTATTACAAACTTTCTCTTTGCGCCTCAAAAGGCGTAGAATGCTTCATGCTGTTTACTTCAGTCATTGTGCCTTGTTTAATATGACACAAAATTTTATTTTTTTGGCAAAACTGAATGACCGTATAGGCTAAGTTGGTATAAAATTCTTTATAATATTTAAAACTTGAAATAGCGGCATTATAATTCAGCCTTCCAAATACAATCTTATCCACAAAAGAAACCGCTTTTAAAATTTCTACTAAATCTTGTTTTATTAAATTCGGTGTAGGATAAGGTTCGATACTGACCCAGGTTTTAAACCCCGCTTTGCTCAAAGTTTTAAGTGCTTTTATTCTTTCTTTAAAAGTTGCAGTGTTTGGTTCGAATTTTTTACGGAAACCATCATCGAGAGACACTAGGGTTATACCGTATTCATTCTTCTTGCTGCATCCGTTTCGCTTAGCTAGCTCGTGAGGGTAGATGCCTTTTGTCAATACGGTACAACGAATGTTACCTCGGTTAAGCCGGTCAATAATTTTCAAGCTTAACTCCGCCACTTCATTCTGTTCGTGCATGAAGGGGTCCGTAGAAAAACAAAGATGTACATATTTAATTTTATTTTTATGCCGAGGAATTTCTTTTTCCAAAAGTTCTAAGGCGTTGGAAACAATTTTGGGACGGCACCAGTCTTCATAAGTTTTTACCACACCACACCGCTTTTTCATCATAAAGGCATAGCAAGGATATTTGCAGCCATGAGAACAGCCTTCAACATGATTTAAACAGTAGTCGGCATACTCCACACCGCTTTTATAAAGTAAAGTTTTTCGTTGAATCGTTTCAAGCTGCATTAGAAAG
>CAZJMX010000039.1:0-35679 GCA_964547345.1 uncultured Smithella sp. | reverse complement strand
GGCTTTTCGTTGAGTGCCTTGGCATTGACCAGGAAAACTGTACGGGCGATATAGTCTGCGATGTTTTCGGGATCGTTCAATCCACGGTTCTTTAATACCCTCAATTCCTGAAGGGAGAAGAAGGGGATATCCTGCATGGTGGGGATGATTTTGTCCGTGCCCGGTTCCCGGTAAAGGTGTTTTTCGACGACGCGGCCCTTGATCAGATGTTCTTCAACCAGTTCAGGCATGTCAGCGGGTTTGAGATTGATGTAAATCACGCCTTCCGGATAAACCACCATGATGGGGCCCAAAGCGCAAAAGCCGTTGCAGCCGGTTTCGACTACTTTTATTTCATCAGCCAGTTTTCTCTTGACGATTTCTTCCAGAAGGGCATTTTTCACGCCGAGACTGCCGGACGCCTGGCAACCCGTGCCGCCGCAAATTAATAAATGTGAACGAAATACTTTCATTGATCCAATATCCTCCTTAACAATCATTCGACAGGAAGGTAATTCCTGCGTGATTGATCCTATGTTTATTTTATAATTTCAGCGCCTTTTGCCAGAACAAAGGGAGTTTGTATTTCCCCTGCCAGAACATGTCGTTTGAATATCTGCCTCATTTTGTTGGGGTTGACATATTCGTACTTGATCGGCTCGGCGTTCACTGCTTCGACGGTCACCAGGGGTTCGCGGCTGCAAAGGCCCATGCAACCGGATGTGGTGACGACCACGTCATGAACATTTGCGGCTTCGATTTCTTCCAGAAGCGTGTCCATCACTTCTTTTGCGCCGGAAGCAATTCCACAGGTTCCCATATGAACGGTGACTTTGACGCGACGGTCGCCGTCCCGTAAAGACATTTCTTTATGAACTTTTTCTTTAATCTTTTTTAAATCATCAATTGTTAATTTCGCCATGGGCGCGTCCTCCGTTATCTTTCTTTGATCTGAATGATTAGTTGTACTGACTCAAGACGTCTTTGACCTTGCCGGGTTTGATTCGACCGTGAACATCTTCATCCACTACAATGACTGGTCCCAAACCACAGGCGCCCAGGCAGCGGACGGATTCCAACGTGAACATACGATCCGCCGTGGTTTCCCCCTCTTTAATGCCGAACTGCTTTTCGATGGTCTCTGTGAGTGCTTTGCCGCCGCGCACGTAACAGGCTGTGCCCAGACAAACACGAATGGTGTGTTTGCCGCGCGGGGTCATGGTGAAAAACGAGTAAAAGGTGACCACGCCATAGACGCGGCTCAAAGGCAAATTCAAACCGGCAGCTATTTTTTTCTGCACGGACAGAGGCAGAAATTCCAGGCAAACCTGCGCTTCTTCCAGCACAGGAATCAATCCCCCCGCTTTCCCTTTATGTTTTTCGATGATACTGTTTAACTTTGCGACTTGTTCTGGTGTGAATTCCTTCAATAACTCGGTGTCTTCGGCTTTCATTTGCTTCCTCCTCGATCTTTGGGGCACGTTATGCTTCCGGCATGATGTCGCGCATTCCTTCTTCAATTGCGCCCCGGATGTATTTTATTACTTCAGGATGGTTGATGGGTACATCCTCAATTTCTTTGCGTATTTCGCGGGTATCCATTTCAAACCGCCGGTCATTATGCCTGTGTTTGTAAAAAAAATCAACCTGAGAATTGGCAATAATGAGAATAATTATTATGCTGCTTATAGAACCTAGGGGTTGCCGGTCTAAATGGGTTAGGCCAAACGTGGCTTTAATGTGTGTGCCTGAATTTACTTTGGATTCCAGTTCAAGCGAACCGCCGGCCCTCTCGGCTGCGTCTTTTAAAAGTGGCAGTCCCAGGCCTACGCGACGGACGGTTTTGGTTGTATAAAAGGGATCAAGGACTTTTTGCAGAACCTCTTGGCTCATGCCGTGACCGTCATCCCGAATGTCGATGGTGAGCAAATCATTTTGTGAATCTTCAGTAATTCCGATTTCGATGAGCTTTGCGCCGGCGCGAACCGAGTTTTCAACAATGTCCAGAATGTGTGCGGCAAGGGTCAGCATGGCTACTCCAGAATATAGCGTCCGTTTTGTTTGAATAACGCCTGTTTCAATTCGGCAAAGCCGGCCTCTCGCATTAGGATGCCGGTGGTTGATGTTCCGATGTCTTTGATGAAATGAGCGTCGGAGGAGGTAAGAAACGGGTAACGATGTAAATCTGTATAACGGATTCGTCCCTGTTGGATTCCCGTTAATTTTGATATTTCCAATGCATCGAAACCGGCGCTTGGGTCGATGAAACCGAGTTGGCTCAGCACACTGAAACTTTCTCGGTCGATGTGTGCGGGAATGGCGAGACCTCCCAACTGATGAATGAACCCGACGAGACGATCAATCGATAAATCCGTAGCTCCGATCAAAAGCTGTTCGTTGATTCCTTCCACTTCTCCCAGTTCGTTGACAATGGCCTGAACTCCAAATTTCGTTTCATCATTCTCACCGAAAAGATGCTGATCGATAACGGCTTGAAATTGCAGCAGATCTGGCAGGGATTCAAACAGGGCCAGGAGATGGACTTCTTCACGGGTGGTGACTTCCATGCCGGCCATCACTTTCAAATTTGTTCCGGCGGCGGCTGCGATGACATAAGGGACATTTGCGGATGCGTTATGATCGCAAATGGCGATCATGTCGAGTTTTCTTTCCAGCGCCTTATGCACAAGGGCCTTCGGGTGCATATCCAGTTCGGCGCAAGGCGACAGGCAGGTATGAATATGAAGATCGCAATTATAAACTTTCAGCATCGGTTTTCACCGCGAGAGATAAATAATATTTATTGTCGGGTAAGAATGAGGAGGAGGCGTTTTCGACAATCAGCTTTTTGCCGCAAGCAAGTTATAGATCTTGCCCGAGATCTCGAAAGCGGGCAAGTCGGACACTAAAATGGGAATCTTTTCCGCTTCGGCTTTCTCCAGCGTGTCTTGGGTGGGCTGACAGGCGTTAATCAGAATGATCCCCGCGTGCTCCTTAAGACTGGCGACGGCGACAATGTTCTGATGGACCTGACGCGTAATCCAAATATAACCTTCTTTGGAGTTGCCCATGACATCGCTTAAGAGATCCCCCGTGTAGCCACCTGTGACTTCACGATCCAGGTTATCCTTGCCTGCTTTGACCTCTAACCCCAATACTTGAACTATTTTTTCAATATTCATAATGAAATCCTAATCACGGCGATTGAATAGTCATTTTTAAATGTGTGCCTTTGCCGACTTCCGATGTGAGATGAAAAGCATCGGAATAATTTTTAATGTTGCAAAGCCCCATGCCGGCGCCGAAACCCATTTCGCGAATTCTCTGATCGGCGGTGGAATATCCTTCCTGCATGGCCAAATCAATGTTTGGAATGCCGGGACCTTCATCGATGACCTCGATTTGCACCACCCCGGGGTTGACCATCAGGTTCACGACGGCTTTTTTGGCATAAGATACGACATTGATCTCCGCCTCGTAAGAGACAATGGCGGCTTTCCGGACGATATCGTTGGGAAGACCCAGTTTTTTAAGAATGGATTTAATGCTGGTAGATACAACTCCGGCCGAATTAAAATTACCGCCTTCGATAATAAAACTGCCCGAATAAAGGTTATTGTTAGTTTCGCCCACTGGTTTCAACTTTTTGCAGGCAGCCGACTATGCCTTTGGTATAAAGACGGCCCGCCGTTTCAAATAGAATATATTTTGTGGTCAGGATGGGAATTTTCAGTTCTCTGGCCAGTGCAATCGTTTCCGTGGAAGGTTTTTTGCCGCGTACCAGAATAATAGCGGCAATGTCCAGCACGTTGGCCGTCCGAATCACCTGCGTATTGGTTAATCCGGTAAGCAGAAGGCTGCCCGCTTTTGCAAATGCCAGCACGTCACTCATCAAGTCGGCCCCGAACGCCGTTTTAACGTCGAGGTCAAGATTGTCTTCACCCACAATAATTTCAGCATTCAAGATCTCTATTACTTCACTCAGTTTCAAAGGTTACTCCTTGTTTCTTGGCTAAATGTATGAAACATTCACGAAAATTAATCCGCTGTTCATATCGTACGAATTCTCGTAAATCTTGAGTAATTATGTATCATGGCCGTTGACTTAAAGTCAATAAGATAAAACAGGCGTAAACAATCAATATTTATATTTACAAAATAAAGTGTTAATAGCGATGACAGAATAGCCGCTATTATGAAGGAGGCTCACGGTAATTGCACAGTCTGAAACTCAGAGAAAACAATATTCTTAAAATGATAGACGAAAGCCTTTCGGCGTGTGCGTGTCCGGGGCAAATTGATATCTTGGTGAAATCCACGCTGGATGATGAGGCGCTCTTTGTGGATCATGAGCAAATCATTGCAGCGCTGATTGATTTGGAGCGAAACGCCATGGAAGCGATGCCGGATGGCGGGATGTTAACCATTTTGGTTCAAGGGGATGCGCGGCGAATAACCCTATTGTTGATGGATACGGGCAAGGGCATTTCCGAAGAAAACATACCACTTCTTTTTACACCCTTTTTTACGACCAAGCCGGTTGGTGACGGAACCGGTCTGGGGCTGCCTGCGGCCTACGCCGCCGTCAAAGCCCATTACGGCGACATTTCCATCGAATCCAATGCCGATTCCCAAAAGGCTCCGACAGGAACGACGGTCCGAATCACGTTGCCCCGCAGTCAGGCTTATCAAAAAGAACAATCAAAAATCATTCTGCATGAAGAAGAATAAGGTACAAGGCGCAAGGTTCAAGTTAAAGATGAAATCGTTTAGCACCTGTATAAGCCGGTCTCCTTGCACCTGTCTTTAGACCCTTTCCACTGTCACAATCTTGTTTCTGGCGTTGAGATCGGCGACCAGTTCCCGGATATAAACCATTCTCATGGGTTCCCCCCGAATCAGATCCGCCACCTGGTTAGGATTGATGGCTGTGCCCACAATCAGGTGAATGTCATCCGCCGCCAGCAGATAACGCGCAAGGCGGGTGGCTGCGTCATTATCTTTGGGCAGATCATGAATGGTTTTCGCGTTACGCATGACCTCAAGGGCCTGGCCGATGGTTAATATGCCTTCCGTCACCAGATGGATGCCTTTGATAGATGCGGTCGGAGGCGATCCTTTTTTCTTGGGCTCTTCGCTTGTTCGCTTCCATGGCGGAATCCATTCGACATCGAGCTTTTCGTTAAGGACGCGCGCCGCCATCTGAGCCGTGCTGCCGCCGCAGATGATTTTATCCCCATCGGCCGCCATCAGACGGGAAACGGCAAATTCATCCATGTCCTTGCTGGTGGGCGGTCCCGTCAACACAGCAACAGAAACGGCGGGACGCACTTTCATGCTGATGACGGTGGCGTCGTCTCCCGGTTTATCGCTATAAAGCTTCATGCAGGTTCTGGAAAGCGCTTCCGTCAATTTGACGGTATCCACGCCCGTTTGCACGAAACGCTGCACGGCCGTGGCTACGTTTTTCCAGCCCCAGCCCAGACGGTAAATGCCGCCCAGTCCGGCATGCGTGTACCCGTCGCTGATTAAAACCAGATAATCGTTTTCCTGAAGGTCGAAATGTGCTTCATGGATGGTTCTGCCTTTGATCTGACGTTCTTCAACCGGCAGGGTAACAAGGGCATTGTCGCGAACGAGAATCAGCGGCGGAGAGTCAAACAAAACCAGATGCGCTTCATGTCCGTTATACACGATCAAAACGGCAAAGGTGGCGTAGGCTAGCTTGCGCACAGAGCATTCCGGCAGCGTTTCAACAAGCGTCTGCATCACGTCTTCCACCGTTCCGCCCCCTTCAAACATCCGGGCGGCGATTTCGGCGGTGAGCGAGGACAGGATGCTGGCCTTGACGCCGCTGCCCAGGCCGTCGGATAAAACCGCCACAAACGAATCCGGTTTGGTGCGGATCATAACGGCGTCGCCGCACAACTCTTCACCGGCTTTATTGAGGCTCAGCCAATTGCATTCGACCAGTTGTCTCACTTGGGTTCATCCTCTTCGAGCAGTTTTGCCAGATGCGTAACGATCATCTTGCTTTCCGCGGTCGTCTCTCCTAATAGATGCGCGATTTCATGAGCCACGCGCATTTGCTTGCGAACGACTTCACGAGTTTGTTCGAGTGTTTGCGCCCGCAATTCCAAAAATTTCCGTTTCTGAGCCTCATGCTCAGTGATGTCGCGCATGATGGCGACCAATAGTGACTGGCCTTCTACCCGGACGATATTTTGTTCCGCCACCAGTTGATCATTGAGCCGTCTTATTTTGCCGATCACGGGGTTGCCCGTATCGCGCACGGCGACGAAGTCGTCATACAGAGGAATCAGCCGGGAGATGTGCCTGCCCTTCACATCGGCAAGTGAACAACCGAAAATGTGTTCCGCCGAAGGCGACATATCCTGAATGGCCAGATGGTCATCAAGAATGAGAATGGAATTCGGGGAAACATCCATGACGACCTGGCGAAGGGATTCCGATCGGCGTCGCATGTAGGGAATGCACATGGTGACTTCGGCCATGCCGCAAAGTGTGGCAATGGCTTTTTCGCGGCAACTCGAATAACCGCAGGCGCCGCAGTTGAGTTCGTCCTCCGGCGCGTATTTGTTGACACGCCCCAGCACGTCTTTGATCTGCTCTTCGCTGAATTCCGGAATCGGTTGCCTTTTATCGGTGTAGGTGCGGGACAGGTCCGGCCACTCGTCGCGCACGGGAGTCTGATAGGCAAGACGATGCCGGTGGTAGTTGAGGATTTTCTGCCGCGCCGCGTAGATGCCGCCGGGTAAATCCGACATGGCGGGGCCGTTGATGCAGCCGCCTGTGCAGGCCATCAGCTCCACCAGTGAAGCGCTAAGCTGGCCGGCGCGGATGTCGCCCAGAATGTCCCGGCAGGTTTCCAGGCCGCTTGCCACCAACAGCTCATTTTCAAGTATGTTGGTGCTAAGTCCCGCCGCACCTATGAGTCCGCCTTCCACCGGAAAAAGCCTGGCATCCACCGGAGACGACGGTTGGATTTCTGCGTCCGGAGTTGCAAAGACGATGTTTTCGTCCTTTAGCCAATCGGCCAGGCCGCGAAATGTCATGGCCGCCGAAACCACGCCAGCCACCGCCTCGTCACGAATTTCCATTTTTTTTGCAATGCAGGGGCCGATGAAAACGATGTAAGCGTCAGGGCCGTATCGCCCGGCGAGCATACGTCCGTGCGCAATCATCGGCGATACGATGGGGGCCAGATGAGGCAGCAGGTCGGGATAGTACTTTTCCATCAGATTGACGATGACCGGACAGGAGGAAGCGATCACCGGACGGCGTTCCGGCATTTTTTCCACAAAATTCCGATGAGCCAGGCTTACGATTTCAGCGCCCAGCGCGGTTTCCTCGGCGGCGTAAAAACCGAGTTGTTTGAGCGCCGCTTCCATTTCGGAAAACTGATGGAAGCCGAAATACGCGGGGGCGGACGGTGCGACCGACGCAATGAGTTTCCGCCCGTCCAGAAGCGCCTGTTTCACATCAGGCGTGGCGCTGGTAACGTCCTTCGCTTTTTGCGGACAGGTGCGAATGCAGGTTGTACAGACAATACAGAGTTCGGGCACCACCTGGGCCTGACCGTCCTGAACACGGATGGCTTTGACATCGCAGTGGCGGACACAGCGGTAACAATCGCGGCAGCGCGCCGGGTTCGTGATAATAACCGGTTCGTTCATGAAGGACCTTCCTTTCCGGACGAATGCGGGGTGCGTGAATCATCAATGTCTGGCGGCGTGAGTTTGGTTTTTATCCGCGGCAGAACTTCCTTGAAAAAAAAGGATTCTGCCTGTTCGGGACGGATGCCGCTGAATTCCTGATCACCCACACGCACTGAAACACCTTTGGAACAAGCATCCATGCAGAAAGCGCCCACGATATCCACCAGACCTTCAAGCCTTTCTTTTTCGATCAGGCGAAACAGTGACGTTGCCAGTTCGTCCGAGCCGCGCAGACTGCACGAGCTTCCGACGCAAATCGTTATCAGTAACATATTATTTTCCCGCTTCTTCCGTGGCAAGAACCGGCATCAGATGAGCGTCGATAAAAGCGCCCGCCTGATCCACGTTCTCCACGGTGATGATTTTATTGCCGACGACCACGTTGGGCCCGCCTTCGCATTGTCCGGTGCAGAAACGTGCCTTGACGCGGAAGTGTTCCGAAAGTCCGCGCCGTCTTAATTCCGCGGCTAGACCTTCCAGCATTTTCCAGGAGCCTTTGATGTAACAATTGGTTCCGATACACACGCCGACATCCACAACCGGCAAAGATGAGGTCACCTCTTCTTTCATTTCCTGCACGCGCATGGAGCGGCGTTTGTAGTGTGTATGCAGGGCGTGATGGGACGTTTCACTGTCCGGCTCGCCCAGCCAGTTCGTATAAATCGCCTGTACGGATGGATTGTCCTGACTCGTGCGGATGGGTGAATCCTGATCCAGGCGATAAAGAACGTCCAGGCGCTCTTCCGTATCGCTCTTTAAAAGCGGCGCGGGATTGCCCGATCCATTGATGCAGCCGCCGGGGCAGGCCATCACTTCAATCAGGTCATAGGGAGCATCGCCTGCCCGCATCCGGTCGACCAGTCCCTGTGCGTTTTGCAGACCGCTCACTACCGCCAGCCGCACCTTGACATCACCCAGGGAAACGGTTGCTTCCTTGACCCCCTGGAGTCCGCGGACGCCTTCATAGGCGAAGCTTTCCATCCGTTTGCCCATGACGCGTTCAGCAGCAAGTCTGAGCGCCGCTTCGGCCACGCCGCCGCTGGCGCCGAAGATGATGCCCGCGCCGGACACCTTTCCGAAGAAAGCATCGACCGGCGCCGGTGTGATCTTTACCGGATTAATTTTTTTCTCGGCCAGCATGGTCATCACATCCCATGTGGTAAGAACCTTGTCCACATCCTGAATGTGATCCGTTTTAAATTCGGGGCGCATGGCTTCATACTTCTTGGCGTTACAGGGCATGATGGAGACAAAGTACAAAAGCTCAGGCCGCACCTTGAGCTCTTTGGCGAAATATTGCTTCATGACCGCCCCGAACATCTGCTGCGGGGATTTGCAGGAAGAAAGGTGCGGCAAAATGTCCGGCGCCGTTTTTTCGCAGTAATTGACCCAGGCCGGACAGCACGACGTGATCTGCGGCAAAACGCCGCCTTCGGCCAGACGAGACAGAAACTCCGTGCCTTCTTCCATGATCGTGAGATCAGCCGCCCAGCAGGTGTCGAAAACAAAATTAAAGCCAAGTTGTTTCAAGCAGGCGCTCAAAACCGGCATGACGTCTTCACCTTTGATGCCATATTGCTCGCCAAAGGCGGCGCGCACGGCCGGGGCGATTTGCGCCACGACCGTCAGTTCCGGATTCTTCAGGGCGCGGTAAACATCAGGCAGCGCAGGCTTCAGCGTCAGGGCGCCCGTGGGGCAGACCATGGCGCAGTGTCCGCAGGCTACACAGACGGTCAGATCCAGCGGCCGGTGGTCGTTGGGCCCGATGGTGAGCACGTCGTTGGTTTCATAAAAGCTCAGCGCCGAAACGCCTTCCATTTCGCGACAGACTTTCAGACACAAGCCGCATAAAATACACTTGCCGGGATCGCGTGTGATGATGGGGTGGTTTTCATCGATGAAAAGGGGCTTAGCGGGTTGCGACGAATCATGTTGAACGCCATAGTCGCTCGCGTAGTTGCGAAGCTCGCAGTCATAGCGTTCCGTACAACCGCAGGAGATACAGCGCGAGGCTTCCATCATGGCGGCTTCTTGATTCCAGGTGGTGGAAGATTCATCAAAATTTCCTTTTCGGACCTGCGGCTCTAAAACCGGCACCTCCTGGCGGTCAGTGTGCAGGATGTCTTTGAAGGTCTCCGCAGGCAAGTCCTTCCATTTGCCTTTCGTGCAGGTGTAGGGCTCGCTTTTTACGAAGACAGCGCCGGTGCGGACAAATTCATCAATGGCCTGGGCGGCCTGTTTGCCCGCTCCAATGGCGGCGATGGCGATATCCGGGCCGGTGACGCAGTCGCCGCCTGAGAAAACCCATGGCAGCGCGGTTTGCAGCGTCTGCGGATTTACCACGACGTTGCCCCATTTGTCGATCAGCGCTTTATCGCCGATGCAGAAACCATCCACGGCCTGACCGATGGCGGAAATAATCGTCGCTGCGGTCAGTTTGAACTCCGAGCCTTCCTGCGGCACGGGACGCCGCCTGCCGCTTTTATCCGGTTCACCCAGCGCCATTTTGACGCAGGTCATCGAAAGCATATCCCCCGATGCGGCAATCGAAACCGGCGCGGTGAGATAGTGCATATTGACGCCTTCCTCAATCGCTTCTTCAATTTCAATGTCCTGTGCGGGCATTTCCTGCCGCGTGCGGCGGTAGGCGACGATCACTTCCTTCACGCCCAGGCGCACGGCGCTCCTAGCTGCATCCATCGCGGTGTTGCCGCCGCCGATGACGATGACCCGATGGCCGAGTTCCGGTTTTTCATCGCGCGCGAGACGGGCAAGAATTTCCAGACCGGACATGACACCTGGCGTGTCTTCGCCTTTTGCGCCGATGGCGGTTGCTTTTTGCGCGCCCAGCGCTAGAAAGACTGCTTCAAAGCCATCTCTTTTGAGCGATTCGAGGGTGAAATCCCGTCCCAGTTTCTGATTGTAGAGGATGTCGACGCCCAAATTGAGAATGCTCTGAATTTCGGCGTCCAGGTCTTTTTCAGGAAGGCGGTAGAAAGGAATGCCCCAGCGCAGCATGCCGCCTGCTGCTTCCTGCATTTCGAAAATGGTGACCGCATGTCCCATGCGTCTTAAGAACCAGGCGGCGGAGAGGCCTGCGGGGCCGGCGCCGACGATGGCAATCTTGTGTCCGGTGGAAGGCAGGCACTCAGGTTTGTAAGGCTCTAACTGGAAAGTGTCCCAGTCGGCGACAAATCGTTTGATGCCGTTGATATTGACCGCGCCGTCGAGAGCGTTGCGGCGGCAGTCCGATTCGCAGGGATGGGGGCAGACGCGACCGCAGACGGCCGGCAGCGGGTTACTGTCCTTGATAACTGCGAGCGCCTCCGTAAAATTTCCGCAGTTGACATGATAAATATACGCTTGAATGTCGATATGCGCCGGGCAGCGCAAAACACAGGGCGCAACGCAATCGCCCCAGTGATGTCTAAGCAGTGCCTGGAGATAAATCTTACGATAGCTTCGCAGTGCTTCCGACTGGGTGCGGACGATCATTCCGTCTGTCGCAGGGGTGGAGGTTGCCGACGCAAAGCGGATTTTTCCGTCGTCAATCACTTCCACAAACGCAGCTTCAAAATTGCTGGGCGGGCTCACGCGCGGATCGTAACCGAGTGCGGGAATGTCGATGCCGGATGCGCGGGCGGCGTCGATAATCGTCAAGCCATTGACTGTGACACAATCTTTTCCGTCAATATTAAGGATCATCATGCAAATACTTCCTTCCGTATTTCATATTTTTTCTAATCCGAATTTCTAACGGATTATTATACTTTTTATCTGAAAAAAGAAATTTATGTGTCTGTGTAAACCACTGATCAGAAATTTCTTTTTCTGTGACCGTCAGTATAATAAAAACAGCTAAGCTAAGTCAATACAATTCACTCTTGATGATCTACAGAAAAAGTATTTCATTAGAGTAAATAAAATGGCGCGAATATTGCTTAATTTCTCAAAAGTGATTTATTTAGGGGTGCCTTTCAAAAATAATTATTCATAGAAATTATGTGCCTTCTAAATTAAAGTATTTCCAAAAGAAGCCGTTATATTAATTGGAAATTAAGTAATTACCAAAAAAATGCCTATAAAAAGAATTATTTAAATTGGAGGGATATCGATGAAAACGGTTGCCGCAGCTGATGCATGCGAAGGAAAGATCAACACCAGGGAGGGAAAGTATCTGACGTTTACCCTGGCGGACGAAGAATACGGTATTGGTATTCTAAAGGTTAAGGAAATCATTGGTATGATTGCCATCACGAGCGTTCCACAGACGCCTTCGCATGTCAAAGGGGTCATCAATCTGCGTGGAAAAGTGATTCCGGTGATTGACCTGAGGCTGAAATTCGGCCTGCCGGCGATGGAATATACTGAACGCACCTGCATCATTGTCATTGAAATCGCGAAGGATAACGGTCACATCCTGATCGGTATCCTGGTGGATTCGGTATCTGAAGTTCTGAATATTAAAGGGGCTGATATTGAAAATACACCTAATTTCGGCACACGCCTGAACACCGATTATATTTTGGGTATGGCAAAAGCCGGCGGCAAGATTAAAATTCTCCTGGACATCGACCGGGTCATGAATGCCGACGACGTGGCCGCTCTCGAACAAACATTATAATACATAAAATATACAAGGAGCAAAACCATGTCACAGGAAACCATTTCCAGTAAAATTGTAAGAAGCACGTTGATCGAAGCCGGACTGATAGCATTGATCGGGATCATAGCGCTCTACCAGCTTTATAACGTAGATAGTTCCGATGTCGCGATGGTCAATAAGTATATGTGGATCATAGGACTGCTGACCGTTATTTTCGTCGCGGTCATAATTGTTTTCGGCTTTAATTTTATCCGAAACGTAGCCGGTCCCATCGGCGTGTCGCTAAACGGTGTGGTGGAGATCATTCAAAAGGTATCTTCCGGTTCCGATCAGGTCTATACCTCCGCCCAGCAGCTGGCCGACGGGGCAAGCTCTCAGGCATCATCCCTGGAAGAGACGTCTTCTTCCCTGGAAGAATTATCCTCCATGACCAAACAAAATGCGGATAATGCTTCACAGGCCCGTGCCATGATGCAGGAGGCCGGTCAGATTGTTGAAAAAGTCAACCGCCACATGGACGATATGGCCAAGGCCATAGCCGAAATCACCAAATCGTCGGAAGAAACCGGAAAAATTATTAAGACAATTGATGAAATCGCGTTTCAGACCAATTTGCTGGCGCTCAATGCCGCCGTAGAAGCGGCGCGGGCGGGCGAAGCGGGCGCAGGATTTGCCGTGGTTGCCGATGAAGTTCGCAATCTGGCCATGCGATCGGCGGAGGCTGCCAAAAACACCAGCGAGCTGATTGAAAACACGATGAAAGCCGTCAAAAATGGTAATGAACTGACCAGTTCCACACAGGCCGCCTTCAAGGATAATATCGCTTCTTCAGCAAAAATCAGCCAGCTGGTTGATGAGATTGCGACGGCTTCACAGGAGCAGGCGCACGGTATCGCGCAAATCAACCGCGCAGTCGCCGAAATGGATAAGGTGGTGCAGCAGGCTGCCTATAACGCCGAGTCATCAGCGACCGCTTCGGAAACGATGAATACAGACGTTCTGCGGATGAAGGGCTATGTCGAAAATCTGGTAGGCCTGGTGGGAACTGATGTTTCCGGCGCTAAATTATCTGCCGCCCCGAGAAGTCAGCACAACATGGCTCCCGCCGTAAAAGCGGCTGTTAAAAGACCGGGAACTGTCGTCGCAAGAGCCGGCTCAAAAGCGCCGGTCAAGGCTCTACCCGCTCCTTTGCGCATGACGGCTTCCGCCGGAGCCGCCAGAAAGGCCGCCCCGAGAAAACCAGTTGCCGCGCCGGGTGCTAAAAGACCGGTCAGACCGGAGCAGGTGATTCCGTTTGACAAGGATGACTTTAAGGATTTCTAAACTCTCTTCTTTTCTCCAAAGATGCCGGCCGAACATGAATATTTCTGCCGGCATCTTTGTCTTCAGGCCTTATTTCTCTTCATAACCGTGAGTGATATAAAATGTGGCCATATCAAAATAAATGGTCATGCGTCTTTGAAGTTCAAAGGACATGTATAAATCCACGTTTCGCGAAAGCGAGCCCTGCGTAAGAGCGACATCCCAGATATGCTTGCGAATCAGACTCAGTGCGCTTAAGACGCCGCTTACGCTGTACTGTTCTTTTTTGCGTTCACGGCCCAGTTTCAGATGGAAATTTCTGATACGGGACGTATCGCAAATATCACCCAGCCAAAGTGTGAGCAGCGAGATCACTTTGTCGCAGATGGTATAGAGGCGGCTATTTTCAAACGGATGATATTCGGCGGTGGACGGATTGGAGGTCATGTCTTCAATCCAATGATGGATGATGGTTTCCTTGTTTTTTAAGAGCACATTGATCAGCCTGTGGGTCAGTTCATTGGCGGCCCTGTCTGATGTTTTGTCTTGCGGGTTTTGGATGGAATCCATAATTGCCCAGTAGTCCCTTTTGCTGCGAACATAAGCTTCCAGAGCGCGCCGGTTGGAGCGAAAGGCCAGATGGGGGATGGCATCGATCGGCCAGAAACGAGCCTGAGCGCTGTCGTCACCTGCGGCCAACCTGCCCCCGATTCTTTTGGCGACGAAAGTCAAAAAAAGCAGATCGCCGTAAAAGCGGCTCTTGTAGGAATCCACATCCATCATGCGGCTGATTCGACCCTTGATGCCTGTCTCCTCTTTGAGCTCCCGCAATGCGGCGCTTTCGATATTTTCGCCGGTTTCCGCAAATCCCGTCGGCAGACACCAGTGTCCTTTGAAGGGAGCACGGTCGCGTTTGACCAGCAGCACTTGTCGTTCCTCTTCCACGATCGTGGAAACTACAGGGAGGGGATTGTCGTAAAAATAGCTGTGACATGCCGAACAGCAATCCCGAAGGACATCGTCCTCCATTTTTTTTGCGACCTGACCTCCGCAATAAAGACAAAACCTGCGCTGCTTTTTCATGACATTTCCTTTGATAGGGTGGGTTTTGAACAAATGAATATCGCATCGTCCTTGCACATGGTGATGACTTTACTTTCCGCGCCGATGTCCTGGAGTTTGCGTAGAAGCTTTTCGACAATATTATTTTTGTGGGTGTCGGTTCCGATCAGGAAGAAAGGACTCTTAAACTGGTAGTAATCGATAAAAAAATAAATTTCCCATGCTTGAAAAATAAGGGAATTTTTAAAATCAAGTTTCCGGATCTGATCGAAATAGGGGCTAAGCATTGCTTTGCCGTTTTCCGCCGAGAACTGCCGGATGATTCTTTCGACCGGCAGAAGCTGATGGTCCGGCAGCAGATGTTGTTCTTTCAGTGTGCTGCGGGTAATAGAAATGAGTTCCTGCATATTGCATGGATCATGCGTAATTGTGATGAAAACCCCGTCTTTTTTCAACAAACGGGCGATGCCCGGGATCATCTCGACAAAGAAATACAAAGCGAAACTGCAAATGATTAAATCAAACGATCCGGAAGGCAATTTCTTTATCGTATGAACGCCTGCGGACGAGAAGCTTCCCCGGTATCCGGCGCGCTTGCACGCCTCTAGAAAAAAAGGTTCATATTCGGCTACAATATCGAGGCCGCGGATGGACGCATCCGGATGAAGCCTTCCTTTCAGGGCTTCCGTAAAAGCGCCAAAGGCCGAACCCAGTTCCAAAACGTCGCGGCAGTCCGACAGATCGACCTGATTTAAGGCCTGAAGTCGAATATCTTCTTTGTTGGATGAGAATTGACGGATCAGCGCTTCAATGTGCTGATGCTTTTGAACATTGCGAAACACCTGCCGAATCTTTTTCTTGTCGAGAAAATCAGCCATGATGCCTCCAATGGTCTTAATGCTTCGTTAAAGTCGTTTGGGCCCGGAAGTTTGTCAGGCCAGTCTTTTGCTTCCTTCCGCAAGTTGCGCGAGTCCCTTTTTATCCAGAATCGAAATCGTGCGGGCATCCGCTTTAATCAGCTTTTCATCCGTCATGCGCTTCAGGATGCGGGAAAGCGTTTCGGGGATGGTGCCCAGAAGGCCCGCCATCTGATTTTTTGAAACATCCAGCTCGATGAGAAGCGAGGGGCCATTCATTTCATTGAGATAAAGCAGATAAGCCGCAAGGCGTCCCGGCACTTCTTTGAGCGAAAGATTTTCAACCAGCATTGTGAGCTTGCGCAGACGCCGGGACAAGAGTGCCAGCATGGAAAGCGCAAGTGACGGCTCCCGGCTGATGAGCTCCACAAATTTATGCTTCGGGAAGAAAAGGACAAGCGTTTCGGAAAGCGCCTGGGCGGAGGCCGGATAATGCTCTCCTGCAAAGACAGCCGCTTCTGCGAAAGGTTCTGGCGCCTCCAGAATGTGAAAAATTTGTTCTTTGCCTTCGGAGGAGAGTTTGAAAACTTTTACTTTGCCGGAAAGAATGATATAAAAGCCGATGCCTTGGTCGCCTTCCGAGAAAAAGTTTTGTCCCTTTGAATAATATTTCCGCACCGCGATTGCTCCCAGCGCGGTGCATTGCTTTGGCGACAGGCCTTCAAAAAGAGGAATGCCGGCGATGATTGAGGTAATGTCCATAGATTATTTTCCTTGAATTGAAAAATATCACTGAAGTTTGACTTAAGTCAAGGTGCAACTGCCGGACTTTGGTTAGGGTGCATTCAAAATGAAGCAACAAAAAACTAAAGATAGAAGGAGAGAGACAATGGAAAATTCAGCAATGTTTTGTTACCAGTGCGAACAGACGGCAAAAGGTGAAGGATGTACGAAGGCGGGTGTGTGTGGAAAGGACGCCGATGTTTCCGGGCTTCAGGATGTTTTGGTCTATGCCCTTCAGGGATTATCAATTGTAGCGGTTGACGCCCGTAAAGCGGGAATTGTCGACCGGAATGCCGATGTATTTACTTCCAAAGCGCTTTTTTCAACCCTGACCAATGTAGATTTCGATCCGGCGCGTTTTGTTGAACTGATCGGCAAATGCGTCAGCCTGCGCGACAGCCTCAAAGACAGGGCCAAAAAAGCAGGGGCAAGTATCGATGAAAAAACCGCTGTTGTAAACTTCAAACCGCAATCGACCGTTGCCGAACTGGTTGCACAGGCATCGATTGCAGCGCTTAAAGCGGATGCCACGGCCAATGCAGATATTCAGTCGCTTCAGCATATTTTACTGTTCGGTATCAAAGGTGTGGCCGCCTACGCGGATCACGCGCAGATTCTGGGTCAGGAAGACGACAAGGTTTACGCTTTCATCCAGGAAGCGCTCGCAGCCATCGCACGCGAAAATCTGGATTTGAACGGCTGGGTCGGCCTCGTACTCAAATGCGGCGAAATCAACCTGCGCACCATGGAACTCCTTGATGCGGGCAATACCGGAGCCTTTGGTCATCCCGTGCCCACCAAAGTTCCGCTTAGCGCTAAAAAAGGTAAGGCGATTTTGATTTCCGGTCATGATCTGAAGGATTTGTCGGAGTTGCTCAAACAAACGGCAGGCAAGGGGATCAATATTTACACACACGGCGAAATGCTCCCGGCGCATGGCTATCCCGAACTCAAGAAGTATCCGCATTTCTATGGCCATTATGGAACAGCCTGGCAGAATCAGGCCAAGGAATTTGCTGAATTTCCCGGCGCGATTCTGATGACGACCAATTGCATTCAGAAGCCCCGCGATGTCTATAAAGACAACCTCTTTACCTGCGGTCTGGTCGGCTGGCCTGGAGTCGCGCATATCGACGATTCCAACTTCGAACCGGTGATTAAAAAAGCGCTGGAATTGCCCGGATTTGCTGCCGATACAGAAGGCAAATCGGTCATGGTCGGTTTTGCCAGAAATGCCGTTATGGGCGTGGCAGACAAAGTGATCGAAGCGGTCAAAGGCAAGGCCATTCGTCACTTCTTTCTGGTAGCCGGATGTGACGGCGCGAAACCCGGCCGGAATTACTATACCGAGTTTGTCGAAAAAGCGCCGAAGGACACAGTGGTGCTGACGCTCGCCTGCGGTAAGTTCCGTTTCTTTGATCAGGAACTGGGCGACATCGGCGGCATTCCGCGCCTCCTGGATATCGGCCAATGCAACGATGCGTATTCGGCCATCCAGATCGCCGTGGCGTTGTCCAAGGCATTTGATTGCAGTGTCAACGACCTGCCTTTGTCGATGATCCTGTCCTGGTATGAACAAAAGGCTGTCGCGATTCTCTTGACGCTCTTGTATCTCGGCATCAAGGACATCCGTTTGGGACCGTCTCTGCCTGCATTCATCACGCCCAATGTGTTAAACGTGCTGGTGCAGAATTTTGCAATCAAGCCGATCACCACGCCGGATGAGGATTTGAAGACGATTTTAGGATAAAATGAGAACCGTCATTACGACACACAGACTGTGTTGTAATAGCGAAACCGCTATAAAAGCCGTCATACCGGCGCAGGCCGGTATCCAGTAATGTGACGGAAAGTAAGGTGCCAAATCAAGGCTGCTCTCCTTTAAAAAGAAGAGCAGCCTTTTTGTATGTTGGCTTCCGTCCTCAATCTTGTCATGCCATGCGTAGATGCAGGGCATTTTGAGCGATCGGGGTGTCCCGGTTCACGGCTACCTTTGAGGTCTCAAAGCGAAAAGATAATGATCAGGCCGTTGATAAAGTAAAAGATGCGGATGTATTTTCCGTGGCGGTCAAGATCCGGCCAGTCTTTTACAATGCGGGTAAGCATCCATAAGCGGATCAGAAGGGGAGAGGTCAAAAATGTCAGCCAGGCTAAAGGTGAAAGTTGCCCGCAGACTATCAGTGCGGTGATGCTCAGGTAAATGATAGTCCAGTAAACCCAGAGTCCCAGGAGCGCCTTTTTCTTTCCCAATCGAACCGCCAGCGTTCGTTTGCCTGCCTGCTGGTCCGTGTCGATATCGGGAATGCTTTGATAGTAAAGAATCAGAGACACCATCAATCCAATCGGAATGGATATGGGCAGGGCCGTCCAGTCCACATGTCCCAGTAAAACCCAACTCGATCCCAGAACCATCACGGGTCCCATGTTGATGCCGACGAATAGTTCTCCCAGGCCGTGATAGCCATAGCGGACAGGTGGCGCTACGTAAAAGAGACTACTGAATGCAGCGATGGCCATCAAGGGAAGAATTGCCCAGAGTTTAATCGACCAGGCAAGGCCTGAACCGATGATGGCTGCGATGACATAGAGAAAAATGATTGCGGTGCGCAATTCGGCGAGGCTGATTTTGCCATCCTGAAGCACCCGTGATCCGCCGATGGAATCGCCTGCATCCGTGCCCTGCATGTGATCGAAATAGTCGTTAGCGATGTTGGTGGCAAAGTGAACCAGAAAAGAGGCGACCAGGACGAGGGCAAACGGTAAAACGGTGAACGATCCCTGTTTACCGGCGATCACGGCTCCGGCTGTGAGCGGGATGAGCGTTGCGATGAAAAAAGGCGGACGGCTGGCCTGCACCCATGCTTTTAATTTATCCGAATTCATACGCCCAGCCCTATATCAGAATCTCGCGAATCGCGCTAATAATCTCCTCGGGATATTGGATGTGGATGTTGTGAGAGGCATCCTTGAAAATCTTGACCGTCATGTCCGGCAGTAAGGCATTGATCTGTCGGGCTGTTTGTAAATACGCCTCGTCTAGCTCCCCACAGAAATAAAAAATGGGAATACGGCAGTCGGCTAAGTGTCCGGCTAAATAAGAATGACCGCCGACACTCAGAAGGCTCAATGCCCGTTGATACTCAGCAACCGGGTGGCTTATTTTCTGTTCAATCAGATTTTGCAGATGGACCGTACCTGGGAGGGTCCGGAAAAGGGGCAGGGAATACCAGTTTGTCAGAAACGCACGAAAGTCATCCGGGATTTCAATCTTGGCCATCAGGGTCTGGTCCCGTTGTAAGCGATCTGCTCTTTCTCTCGTATCGGCAATGCCGAAAGATGCAGATTCCAAAATGAGTCTATCGATCCGGTCCGGTGATGCGATGGCAATGTGCTGGGCACTCCGGCCTCCCATCGAATACCCGTAAAGGGTGAAACGGCTGATTCCCAACGTATCCAAATCCTGCAAGATAAGAGCAGCCGTGTCTTCCATGCCATGCAGGTGGTTTAAGCCGTCGATACTGCCAAAAAGCGATGCCCCGTGGCCCGGCAGGTCGAATGCAATGCAATGGAAAGAATCTGCAAGCGATTCCATGATGGTCAGCCAGGAGTTGGCCCAGCCCATAAAGCCGTGGAGAAAAACGATGACGGGAGCTATTGGCGATCCCGTTTCTTCATAATGCAAGACGGTATTTCTCATGCGCCTCTCTCTTCTTCGGCCATTGTCCTGGCCCGATGGGTCAAGGCTTCCCGGCTGTATTTCATTTTCCCTTTTTTGTCTTCGTCGGAAAGCTTGATAATCCGCTTGGGAATCTTGTAGCCCGGTAAGCTGGTTCTCAATTTGTCGAGAAGTTTTTTTTCATCAAAAAGCTTTGAGGTTTCGACAAACGCCCAGGGTGTCAGTCCGAATTCCCGATGTGGCGCGGGCACAACCATGGCGGTGATAATGCCGTCTTGTCGCAACAGTTGATTTTCGATTTCCAGCGGAGAAATATTTTCGCCTCCGGAGATGAAGATGCCATCTGTCCGGCCGTAAATGACCAGATTGCTGTTTGCGTCAAGGGAGCCGGTATCTGCGGTTTTAAAAAATCCATCTTCCCTGAAAGATCCGGTCTTGCATTCATGCAGGTATCGCTTAAACAGAGTTTTTCCGCCGAGTAAAATGCTGCCGTCTTTCTCGATGAGAATGTCACGATAGGGGACCACACGCCCGGCGGTGTGATAGGCCTGCCTGGGGCTTCCTGAAACAACACCCGTGACTTGCGCACAGGATTCCGTGCATCCGTAAGTCGGCATAATCGGAAGGTCAAAATCCAGCGATTGATCGATCAACCAAGGGGGCGTTGGCGCTCCGCCCAGCATGATGGTCTTCATCTTTTGCAGGATAGTGATCATCTCTTTGTGGTTGAGAAGGCGGATCAGTTGTGCAGGAACCACAGATATAGCCGTGGGCCGAGACTTGCGGATTGAGGCCTCGATGTTTTGTGGCGAGTCCGGCAAAATGCAGGCGCTGCCCGACAGGAGTGTTCTGATCCAGATCAACGCGCCGCCCACATGAAAAAGCGGCAGGCTCAGAATCCAGCGGTCGGAGGCGTCCATTCCGATAAATTCATTGGTCCCCAAGGCGCTGTAAATGTAGTTGCCCACCGTATGGATGATGCCGCAGGGCTTGCCCGTTGATCCGGAGGTAAAGATGGCGCTTGCTTCCCGCCTAAACGGGATGGCTGGCCAGTTGATGTGTCGAAGCGAAAAAGGATGGCTTTGCATGATTTGCCGGGGGCGAAGAAAAATACATTTTGCTTCCACCGGTGCTTTTTCATCAGTGAGCAGAAAATGGATTTTCGTGTCCGAAAGTAGACTTGAAATCGGCGCTTTGAAATCGAGCGGAATATAGAGAAAATCCATGACCCAGGAGGCCAGAAACAGATAGAGATGCAAGTCGCTGTTTACAGCATATACGGCCACGCAATTTCCTTTGCGGACGCCTGCCTGATCCAGGTTCAAAATGACACAGCGCAGCTTTTCTTCGACATCCCCGAATGTATGGGTGGCGTACGGAGTGATCAGCGCCGGATTCTCCCGGTAGGTGTCAAACAGGTGATCCAGGCGGATGGATGTCTTTAAAAGAAACGCCGGTTTCATCGGTTTTCCTTCGAGAGGACATTAGAATTTAAATGCATTCCTTCAGACAGAAGCCTGCGGGGAATCGTCAGGGCACCTTCCCGGATCACCGGCGAATCGGACAATATGTCTGATTTCAGATACCGCAGGGTATCAAGGCCGTGGGCTGTGTCGGGCGAAAGATTTGCAAGGATGGAGAAAGCACCGAGCGTTGCGAGCGTGATGCCGGTGTTGAATGCGGAGCTCAAAACGGTTTTGATGTTTTGCTTTCCGGCGTCTTCAATACATCGGGCGATGCCATGCAGTCCCGCAAGGAGGCCGGGTTTTAAAATGATGATGCGGATCTCGGGCGGAAGCTTTGCCAAATCAGGATTTCGGGAATCCAGGTATTGTGGCAACGATTCATCAAGCGCCTGCGGCCAAGACACATCGGGAGAAGCAACAGGTTCTCCGTCGCGCAGCGGCTCTTCTGCATATTCCACATTGAGATGTCTGAGCGCCGAAAAATAGCGGGCATAGGTCCGGGCCGATAATGCTTTGTTGCCGTCCAGCCGCAGCGTAAGTTCCTTCCCGATTGTATCGGCCAGACTGAGAATCTGATGGATTTCCTCATCTGCCGGCAGTCTGCCAATTTTGACTTTGACGATTTTCATGCCGCAGGCCTGCAAGGCCGAAATTTGTGAGATTGTTTTCTTGTGTTCAGCCTCAGGAATGAAAAGTCCGTTCACCGGGACTTTAAGCGGATCAGGCAAGCTGAGCGCGTTTATTGAGCCCTCCGTGAGCTTGCATTGGAGATACAGACTCATGAAGGCGCTTTCTAATCCGAAAAGGGTATGGGCAGAAAATGAACCGGGCAGGGAGGCCATCCCCAGCCAGGGTATGAGAATGTCGAAAAGACCGGGATTTAAAGACAGATGATGGAGCCTGTTTTTTGCCGCCGCCAATTCGCTCAGGCACTGTTCCAGACTTGTTTCATCAAGCCCCGGCAGCGGCGCGACTTCTCCGAATCCGGTTCGGCCTTCTTCATCCGTCAGGGTCACAATGAACCCTTCCCGGGAATGCAGAATTTCACTCCCTACCTTTATGGGGTGGACAAAGGGGATGTTGAATCGATCAACGTCAATGGCCGCAATCTTTAATAGTGCCATGGGAATTTTTTAAAATCCTTGGGCCGCTTCTGTAAAAAGGAATCACGACCTTCTTCGGCCTCCGGTGTTCCATAGGCCAGACGCGTAGCTTCCCCGGCAAAGAGCTGTTGCCCCACCAGGCCATCGTCGGCCAGATTGAAGCCGAACTTCAGCATCCGCATGGCCGTGGGTGATTTGGTATTCATGATGCCTGCCCAGTCGAGTGCGACTTTTTCCAGATCCTGATGATCGACCACTTTGTTGATCATGCCCATCTCAAAGGCTTCCTGGGCGGAATAATTGAATCCCAGAAAAAAGATTTCGCGGGCGCGTTTTTGGCCGATTTGCCTTGCGAGATAAGCGGAGCCGTAACCGCTGTCGAAACTGGCTACGTCCGGATCGGTCTGCTTGAAGATGGCATGCTCCCGGGAGGCAATGGTGAGATCGCAGACCACATGCAGGCTGTGTCCACCGCCGACCGCCCAGCCGGGGACGACCGCCATGACAATCTTGGGCATGAACCGGATCAAACGCTGAACTTCCAGGATGTGCAGGCGACCGAGCCTTCCGGGATCGACCTTCTTACCTTTTTCATATTTGTAGCCGTCTTTGCCGCGAATCCGCTGATCGCCCCCCGAGCAAAAAGCCCAGACGCCGTCTTTGGATGAAGGCCCGTTGCCGGTGAGAAGAACGCAGCCGACATCCGTCGTCATGCGGGCATGGTCCAGTGCCGTGTAGAGTTCATCGACGGTCTGGGGCCGAAAGGCGTTGCGAACTTCCGGTCGGTTGAAGGCGATCCGCACCGTTCCCTGGGTCTTTGCGCGGTGATAGGTGATGTCTTCAAATTTAAAACCTTTTACCTGCCGCCAGCATTTGGAATCAAAGATGTCTGATGTCATAAGTCTCTCTTTCGTTTCTTCATTGTTTATGGCAGGCGCACCTGCTGCATGGCCTTGAATATCCGTAAGTCATCTTCGGGCGCCAAGATCACTTCCAGCATAGCTGAACGTTTGCTTTCCAGCGCCTGCCTGTAAGCCTCCTTGATCTCCTGCGGTTTTTCTATCCTGATGTAAGACAAATCGAATTGTTCGGCCAGCCTTTTAAAATTCATGTCGTGGGGCGTTGTCATGTAGGGATTGAGAATTTCGGGAAAATGATTAATGGGCAGCCGCTCAAAGATTCTGCCGCCGCCGTTGTTGATGACCGTCAGGATAATCGGTACGGTGCTTTGTTTCAGCAGAAGAAGCGAATTTAAGTCATGGAGAAAAGAGATGTCGCCGATGACTGCCGTGACCCTTTGGCCGGACCCTTCGGCAAAGCCGACGCTTGTGGCGATGTTGCCTTCAATACCGCTTACGCCGCGGTTGGAAATGATCGTAATATTTCGGAGAGCCGGGGGCAAAACCGCATCGAAGGCGCGGATGGCAATGGAATTACCCAAAAACAAACCTTCACCCTCAGGCACTTCTGTAAGCAGTGTCGAGGCAATGAGGGCAAAACTCATGGTATCCGGTTCAATACTTTGTTTTACCATCAAGTGAAGCATTCCCGTCGACATCATAAGGCGGGAAAAGGCCTCCGGTTCCACGCTTGGGAACACTTGGTCGATTAGACGTTCGGCAACGGCAAAAATCGGCGCCTCGATGCGTAGATGAACCCGATGGGCGGGATCGCGCAATCCGCTTCGGGGGCTCACCTGAATAACCTTCCCCTTGCTTTGCGGAAGAATCGAAGCGTAATAGTGCTTGGATACCAGGCCTGAACCGAACTGCAAAACGGTGTCCGGATTGTAATCGTTAATCAATCGGATGGCTTCGGGATGATCAAGGCTGAATATCTGCCGGTTTGCAGGAATTTTACCTTTGAAAGACGATGCGATGTCGCAGAAAACCGGCCAATCGATCAATTGCAGGAGGTGTTCCAGTGAAGGTGCATCTTCATCTGTATCCAGGCGTCCGACAATGATGAGACCTCTGGAGGTGTTTTTGATGGTTGCTGAAAGATCTTTTGAGTCCACCGGGATGACTGTCTGACGGGAATAGGTCGTGTAAGGATTCGGCTGATCAAAGAGGCGTCTGGCCTTCTCCAGGATGTCCGCCGGAATGGGGAGGTGACCGGAAACGACGGGTGTCAGCGGATCACGAAACGGACAATTGATATGAACCGGTCCTGAGGGATTGTGGATGACATGATCCATTTTGGCCAGTAGCGCCTCCAACGGGTAGTGAACGTCGGGGCAGGGAAGGAAAAGGGAATCCCGGCAGTAGCGGCCGAAGAGGTTCTGCTGGATAATGGTCTGGTTCGCGTCGCTGCCGATAAGCTCCGGTGGACGGTCGGCGCTGAGAATGATCAGCGGAATATTTTCCCGGCAGGCTTCAATCACCGCCGGATAATAATTGGCCGGCGCCGTCCCGGAGGTGCAAACCAGCACGCCGGGACGACCGGTAGCTTTGGCGTAACCCAGGGCGCGGTAACCTGCGGCCCTTTCATCCAGGCATATTTTCTTCAACGCCCGGCTTTCATAAGCCAGGGCAAAAATCAAAGGCGCATTGCGGTTGCCCGGAGAAATAAAAAAAGTGTCGATCCCGTTTTTAATGAACTCGTCAACAATGAGCGAGGACCACAGCAGATTCAGATGATCAGTGAGCGGCAGGCGGGGCATCAGTGATCCCCCAGTATGGCTGTAAAGTTATCCATTTTCTTTTCCGTTTCACTCCATTCCGCCTGGGCGTTGGATTGCCTGACGATACCGGCTCCGGCAAAAATATGCAAATGATTCCTGTTAATGAGCGCAGATCGGATCCCGACGGCGAAATCGGCGTTGGTTTTGTTCATCCAGCCGATGGGTGCGGCATACCAGCCGCGATGAAAAGGTTCGCTTTGCTTGAGATGATCGAAAATTTTGTCCTGAGGGTACCCTCCCACAGCAGGCGTGGGATGAAAGGCCCTTGCAATAGAAAGGGGATGAGCATTCCCGCAGGCTTGCCCTGTAAAACGGGTGATGATGTGTTGAACATTTTTCAATTTCAGAATTTCTTCTCTGGATTCCATCCGCACGTCGGAACAATGCTGGCGCATTTTGGTTTCGATAAAGCCGGACACAAACCGGTGTTCGTCCCTTTCTTTCGCGCTGTCCAGGAGTTCGGCTTCCAGCCTCTGGTCGTCAAAAACATTTTTTCCGCGGGGACGGGTGCCTGCGATGGCTTCGGCCAGAATATGCCCGTCCTTAAGGCGAAAGAGCCGCTCCGGAGAACGACCCATAAAGGCAATGTTCTCATTGACCTGATAAAAGAAAGTAAAAGAATTTTCCTCGATTTTAGACATGGCCGTAAGCATCTGCGCCGGGTCCCAAAAGCCCGCATGGGTGATGATCTTTTTTCGGGCCAGGACGATTTTATTCATGACTTCTTCGGAAATTGAATGGAGAGCTTTTTTGATCATGCTGTTCCAGTGCGATTTATCCGGGATGAGTTCGACTGCCAAACCGGAGGGCTTAGAAGATGGCGGGAGACGGCGAAACCGCGCGTCCAGATTCTGGAGGCTATCGGCGATTGTTTTCAGAACCGAACTAACGGGTAACTTTCCCGCGTTGACATAATTTACCGCTACGTGGAAGCCATGCGGGGATTTGCCTATTTCCACAAAGGGGAGTGTGAACCGGTAATGACCGAAGTGATCCCATTCCGGAGCCGGGTTTTCATCGTCATAAAATGAAAACCCACCGAATACGGGAATGGAATCGTTTACGGCCCATACGTCGCTAAACCCGGCAAGAAGGGTTTCCGTGTCCGCGGCTTCCAGGGTCAGGGCGCTTCCCAATCCTGCCAGAATGAAAGGGTCATCCTTGGCGCTGAAATAAAATTTTTCCGGCACGTCACAGGCGGCGACAGCATCCAGGATCTCAAAGCCGGAATCGATTTCTTTCGTCAGGCGAAAAAGGTACGGAGCCGCCTGATGATCATGAGTCTGTGGCAGACAATCAAGCTCTTCACGAAACAGTGGGTAAAACCGGGGGGCGGCTATGGCACAGTGGGTTACAATCGGTCGTTCCTCTCGTTTTAATTCATATTTCCGGGTGGACGACATATTACAACACGGGGCCGATGTCAATGAAATATTGCCCGGAACGACGGATAGGCCTCAGATTCGTTGTGCCGTCACGCCGGCTAAAAACGCCGGTTTGGCTTTAATGTTTATGCAATAGGGTCCAGACAGCCTTTTCGCGCAGGATATTCATGTAATCCCGTTCATCGTTATTGTTTAATATTTTGGCCGTCTTCTTGTCGGCATAAAGCAGGCCGATGCATTTTTCCTTGACCATCAACGGATAGATTAAAAAGGACTGCGCACTGACGATTTTGAAATACCAGCCGGGAAGATTGTCCCTGACGCCGGGAAGGTGGCTGTCATCGACGATAATATCTCTCAGGCGCATAACGGCGATATTGAAGTAATCGGACGAGCGGGTGATTTTAAATTCAAAGTTTTCCAGAATCGTATCGATGTTTTCGCCAAAGCCGAAGCGTGCGGACATCTTGGACTGGCTCTGATCCAGCATGCAAAATATAACCCGGTTGAATTCAAATCCCCGATACATGGTTTCAATGATCATGTAAATGGCATCGCTGATATTGACTGCGGCATTGAGTGTTTCATTTATTTCAGCCATGCAGTTTTTGAGGATATCCTCCCGCTGTGCTTCCTCGGGCAGACTTTGGGTCGGTTCCGTCATCATGCGATCTTGAGAAGAAGGCGCCATACGGGCATTTTTTTCTTTTTGAACTGCCGACAGGCGACGAAACAGCGGACTTTGGGACGGGTCAATCTTGAACATTGCAGCATATTGATCAATTTTCATGGCCGCGTCTTCAATGAAATGCAGAGAGTGGTTGGTGGAAAATGATACGGTGAGTTGATACTTTTCACTGATGGCTTTGAGGGACTCATCTCTTTTGGCAACATCGGCCTGGGCTGCAACGGCGCAAAGGTCATTGGCATAATTGGCAATGCTTCTGAGTACGCCTGCTTCATTGACAGACGCCTGGTCTGATGATTCCCGGATGACATCCATGCTGTCGGTGATACTTTGAGGGAACCCCCAGGATTTGGTCACGCCCATACCCAGTTCGCTGTAGGAGACGCCCAGAATGGTTTTGGACGCAGTTTGTTCATCGATGCCCTTTAAGGCGGTTACATTTTTAATTTCCTGATATTCTTCGGGGAAATAGCAGATCACCAGGTGCTTGCCCAGATTGTGCAAAAGCGCGCAGATGAAAACTTCTTCCTTCGCCGAAAACATCATTTTATCAGCTACCTCTCTGGCGATGACACCGCTGAGAAACGACGACAGGGCTGCATCTTTTAAGTCGTCGGCCTGGCTTTTATTTTGCAGGTGATCCATGACCATGAGAGACGCGGCGGCCATGCGTACCTTTTCAGCGCCAAGCAGGAAAACGGCGCGGGATATGGTTGTGACTTTGCCGCTGACATTGCCGTAATAGGAGGAATTGACCACTTTTAAGAGCTTATTGGTGAGTGACATGTCTTTGAGGATCACATTGGACAGCTCTCCGGCTGAAGAAAAATTAATGGAATGAAGGGAGGATAGTTTCTTGTTGATTTCAACAATATGCTGAGAAAAAGCCGGCAAGTCCCCTTTGTGCCGCATGCGGCGTAAGAGAAACTCGATGGTGCCGTGAGGGCTTTTTTTTAAATCACTGGGCGGATCTGTGCTCAGAAGTCGTTTCTCCTCTGCGTTTAAATACAAGGAAAAGTACTCCGAAAGATATTTTTTGTAAAGGAACTATTGCCTTAATATTTTCTTGACAAGAACCGATATCCTTTGATAGGAAGTTGTCACGCTTGGATCCGAAAGGACTGGGACGGAAGGAGCCAATTTAAAAAAATAATGCCTCTCGTCTTGCGACAAGAGGCTTTTTTTTTGGGTGGAAAATGAAAATTATCGAATCCATAAAAGAAATGCAGGTTTGTTCCGAAAGCTTAAGGCTTGCGGGTAAGAAAATTGCTTTTGTTCCGACGATGGGCTATTTTCACGAGGGGCACCTCTTCCTGATGAAGGAAGCCCGCAAAACAGCTGATTTTGTCGTAACCAGTATTTATGTTAACCCCACCCAGTTTGGCCCTAAAGAAGATTTTTCCAAATACCCGCGGGATTTTGAACGTGACGCCCAAATGGCGCAAAGCGTCGGCGTCGACGTGATCTTCTTTCCTTCCAATCCGGATATGTATCCGAACGGTTATCAGACCTATGTCGATGTGGAGAAAGTGACGCAGAATCTTTGCGGCGCATCCCGTCCCGGCCATTTTCGCGGCGTGACGACGATCTGCTGCAAGTTGTTTAATATTGTCAAACCGCATACGGCCATTTTCGGCAAGAAAGACTTTCAGCAGCTTGCGGCTATCAAACGCATGGTGACCGATCTGAATCTGGATTTGAAAATTGTCGGCCTGTCGACATTCCGGGAACCGGATGGGCTGGCCATGAGCTCGCGCAATGTTTACTTAAATGCGGACGAGAGGCTCTCGGCGTTGACGCTGGTGGGAGCGCTTAAACTTGCACAAAAGCTTTATGTAGAAGGAGAGAGAAAGGCAGCCGTCATGATTCATCAGGCGGAAAAACTCATCAAAAGCGCCAAATTTACGGATATCGACTACATTAAAATCTGCGATGCAGCCACACTTGAAGACGTTGACGAAATAAAGGGTGAAGTTGTAATGGCGCTCGCCGTAAAAGTCGGCAAAACCAGACTCATTGACAATTCCGTTTTGAGTGAAGAACTCAAAGCATAATATTCTATTGACGGGAGAGATTTGAGAACCATGCAAAGATTTATGATGAAATCCAAAATCCACCGCGCCACCGTGACAGATGCTGATTTGCATTATGAAGGCAGCGTTACCATCGACGAAAGATTGATGGAGGAAGCCAACATGATAGCCTATGAACAAGTTGAAATATACGATGTAAACAATGGAGAACGGTTTTCAACGTATATTATTAAGGGCAAGCGAAACTCGGGGATCATTTGCCTCAATGGCGCCGCCGCCCGTAAAGTGGCCAAAGGAGATCTGATTATCATGGCAACTTACGTGGCCGTTGATGACGAAGAATCGAAGAATTGGAAGCCAAAATGCGTTTTGGTAGATGCCAAAAATAAGATTAAAAAAGTATCCAAATAGGTCAAGCGAAAATAGAGATCAGAAAAGCATTTCCTGAAGGCTGGGGGATGCTTTTTTTTATTTTTCTGCAACCTGTCAATATTGGCATTGAACTGGCTTAATGGGTGTGTTAAACAATAACCCATGTTCAGAAAATAATATTGCATGACAATCAGGAGGAGATATGACCTTTCAGGAAATCGATAAAAACATGAAATACAAAGTGGCGGATCTGTCTTTGGCCGACTGGGGCAGAAAAGAGATGAAGCTTGCGGAAAATGAAATGCCGGGTTTGATGGCGATCCGCAAAAAATACGGACGTAAGAAGCCCATGAAGGGCTTGAAAATCATGGGCTCTCTGCACATGACCATCCAGACGGCCATGCTGATCGAAACGCTCAAAGAGCTGGGTGCTGATTTGCGCTGGGCGTCGTGCAATATTTTTTCAACGCAGGATCACGCGGCGGCGGCTATTGCCAAAGCCAAGTCGGCTGCCGTTTTTGCCTGGAAAGGCGAGACGCTGGAAGATTACTGGTGGTGTACGGAGCAGGCGCTGACCTGGCCGGATGGTTCAGGGCCGGATTTGATTGTCGATGACGGAGGTGATGCGACTTTATTCATTCATCACGGCGTTAAAATAGAAAAGAATCCGCAATTGCTCAAACAAAAAGCGGATAACAAGGAATTTGCCATCATTGTGGAGCGTCTCGCGCAAGCGTATAAAAAGAATCCGGCCCGCTGGCAGAAAGTTGCGGCCGGAATCCGCGGCGTCTCGGAAGAGACAACCACCGGCGTTCATCGTCTTTATCAGATGCAGGCGGCAGGCGAACTCTTGTTTCCGGCCATCAACGTGAACGATTCCGTCACCAAATCCAAATTTGACAACCTTTACGGATGTCGGGAATCGCTGGCGGACGGCATTAAGAGAGCCACGGACATCATGATCGCCGGCAAAATGGTGGTGGTTTGCGGTTATGGCGATGTCGGCAAAGGCAGTGCTCAATCCATGCGCGGTTTCGGCGCGCGGGTCGTCGTTACGGAAATCGATCCCATCTGCGCTCTGCAGGCGGCGATGGAAGGCTATGAAGTCAAAACGCTCGAAGAAGTTGCTCCTGTCGCGGATATATTCGTGACGGCCACCGGCTGCTGCGATGTTATCACAGGCCGTCACATGGAAATGATGAAGGATGAAGCCATCGTTTGCAATATCGGACATTTCGACAGTGAAATCGACATGCATTATCTGGAGACGAACAAGGCCTGCCGCAAAGATAACATCAAGCCGCAGGTGGATAAATGGACACTGCGATCCGGCCGTTCGATCCTTATTCTGGCGGAAGGCCGCCTGGTCAATCTGGGCTGTGCCACGGGACATCCCAGCTTTGTGATGAGCAACAGTTTTACCAACCAGACGCTGGCGCAAATTGAACTGGCAATTAAAAAATACAAAGTCGGTGTTTATACCTTACCTAAAAAACTGGATGAAGAAGTTGCCCTGCTGCATCTGGACAGACTCGATGCCAAAGTAAGCAAGCTGACGAAAAAACAGGCTCAATATCTGGGGGTTCCAATCGAAGGTCCGTTTAAACCGGATTATTACAGATATTAATCCCGATCTGAAAAACGCATCCCTTCGGGAATCCAGGGGATGCGTTTTTTTATGATCTCAGTCGATAGAAAAGGAAAGCGGCCATGCCGCCAAACACGATGTTGGATGCCCAGGCGGCAATGTAGATCGGCAGAATTCCAGATCGGCCAAGCGACATGAAAAACGCGTGGACGATCCAGTAGGAAACACCGATAAAGATTCCAATGCCCAGGCTTTGCATCAGGCCGCCGCGTCGTTCCGAGCGCAGCGAAAACGACATGCCGATCATCACGAGAATGATACAGACAAAAGGAAAGGCAAGTTTGCCCTGCAAATCGACCAGGTAGCGCGAAACGTCGTAGCCTTCCGCACTGATTTTGTTGGCGTAACGTCTGAGTTCAAAGTACCCCATTTTTTCCGCGTCTTTCTGAATAATCTTAAAGTCGTCGGGCTTTTCCGGAATATTAACTGCTTTTTCTTTTGCCCATTTCAGCACGGGAGGGGTGTCCGGGGCCAATGTGGTCTCTAAATAGTCGTAAAATACCCACTGATTATTTTTCCATTCAGCGCTTTTGGCATCGATGCGTTTATTCAGAGAAAAATCAGGATTCAGATAATTGATGGTAATGCCGCGCAAAATGTTTTTTTCAAGATCGAACATTTTAAAATTGTAGACGGCATTATGGCCGCGATACCAGATTTCATTCTGTTTGAAAAAACCAAGACTTTTTTGACCCTGCACTTCCACTTTGACAATATGCTCCGTCTTATAAATGGAAGCGGGCGTGACCAGTTCCGTGAAAAAAAATAAAAACACACCCACAATTGTGGCCACAGCCAGCGCGGGAAGGGCCATCCGGTAGAGGCTGATGCCGTTGGCTTTCATGGCCGTGATTTCGCTGAATCGGTTAAGCGAACTGTACGTGAGCAGTGTCGCAAGCAGAATTGCCACGGGCAGCACCAGCGAAATGATCATGGGAATCAGATAGAAAAAATACGAAGCGATCTGCATCGGGGTGGCATGATTGCTGAGGAACATGCGGATTTTCTCGAAAAAATCAACAAGGACGTAAAGCGCAATAAAAGACAAACAGGTGATGATAAAAAACCTTAAGAATTCGCGTAAAATATATCGGTCCAGGATTTTCAATGTTTTTCCTTTAGCTTTTCAATTTCTTGCGCCAGAAATAACCGTAGGCCATCCGCCACAAAGACATTTCCTTTTTTGCCATGATAAAAAGGTAAATACCCAGGACGGCAAAGAAAATATTAGGCGTCCACACACCGATGACCGGCGCCAGACGACCGGTTTCGACGAGCGCTTCACCACCGATGCGCAGAAGATAATAGACGGCGACAATGATCATCCCGACGGCAAAGCCTCTGGACTTGACTGCCCGATGACTTTTGATGCCCAGGGGCATGGCCAGGAGACCGAAGAATATGCAGGACAGGGGGATGGAAAATTTTTTATGCACTTCAATGGCAAGCTCTCGGATATCGGCATCTTTCAGCCCCGGCTTTTTCATATTTTCCAGAAGCTCCGTCATGGTCATTTCCGTGCTGGATTTGTTTGCTTCACTGAAAGCACTCAGCGTAGTCGATAAATCCAGGTTGATGTCGTAACTTTTAAAATCGACTTTCCGGTAGTTTTTCAAGTCGGAACTGACGGTGTGAATCGAACCTTTTTCCAGACGCAGTTTTACAATCATCAGTTTCGGGTCCGCAACGAGAAACGCCTTTTGGGCCAGAATGGTGTTTTGTTCGCCGAGAACGCGGCTGTCTGAAATCAGCACACCTTCCATGAATTCGCCATCCGTCGGAATCTTGTCGGCATACAACAGCAGGCCTTTAAAATCGCCGTTGAAGACCTTTTCCTTGATGCCGATACTGGCATTTTGTGAAGCCAGTTCAAACAGCAGGCGCTTGGTGACGAAGTTGCTTTGGGGCACCAGAAAATAGCCGATCACGATGGTGAAGATAAAAGCAAGCAGCGAGGCAATGGCCACCGGATAATACATCTGGCTCAAACTGACGCCGGAGGCCTTGAGAGCCGTGATTTCATTATCCTGCGAAAACCGGCCCATCGCAATCAGAATGGAGACCAGAAGCGCGATGGGTATGGTAAAGAGCATAAACTGGGGCATGATGAGAATGATCAGATGCAGGATGTCCAAAACACGGATGCCTTTATTGACCATCAGATCCATAATCTGAAGTATTTTCCCCATCAGCAAGACGAACGTCAACACAAATACAATCATGACGAACGGGAAAGTAATTTCTTTAAATATGTAGCGGCTGATAATTTTATTCATAATGTTATCAATAATTTTTGCAAAACTAACATGCATCAGTGAATTTGCACAAGCAAAACGTTTCTACATGGGTTGATATTGGCCGAAAAGTTTTGAGTTTGGCTTATAGCTGGAAATGGTGCCGCCCCGGGAAATCGCTGACATCAGATATCCGGGGGCGGCTTAATATGAATGGTATAGGTGCTCCCTGTTGGTTGAATCCAAAGTCTATACTTCTTTAACCAGCATAAAGATTTTGGCCTCCGGGTGAAGACAGGGACATTCCCCTTATTTCATCACCCCTGGCTCGTCGGCATAATCATGATATCAGCGGCATTCACATTATCCGGCTGACTCAGAGCATAGAGCACTGCGCGGGCGATATCATCACCCTTGATGGCCTTCACGTTTTGAAAGCTTGGCCCTATCACGGACCAAACCTCTTTATCTGTAACGCCGTGGGCAAGCTCCGTCGCTACTGCACCCGGCTCAATGACCGTTACTCGAATATTACTGGACTGGCCAAGCTCCATGCGCAAGCCCTCAGAAAGTGCCGAGACAGCGAATTTCGTGGCGCAGTATACCGCAGAACCCAGAAACAGTTTTCGTCCGGCTACAGAAGAGATGTTTATGATATGGCCTGAAGCCTGTTTGATCATGCCGGGCAACACGGAGCCAATGCAGAAGAGCACGCCCTTGATATTCACGTCCACCATCCTTTCCCATTCTTCCTCGTGCAGGTTCTTCATCAAAGACAGGGGCATGATGCCTGCGTTGTTGATCAGGAAGTCGATATTGCCAAATGTTTGCAGGCAAACATCCACTGCCTTTTTAACTTCGCCTTTTTTGGTGACATCAGCGCACAAGACCAGCGCCTCTCCTCCATCTGCCTGGATTGCGTTTTTCAAAGTTTCCAGCCGATCGCTTCTTCTGGCCAGCAGAGCGACTTTAACGCCTGAAGATGCCAGTAATCGCGCTGTTGCTTCTCCAATGCCGCTTGACGCGCCGGTAATGAGTGCAGTCTTACCTTTCAATTCCATATGACACCTCCCAAAGCTTTATTCACAGTTTGAACTTCTCTTTAAAATATGTATCGCTAACTTTCTTTGCCTTCGTCCCAGCCCATTCATCAACATCCATTTTCTTCATCAGGCAAAGATTGAAGACTTTTGTGTTGTCCCTTTCATCCCCGAGCTTACCTTACCTTGAAGAAAGCCCCAAGCCCGGTTGCTATTCTTTCACATTCTCTGAGGTCAATACTCTGCCCACCGACAACGGTCATACGTGTGTGGATGCAGGCAGCTACAGCCTCTTTTGTGAAATCTATGAGCGCCTGGTAGGAACCTTCAAATACCGGGTTGCACAACCGGTTATACGTTTCTTCCGATTCGGCATTAAGGCTCACGGATACGGCATTCAGGCCGGCGGCTTTCAGTTCTGCAATAACATTCCGGCCGGGATACATCAATGCTGTGTGGCCATTGGTATCCAGCCGGACAGGTATTCTTCTTTTGGAAAGCCACGCAATTAAGCTCAGCAGCATATCAAACCGGCAGGTTGGTTCACCAAAACCGGTAAAAACGACTTCTTTGTATTGTGTGAGGTTCAGGCTTTCCAATTCTCTGATGATCTCTTCTTGCGAAGGTTCCCTGGAAAGTCGGAGGTCATAACCGTAAACCCCGCAGGCGCTGTTCCGGATGCAGAAGACACAGTTGGCACTGCATCGATTGGTGATGTTGATGTAGAGGTTGCCGAATGCTTCATAGCTGATCGTATCCTTGCGCATAGGCGTGCTGTTAGTATTGTCTTGCATGGATATCATCCAAACGGATTGACCAGGATTTCTTTTTTACCCGTTGTGCTCTTGTCGCCTTGATTCCCCTGCTGGTTCAATCTACAAGATTGAACCAGCAAAGCAGGTATGTGTTTGCTTAATACACGTCATCATGACTGCCGATATCAATGGGAACAATTTTATCATCTTCAATCACTACTGTCCGGTTAAATTAAATTCAATTCGTTAATTAATGAAATATAACAAA
>CAZJMX010000038.1:0-38109 GCA_964547345.1 uncultured Smithella sp. | reverse complement strand
AGCTCCTCCGTCAGCGGTTCGGCCATATGCACCGTGCCTTCCGCCTTTTCGCCCTTGTCCACAACGGGAGCAACAATATAGGCGCTTCCGCCCGGGATGGTCTTTGAGGAGAGCCTCACCCCTCGGCCCTGCCGCAAAACATAACGGCCGTTGTCGTCTTCGCGCTTTTTTGCGATGCGGTCAGGAAAGGCGCAAAGAAGCAGACGGGGGATCATGTCACCGGCTGCTTTGCCTGCGACGTCACGTGTATTGCCCATCAGGCGCCGGAGCTGCACAGATGTCGCATCCACCGCGCGCAAGGCCTGCGGGTCGGCCCCTGCGGTCAGATTCTTCTCGTTGCGCCACTCACGCAAAAGCCCGAGACGAACCGTCAGATCCGCCCCGCCGGTTGAATGCGGCAAAGAAGACCGGTCACGACGGAGAATGTCGCGCTCGGAAAGTATCGCCGCCAGATCCGCTCCGAGGAAAGGGCAGCCAAGATCAGCTGCTTTCAAAAGCAGACGGCCCAGACGCGGATGAAGCGGCAGGCGCGCCATGGCAAGGCCTGCCGGCGTAATCAAACCTTTTGCATCGAGTGCGCCTAAACCTGTGAGCAGCTCGCGCGCCGCACGAAAGGATGCCGTCGGCGGCGGATCCAGCCAGGAAAGCTCGCATGGGTCTTTGACGCCCCAGGCGGCCAGATCCAAAACCAGTTGCGATAGATCGGAAAGGGCGATTTCCGGCGGCGCAAAGGGAACGAGAGACTGGAACGTGTGATGGCTGTAGAGTCGATAGCAAACACCCGGCCCCAGGCGGCCCGCGCGGCCCTGCCGCTGCCGGGCGGAAGCCTGTGAAACCGTAACGGTGACCAGGCGGTTCATGCCGGTTCCCGGATCGTACTGAAGCCTCCTGGTCAATCCGCTGTCAATCACCACACCGACGCCTTCGATAGTTAAACTGGTCTCCGCGATATTCGTCGCCAGAACGATCTTTCGTCCGGATGCAGGAAGAATCGCCCGCTGTTGTTGTTCAAAGGGCAAATCGCCGTATAAGGGATGGAGCGTTACGTCGCTTGCCGCCTTGCCATGAAGCGTTTCAGCGAGGGCATTGCTCACGGCGCGAATTTCCCCTGCTCCGGGCAAAAAGACAAGGATGTCGCCGGACGTCTCCTGTAACGCTTGCTGGACAACATCGGTCATCCGCTTTGTCACATATTGATCCGGGTTGTCTCCGCAGTAGCGCTCCTCCACAGGGTAGGCGCGACTGTACGATGTAATGATGGCCGCTCCATCCAAAAGGGCGGCTATCGGCCCGCCGTCGAGCGTGGCGGACATCACAAGGATTTTAAGATCTTCACGCAGGGCGCGGCGGATATCGAGACAAAGGGCCAGCGCCAGATCGGCCTGAAGGCTCCGTTCATGGAACTCGTCAAAAATCACCATGGCGACGCCCGCAAGATCGGGATTGGCCAGGATGCGTCTGGTGAGAATCCCCTCCGTCATCACTTCAACGCGGGTTTGCTTCGAGACCCGGGAGTCAAACCGGATGGAATAACCCAGCGTCCGGCCGATTTCTTCGCCCAGCGTTTTGGCCATCCACCGGGCGGCGGAAACAGCGGCAATACGCCGGGGTTCCAGCATGAGGATGCGTCCCTTTTCAGGCGGAATAACATCCAGGAGCGCCAGAGGAACCCTTGTCGTCTTGCCGGAACCGGGCGGGGCCTGAAGCACCAAGGCGGGATGCTCACGAATGGCCGCTTGCAACTCCGGGAGGATGTCGTCGATGGGGTAGGACGTCAAAATCTGTCCGCTTTTGATATTCTTGGGCATGCCGGGAGTATAGAGGGGGCGGCCGTTCATGTCAATCTGAGAGGTGGACGCTGTTAACGTTCTCCCCGGAATGCCGGATTGTATCACAAGCCGGGGGATAGAATGGAAACAGCCGGTTTGGCTGAAAAGAAAACGAAATGTATTTCCAGGCCGGTTCATTCTTGCAGATTGCACCAGCGGGAAAACGAAGTTCAGGCTGACCTATGACTTGTTTTTCAACATGAATCGCTTCAGAACGTGCGGCGAAATATATTTGCCAACAACCTCTTCCCACCCTTCAGGCCCGACAAGTCCGCGGACGATGCTGGAACTGATTTCGATCATTTCCCTGGGGGGTAATAAAAACACCGTCGTTATTTCAGAATTAAAATGACGGTTCACATAACTCAGAGATTTCTCATACTCGTAATCCGTCGTGCTCCTTATTCCTCTTAAAATGAATTTGGCGCCGATGCTTTCGGCATACTTAACAAGAAATTTGTTCGGATATTTGTCAATCGTGACGTTCTCGTATCCTGCTATCGATTCTTGTAGCATTTTAATTCTGTCTTTCAAGGAGAAATGGCACTTCTTGTCCGGATTTGTTCCCACAGCGATCACCAGTTTGTCAAAAAGGTTGGACCCCGACTTAATCATCCACAAGTGGCCGATGGTAACCGGATCAAACGTCCCCGCATACACCGCAATTCGATTCTGAGTCTTCATCGTTCTCCCCACAACAGCGATTTGATTCACCTCAATAACATTCCCGCGATATACGGTCAATCGTAATCAGGCACAACAGCCCTATTAATATAATTATCCTGTCTATCCGCTATATCGTCCTTCTATTTACGATAAATTCATGCGCTTGAATGCGCCGCTGCCCCAGGCCAGGCGGATGCAGTCGATCATCCTCCCCTGTGGAATTCGTATCGTCCGGTCATCATGCTCTATCTGCCGCACAACGGCCGCGGGGTCTTCCGTATCGATTTCATATAAAGCCAGATATTCTGCTTCATCCGCCCGTGGCTGCGGGTTAAGATTCCGATAGCGGTGTGCCTGGGTCAATCCCGGAGTTTTCAGGATGTCGTGAAAATGCGTGTACAGATACCAGTCGCTGAACTCTTTTTCCCTGGCCGGATCGGTGCAGAGGGTCGATACGGCCAGCAGCGCCTCCGGCATCCCGTCGGGAAGGCTTACGGCTGGTCTGAGCGGTTCCCGGATGCTGGTTCGCAGCGCAAGAAAATCCCAGACGCCCACGTGCAGACTTTTCAGTCCGTCGGGCAGGCGTTTTTGTGCAATCGTGTCGATCATCGCCCGGGGATCGTCCGCATCCAGCCTATAGACAGCCAGGTAGCGCGGTTGGCCCTCCTTGAGATTTTCTTTGAGATTCCGGTAGAGAGTAACGGCGGCAATGCCGTCGGTCGTAAGCAATTCGGAAAGATGAAGGGTCTGATACCACCGCAGAAATTCGCTTTCGTGCAATGCGTCGTCAATGCTTATGTATTCGAGAGCGATGGTTCGGGCTGGAAATAATTCACTCATAACGCCTCCATGTATTTGGACAATCAGGGACAGCGCCCTGTTTATTAATCAACGGTAAGCTCCTCTTAAATTAAATTTTGCCTCCTCAAATTTCACCCTACCATGCAGGTTTTGAAGCGGGAAGATCCAGGGCGTCCACAAAGCCTGGCTTTGCCTCCACGCACTGAGGGATGAGATTGACGCTTGGCGCTGCGCTGCTCGCAAAAGGTTCAACGGGGCTTAGCATCCCCTTAATGGAAACGGTCACATTCGGCTCGCCTTCAATGATAATTTTATCTTCAATAGGCGGGTGGGGCTGTAGTTTATGGCAAACCTTATGCGTAAAGTGGAAGCCGGTAACCTCCTTGCCGTCTTTCATGCAACGCATGGTAAAAGCGTGCGCTGAAATCGTCCCCGGCTTAACCTGACCGATAGAGCGCGGGTTGAGTTCGATTGCAGCGGTAAAAATTTCATGGTCCTCCACATATTCATCATACGCCAGCCCGACTTTGTCGGCGATCTCCATGGTCGCCGGACCATAGTAAGAGGTAATCTTATCCTTGAGCGCCTTGCTGTCGAACACTGCGGGCTCTTTTCCATAGCCGAACATCTGCACCCAGGGAGAGAAATTGTAAGAATCATCCTCCCCGCCGGTGACGATGACACTGTCCACCCGGCCGGCCATCGAAGCAATAACGACCGGAAGATAGGGACTATACAGTCCCGGGAAAATCCCCTGCTGCACATAGGTGACCTCGTTTTCCAGAGCACATTGATTAATCATTTCATAAAGCTTAGGCGCGGTTTTGTGAACATGGTACAGGGCCAGCGTCGTCAGCACATTCTTTTTGGCCCGAAGCGCCCGGCAAATACATTCGGCACCGCCCGTAAAGCCGGTCGGACGATTATCGCCTTTGTCGCGCATATCGGGCACATAGAGAAGAACCACATCGGCATCCATGTTGAGAACAGCATCGATGTCATTCGAAATGATGACACCTGTTTTAGCAAAACCAAACACCTCTCCTGCATCGCGGCCTACCTTTGCGGGATCAACATCAATGGCGCCAACCAGCTTAAGCGTTTTTTTCTGCTGGATCATTTTAACAGCATACCGTCCGACACTGCCTAGTCCCCAAATGATTACGCGATATTTCTTCATGGATATGAACTCCTTTTATTTTAAAAGCCGTCAATCCCAACAACACTATTATACAACCGAGCCCATAGGATATGGGGTCTTGTCTGTCAAGGACGAATTGGTATAAATTCTTTATTCATGACATTTGACGCCAGGCGATATGCAGAGACTTCTTAACTTTTCAACTTATTTCTCTCCTCGTCAGAGCAAAAAGTAAAAACAGGACTAAAAAAGTCTTGACAGAAATTAAATACAGGACTAAATGAGTCTCGTATGTTCAAGATCAATAGAAAAACAGAATACGCCTTGAGAGGCCTTCGCTATCTGGCCTGCAGCCGGACGAACGAAACGGTGATGATTCGGGAGATTGCGCAGGCGGTGGATGCCTCACCGGCCTTTCTTTCGAAAATTTTCCAGCTCCTCCATGCGGCGGGGCTGGTGACGTCATCCCGCGGGGTGGTAGGCGGCTTCCGCCTGAGCCGGTCGCCCCAACAGATCACCCTTCGGGAGATTCTGGAGGCAACCGAAGGCCCTGTCAGTGTCAATGTCTGCGTAGCGGATGAAGATGCCTGTGATCTCACCGAGACCTGCGCAGCGCACAAGGTCTGGCGCCAGGTGCGATACTCGATCAATAAGATGCTGGAGCAAATTACCCTGAAGGATTTATAAGAAGAAGGAGATATATTTTTTTGGCTTTAATCAGGATATAAATTGTCCTGATTAGACCGCCCGGTGACGGGCCAACTCTATACAACCCATAAAAAACATTAAGGAGAAAAACGATGAAAAAGTATGTGTGTCAGATGTGTGGCTATGCCCTTGAAGGAGACGGCGCGCCCGACAGATGCCCCCAGTGCGGCGCAGCGGGCAGTAAATTTGCAGAACAGGCAACGGATCTGGTGTGGGCGGACGGTCATGTCATCGGTGTGGCAGGCCCGGACATCAATGCGGAGATCCTTGAGGGACTTCGAAACAATTTCATGGGGGAATGCACGGAAGTCGGAATGTATCTGGCCATGTCCCGGCAGGCCGACCGTGAGGGCTTTCCGGAGGTCGCCGAAGCCTATAAAAGAATTGCCCTCGAAGAGGGGGAGCATGCCGCCCGCTTTGCTGAACTGCTCGGGGAGTGCCTCTGGGCGGATACCCGCAAGAATCTTGAGGCGCGGGTTGTTGCAGAAAACGGCGCCTGTGCCGGTAAAAAGAAAATTGCGGTGAAGGCCAAGGAACTGGGTTACGACGCCATCCACGACACGGTTCATGAGATGTGCAAGGACGAGGCGCGCCACGGCCTGGCCTTCAAGGGGCTTCTGGAGCGTTACTTCACAAAGAAATAGCGATCGTCACCGCCTGCCGGATATCAATATGGCAAAATAAAGCAAAAGAGCCTCCCCGAAGGGAGGCTCTTTTTTTACCAAGTCCCCCTGGTGGCCCGGCTAAAGCCTTTGAATCACCCTGAACCCACAAAAATACTTGACTGCGAAGAGCAGACAAACAATAATCACCCTGCTATTTTCGGTTTTCTTTTCGGGAGATGGTTTTTTCAGCTTGCGATCAACTTCTTTCATAAAGAGATCGCGGCAGCAAATTACAATACAGGAGTGCTCATGAACGACAGTCTCATTTTTCAGGATACGCCCGACCTTGTAAGTCCATACATTCTGATCGGCTTAAACGGCTGGTTGAATGCAGGCGAGATTGCGACCGGATGCATCGACTTTCTGCGCCGCACGCTTAATGCCCGGAAGTTCGCCCACATCGATTCCCGACACTTTCATATCTGGCAGGTTCCGGGTTTTGATCCGGCGCAGATCATGAGACCCCATGCGGTCATCGAAGAAGGCCTGGTCAAGTCGGTTGCCGAACCCGCCAATGAATTCTTTTTCTGGCAAAGCGGCGCCGAGCACGACCTAATCCTTGTTACGGGCTCCGAACCGAATCTGGGGTGGCCGGAATACGCAGCAGCCATTTTGAGCATCGCCAAACGTTATCGAGCTTGCAGGATCTATTCGCTGGGCGGCGTTTACGACCAGGTGCCCCATACCCGGGAAACGAGCGTCTTTGCCGTGCTGAGCCGTCCGGAGTTGAAAAGCGAATTCAAATCGTTCCCCTTTCTGAATTACGCGGGGCCGTGCAGCTTCTCCACGATGCTGCTAAACCTGGCCGGCAGGGAGGGTATCGAGGCGGCCGGCATCACGGCCAGGATCTCTCCGTATATTCAGAATTTTAATACAAAAGCAGGCTACGATCTTTTGAAGAAGGTACTCGATCTTACACCCCTGAATATTGATTTAAGCGATCTCAAAAAATCCGGGGATAACCTGGTCGAGATGATGGACAAGGCCTTCAGCCAGAATTCGACCGCTCTGGAACAACTCCGGAAACTCGAAGAAATGTTCGATGCCGCTCATCTTCAGGAATTCAGCCCCATCCCGGGGCAGAACGTCGACGAGCTGATGCAGGAAATGTTGAATATGAAAAAGGACGGTCGGAAACCGCACTGATGCGCGACCTTCGACAGGGCAAGAGGGATGCTTTTAGTGCTGACGTTCCGGATACCGCAACCGATGATGAATTCCAGGTATTTCTTTTTGTTTGCCATATCGCCGCAAATGGATACGTCCTTCCCGCAGGCAAGCCGGCGTCGGCTACGCGCTTGATCGCGTGCAGCACCGCCGGATGATGCGGAATGTAATATTCCCCCGATGCCAGCGTGTACCTACTCATCAACGTTCAGACAACGCTGTCGGCTTAAGCCAATCAAGGAGTATCCCGGATACTGCGTTCGAAAGGCTTCCCTGCCGCAGCGAAGGAAGGTTTCCAAGTCCCAGTCGATTGCCTCCAGGAAATCCCGGTATGCAGGTTGGATGACGTAGGCATTGGCAGGAAGAATGGTTCCATTGCCAAGTTCAATTTGCACGGATTGTCGCACATACATTGCGCCTTCGAAACGGTCTATTCGCAGCCAGGCGGAAGGCGGCGCCTTCAGATAAACGATTCCTTGGACTGCGTCTTTGTCGTTTGGAAAAATGGCGGGATAGTGTTCGCCTTTTACCTTTCTGCGACCGAAACCTCTCAGCGTGCCTTCCTTGAAGCGCAACCGACACCCGGAGACTTCCTGCATGATGTCCTCACACATCAGGGTTCCATAGGCAAACAGGTTGTGCATGGTCAATATCCCCTTCATCTATAACTGTTTCGGGTCGATTGCGAACTTGGCGATTCTGAGTCCCATCACGCGTTCCGTGACGCCCAGCAAGCGCGCCGCCCTGGCCATGTTGCCGCCTGATTCCTGAAGCGCTTCGGCAATCAGTCCCCTTTCAACCGCATCGAGCGTTTCTGAAAGCGCGCCCCGCTGGCTTTGCGCGGGGCCAAAACCTCCCTGTTGGAGATGCGGGGGTAAATGATGACGGTGAATAACGCCGTCCGTGGTTAAAATGATTGCGCGTTCAATACAGTTTTCCAGTTCCCGGACATTGCCGGGCCAGGAATGGTTTCTTAAAAGTTCGCGGGCGGAGGCGGAAATGGCCGTCACGTTTTTCCCGATCTCCTTGCCGTACTTTTCTCTGAAATGATCAGCCAGCAGTAAAATATCCGCCTTACGCTCCCGAAGCGGCGGAACGGTGATGGGAAAGATGTTGAGCCGGTAGTAGAGATCCTCTCGAAACGTCCCTTCCCGCGTCCGCGTCTCCAGATCGCGGTTGGTCGCCGCAATGACACGAACGTTGGCTTTCATTGTTTCATTGCCGCCCACGCGTTCATATTCCTTTTCCTGAAGCACGCGTAAAAGCTTTGCCTGAAGCGCCCCCGAGAGTTCACCGATCTCATCGAGAAAAATCGTGCCGCCCTGCGCCATTTCAAACCGGCCTTTGCGCAGTGCCGTCGCACCCGTGAAAGCGCCTTTTTCATGACCGAAGAGTTCGCTTTCGATGAGCGTCTCCGGCAGCGCGGCGCAGTTGACTTTGATGTAAGGATTTGCGGTAAGATGGGAATGATAGTGGATGGCATGCGCGACCCGTTCCTTGCCGACGCCGCTCTCCCCGAGAATCAGCACGGTGGCGGACGTCTTGCTGACCTTGTCGATCAGGTCATAGACACCAAGCATCGGTTTGGTGTTGCCGATGATCGCCTGAGGGCCAAACTTGACGACGAGTTCGTCATAGAGCCGCTGATTTTCATTTTTCAGCGCCGCCACTTCTTCCTGCGCCAACTGCCTCAAACGCACGGCCTGGGAAATGCACGATGCAATGATGGTCAACAGGCGCACATCGTCGTCGCACGACACGGCCTCGCGAAACGGTCGATCCACGGACAGAGCGCCGATCACTTCCGCGCCGATCTTGATCGGCACGCAGATAAACGTCATGTCCCGCACATCGAGGTTTTTGCGCGAACCGGTCCGATCAAGAAAGAGCGGTTCTTCGGAGATGCGCGGCACCACGGCAACACGGCCCGTATCAATCACCTGCCCTGTGATGCCTTCGCCCAAACGATACCGCCCCTTGGCCTGCTCCTGGGGCAGAAGGCCGTAAGCCTCTTCGATGAAAATCTCTCCGCGGCTGCGATTCAGAATGGTCAGAGAACCGCGCAACATCTCCAGGTGATCCGCCATCATTTGCACAATCGGCTTGAGCACGGTGGGTAGATCGAGTGCTTCACCGAGCTTTCGGCTGATCTCAAACAAAAGCGAAAGCTCCTTGATTTCGCGAGGCAGGTTGTGTTCACAATCCGGCATATCAACCCTCTTTAAAGAATAAGCTCCGTAGAATCGCTTACGATCCTGAAAGATTGATTGCGAATAGCATGCCAGCGGCGCGCACCCCTTCGCGCCTGGCGCCCAAACACGCAAGCGTGGCAATTCGTCTGTAATATAAAGCGTTAACGGAATTCTTCCCGTTTTTTTCCAGCATCCGTAGACGGATCATCTTGAACAATTCTGTTCCAGCGGAACAATATCGTTCATTATTAAATTGATAAATGATCAGGACGGCTGTCCGGGAGATGGCGGGTTGCGGCTGCTTTGCCTTGCGGTCATGGCAAGGCTCTGCATCACAATCGCCTTGGTTCTTTCAATGATTTTTTCGTAATAGAGGCAGTTGCGTTGAATGTAATAGAATATTTCCGTTTGGCTGAATTTACTCCCGCCCTTGCGCACAAAATCCCGAAACAGAAGCGGCGAGGAAAAACGCCGGGTGAAGAGTTCTCCCCAGGAATTCTGATAAATCACGCCCAGATCGTTTTCATCCTTGTTTTGCCGGTGGCCTTCAAAGCTCACCACCACAAGCATCCTGGATATTTTTTCCGGTTCCAGAAAATGACCGAAATCAATATCCGACGAATCATGGGTCCCGAATATCTTCCGGATGCTCTCGGCCAGACTTTGTATTTCCTGGAGCGTCACGGAGGTCGTGTTGGGCGTCATGGCGACCAGATAAGATTGATAGATGCCGTTCCAGATCAGATACGAAAGACCATAGAGAATATCCGAAGCGGAAACAAGGGATACTCCCCCTTTGGCGTTTACGGTCCAGAGCTTCTGATGATCCACGGTGAACGTCAGAGCCGAAACGTTGACACTGCGCATCGGCTTATGACAGAAGGATATTTTATTGGGTTTCTTTTCGAGACAGACGGCAAGCTTCCGTCCGACAATCGTCAGGTCGTGGGGATTCACGCTCGTGGCCACGCCGCGATCCATCCGGGAGATGCTGCTGTAAACGCCGGCCAGGAGCGTGAAAATCTTCCGGCCGAATTCCGTCTGGCTTTGAAACGGCCATGCGTTGAAGGTATTGAGTTCATCCACATCATGACGCTCGATGGGATATCGCTCAAACATCACCCGGGCCAGAATTTCTTTCATCGTCATTTTTAAATGCAGCTTCAATTCATAACGCAGATAAAAACACTTTTTGATAAAATCGATTTCTCCGGGTCTTTTGATTTGATTATACCGCAAAACCGCATCCATCGTGAACATGCTCGGATCAATCAAATCCAGGTCGTTTTTCCGTCCCAGAATAAACTGACGGAACTGATGACACAGCAGATTGTTCCGAGACGAAACCAGGAGCATCTCGAGCAGCAGCATTTTAATGATCGACTTCAAGGGATTCGTCAGCGCCTTGTTGAACTGCCAAAGCGCCGCTCCGAAATATTCTTCGCTTTCAACGGATTCCAGCGGCCCCAGATCGACGCAGTCATCCTCCCCCAGCGCGCCCGACCCATATTGATCAAGCACTTCGGCATAATCCACGCCGGCATCGGTTTCAAAACATAACCACCACAGGGGAATTCGTCCTGCAATCATGACGGCGGTGCGGTAAAATTCTTCTTTGAGCGTATTGCGCTGCGTACTGCCCGCGCTTTCGCGCCCGACGCTGCCGAAATTGGAATCCCGGATATCATGAACGTCGCAAATAAAGAAATAAACCGGCAGGCTGATGTGATTGTCCAGCCAGCCCTTGATGAGGTTGGTCTTCTCAATGAGCTCCCCGAAGCGCTTTTCGCCGAAATCCTTCTGATCGACACAAATCCAGATGTCGCAATCGGAAGAGGCGGTCTGGCTGATGGTGCCGATGCTGCCGATGGTGTAGATGCCGAGGATTTGCGGATCACCGGCACGAACCGCGGCAACAGGCGGGGGTGAACTGATCTTCAGCATCCGTCGAAAGTCCGGCTCCCGCTTGCGGATTTTGTCGTCTTGTTCCATTGCATGCACGGCGAAAGGCGAGATCATTTCAGGAATATAGCCGGGGACAGCCGGATCATTCCGGCCCAGCATCCAGGGCAGCATGTAGAGAATGACTTCGCTGTCTTTGGGCGCAAGATCCGTAAAAATCTGTTTGCGGAAGTTGTTGTATTGCAGAAATGTTTTTTTATTCTGGGCAAAGGTTTCAAGTCGCATGGCCTGTTTATAGCCCCGGCGGCGCTAAATGTCAATTGCCGCCCTTCGCCATCCGGCGCAAGACAATTGTCCTTGCAATTTCGGGAAGAAATTGCAAAATTAACCGCACCATCGCGCAAAGGAAGTGGTTTTCGGAGATCCAACCCTATGGACAACTTAAAAAAAATCAGCGTGAACTTGTTGCAGCCGGGTGTCTTCATTGAACTGCCGGGAAAATGGTTTACGCATCCTTTTGTATTCAACAAGTTTAAACTCAAAAACTGGAACCAGATTGAAATTCTGGAAAAATCCGGCATCAAAGACGTGTTATGGGTTCCGGAAAAAAGCGACTGCTGGCCCCGTGAGCCGGAAGAGGCCGCAGCCGATCCGCCTCAGCCCCTTGCGACAAAAGAAGAAGATCCCTACGTGCAACTCATGTGGCGCATCAAGCGCGAGCAGATCGAACACCTGCGAAAAATTCATGAAAACCTCCGCCAGTGCACCCAGAATTACAACCGCGTCATCAAGAATATCCCGGCCATGATGAACCAGATCACGTCCTATTCCCCGGAAGCCGTCGCCGCAGCAGAGGAAACCATCGGCGGCATTGTGGACGTATTTCTGGGCGACACCAACGCCATTGTTCATCTGATCAACATCAAGGAAAGAGAAGAAGGCCTCTATCATCATGCGCTCAACGTGTCGGTTCTGGCCGTCATGCTGGGTAAAAAAGCAAAACTATCCCCCACCGAGCTCAAACCTCTCGGCATGGGCGCACTTTTTCACGACATCGGCAAAAGCCGTATCGACAAGAAAGTATTAAAGAAAACCGCGCCGCTCAACCGCGCGGAGACAGCCGTCATGCAACTGCATCCGCATTACGGCATGGAAATTCTAACCAAATGCGGTATCAAGGATGAAGCCGTTTTGCGCATCGTCATGGAACATCATGAATTTATAAGCGGACAGGGCTACCCTGCGGGACTCAAGGGAGATAAGATCAGCAAGCCGGCCAGAATCCTGCGGATCGTCGACAGCTACGATAATCTGTGCAACCATCCCGATCCGAAAAAACGGATGACGCCTTATGAAGCGCTATCCCACATCTATACCAAGCAGCAAACACAGATCGATCTGGAACTTTTTTCCGTCTTCATCCGGAGCATGGGCATTTATCCGCCCGGCACCATCGTTAAGCTGTCAAACAGTGAAACGGGCATCATCATCTCCATCAACCCCGACAATCCCCTCAAACCGTCGCTTTTAATTTATGACCCCAATATTCCCAGAGATGAAGCGCTGATTTGCGAAATGGAAAATCACGAGGACATTGAAATTACCGGCAGCATCCGCATCGAAGAGTTGCCCGAGGACGTGCGGCTGTATTTGAGCGCCACCACACACGTCACGTACTTTATGGCTCAGGGCCTGGCGAAGAACCCTTAGTCCCAATCTGTCCCAGAGCAAGACCATGTGAGAAAAACGAGATCAGGGTGTCAGCACGATGAGTGCATCCACCGCCACGGGCTTGCCGTCGCGGCGAATCTTGAGGGGATTGATATCGATTTCGGCAATGGCCTCAAATTGCAGGCCGATTTCACCGACGGCGATAAGAATCTGCGCAAGCAAATCCGTGTCCACGGCGGCTTCTCCCCGGAAAGGCTGCAAAATCGAATGGGCCCGAATTCCCGACATCATATCCTTGGCATCATATCGGGTAAGCGGTGCAATCCGGAAAACCGTGTCTTTGAGCAACTCCGTCAGAACCCCGCCGAGGCCGAACATTACAGCCGGCCCGAAGGATGGATCACGCGTCAGACCGCAAACCAATTCACGCGCGCCCGGCACCATCTCCTGCACCAGCAGAGCTTCGCAGCCGGGAATCGCAAAGAGCCGCCTGCCTTCCTGCCGGATCTCTTCTTCATTCTTGACATTCAGCACAACGCCGCCCGCCTCTGTTTTGTGCATTAATGCGTCTCCCGACGCTTTCAGCACAACGGGAAAGCCCATCCCGGCCGCCTCATGAACGGCGACATCAATGCTTGCAGCCCAAGCCTCGCGACAGATGGGAATGCCGAAAGCCGCTAGAAACAATTTGGCTTCATATTCATTCAGGGCTTTGCGCCCCTCGGACAATGCATTTTGAATCAGAGATTTAGGATCAGACATTCAAGACACCTCAGGTTGTAAATTCAATAAACCGGGTATCCTTAGTTTAAAATTTACCGGTCTGTCAATCAATATTGTTGCGCTTTTACTTTGATGCCTTCTTGAACAATCAGGTATTATCTGGTAACGGCTATTTGCATTGTTTTTCAAAGAGGACAGGACAGATATTTTCCCCGTCCGTGCTCCGCGCATCAAAATATTTTCAGGCAGGTGAAAGAATGATCCGCTCCATTGAAGAAAGCCCTCTCTACCCGATCGTCAATCCCCGAAGCATCGCCTTTTTCGGCGCATCCAACACATTTACCCGCATGGGATCGATGATGCTTTCATCGGTTCAGGCCCTGGGCTACGAAGGAAAGCTTTATCCGATTCATCAAAAAGAAAAGGAGGTCCGGGGGCTTAAAGCCTATGCCCATATTGCGGACCTGCCGGAAATTCCCGACCTAGCCATCATCGTCCTGCCGACGGAAATTGTCTGCAAAACGCTGGCCGAGTGCGGCCGCAAAGGCGTCAAACACGCCATCGTCGTCTCAGGAGGCTTTCGCGAAGCAGGTCCCGAAGGCGTCAAATTGCAGAAAAAGCTGGAAGCGATTGCCGACGAATATGGCATCCGTTTCTTGGGGCCCAACTGCCTGGGCGTCGCCAACCCGCATCATAAGCTCAACCCCACCACTATCACGCTGGATGGACCTCCGGGCTTTGTGGGACTGGCCTCGCAAAGCGGCAGTTTTGTCACACAGATGTTTGATTACCTGGATCGCCACGGCATGGGATTCAGCGCGGCCATCAGCGTCGGAAACGAAGCCAGCATCGATATCGTCGATTGCCTGGAATACCTGGGCGCCTGCCCACGCACCAAAGTCATTACCCTTTATATTGAAGGCATTACCAGGGGCAGGCAATTCATTGAAACCGCCAAGGCCATCACGCCGCACAAACCGATCGTCGCGCTTTACGTGGGCGGCTCCGAGGCGGGCAAACATGCAGGCCGCTCCCATACGGGATCCCTGTCGGGACCCAACGAGATCTATGACGGAGTATTCCGGCAGTGCGGCATTGTGCGCGCCCAATCGCTTGCGGAACTTTTCGACTATGCTCTGGCGCTGGGCACTCTGCCCAGGCCAAAGGGAAACCGGGTGGTCATCCAGACGCATTCGGGCGGACCGGGCGCCACAGCGGCGGACGCCTGCGGACGGGCGGGCCTAACGCTGCCGGCTCTCTCAGAAGACACCATCGAAAAACTCACGACGATGATTCCCAAAACGGCCAGCACGGCCAATCCGGTGGATGTGACCTTCAGCCGGAATTTCGCGGAAAACTTCCTCGACATTCCCGACGCACTGCTTGGCGATCCTAACGTGGACATGCTGCTTTGCTATTTTCTGTATCCCGGCCTTTTCATCGCACGGATCTTAAAAGAAATGGACGTTCCCGCGGAATCGATTCCAGCGGAACGAGACAAGATGGTCGCGGTGCATATGGAGAACTTTTTCAACCTGACCAGGCTTCACCCCGACAAACCCGTCGTCGGATTCACCTACCGGAGCCTTCAGGAAAGCATGGTCAGAGACCTGCTGAACCGTGGTGTGCCAATTTACCGCGATCCCGAACGCGCAGCGCGATCGCTTGCAGCCGTGCTGGAATACCACAAAATGCGCGACGGGATAACAGGAGGGATCAAATGAAAACCATCCATCCTCCCAAAGGCGAAAAGATCCATACGCGAAACATTTCCGTTTCAACTTACGGCTGCGACGGACAGAGAATCATCGTCGAAGGCGTCCTCAAAGATGACCGTCTGCAGGAATCGCATGTCATCACCGGTGAAAAATTTCCCGCAGGCGTCATTCACCACATGGCCGTCCGGCTGCTCGTGAACTGCTCCAGTCTTTTAATCGAAGAGGTGGATGTGGAGCTGATTCACGTCCCCCGCGACGTCTGCCGCGAAACCATCAATTGCCTTAAACCGATTAAGGGCTTGACGATTACACGAGGTTTTACGTCAAAGGTCAAAAAATTGGCCGGAGGCAATAAAGGCTGCAACCACGTAGTCGAGCTTCTCCTGGCCATGGCGCCCGCCGCGATTCAGGGATATGCCGCGCATCAATCACGAAAGCCTGCGGACGTAACCGCCGATCACACGAAAATGATTTTCAAATACCTTCTCAACACCTGCCACGCATGGCGCGAGGACGGTCCCTTTGTGGAAGCCTTCAAAAAGAGACTCAATATATTGTAAAATAAAGGACCCCTTCTTCTTCCCGAATATTCATATCCGCACCGCTCGCGACCAGAACCTCCGCCACAACCTTCCGGTTATACCCGGCCGCATAATGCAGAGCGGTGCGGTTGTGATTGTCCTGAATATTCACTTTAGCGCCGAGAGCAACCAACAATCGGGTCAGCTCCGTTTGTCCGTTTGAGGCGGCAAGATGCAACGGCGTTCTGCCTTCGATCATTTAGCGGCATTGCTGCGATCGGGCTGTTTTTAATGCTCTGTATTTCATTGACATACAACACGGACAATTTTATTGTTTACATGTAAACAGACAAAATCCCGCGGAAGATGTATAATACAGGCCAAAAGATACGGATGGTATTTATCGAAAAACCGCAGCGACGATCATGATGCGGCAGGGAGGATGAGAATGACGGATTCCATCATGCAGGAGTTGGGGCGTTTTGTACTGATAAGCAGCGGAGCGATAGGAACCTGCCTGCGTCAGGCAAGCGGCGCCGGTGATGAGGCCGTTGAACTCCTCAACCTCAGGCAACCCGAAATGGTCAGGAACCTGCACGCCGCCTACCGATCGGCAGGGTCGCGAATTCTGGTCACCAATACGTTTGCGGCCAACGCGGTTTTCTTCGGAGATGCGGGCATCGGGGAGTTGTGCCAGGATGCCAATCGGGCTGGTGTGGCTCTGGCGCGCGAGGCCGGAGAGGGCCAATGCATGATCTGGGCTTCCATGGGGCCGCTGGGTTTAGGGTTGCGGCTCGACGACTACCCGGACGATGTCCTGCTTAGCATCTATCGCAACCAGTGCGCGGCGCTTCGCGATGCCGACGCACTGCTCCTGGAAACATTCGTGGATTTACGGGAAGCACGGGCGGCGCTGCAAGCCGCAGGCGAAACCGGCCTGCCGGTCATTTTCCAGATCGGCAATACCGGTGGAGGCGCAAAACGGTGGGATCGCGTGGATCAACTGCTTGGCGAGGCGCACCAGGCGGGTGTCGCGGCTGTCGGAACAAACTGCCACCATCCGGACGAGATTGTGCCTGTGGCATCCTACATCGGCGCCCGCACGGATCTGCCGGTAACCGCCTCGCCGAATGCCGGGCATCCCCGAATCGAACGAGGCCTGGTGAAGTATGAGTTGACGCCGGATGATTTCGCCGCTGCCGCCGAGGCGCTGCTCAGTATCGGCGTGGCGGTCATCGGCGGCTGCTGCGGTACGACGCCCGACCACATTCGCAAAGTGGCAGGCGCGCTGGGTAGACGGGCGGTTGTGTCGCGGCCGCGCATTTCCGTCTTTCCGGATCGATCCCCTGTCGTTAGCGAAAAGACAAATGCAAAAACCAATCCCATCCGGTCGATGATGCAATCGAACCGCTTTCTTGTCAGCGTGGAGATTCGCGCCAATCGATCTGTGCCTCTCCATGAAATTGTTCAGGGTGCATCAAAAGTAGCGGCAGCCGGGGTGGACCTGTTCGATGTGCCGGACAACCCCGGGGCGACCGTCGGAAGAGATGCGATGGTCACCGCCGCGCGCCTGCAGGACGTCCTGCAGATTCCTTCCATCTGCCATCTGAGCGTGACGCAATCCAATCTGACGCGGCTGCACTCAACGCTCATCGGGTGCTGGGATTCCGGCTTGCACGGTCTTCTGGCCATCACAGGGGATGCGCCCTCCATGGGGCATCTGGGCAATCTGGCTCACCGCGTTGTGGACGTGCGCAGTTCGGTCGAATTGCTGCGTCTGATCCGCGGACTGCGCGATGGGAAAATCATCAACGGAGAGGGACTTGCGGATCCGCCCGACTTTTGCGCAGGTTGCGCCATCGCGCGGCCGATCCCGGCGCAAATCCGATGGCTCAAGACCAAAATCGATGCCGGGGCCGAGTTTGTTTTCTCACAGCCGGTTTTCACGCTCGATGACTACAAGAAGCTCTGCGACGCCATGGCAGGACTGCCGATTCGATTTTTCCCCGGCATTATGCCTCTGGTCAGCCACAGAAACGCCGTGTCTTTAGCCAGCGGCCGCATTCCGGGAATCCATGTGCCGGCGGATGTTGTAACCCGTTTTGAACGATATGAATCACCGGAAGATCAGCGCCGTTTTGGCCTGGATCAGGCGGATGAACTGGCGGCAGGCATTTCGGCAGACGCATCCGGGCTATACCTCATCATGCCTTTCGGCAAACGTTGTTATGAAGATACGGCCCGGATCATTCGTCGCATCAGGGACCAGCGGGGAGCATCCGTCCCGAAAAGCGGATAATCATATTTTTTCGTATTTCACTTTTTTGCGGTTGACGGTCCGCAGGTACTTCACTTTGGGGTGCCCGAAAACCATCATGAAGATGACCGATTCGCCTTCCTGGATTCCGACCTTCTTTTTTAATTCGGGCGACCGGTCAAACGCAAAGGTTCCAAAACCCATCAGGCAGGCGCCCAGCCCCAGCGCGTTAATCATCAATTCGAGATGACCCGCATTGAAACATCCGTCCACCTCATTACAGGTGCGGCTGACAATCAAAAGCGCGTTGGGCGCGCCGTGGAACAATAAATCCCGCTTTGTTTTCTGATAAACCTGCTGCCAATGGACCCAGATGGACTGAAAATCCAGGTACTGATACGGCACCCGCATCTCTTTTTTATCGACACTTTTAACATCAAGCTCTACAAGCGTCTTTAGCGCAATCGGCGTGATTTCCCGCAGCGTATCTTTAGTCAGCACAATATACCGCAGGGCCTGCATATTCGCACCCGTTTGGGTATATCTGCCCATCTCCAGAATTTTCGCAATATCCGCATCACTCACAGGCGTATCGGCATACTGACGGATGCTTCGACGGAGTTTGACAAAATTCAGGAGCCGATCCGGCGTCATCTCAAATTGCTTCGGATCATCATATTCGAGGACTTCGGAAGGATTATAGTCGCCGATCAGCGTAACGGCTTTCTGCTTGCAAACAGCCGTACAGTGTCCGCATTCCAGACACATTTTTCCGGGCACGGCCTTTCCGTCTTTGACCCGGATAGAAAAAACAGGACAGTCCGCCGCACAGGTCCCGCATCCGATACACTTCTCCACATCAACTTTTACCATCATGATCACCTCAAATGATTTATGCGCCGAAACAATTAGGGGCAAACAGCAAGACTGAAGATTTGACAACTATTCCTTTCTAATGACCTTACCGGTCTCTTTAACTCATTTTATCAGGACCTCAATCGTGGGTGAATCGCCGATTACAAAAAAACAACTTCTTTTTCAGCGGCGCAAGTATACGGATAGTCATCTTGAACGTCAATAAAATATTGACCGCCAACTTTCCAAGACCATAAATGAACTGACTTGGGTGCATTAGGGCGCATTGGGAAAGCCCCCCTTTTTTCCGTTTTCTCCATTGACATACAAGAACTAAATTCATATACCTCATCAGCTGATAAATAACGTCTTATTAAAAAGGATTTTAAAGCATGATAAAAAAATCATCTCCAAAGATCGTCATTAGCGGTTCGGGAATCTGGACACCCTCCGATGTCATAACAAACGGCGAACTGGTGGAAAGTTACAACGCCTATGTGGAAAAGTTTAATATTGATCACAAAGCGGAGATCGCCGCAGGTAAAATAGAGGAAAAACACCCCTCCAGCGAAAGGTTTATTGAGAAGACGTCTGGCATAAAAGCGCGGCATGTCTATACAAAGGAAGGTATTTTAGATATCGAGCGCATGCGTCCAAAATTTCCAGAAAGAAAAGATGAAGAATTAAGCTACCAGGCGGAAATCGGTGTTATTGCAGCACGGCAGGCCATGGTTGCCGCCGGAAAGACGGCCGCCGATATTGATGCTGTTATCGTCGCCGCTGCTTATACGCAACGGCCATATCCGGCCATTGCCATCGAAATACAAAATGAGCTGGGGATTGAGGGTTTTGGATTTGATATGCTGGTGGCTTGTTCAGCGGCGACATTCGGCCTTCACCGGGCCTATGACAGCTTGATGTCGGGTTCGGCAAAGTGTGTTTTAGCGATCAATCCGGAGCTGGTTACTCCCCAGGTCAATTTTACTGATCGGGACAGCCATTTCATTTTTGGCGATGTTGCTACGGCCATCATCATGGAGCGGTCTGAAACCTGCACTGTCTCGAACAGCTACGAAATTCTGAGCACAAAAGCGCTGACCCGTTTTTCCAATAATATTCGCTGCAACTTCGGCCATATGATGTATGCCCACGATGTGGAGCCTTTCGGGTGGGACAAACTGTTTCATCAGGCGGGACGCAAGGTGTTTGAAGAAGTAAGTCCGGTTGCCGCCAAACATATCCATGACCATCTGGAAAGTCTTGATTTAAAGCCCCGGGATGTCAAACGATTCTGGCTTCACCAGGCTAATATCAACATGAACAATATGGTCATTAAAGAAATCCTTGGCAAAGATGTCGATCCGGAATCGATACCGACCATCCTTGACCGCTATGGGAACGCAGCATCCGCAGGGTCAATTATCGCTTTTCATCTTTATAATAATGATCTGAAAAAGGGTGATATCGGAATGATTTGTTCCTTTGGCGCCGGATATTCCGTCGGCAGTCTGGTGTTGCAAAAGCGTTGAGCGGGAATATATCCCTGTTCAAATACAGGGGACAATTTGATCTTCCCCCAGCATTGCCAAAATCCCCTTGACACACAAGACCACTTTCAATGACTGACAGGCAGACCCATGGTTGTGGTTCCGCATTTGCTCTCCGTTGCAGAACAAGAAGAAACCGTATTTGTATCAGTTGCCTCGTAGCTACCCGCTGCGCTGCAATCGACACTCGCGGTAAATCCACAAAAGTAACTATCATATGGCGGCGGATCAAGAATACACCCTGCAGCAGTCTTGTTGCAAAGACTAGCCGCCGCCAAAGAAGTGTCTGAAGTTCAGCGGGACATCCGCTTCATTCAATATTCCAGGGAATTTGGGCGGTGGAATGTCGGGTCAAGACATTTAATTTGCAAGCCTCCTCCAACGTTTACCATCCTCCATCATCGTTATTCCTATTTGACAACATGCCGCTCTTGGGGTACCCATTGGCTTACTCACACTCCCATTCAAGGAGCTATGCAGTATGAAGGCACCCATGATTTCCCGCAACAGCACAATGAAGATTGGCTGGGACCTTCTCATGGTCATGGCCGTCTTTGCTTCGGGCCTCATCATCCCTTATCGGATGTTGTCAGGTCAGAACCCGACTGACTTCCTCTACTGGTTGATTACCATCATTTTCTGCATGGATATCATCCTCACTTTCAACACCGAAGTGAAAACAGGATGGACTGTATTGGCGGACCGGAAATCCGTGGCAAAACGATATCTGACCACCTGGTTTTTACTCGACCTCCTTGCAGCACTTCCGCTGGCGCCCCTGTTTGAGTGGATCATGCCCCGTAATGTTTCGGGAACGCTGGTCTATCAAATCCTGATGCTCTTCAGGCTGCTTAGGCTTCTGAAACTGGTCAAAATTTCCACGACGTTCTATGTGCTCCAGGAACTCGTTAACATCCCGCCGGCGCTTATGCGCCTGATCGTATTCCTCTTCTGGTTCGCGCTCATCGCGCATTTCATGTCTCTGGGCTGGCTTGCCATCGGAGCCGGCGAGGCAGCTCGGTCTTTCGGGGACCAATACATCCGCGCGCTCTACTGGTGCATCACCACCATCGCGACCATAGGGTACGGGGACTACTATCCCAACCATGACAGCAACCTCCAACTGATCTACACCATCATTGTCCAGATCATCGGAGTGGGCATGTTCGGCTACATCATCGGCAACGTGGCCACACTTATTGTCAATATCGACACAGCGCGCGCGGACTTCCGAACCAAGATGGAAGAAGTCCGCAACTATATGCGCATCAAGCGCATACCCGCGCCCATCCAGGACCGCGTCAAGAACTATTACAACTACCTGTGGGAAACGCAGAAAGGGATCACCGACGTCGATTTCATGTTGACACTTCCCAAAACGCTGCGATTGGAAATCTCCCTGTATCTCAACCGGGGTATCCTTGAAAAAGTCTCTCTCTTCAAGAATGCGGACGAAGTGTTCATTCGCGAGGTTATCGAGGAACTCGAACCCCTGGTTTTCCTTCCGGGAGATTTCGTAATCCGGCAGGGGGAATTCGGGGATTGCATGTACTTTCTCAGCACAGGAAGCGTGGATGTGATTGTTAACGAAAAACAGGTGGCCGTACTGACAGAGGGCTCGCCCTTCGGAGAGACGGCGTTAATCCAGAAGGAGAAGCGCAATGCCTCCATTAAGGCCATCTCTTATTGTGATGTCTATCGGCTCTCTCAGCATAGCTTTGAGCGCTTGAGAATAAAATTCCCTGAATTCGACAAACGGGTCACTGAAATTTCCGTGGAGCGCCAAAAGGCCCAGGAAGACAAGACCTCGTAGAGACTTTTCAATTTCTTAATTTAGTGTCGTTAGCCAGAAATATTTTCCACAGGGTTTTGAATGTTTGATAATCATGCCCGCCGTCAATGACGTTGACGCGGGCAGGCGGCAGCAGGGTAGCCAGTAATTGATGCCCTTTCTTATAAGGATCGTTGGCGCCATATCCCAGATAAACGACTTTATCCGGATGGTCGGCAATTGTTGTTTTCATCCAGTGCCACAGCATTCTCTGCCAGTCTTCTTCGGCCTTGTGGGGCCCGGGGTTCCACTGTCGCACACCGCCTGCGGCTTCAATTTCCTCCAGGAAGAATTGCGTGCCGAGAAATGGAGAAATCAGGTAAACCCCCGCAATATCCTCAGGTCGTTCCATGAGATAAAGCAGCGCCCCCAACCCACCCATTGAAATACCGACCAGCCAGATTTTTTGGTAGCCCCTGGCCCGGGCAGGGTCTATCACATCCTCTTTCAGCCGCAAAACCAGGTTGCGGTCACCATAGTAGCCAAAATGGGCATTGGGACAAGCGATATCGAATGGTAACCCGCACGCCCAGACGTCGGCCACAAGCCCCTCTTCTTCGAAACTGTGATGAGAGCCTCCTATGCCACGCATGAAGACAAGCAATCGCTTGTTTTTGACCTGCTTGTCGGGATTCTCATAGGTAAGCACATCCATAGGGGTTTTGGCAAACATCGTGCTGCAACCCGATAAAAAGGCAACAAGCAAAATGGCCGCCAAATATGGCCTCACTTGCCTCATGCTGACGGTGTCTTGAGCGATGAATGGTCGCAGCCCGCACGCGATTGTCATCGTATCCCCTCAATGAAATGAAACGCTATCCGCGTTGAAGCCTCTCCTGAGGCGCAGATTGACTCCGGCGCCTGTTCCGGAAAATAACGAACAGGGCAATCGGGATCAGGGCAAAGAGAACAGCCACCCATGCGCCAAAACCGTTTATCATAAGATAACAGATTCCGATCACAGGCAGAAGACTCAAACGGACAAAAGGTTTTAACGCTTCATGGCTCTCCAGGAAGCGGGCGACCGCGGGAGAATGGTTATAGTAGAAACGGACAAAGGACCTGCCGGGGACATTCGCCAGGAGAAAACGATCACGGAAGGCTCGGAGAATGCCGACATGGGGGTCCAAGGCAGAACCAAAGGCTGCCGTGGCGATGAAACAGCCGCCGCCACCATCACCTTCGGAAGCGGCGCCGCTACCCGTATCCTCGACGGTGTAAACCTTTGCTCCATAAAAGGGATTGGCCATTCCGACATAGAGGGGGTGCGCCGCGACAGTCGGGGGCAGAAGCACACGCGCACCGTAATTGAACGGATCGCCAAAACCGTCCCGGGTCAGCGGGGTCCAGTTCACGCCATCCGATGTATAATAGATGTCACACCCCGGCGGGTTGTCATTGTATAAATCAACAGCTTGAAGCATCAACTGAATCGTCTGCCAGGCCCCATCGTCTCCGGCGGCGATTAACCCGATTTCCTCCAGATTTGTACGGGTCAGGTACTTGAGAAAAACTCTCAGGTCGAAGGTGGAGGCATAAAGTTTTCCATTGTATTCAGCCATCCACCACAGATACTGGTTTAACGAAAAGTTCGTATTTCGAATGGTTGCATCGAGGGAGAGCGTCTGGAAAATGCTGGGCTGGAAGAATCCCGCCCAGTAGTTTCCGATTCGTGACGGGAAAATGGTGCTTTTGGTGGGGCCGACCGTATCGCCGATCACCATGGCACAGACATCTGTTTTGCTCACGCGATAGATCTGGGGAGGAATCCTGTTTTGGAAAACCAATTGCACATTTCCGGTACCGATGAGGGATGGAAAGGTCATGAGCGTTCCCACGTAGAGATTGTCTTTAAAAGAGGCAAGCGAGAAGGTGGTATTGAAGCGATTCCCCATTCCCTTCGGATAGGGCGCGGCAGTAAACAGGCTTTGGTCGGCGACAATGGGCGTCCAGACCCACTGGGATAAGTTAGCATCAAATTTCCCCTTGAAGAGCCAGGCGCCGCCGTTGTCCGGCGTCTGGGGTTTGGTCGCATCGACATCTTCCGCAAGGGTCACATAGAGATAATCATTGAAACTGGCGAACTGCCAGAGCATGGCTTTTTTGCCCGCAGCGACAAGGCCGCCAAAGTTGCTGTCGGCGGCGATCTTTGTCCAATCGCTCATCGATTCGGGATTCGACGCTTCGTAGATATCATTGTTTGCACCGATATAGAGCTGACCCTTGTGGACGGCGATGGGCCGCAGACTGGCCGTTCCCGTGACCCGGAAGACTTCCTTCGGGACAATATTCTGAGGATCTGAATCCGCAGAGATTTTCAGAACCCGGGACACCTTGGTCGCCCCGGCATCGCTCACCACATAAAGCGCCGTTTCCCCGGCCGAGTCCGTGAAGACCTGCATCCCCCGATAGCCTAGTTCAAGCGGGATGATTCCCTGCGCGATGGGCGCGGTATAGATAAGTTCCCAGGAAGCGCCCGCAGAGTTCAGCTTGAGGCGGAAAATCCTTGGACGAAGATCCACCTCGGCCTGGGTGGGATAACCGACGATATCACCGCCATACAACGTTTCGACATACCCTTTGACCGTCGTATAATCGGTCGTATTTTTAATGGTCCGGAAGAGTCCGGCTGTGACCAGATAAGCGACATCCCGGTTGCTTCCGACGTAGAGGTAATCCCCGTCGGAATGATGAAGGATGCCCATACACCAGGCGTAACTGTTGTGGCGGTCACCGCCGGGTTGGGGATAGAGTCCCTTGTCGCCAATCTTTTCGATGTTAAAGGCGCAGACAGACCCTGCGAAACTGAACGTAAGCATGAAAAAAATGATCATAATCCCGACGGTTTTCCTTGTTGAAAGATACGACATAAATCACCTCGTCATGGTAAAGAATTAATCCGGATTGCATATGCCCTGCTGACAAGAATAGAGGATCAGGCACTGCGTCTTGACGGACGAAGTATAGGACAAGCGGTTTTCCATGTCAATCAGAAACCCGTCCGGAAACGCATGATGAAGATTGAAATCAACATCATTGCCGTGCGGAACTTACCGTCCTTTACGCTGCTTCAATGGCAGTGATCAAATCTCGAACCTGCTTTGCTCCGTCGTCGAAAAGCACCCTGCCGTTGTCCGGCGCAAAGCGCTTGGGCATCCCGGCACTTCCCGCCCGTAAATATCCGCTCCGCTGTTTTCCGGTAGCAAAAAATTCACCGGGCAGACTGCAAATATTTGATTGACAAAAGAAAAAACACCGCTATACTTAACCCAGTTAACGTTAAGTGGTTTTAGTGAGGTGATTTATGTCCGGTTTTGTAAAAAAGACAATGGGTGAAGTCATTCAGGACACAGCCGGGCGTTTTCCCGGAAACCCGGCTTTGATTTCTCCGCAGTTTAATGTCCGCCACAATTATCGTGAACTCAGCGATCAGTGCCGCAAGACGGCTAAGGGCCTGATGGCGCTGGGCATCAAGCGCGGTGATCCCGTCTCCGTCTGGACGACCAATGTCCCCGAATGGATTTATCTGCAATTCGGACTCGGCATGGTGGGAGGTATCCTGGTCACGGTGAACACCAATTACCAGTCACACGAACTGGATTACATTCTGAGGCAATCCGATTCCACAACGCTGTTTCTCATCGATGCCTACCGCGACACCAGCTTTTACGACACAACGCGAAAAATCCTCCCGGAACTGGACGCCTGCAAACCGGGTGAACTGGCCTCCTCCAAACTGCCGCTACTCAAAAACGTCGTCTATATCGGATCGAGAGAGAAGACCCCCGGCATGTTTTCCTTTGCCGATCTTCTGAAAATGGGAGAGTCCGTCACAGAGGCACAACTCGACGAGCGGATCGCGACGCTCGCCCCCGATGATGTCATCAATATGCAATACACCTCCGGCACAACCGGCTTTCCCAAAGGCGTGATGCTCACGCATGCCAATGTCATCAACAACGCCCGCATGGTCGGAGACGTCATGGGGATGACCGAGCGCGACAGCCTGCTCATTCAGGTGCCGCTGTTCCACTGCTTCGGCTGCGTGATGAGCACGCTCAACGCCGTGTATCACGGCTCGGCCATGGTGGTCATGGAATACTTTGACCCCGGCCTGGCGCTTGCGGCCATTGCCGCCGAAAAATGCACAGCCGTAAACGGCGTGCCTACCATGTTTATCTCCCTGTTGAATCATCCCGACTTCGAGCGCCATGACCTGGCATCTTTGCGCACCGGCATCATGGCGGGTGCGCCCTGCCCGGAAGAGACCATGAACCAGGTGCGCACAAAAATGCACTGCCCGGAAGTGGTCATCGCGTTTGGACAGACGGAATCTTCTCCGGTCATGACCATGACGCGGCGCGACGATCCGGTGAAGCTGCGTGTGTCGACCGTGGGCAGGCTGCTGCCGGATATTGAAGGCAAAATCGTCGATCCGGAAACGGGCAAAGATCTGCCGCCCGATACACAAGGCGAGATCGTCACGCGTAGCGCCTGCGTGATGAACGGATACTACAAGATGCCCGAAGCGACCCAGCATGCCATTGACCGGGAAAGCTGGCTGCACACGGGCGATCTGGGTGAAGTGGATGCAAACGGATATTTCAAAGTCACCGGCCGGATCAAGGACATGATTATCCGAGGCGGCGAAAATATTTATCCCCGCGAGATCGAAGAGTTTCTCTACACGAATCCGAAAGTCGCCAATGCGCAGGTGATCGGCATTGCCGATAATAAATATGGCGAACAGGTTCTGGCGGCCATCCAGTTAAAAAACGGCCACACGGCAACCGCCGAAGAATTTGTGGAATTCTGCAAAGGAAAAATCGCGCGGCACAAGATTCCGAAGTATTGGGAATTTGTCGCCGATTATCCCATGACGGCCAGTGGCAAGATTCAGAAGTATAAAATGAGGGAGATATTTGAGAAGAAGTATCAATAAATGAGAGGTAACAACCTATGACCAACATCATCAACCGCGATACGATCGGCGATATGGCCAGACGGGCCGCAACAAAGTACGGAGACAAGACTGCCATCATTTTCCGCGATTTAAAACTGTCGTTTTATGATCTCGAACGCGAGTCGAGACGATTTGCCAATCTCATGACCAGCTACGGCGTTAAAAAGGGAGACCGGGTGGCCATCTACGCTTTCAACTCGCACTACTACCCCATCAGCATGATCGGCCTTGCCAAGATCGGCGCCATCCAAGTTCCCATCAACTATATGCTCAACGCCGAGGAAATCGCCTACATCATCAATCACTCAGGCGCGAAGGTGTTTATTGTGGAAGACGTTCTGTATCCGATCATCGCCAAGGATCAGGACAAATTTTCCACCGTTGAAAAATGGGGATTCATCCCGCTGGGAGATGCAAGCGTGCCTTCCGGCTTCTCCGACATCATTGTGGAAATGGAGACGATGCCCTATGACGAGCCGCAAGTGGAAGTCGGCGCGGAAGATATTGTGCAGATTCCCTACACCAGCGGAACGGAATCCAAACCCAAGGGCGCGATGCTTTCGCACCGTGCGCTGATGTCGCAGTATTACAGTTGCATCTTCGACGGACAGTACGAAACCGATGACGTCAGTCTGCATGCGCTCCCCTTGTTCCATTGCGCCCAGCTCCATTGCTTTCTCATACCCTACCTTTACATCGGAGCCACCAATGTCATCATGCACAAGGCAGATCCTCTGGAGATGATCCGGCTCATTGAAAAATATCAGATCACACATATGTTCGCACCTCCTACTGTTTGGATCGGAATTTTAAACCATCCGGAGTTCAAAAACTATAGCCACGCCAGTTTAAAAAAGGCAGCCTACGGCGCGAGCATCATGCCGGTGGAGATCATCAAACAACTGTCCGTCACGTTCCGCGGTCTGAAGCTCTGGAATTACTACGGCCAGACGGAAATGGGACCGGTGGCCACCATCTTAAAACCGGAGGATCAGCTGCTGAAACCCGGCTCTGCAGGCAAACCGGTTCTGAATGTTGAAACCCGGTTGATGGATGATGACGGAAAATTCGTTCCCCTGGGAGAGGTCGGAGAGATCGTGCATCGGTCGGGCCATGTCATGACCGGCTATCTCAATGATCCGGAAAAAACCGCCGATGCCTTCGAGTTCGGCTGGTTCCACAGCGGCGATCTGGGCCGTTTTGACGACGACGGCTATCTGTATGTCGTGGACCGTAAAAAGGACATGATCAAAACCGGCGGCGAGAATGTGGCCTCCCGTGAAGTCGAGGAAGTGTTGTATCAGTATCCGGGCATTGAAGAGGTGGCGGTGATCGGCCTTTCCGATCCGAAGTGGATTGAAATTGTAGCGGCCGTTGTTGTGCCGAAAAAAGGCGTGTCCCTTACGGAAAAAGAAATTATCGCTTACTGCAAGGAAAAGCTGGCGGGATTTAAATGCCCCAAGAAAATCATCATCGCTGACAAGCTCCCCAAAAATCCGTCGGGAAAAATTTTAAAAAGGGAATTGAAGGAAATATTCAGCGCGTCGTAAATCGCTTTGCGGGGGTACACGGTTGCAAACCCCCGCTATTAAAAAACAAGAGGAAGGAACTCATGAGTGAAGAATATACATCCATAGGCGAGCTGGCCAAAGAGCTGGAGATGAGCCAGCGCACCATCCGCTACTACGAAGAAATCGGTCTGCTCAATTCCATCAAGCGCGTGGAAGGCGGCAGGCGCATTTATACCGAGGCGGATCTCAGACGCCTGAAACTGATTAAACGACTCAAGATTATGGGCATGACACTGACCGAGATGCAGGAACTCGAAGCCATGTGGACCTACGAAAAATCCAATGAAAAAATACTAAAAAGGCTTCTGGAGCTGCTCGGCAATCACATCAAAAGGCTCGACGACCGCATCGCGGATCTCGACATCCTGCGCCACGAAATCCTGGAATATCAGGAAAGGATCAAGACAAAAATCAGCAAGTAACACCCAATTGCCATCAACGCTTTCCATGTTACCCTTCCCCCTCTCCGAAAATAACGTTTGCCTGTTACGCTACCCTTCGGTATAATTCGAAGCTATGGCACAATCCAATACATTGCAGCATGAGCGGTAGTCTTTTTTCCAGTAAACGCAGATGAACAGGACATTCAAAATCTGAAAGTGAGATGACCATGGAAAAACGAGATTTGCAGCCCTACATTCAAGGTGTACTTGATCGTGACCGGCGGATGCTGGCCAAAACCATCACCCTGATCGAAAGCTCGCTTGCTGCCGATCAGGAATTCTCACGGCAGTTGCTGGATGCTCTGATGCCCTATACCGGCAAGGCGCTGCGCCTGGGCATCACGGGGCTCCCGGGCGCGGGCAAGAGCACGTTTATCGAAAGCTTCGGAAACATGCTAACCAAGAGAGGCTACCGGGTGGCCGTTCTGGCCGTTGATCCCAGTTCACCCAAGACCGGCGGCAGCATTCTGGCCGACAAAACCCGGATGGAAAAACTGGCCGTGAATGACAAAGCCTTTATCCGCCCCTCCCCCGCAGGCAAAACGCTGGGCGGCGTCGCCCGCAAGACGCGCGAGACCATGCTGGTCTGTGAAGCTGCGGGATTTGACGCCGTGATGATTGAAACCGTCGGTGTCGGGCAGTCGGAGGTCACTGTGGCCTCGATGGTCGATTTCTTTCTGGTGCTGATGATCGCCGGAGGCGGCGACGAATTACAAGGCATCAAGAAAGGCGTTCTGGAACTGGCCGATGCCGTAGCCGTCAATAAAGCCGACGGTGAAAACATCGAACGGGCCAAAATGGCGCGCCGCCAGTATGAAATGGCGTTTCATCTGCTTACGCCGCCCTACCTCAACTGGTCGCCGCCGGTCGTGACATGCAGTTCCATCACCATGACCGGGCTGGAAAATATTTTGAATATCATACACGACCATCGCGAAAAGCTCACCACAAGCGGCGAACTGCCAAAGAAAAGAAAAGAGCAAGCCAGAGAGTGGCTGAAATTCATGGTGCGCGAGGGCGTGCAGGAATGGTTTTATGAAAGCCCGGCGGCCGAAATACTGGCTGCATCGCTCATAGAAGTTGAAGCGGGCCATGTCACACCCACCACCGCCGCAGCTCAAGTGCTCGCGTGTTTGAAAGGACAGAAGTTCTAGAAAAAAGGATAAAGGCTCAAGGATAAAGGATATGGATATATAGACGAAGACAGACTTGAGCAGGTGTTCACCGGGCAAGAAGAACCGTTCCCTGCATAAATTACACGATACCAGATACGAGATACTAATATAAGGAGTGCGATATGAATATTCTGAAGGTGGATCACATTGGCATTGCAGTGAAGAATCTGGTGGAAAGCTCCAAACTCTATGAGATGCTGGGCATTCCATCGTCTGGCGTGGAAGAAGTAGCCGATCAAAAAGTGAAAGTATCGTTTTTCCCCGTGGGCGATTCGGAAATCGAGCTTCTGGAATCCACGTCGCCGGACGGCCCCATAGCCAAGTACATTGAAAAAAACGGCGAAGGCATTCAGCATCTGGCATTGCGTGTTGACAATATTGAATCCGCACTTGCCGAACTCAAAGCCAAAGGCGTTCGCCTGATCGATGAAAAACCACGCTACGGCGCAGGCGGTGCAAAGATCGCCTTCATCCATCCCAAATCCACGGGCGGCATCCTGCTGGAACTGAGCGAAAGATAGGCAAAAGGAGCAAGACTTACAGCCTGAGGTTCTCCTTCCCGTTCACCACAAAAAACCTGCCGCTTACGGCGCGGATGATGCTCAGGATGTTGTAATGGCGCAAGAGCCTGACGCTCAGCGTCGTGGGCGAGGCGCGTGTGATCAAAATCGGCGCACGGGCATTGATGAACTTGAAGGCGATCTCGCTGGAAATGCGGCCGGTCGAACAGATCATCTTATCTTCCAGACTGATGCCATTCACCGCCGCGTAGCCGATAACTTTATCAATGGCGTTATGCCGGCCGATTTCATCGAAGAAGACCTGTCGCTCTCCTTCGAGCGAATACATTGCGGCGCTGTGGACGCCATGTGTGGCCTCATGTTCGCGTGAATAGGTCAGAAATTCGCTCATGGATTGCAGGATAACGTCCGCCTTCATCTCCGGCAGATTCTTGCGAATCAGACCATCGGACGGCAGATTTTTTTTAGTCCTGCCGCCGGCTGCGGAAATGGTTTTAATGCGCTCGAGTTTTTCCGCGATGATTATATCGTTCACCAGCGTCGCATTGACGGTCAGCGTGGTTTCATCCACATCTATCCTGGCAATCTGATCCGTTCCTGAAACGATCCCCTCCGTCACTAAATAGCCTACGACATGCTCCCGCAGATAGTTGCCTGAGCAGGCCATCGTAATGTAAGGGCTGTCGTTGATCTTGAGGGTCACGGCGTATTCGGCCGAAAAAGGCAGGGTCACTTCAGTCAAAGCGCCGTCCCGGTATTCATGCAAGAGAACGTTTTCATGCGTAGGCAATGTCATTTATTTTCCTCGATTTCTTCTCTTGTTTTATCAGCAATAATAAATATTGACAAGCATCAGGCAAATTTTCTAAATTGTCCCGCACTGTGACCCAGGGAGGAACTATGCTAAGCCGCACCGCTGCCGTATTAATACTGATCGACTTTCAAGGCAAACTGGCCCAGGCCATGTATGACAAGGAAAATCTTTTTGCCAACAACGTTAAACTGATTCAGGGATTTCAGGCGCTGAACCTGCCGATCATGGTGACGGAACAGATCCCGGAAAAACTGGGGGCCACGATTCCTCAATTGGCGCAGGAAATCGAAGGCATCCGGCCAATTGCCAAGGAAACGTTCAGTTGCTGGGCAAACGAATCCTTTCACGATCAACTGGAATCCCTCACCCGCAGGCATGTCGTGCTCACCGGCATTGAATGCCACATCTGCGTTTATCAGACCGCATTGGATTTAATGCGAAGCGGCTATACTGTTCATCTGGTTGCCGATGCCGTCTCATCGCGCACACCGGAAAACCGCGAAGTAGGCATTTCAGCTATTAAAAGCGCAGGCGCGCAAATCACCTCCACGGAAATGGTTTTATTTGAACTTCTGCGCACCGCCGCCGATCCGAAAGCCAGAGAAATTTTTAAAATTGTAAAATAAAGGAATAGACATGCTCAACATTGAACAGTTTCGTTTTGGCGATAATTTTGCCTATCTCGTTTATGGCAAGACTGAAGCCCTGGCCGTTGATGGCGGCGCGTGGCAGGAAATCCTGGCTTTTCTGGATCAACATGGCCTGGCGCTTAAGTACGTCGCCAACACGCACCGGCATTACGACCACACACCGGGCGACGATCATCTGCTTAAACAAACAAAAGCCAAATTTCTGGACTGCACGACGCTGGCCGACAATGAAACCGTCTGGGTTGACGATGAACCGGTTGTCGTTTACCGGACGCCGGGGCATTCCAAAGATTCGATTTGCTTTCACACGGGCAATAACCTCCTGACCGGCGATACCCTTTTCAACGGCACCATCGGCAATTGTTTTTCGGGCGACCTGCGGGGTTTTTTTGAAACGATCAAACGCCTGATGGCATTGCCGGACGACACACGCATTTTTGCAGGGCATGACTACCTCCGCGACTCACTGGCCTTTGCCAAACACCTGGAACCCCAGAATCAGGACAATGATCGCTTCCGGCAATCCTGCGATCCGGACTTTCTCTATTCTACACTGGCCGAGGAACGAAAGATCAACCCCTATTTGCGTTTCAACGAAGAACCTATTTTAAAGCTGCTTAAAGACAACGGCCTGCCGAACGCAACCGATTGGGAACGCTGGCAATCACTGATGTTGATGGAATAGGGGTTAAAACCATCGAAAAATGCTAATGAAAAATAATGCTTGACGAAAACTCATAATTAACGTAGCTTGCATGGTAATTTCGTGGGTCATGTATAAAAGAGCGAAGGAAGAAGTTGGATAAAGTCATTTTGAGGCACTAAAGTTAGCCGCCAGGTACTTTCGATTTGGCGGCTTTTTAATGACGTCATGGTGATAATTCGACTTGAGAAATTTTTCTAAGAAAGGAGGATTAAGACTATGCCGGAAGGTAAAGTAAAGTGGTTCAACGAACGTAAGGGCTTCGGTTTCATCGAACAAGAGGGCGGCGGAGATATTTTTGTACATTTCAGCGCCATCAAGGCTGAAGGCTTCAAAACACTCAACGAAGGACAGCGCGTCAGTTTCGACGTCGCACAGGGCAAAAAAGGCCTGGAAGCGGAAAACGTCAAACCGATATAGTACGTTGCTGCATCATAAAATGACGCTCCGGGGGTTTCCGACCCGGAGCGTTTTTATTTTCACACCCACGCCAACCCTTAATATTTCTTGACAAAAATAGAATATTTGAGTTAGTCCTTGACGGTTTTTCGCTGGCAATCCAATAATGGTTTCCACATGCCCCAGTGGCTATATGTTTTTCGGCAATCGCCGGACAACCGGCTGGAATTCCGGCGGGGGAGCCCGCTTACCGACAGGAGGATAAACATTGTATTTCTCGGATGAAACCCAAAAGACATCTCAGATGTTGACTGAAAAATGGCAATCTGAGGTTCAAACAGCTTTAAAAACCAATCCCGATCAAAAAGAAACCTTTTCCACTGTTTCCGATCTGGAGATCAAAAGACTCTATACCCCTGAAGACATTCAGAAGATGGATTTTGCGCGCGACATCGGCGCGCCCGGCGAATTTCCTTATCTGCGCGGCAATCAGCCCACCGGCTACCGGGGGCGCAACTGGACCTTCCGCATGTTTTCCGGAATGGGCAGCGCCCAGGACACCAACGCCCGCTGGCAGATGCTTTTGCGTGAAGGCCAGACGGGGCTCAGCACCGCTTTTGATTTTCCGACGCTCATGGGCTACGACAGCGACTCGCCCAAAAGCCTGGGCGAAGTCGGCAAGTGCGGTGTCGCCATCGACACGCTGGAAGATTTCCTTGCGCTGATGGACGGCATTCCGCTGGATCAGGTGACCACCTCCATGACCATCAACCCGCCGGCCACTATTTTGTGGGCAATGTACTGTGCGGCAGCCGACATCAAGGGAATCCCCCTGACCAAGATCGGCGGCACGATCCAAAACGACATGCTCAAGGAATTCATCGCGCAAAAAACATTTATGTGCCCGCCCGAACCGTCCGTCAAGTTGATCAGCGATACAGTGGAATTCGGCACAAGATACGTTCCCCGCTGGAACACGATCAGCATCAGCGGCTATCACATCCGCGAAGCGGGCGCGACCGCCGTGCAGGAGCTGGCCTTCACCCTTCGAGACGGCATCGAATACGTGGAAGATGTCATCCGCCGCAAGAAAATGGATGTGGATGACTTCGCACCGCGCCTGTCGTTCTTTTTCAATGCGCATATCGACTTCTTCGAGGAGATCTGCAAACTGCGGGCGGCTAGGCGAATCTGGGCCCGGGTCATGCGGGACCGCTTCGGCGCGAAAAATCCCCGGTCGCTGTGGATGCGCTTCCACACGCAGACGGCCGGCTGTTCGCTCACCGCCCAGCAGCCCTATAACAACGTCGTCCGCACCGCCATCGAGGCCATGGCGGCCGTTTTGGGCGGAACGCAGTCGCTGCACACCAATTCACTGGACGAAGTGTTCTGCCTGCCGTCCGATCACGCGGTGGAAGTGGCGTTGCGCACGCAGCAGATTCTGGCCGAAGAAACGGGCGTGGTCAACACCATTGATCCGCTGGCCGGCTCTTACTACATCGAATCGCTCACCAACGAGATCGAAGAGAAAACCTGGGAATACATCGAAAAGATTGATGCGATGGGCGGCATGATCGCGGCCATTGAAAAAGGGTTTCCGCAGCTGGAAATCGCGGACGCGGCCTATAAGTTTCAGCAGCAGATCGAGAGAAATGAAAAGATCATGGTCGGCGTCAACAAATACGTCACCGAAAAACAGCACGCGGTGCCGCTTTTGGAGATTGATGAAAAAGTAGGCGAGGAACAAATCAAACGGCTTCAGGATGTCCGAAGGCGGCGTGATAATCGCGCAGTCGGGCAGTCGCTTACCGATATTCGCACCGCCTGCAAAACCGGCGCAAACGTCATGCCTTACTGCATCGCGGCGGTGAAGAACCTGGCCACAAAGCAGGAAATCTGCGACGTGTATCGTGAAGTTTACGGGGAGTACAGAGACCCCGGCTTATATTAAGGAGATATTTATGTCGGAAAGAAAAATACGAGTAATGGTGGCCAAACCGGGACTCGACGGCCACGACCGGGGCGCACGCGTCCTGGCGCGCTGTTTCCGCGACGCGGGCTTTGAAGTGATTTACACCGGCTGCCACCAAACGCCGGAACAGGTTGCAGCGGCGGCCATTCAGGAGGACGTCGATCTGGTGGGACTGAGCTGCCTGTCGGGCGCGCACCGTGTTTTATTCCCTCGTGTGGTGGATCTGCTGAAGGAAAAAAACGCCTCCGACATCATGGTCATCGGCGGCGGCATCATTCCGGAGCAGGATTTCGCCATGCTCTACGAAGCGGGCATTCAGGCCATCTTCACACCCGGCGCGACGCTCGATTCCATTGTGGAATGGATTCGTGAGCATGTTCAGAGCCGGAACTGAACCCACCGGAAAAGTTTATTGACTTATGGAAATCACAAATAAAATATGCGCGGGAGATGTCCGCGCCGCCTCACGCCTCATCCGCGACCTGGAAGACAAGCTGCCACATGCGCGCCCTAGACTCAAACAGCTTTTCGTTCACACAGGCAAATCGTTCATCATCGGCATTACCGGTTCGCCCGGCGCTGGCAAGAGCACCCTCACCGACGCGTTGATCGGCGAATTCCGCAAACACAACAAAACCGTGGGCGTTCTGGCCGTTGATCCGACCAGCCCCTTCACCGGCGGCGCGATCCTGGGCGACCGCGTCCGCATGCTTCGTCACGCGGAAGATGAAGGGGTGTTTGTCCGATCGCTTGCCACGCGCGGCGCGTTGGGCGGCCTGTCTCAAGCGGCAGGCAACGCCATCCATGTCATGGAAGCGATGGGCAAGGATGTCATCATCGTCGAAACGGTAGGCATCGGCCAGCAGGAACTCGACATCATCAATCACGCCCACAGTGTGATTGTCGTTTTAGTGCCGGGTATGGGCGACGAAATTCAGACGATGAAGGCAGGCATCATGGAAATCGCCGATGTGTTCGCCGTCAACAAAGCCGACCGCCCCGGCGCAAAACAGTTGCAAACAGAACTGGCGGCGCTGCTCCATAGCACGCCTCTCGGCCCCGACAACTGGAGGCCGCCGATCGTGTCGGTCGGCAATCTCTACGAACCGGCAGGCTTCGCCGAAAAAACCGCCGAACTGGCGCAAAAGGTGCGAGAGCATCACGACTACCTGATCATCAGCGGACAGCTGGACCAGCGCATGGAACGCAAGGCCATGATGGAAATCACCGATGCGCTGCGATCCTGCATTCTGGAACCGGTTCTCGCCAAACTCATCGCAACCGGCGAACTCAAAGACATCGCCCAGCGAGTAAAAAGCAGGGAGGCTGATCCCTACACGGAAGCGGAAGCTGTCGCTCACCGCTTTCTGAACTCCGGAGAAACGACATGAAACCCTCCCGTCCGAAAAGCACACCGCCTGCAAAACCGGTAAAGAAGAAAACGACAGCCGCAAAGAGAAACCTTCCCGCCTCCGAACCTTCCGCTCGCGGCCTCGTCATTGTCATCACCGGCAACGGCAAGGGCAAAACCACCTCCGCCTTCGGCCAGGCGCTAAGGGCCATTGGCCAGGGGTGCAAAGTCTTTATCTTGCAGTTCATGAAAGGTCGGGACTACGGCGAGTTTAAAGCCGCCGAAAAATACCTGCCGCGATTGACCATCCGCCGCTCCGGCCTCGACAGCTTCGTCATGCGCGACACCCCCGCCCCCGTGGACATAACACTTGCCCGTCAGGGCTTTGAGTTGGCGAAAAAAGCGGTGGTTTCCGGAAAATACAACATGATCATCCTCGATGAAATCAATGTGGCGGTTGATTTTAAACTGATCCCACTTCAGGACGTTCTGGATCTGATTTCCAACAAGCCGCCCGCGCTCGATCTGATTCTGACCGGCCGCTATGCGGCCAAAGAAGTGATCAAGCTTGCCGATACGGTAAGCGAGATCAAGGAGATCAAACATCACTATGCCGCCGGTATCAAGGACCGCGCGGGGATTGAGTATTAAAAACCTTACCCCTTAAAACAATATGGAGAAGCATTATGTTTGCCTGGTTAACCAGTCCGGAAGCCTGGATTGCTCTGGGAACACTCACCGCCCTGGAAATCGTTCTGGGAATCGACAACATTATTTTCATATCTATTCTGGTGGGACGCCTGCCCGCCGACAAAAGAAATTTTGCAAGGCGCGTAGGGCTCATGCTCGCCATGATTACACGACTGGGGCTTTTATTTTCGATCGTCTGGGTGGCCAATCTGACTCAGCCCTGGTTTACCATCCTGGGGCAGGAGATTTCCGGCCGCGATATCATTCTCATTGGCGGCGGCCTGTTTCTTCTGGCCAAAGCAACGCATGAAATTCACAGCAGCCTCGAAGGCCTCGAAGAGACCCGACCGGAAATCAAAACCACAAAATTGGCGCCCGTCCTTTTTCAGATCGCTGTTCTCGATATCGTCTTTTCGCTGGATTCCGTGATCACGGCGGTGGGACTGGCGCAGCAAATTTCCATTATGGCCATTGCCATCATCGCCGCCGTCGGCGTGATGCTGTTTGCCGCCAAACCGATATCAACTTTTGTGGACGGGCATCCGACCATCAAAATCCTGGCGTTGTCTTTTCTGATTTTAGTGGGTATGACGTTGATCGTGGAAGGATTCGACGTGCATGTACCGAAAGGCTACATCTATTTTGCGATGGCGTTTTCCGTGG
>CAZJMX010000037.1:0-38940 GCA_964547345.1 uncultured Smithella sp. | reverse complement strand
TAACGGCGCGTTTTATTTTTGCGCCGATGACGGGATGGTTCTCCGTCGTGTTGGTTCCCGTTGCCAGAATCAGATCGGTGTATTCAATTTCATCGATTGAGTTGGTCATTGCTCCACTGCCGAATGTGGCGGCCAGACCGGCCACCGTTACGGAGTGTCAGAGCCTGGCGCAGTGATCGACATTGTTGGTGCCGACCGCCGCGCGGATGAATTTCTGGAACAGGTAGTTTTCTTCGTTGGTGCAGCGTGCGGAAGAAAGCCCCGCAATGCTGTCTGAGCCGTGCTCGTTTTTGATGGCTTTCAGTTTCTCCGCAATAAACGTGAAAGCTTCATCCCAGGAGACTTCCTTGAAATCCTCATTTTTCTTGTAACGGATGAGCGGTTTTTTCAGGCGGTCGGGATGGGAAACAAAGTCCATGCCGAAGCGGCCCTTTACGCAGAGGCTGCCGTCGTTGGGCTGGCCATATTCGCGGTTGCCCATGACTTTGACAATTTTATTGTCTTTGGTGTAGAGATCCATTTGGCAGCCGACGCCGCAATAGGTGCAGGTGGTGCGGACTTTATCCAACTCCCAGGGACGACCGCCGAATTTCGCCTGCTTGAAGGTGATGGCGCCGGTGGGGCAGACTTGCAAACATTCGCCGCAGAATACACATGAAGAATCGATATAGTCCGCGTCAAAGGCGGGGCCGACTTTCGCGTGCGAGCCGCGCATGGCGAAATCAAGTACTTCGTTAACCTGGATTTCATTGCAAGCGCGGATGCAGCGGCCGCATAGCACGCATTTATTCAAATCGCGGTGGATCATCGTATTGCTATCGTCGAGGGCGAGACCGGGCGATTCAATCGGGAAGCGGGGTTTGTCAATCTTCAACCAGTAGACCAGATTCTGCAACTCGCACTGGCCGTTTTGTTCGCAGGTCAGGCAATTGTGATCGCCGGAGGACCACAGAAGTTCAACGATCATTTTCTGCGCGGCCCGAACGGCCGGCGTATTCGTGCGAACGACCATGCCCGGGCTTACCGGCATGCAGCAGGATGCGACCAGAGAGCGCGCGTTTTCGACTTCCACGACACACACGCGGCAGGCGCCGACGTTGGTGGTGTGTTGATAATGGCAAAGGGTTGGTATGTAAATGCCAAGACTTCTGGCACATTCCAGGACGGTTTGGCCGGGTTTGGCCGAAACTTCCTGTCCGTCAATCGTAATGGTAATCTTTTTTTCCATCTCTGTTCCTCTCTCGTTTCGTCAAGATAAAGCTCGATGCTTTTGATAAAAAACTCAGAAGTGTTTATGTTATATTAACCATGTATTTATAGGCTCAACAGGCCAGAATGTCAATTATGTCAATTATGTCATAGTTCTTGCGGAGATCATCCTGCGCATCCCGGAGACGGGAGCGCAAGGCTTGAGTATCATAATAACTTGGGTTGTCAAAAGGCAGACAAATGTTATATTAGAGACCAAATGCTTATTAAGGAGTCATTATGGTATCAGGGTTGGGAAGTGAGTCTTATCGGAAAAATGTGGAAAAAATCAGCAAGTTGTCGTTTGCTGTCGGTGTTTATCGTCCGCCCAGCGAGGGGGGAAGCTCCTCTCTTTTATTACGGATTACGGAAAATTGTCCATGGAATAAGTGCACATTTTGCGAAATGTACAAAGGTCATCCTTTTGTTTACCGTTCGGTTGCGGATATTGAAGCCGATATTAATACAGTAAGGACGATGGTGGATGAAATACAGGAAGTTTCCCGGAAGATTGGACAGGGTGGGCAACTCAACAGAGACGTTTTGCGCGCCCTTTCAAGCATCAATCCTTATTTGAATGATAATCCATGCTTTTCCACGGTTTTCAGTTGGTTATACTATGGCGGGAAAACGGCATTTTTGCAGGATGCCGACAGCATGATCATGAGGTCTCATGAATTCATCGAGGTGCTCAGGCATTTGCGAAAAACATTGCCCAGTTTGACCAGGGTGACCTCCTACACCCGATCTAAGACGCTGGCGCAAAGAAAGCTCGAAGAATTGATCGCTATCCGTGAGGCAGGGCTCGATCGTATTCATGTGGGCTTGGAAACGGGCGATGATGAAGTTTTGAAAATAGTTCGTAAGGGCGTGACTGCCGCCGAGCAGATTGAAGGCGGCAAAAAAGCCATGGCCGCAGGATTTCAGCTTTCCGAATACTGGATGCCGGATTTGGGTGGCCGCGAACGTTGGCGGCAGCACGCAGAAAATACGGCACGCGTATTAAATGCGATCAACCCAAGCTATATCCGTTCGCGTCCGTTTGTTCCGCGCCAGGGGACGGAAATCTTCGAAGATTATGAGCAGGGACGTTTGCATATCTCGTCGCCCCACGAAAGGCTTGAAGAACTGCAGGTGATGATCGAAAACCTGAATGTTACGTCCCGGGTCTGCTTTGACCACAATATGAATTCCTGGACCAACCGTCAGGGCGGCCTGCTTTTCTCTCAGGATTACGAAGGCTACAAGTTTCCGGAAGAAAAACATCACGTTCTGGAATTAATCCGTGAGGGTTTGTCCGTCGATGAGTCCCGTCATATTAATATTAAAGAGCTCATTTCGATGGGATCTTTGTAAATAATTTCTGATTTTCGATTCGTCAAAAATAGTGACATTTTAACAATTAATTGTCACTATTCTGACGACGAGATGCCTTTTGTTTCTTATGATTTCCGCTAAATGCGTTCGGGTCATCTTTTTTATCCCGGGGAATCCATAACTGCGGGCTTCGTGCGATGAACCGATGATGATGGCATCCAATTTGCAAAACATTTTTAACATTACTATAAGAAAGAATTGGTAAGGAGAGAAATGTATGAAAGCAATGAAGCTGAAATCCAAGTTGTTGTGGGTGCTGGTTATTTTAACCGTTACTTTTTTAGTTATCGGTTTTATTACGCTATACACTGTTCACAGTAAGATCGTAGGCGCGGCGCTCGAAAAACTCGAAGGCGATCTCGCGATGAGTAAAGCCTGCCTCGAGGATAAATTTCCGGGTCAATGGTCGGTTCAGGACGGCAAACTTCTCAAAGGTGGAACCGCGATGAATGACAACGTCACTGTGGTCGATCAGATTGGAAAAAACACGGGAGACAATGTAACGATCTTTCTTGGAGACACTCGTATCTCAACCAATGTGACCACGGCATCAGGCGCGCGGGCCACGGGGACCAAGGCTGCCGATTATGTGGTTGAAACGGTTCTTAAAAAAGGAAAGCGATTTCAGGGCAAGGCCCAAGTGGTCGGCGTCGACAATCAAGCGGTTTACGAACCGATCATAAGCGAAAAAGGGGATGTGGTCGGCATGCTCTTTGTGGGCGTTCCCAATACGCACTACAATGAAATCGTCAAAGAAATATCGATACGGGTCATGATATTGGGGGCTATCGGTTTTGGCATTGTCTTTTTCCTGGGTTATTTTATCTATACGTCGGTTGTGACGCCGATTGTCAAAGTTATTTCCGGACTGGAAGAAAGTTCGCAGCATGTGTCGGATGTGGCGGCAGAAGTGTCGGCAGCGGCAAGTCAGGTGGCCGACGGGGCCAATTCGCAGGCTTCATCGGTTGAGGAGACGTCCGCGTCACTCGAGGAGCTGTCTTCCATGACCCGACAAAACGCCGAAAATGCCATGCAGGCGAAGTCCATGATGCAGGAATCGGATCAAATCATCAATACCGTGAATCATCACATGGATGACATGGCCAAGGCGATTGTCCAGATTACCAGGTCTTCCGGGGAAACAGGCAAGATTATCAAAACCATCGATGAAATTGCTTTTCAGACCAATCTGCTGGCCCTCAATGCCGCTGTGGAAGCAGCACGCGCAGGTGAGGCGGGGGCGGGATTCGCGGTCGTGGCGGATGAAGTGCGTAATCTGGCGATGCGTTCGGCGGAAGCAGCCAAAAACACCAGTGAACTGATTGAAAATACCATTGCCGCAGTTAAAAACGGAAGTGATCTGACGTCGGCCACGCAGGAAGCTTTCAAGCATAACATCACTTCCTCAGGAAAGATCAGTCAATTGGTTGAGGAAATCGCCGTTGCATCGAAAGAACAGGCGGAAGGCATAACCAATATTGCCCAGGCGATTTCGGATATCGATAAAGTGACGCAGGAATCTGCCGTCTATGCGGACCAGTCCTCCGCTGCGGCGATTAAAATGAACAAGCAGGTTGAAGATCTTGCCGGGCATGTGATGTCTCTGTCTGAGATTGTCGGCATCAAAGCCTGAAAGCCAACGGAAGAATGCAGAGACATCGCTATTTTCAATGTCTCTGCATTCACATCAATGCAGATGGCCATGAATTGTTTTGGCCGGGCGATGGCCTGCTGAATAGCTTAGGGTTCTTCCAATGGATCGAAAATCTTTTTCCAATTGGCTGAGGATATCTTTTGCCGAACCGACATCTTTTCGTCCCGGATAAATATCATAACGGCTTTTATAAATATCGGGTGTGAAATCCGGCATCACCACATTTGCGCCTGCCCGAAGCGCAAGGAGCCTTCCTTCGGGATGAAGTGTAGCCAGTGCCGTGGTTGCCGGAATATTGGTATTGCGGGTGAGCAGACGCGCGCAGGCGAGCACGCGCAGCGTGAGTTCAACATCATCATTTTCAATGCCGCTAAGCGGTGTGTCGGGATGTGCGATGAACGGGCCGATACCCAGCATATCCGCGTCCAACTGTTTCATAAAGAGCAGATCGTCTGCCAGAATTTCATAAGTTTGTCCCGGCAACCCCACCATGTTTCCCGTTCCTGTTTCAAAACCCAGGTGTTTGAGCGAATGAAGGCATTGCATCCGTTTATCCAGTCTGCAACCGGGACGCAGATATTTGTATAGTTCCGGCGATGCGGTCTCATGTTTGAGCAGGTAGCGGTTGGCGCCTGCCTGTGCAAAGGCCTGGTAGTCGGCGGGGCTTTTCTCGCCGATGGAGAGTGTGATGATGAGGCCTGTTTCGTTTTTGATTCGTTCAATGAGACGGCAGATCTGATCCGTGGAATAAAAGGAATCTTCACCGGATTGAAGCACAACCGTGGGAACATGGTTTTCGGCGATTTCCTGCGCTGTGGCGAGAATTTCATCGTCGGTCATCCGGTAACGGCTGAGCCTGTCGTTGCTTTCGCGCAGGCCGCAGTAGAGGCAGTTGCGCTCACAGATGTTGGAAAATTCAATGATGCCGCGCAGAAAAATTTCATTGCCGACTTCAATGCTGCGGACGCGGTCCGCGGCGGCGAAAAGATCGGACGAATAATCGCCGGGCAGTTTGAGAAGCGCGATGATATCCGAGCGTGTCAGATTTTTTCCGGCTTCTGCTTTGTGAATCAAATGATCAATTGAACTAGATATAGACATCTCTTGTTCCATCCTCGATCTGTTGCAGCCTATCGCAGACCATTTTTTTTCTTTTTGTTTTGAAAGTCTCCTCCAGCATTTTTGAGATTAATTTCTCTCCGGCCTCGCGGGTTTTCGGAGTAGCATAATCCAGCAGATATTCTTTAAAACTGAAAAGAGCATTGGACTGGCAGAATTTTTGAATCAATCCCGGTTTTGCCAGATCCATAAAGTCTTTGCCGGTGCGTCCCAGGCGGTAACAGGCGGTACAGAAGCTGGGGATATGGCCGCGCTCGGTAATATCCAGAATGACTTCATCGAGTGTGCGCGTGTCACCCAGATTAAACTGCGCGGCGCGAAACGCGTCGCTGGTCGTATTGGAATATCCGCCGGGGTTGGTGCGCGATCCGGCGCTGATCTGCGAGACGCCTAGTGCGAATACTTCCGAGCGCAGTGCGGCATTTTCCCGCGTGGTCAGAATCATACCGGTGTAAGGCACGGCCATTCGCAGAATCGCCACCAGTTTTTTGAAGTCGTGATCGCTCACCGGATGCGGCGGTTGTATCGCCGCCGGCGCATTGAATGCGGGTTCCAGCCTGGGGATGGAAATGGTATGCGGTCCGACGCCGCAGTCTTTTTCCAGTTGCAGAGCATGGAGAAGCAATCCCAGAAGATCAAATTTATAATCGTATAACCCGAAAAGCGCGCCCAGACCCACATCATCAATGCCGCCCTCCTGTGCGCGGTGCATCGCGGTCAGCCGCTTGACGTAATCCTTCTTGGGGCCGGAAGGGTGCATCTTTTGATAGGTTTCGTGATGGTACGTTTCCTGAAAGAGCAAGTATGTGCCGATGCCGGTTTTCTTCAGTTGTTTGTATTCATCCACCTCCAGTGGCGCGACTTCCACATTGATCCGGCGGATTTCGCCGCCTTTTTCTGTTTTCGTCGCGTATGCCGTTTCGATGGCTTCCATGAAGTATTCCAGACTGGATCGATTCGGATGCTCGCCGCAAAGCATTAAAAGACGTTTATGGCCTTCGCGTTCCAGAACTTCCACCTCTTTCTTTATCTGATCCATCGTCAGCGCGACACGGTTGAGTTCCTTGTTGTCGCGACGAAACCCGCAATACAGACAGTTGTTGGAGCAGTGATTGGCCACGTATAGCGGGGCGAACAGAACCAGACGGTTGCCGTAAATGTCTTGCTTAATTTTATGCGCCGCCTGAAGAATTTTTCCGATGAGTTCGTCATCTTCCGTTTGCAACAAAACAGCCACGTCCTGGGGCGAGAGACCCTTGAGTTCCAGCGCCTTGTCGATGATTTCATGCACGTGCTGTGCGTCGGGATTTTTTGCACGGTCAAGAATGCTTTCAATATAGTTATCGTCAATAAAATCATTCATTATATATTTTCCTTCGTATCCTTTATGCTTTTGTCAGGGATGCTTTGACGGCAACGCCAGGCAGAGCGCCCAATTTTCCGGTCAGTGCGCCGATCTCATCAGTGGTGGCGTGGACGATGAGCGCGATGATGTGCAAATCACCGGGTGCGTAGGGTAGTCCCATCCGCCCAATGATCATATCGGCGAAATCGCACAGAATTTGATTGACCCTTTGCGCCTGACGTGTTCTGTCAGTGATAATAATTGTAACTGTTCCGATACGCTTATCCATAATTCCTCACTGCGTTTCTGAAGTAAGGGGGTGCATTTCCCGTTATCCCACTGCGCTTCGCTGCGGGGATAGTTCGACTTACCAACTCTACGTCGCGTCGCTAGCATAGTTGGAGTCTCACTAAAAAAGGTTTGATCCTGGAAAGAATCAAACCTTTGCATTTAAAGACTTCAGACTTCCCTTAAGATCAGAAAATTCCTCACTCTCAGGTCACAACAAATTTTCAGTTACAGTATCTTCATTTTAGTGTTTTTGTCAATTATGTTTTTGAAAAATGTTTTTGAAAAATGTAACGATGGGGGATAATTTACGGGAAGCCTTCAATACGATGAAGATATATTTCAACGATACATTGCCGGTGTTGCGGGAGTTGTGGTTGTGGGCGGAACATAGGCTGTTTGGTCGCACCTTATGCATATCCTCCATCTCAATATCGCTGTACCAGCGTTAACGCTGACTTCACCTACTACAAATGGATTCAAAGTATTTCATTCTGTTTGCTATCTATCGAAATTGATGTCTAGGTCAGTACGTTACCAGTTTACAGGTTTCATCGCTGATTTTCCCCTTCATACTTTTCTGAATGCTCTTTGTGTTTGCGCCAATTGTTCAGATAAATCTCCGCCAGTTTCTCAGACCAGATGACCAGCAGGTTCTCCGCGTTACTCACCTCAGCGTCTTTTGTGTAATTGAAGCATTATAAACCAAGGAACAACATTCCCATTCCACACAGGAATATTGTTCCACCTGCCAGGGCATGATTATATTTTTCCATAACTTTTATAGGGAGGAATTTAATACCATAAGAAGTGATAAGCACGAGAGAAAGCATAGTGAGGATAGTCACGATACTAAAAATAATTGTAACCAACAGCAGGGCATTATAGTTATGTTTTGCTGCCGGATACATGACAAGCGGTATCAAAGGTTCGCAGGGACCGAAGATAAAAATTGTAAAAAGAATCCATGGTGTAATATTTTGCTTGTCTTTGTTTTCATGGACATGAAGATGTTCATCATGATGATTATGCGCATGTATATGGATATTGCCTGCGCCGTGAAAGTGAACATGCTCATGAGGCTTATTGCGAATGGCGTGTCTTATTCCCCAGATGAGATACATCAGGCCAAATGCTGTAAATATCCATGAAATGATGTTGCCTCGTACGCCTTCTATCAATTCGAGCCTGCCGACAGCAATTCCCAAACCAATTCCGATAAATCCAAGTATAATAGAGCTTCCCACATGACCGAGGCCGCACAAAGCGGTAAACCACGCGGTTTTGGCAGGCGACCATTTTTTTGCTTTTGAGATAACGATAAACGGCAGATAATGATCAGGCCCTGTAAGCGTATGAATAAATGCTATGGAAATAGTCGCGATGAGTAATAGCGATAATTCCTGCGTCATATAGATTTCTCCTCATATTATTGATTATAACAATTTTAAATGAAACACACTTAACATATTCTCGGCACCAGCTCACCCGTCGGTAAATCCACAATACGTTCGCCGCCAATGACGGTTTTGAGGACAACTCGGCCTTGTTCGGCTTTGCACACGCTACCGATGATGGCGGCATTGCGGCCATATTTGTGGCTTTGCATGGCGGTTAAAACGGCCTTTGCGTCGGCGTCGGGACAAAACGCGATCATCTTGCCTTCGTTGGCTAAAAAAAGCGGATCAAAGCCCAGAATTTCACAGATGCCCCGAACGTTCTCCTTTACGGGAATGCTTTTTTCAACGATATCAATACGCACCTGCGCGCTTTTGGCGATTTCCGCTAAGATGGCGCCCAGGCCACCGCGTGTGGCGTCGCGCATGCAGTGAACATTGGGACTCGCTTTCAGAATATCAGCAATCAGATCATTGAGAGGGGCGGTATCCGAGAGGATATCGGAAGAAAGCGACAGGTTTTCGCGCGCCCCGATGATCGTCGCGCCGTGGTCACCCACGGCTCCGTTTAAGATGATCACGTCTCCCGGCTGAATGCTTTTTACCGACAAGACGCCGGGATATTCGACCACGCCGATGCCGGAAGTATTGATGAATATCCCGTCAGCCGCGCCGCGCGCGACCACCTTGGTGTCGCCCGTGACGATCTGCACATTGGCTTCGAGAGCTTTTTCGGCCATGGTGTTCAGGATGGTGTCGAGCGATTCGATGGGAAAGCCTTCTTCCACGATGAAGCCACAGCTCATATAAAGTGGTTTACCGCCACAGACGGCCAGGTCGTTCACTGTTCCGCAGACGGCCAGGGATCCGATATTGCCGCCGGGAAAGAAAACGGGGCTGACGACATAGGAATCGGTGGTAAAACAGAATTTCTGGTTTCCGATGCTCAGGACTGCGCTGTCTTCCAGGCGTTCCAGATAGGGATTTTGAAAACGGGGGAGAAAATGTTCGGTAATGAGTTCATTGGACAAAAGGCCGCCCCCGCCGTGTTCCAGAAGTATTTTGTCGTATTTCATTTACATTCCTTTCTTTATCATCGACGCCGCAATGACGGCCTGGCCTAGGGAAATGCCGCCATCGTTGGAGGGAACCTGACTGTGGCTATACACGTCAAAGCCCGAATGCCGCAGTTTGTTATTCGCGCCTTCCAGTAAAATTTTATTCTGGAAGCAGCCACCGGAGAGCGCCACGCGGTTCAGTCCAGTCGCCTTGCGTATTTCTCCGGCCATGACGGCAAACACGTCAATAATCGTTTGATGAAACGACGCGGCGATTATCGTCTTGCTTTGACCCGCCTGCAGATCGGCCAAAATGGCCCGGATCATGGCGGTCGTATCGACAATATAAGGGTTGTCGTCGTTTCGCAAGATGTCGAAGGGATAGGGCGGGGCGGTTGATCCGGCGGCCAGCGCTTCCAGCTCCATCGCGGCCTGTCCTTCAAAACTGACGCTGAGGCGTAAACCGATCAGGGCGGCAACGCCGTCAAAGAGCCGGCCCAGTCCCGAAGACATGGGCGAATGAATTTTACCATCGATGATTTTTTCAAATAGTTCGACCTGAACCTGATCGGGGATCAAGTTTAATTTATGGGCTAATTCTTGCCAGGATGCCCCGTAAACAGTTCTCAGCAGACTTGCGGCTATCCGCCGGGGTTCGCGGATGGCTTTTTCACCTCCGGGTAAAACGAGGTATTGCAAGTGACCGAACCGTTGAAATCCGGTTTCGTTAGCGATCAAAAATTCTCCGCCCCAGGCGTTACCGTCCGTACCGTAACCTGTACCGTCCATCGCCAGGCCGATTACGTCACCCCCAATCTGATTATCGACCATGCAGCTCACAATATGTGCGTGATGATGCTGAACCTGGATGATTCTTTCGGTGGGTAGTTCTTGCGCTGCCTGTGTAGAATAATAAGCCGGATGAAGATCGCAGGCAATGATTTGCGGGTCGGATTTGGTGATTCTTTTCATCAGCGCGAGGCTTTCATGAAAAAAGTCACGAGCCTGAGGTGTTTCCATATCACCGATATGCGGACTGACAAAAGCAAAGCGGCCTTTTAAAATACAATGAGTGGTTTTCAGCTGTCCCCCAAGTGCCAGAACAGGTGGATAGGTTTCTTTCAGATGCAGTGGCTGTGGAATATAACCGCGCGAACGCCTCATAAGTCTTGGTTTTCTGTCAGCAACAAAAGCAATAGAGTCGTCACAACGTACCAGAATATCGCGGTTGTGCGTAAGATAATAATCGGCAATGCCTTGCAAGCGGTCTATAGCTTCACGGTTGCCGGTGCAGATGGGTTCATCAATCTGATTGGCACTGGTCATCACCAATGCTGTAAAACGGCCATCCAGAAGGAGATGATGCAGCGGCGCATAAGGCAGCATGATGCCTAGATTAGGAACATGGGGCGCAACTGAGTCTGAAATGAGTCCGCTTTGAATTTTTTTAAGCAAAACGATCGGACGCTGGGGCGAGGTTAGTAAAGTTTCTTCTTCCGGGCTCACGCAGGCGATTTGCATGGCTTGGTCGATAGAGCGAACCATGATCGCCAGCGGCTTTTCCTCGCGATATTTGCGCGTGCGGAGTATTTTCACAGCCGCACTGCTTCCCGCATCCACACTCAAGTGAAAGCCTCCCAGACCTTTGACGGCCAAAACGTGACCGGAGGAAAGCAAATCGATAGCGGTCTTGACGGGATCAGCCGTTTCTACCGGCTTGCCTTCAGCATTGAGCAGAGTCAGTTGCGGGCCGCAGACCGGACAGGCGTTGGGTTCGGCATGAAAACGCCGGTCGGCCGGATTTTCATATTCCACCAGGCATTCTCGGCAGAGGGGAAAACAGGCCATTGATGTATTCGCCCGATCGTAAGGAATTGCGTTGATGATGGTAAGTCGCGGGCCGCAGTTGGTACAGTTAATGAAAGGATACCGAAAACGCCGGTTTGTCGGATCGAAAAGTTCTTGAAGGCAGTCGGGACAGGTGGCTGAGTCGGGCGTGATATGCACGTCCGCGTGTCCTTTTGCATCGCTTGGGATGATCTGAAAATTCTGATCATGCCGGATTTCAAGATCGGTGCATTCAATGTTCGTGATATAAGCCAACGGCGGAAGTTCAAGCCGGATGTCGGTCCCAAAGGCGTCCACAAACGCGGATGGGCCTTCCACTTCCGCCGCCACGCCTTCCGGCCGGTTTTGAACAAAGCCGGTCAACCCGTTTTTGACGGCCACACGGTAAACAAAGGGCCGGAAGCCGACCCCCTGAACCATGCCTGAAAAAAGATATCGGACTCTTTTTTTGTTCACATCTTTACTTTTTGAATGCATTAATTCGTTTTGTCAGCCAGGAGATCCAGCCATCCAGTCCTGTGCCCGTTTTACAGGACACTTCAAATATCTTTAAGTCCTTATTCAATGCCAGTGCGTCGCGTTTGGCTTTTACGAGATCAAAATCTACATAAGGCATCAAATCAATCTTGTTGATCAGAAGAGCCGCCGACTCTTGGAACATCAGGGGATATTTTGCGGGTTTATCCGCGCCTTCCGGTGTGCTGAGCAGCATGATCTTGATATTTTCACCGATTTTGAATTCCGCGGGGCAGACCAGATTGCCGACGTTTTCGACAATTAAAAGATCGATTTTGCTGAAATCAAAAGAGGGAAAAGCCTCGCGGATCATATTACCGTCAATATGGCAGGCGCCGCCCGTGTTGATCTGGACGACGGGAATATCCAGTTTGGCGATACGGTCCGCATCGTAGGTGTCCTGGATATCGCCTTCGATCACGGCGATTCTGTATTTGTCCCTCAAGGCGATGATGGTTCTCTCCACAAGGGATGTTTTTCCCGCACCCGGAGAGCTCATCAGGTTGATGACAAACATTTTATGCTGATCGAAGAGTTTTCTGTTATCGTCCGCGATCCGATTATTGGCATCCAATACATTTTTAACCACGGTTACTTTCACTGTATGACCTCCGTTAATCATATTTGTAGTAGGTGGAACAGGTACCTTCCGATGAAACCATGCAGGGGCCGACAGGGTTTGCCGGGGTACAGACTTTCCTGAATAAGGGGCAATCGTGCGGCAGTTTGATGCCGCGTAAAATATCGCCGCAGCCGCAGCCGGGAATATCTCCCGTGTGAATATCCGGCAAAGAGAATTTTTTCAACGTATCGTAGACCGCAAATTCATCGCGCAGGGCCAGGCCGCTTTCCGGGATGGTTCCCAGGCCCCGCCATTGGGCGTCTGCGGTTTCAAAGACGGATTGCAACAAGGTCATAGCGCGTGTGTTGCCTTCGGGCCGCACGCCTCGACTGTACTGGATGGCGACCGACATATTTTTATTTTCGATTTGCTGCAAAAGCATTAAAACGCCTTCAAGAATATCCACCGGTTCAAAGCCGGTAATGACGGCCGCGCGTCTTGCGTCGGGAATCATCTGATAAGCTGCGGCGCCGATCATGGTGCTGACATGGCCGGGGCACAAAAATCCATCTATATTAAGCAGCGGGTCGGCAAGCAGAGCTGAAATGGCCGGAGGAACAATCTTGTGGACGGAGAACACCGAAAAGTTCCGGATATCTTTTTTCCGGCAACTGTTGATGACGGCCGCTATGGTCGGTGCGGTTGTTTCAAAACCGACGCCCATCATGACGATCTCTTTTTGAGGATGGGACAGTGCCACACCGATGCATTCGTCGGCGGAAGATACCACCCGAACATCGCAGCCTTCGGCACGCTTTTTTTGCATACTGTTGCCGCCGGTTCCCGGCACTCTGAGCATATCGCCAAAAGTGGCAAAAATGACATTAGGCAGAGAAGCAAGATATAAGGCTAAATCGACATCACGAGCCGATGTCACGCAGACCGGGCAACCGGGACCGGAAATAAGATGAATATTGTCCGGCAGGAGTTTGCGGATGCCGAATCGTCCGATAGCATAGGTATGGCTGCCACAAATTTCCATGATCGTAACAGGGCGTGCGATTCGCACGGAGGCTGAAGTGATTTGTTTCAGAAGTCCGGCGACAATTTCGGGGTCCCGGTATTCGTCAATAAATTTCATTGTCGATGATCTCTTGTAAGCACTTCAGTTTATCCTGAGCGGTTATCGTGTCGATTTTGTGAATGGCATAGCCCGCGTGAGTAATGACGTAATCACCAATGGAAGCCTCTTCGTCAATAATATCCAGGCAAACCTCGCGGCGTGTGCCGCTGATGTCGATGATCGCATAGTTATCATTGTCAATAGAAATTATTTTTCCGGGAAATCCGATACACATAAAATACCTAATCTACATCCAGTTCTAAAATTTTTAATTCTTCTGTTCCCGCGGTCAGCACAACTTCCAATCCACCACAAGAAGGACAAGTACCCGTATGCGACTTGACCTCTAAATCCTTTTCGCATGAAAAGCAATGGATGACGGCAGGCAGGATTTTAAAGTCCAGTGCGGCACCCTCGGCGGGTGTGCCTTTGGCTTGCACGTCAAACGCAAATTGCAGCGTTTTCGATTCAATACAGGAAAGCCGGCCATAGGAAAGCGAGATGCTGTTGACTTTTTCAAAGCCGTCTCGTGCGGCGTAGTCGCCAATAATATTGATGATGGATTCGGCAATATACAGTTCATGCATCGGATAGTCGCTCCGGATGAATATCTAATTTTCTCAGTTCGGCAAGCAGAAGCTTTTCCACATCGTTGAATTTTTCATACAGGAATGGATTCATTTCCAGATTCATATCCTTGTAATTCTGTGGCACGATACAAAGAAATATCGTCTCCGGTGATTCACCCATCAATTCGGTTTTGAACAGCACGTCGGGAAATGTCACTTCATGGGCGGATGTCGGCGGCGGCATGTGCAACTCCATTTCCTCTTTGGTGAAGCGGTAGATGGAGCCGGGGCTGTCCTGTGCTTTCAAAACGTCCACAACGATCAGGTGATCGCCACTGCAAATAATATCTAATAGGGCATAGCCCAGAGTGCCTCCGTCAACGATACGAACGTCATCCGGTGTTCGATAGCGCTTGGAAAACCAGCGAACGAAGTGAACGCCGAAACCTTCATCCCCCATCAGAATGTTGCCGATGCCTAATACCGTAACTTTGTTTCTATCTGTCATATTCCATCTTATATAACCAAAAAGGGGAGAGTCATTTCTCTCCCCTTTTTGGAAAATCTATTTAACAGCTACCACTGTAGTTCTACTCTTTCACTTTCTTGAAAATATTGCCGCTGATCATGGAGGATACGGTGCCTTTTTTCAAAACGGCATCATACCAGAAAGCCATGTAAATATGCACCACAATGAATAGAATGAAGAACCAGGTGAATATATGGTGAATGTATCTGACCATAGCCAGCCCACCCAGTAAATTTTCCACGGGCGTTAAAATCGTCGCCGCGACATAGGTAAATCCCTTATGATACCCGGCACCCATTAAGATCAGCCCGGTAATGCAGATGACTAAAACCATGAACAACAATCCAAGATACGCCAGAGACTGAAGCGGCCCGTACAGGGTTTTGTACTCCGGTCCTTCCTTGGTGATCAACAAATAAAACTTGATCTGATGGATGAAGTTTTTAATGTTGGTGAACGCCAGGAAATCCTTCCAGTCCGCATGAAAGCGGGAGAAAAAGGCTAAATACACCCTCCAGATGAACAGGAACAGCAGAATCACTCCGAAGAGGAGATGGACAAACCGCACGTTCCCCATGAAGAACTTATTCACCGTTTCCCCCTGCGCGATCGTGAAAGGAGTCGCAATATAAAAGCCTGTGACAATCAGGATAAAAATCGAGAGAGCCATGGCCCAGTGGTTGATCCGAATGGCTACGGACCACTCTTTAACGCTGGTAATTTTTTCCACGTTAGCCTCCTTATCGCTTATGCCACTTTGAATTTCTTGATGTCATTCGTTTTTGGATCAATGATATGAACCGCGCAGGCCATGCAGGGATCAAACGAATGGATTGTCCGGATAATTTCCAGCGGCTGGTCAACGTTGGCCAGTTTGGTGCCGATCAATGATTCTTCGTAAGGACCGCGCATTCCGGCCTTGTCACGCGGCGAGCAATTCCAGGTCGAGGGAACCACGGCCTGATAATTGGCAATCACGCCGTTTTCGATTTTGATCCAGTGACCCAGAGCGCCGCGGGGCGGTTCCGTCATGCCCCGGCCTTGTGCCGGTTTTCCGGGAACATCGCAACGTGTCCAAGTGCGGGTGTCACCCTTCTTGATGTTGCCGATCAGCTCATTCACCCATTCTTCAGTGTGGTCGGCGATAAACTTTGTTTCCAGCGCGCGCGCGGCTGTTCTACCCAGCGTGGAAAAAAGCACTGTGGCGGGAAGCCCGGCGGCCTTCAACGTAGCATCAATCAATGGCTTAATTTCCTTGTGGCCCTGCGCATAGGCGACAACCATGCGGGCAAGCGGTCCTACTTCATGCGGCAGGTTGTCGTAGCGCGGTGCTTTACACCATGAATATTTTTCGTCGCCTTTGAGGTTTCCGTTTTTATCGTATCCGGTGTAATCCGGCTCCGTTGTGCCTGTGTAGGGATGCTGTGGTTCTTTATCCTTATACCAGGCATGCGTTGCTTCTTCAGTGATCTTCTTTTCATCGAGTTCAAGCGGTTTGGACAGATCGCGATTTCTGACTACGCCACGTGGGAAGAGCGTCTGGTGCCAATCGTCATCCAGCGGAAATCCGCCGTAGGACAGGTAGTTCTTCACACCACCGCCAATGCCTTGCAGGCCTTCATCTTTATAGTAAGTTGCAGCCAGCAGAACATCGGGGATATAGGCTGTTTCGATGAAGTTCCTCAATTCCTTAAAACGGAACAAATACTGACCCAGGCGATCAGCGTCAAATAAATCCATGCCGGAAGTAATGCCGCCGACGACCAGTGACTGTGGATGCGGATTCTTTCCGCCCAGGATGGCCATCATCTGCGCGCCGACTTTGGATACCTGCAGGGCGTCGAGGTAGTGCGACAGGATGATCAGATTGGCTTCCGGAGGCAGTTTGTAAGAGGGGTTTCCCCAGTAAGCATTGGCAAACGGGCCCAGACGTCCTGATTTGACGAATTTGGTGATGCGGTCCTGAACCGCCTTGTAATGGGTTGCCGAACAGTTGTAGGGATTGTCTGAGTAACCCCTGGCCATGTCCACGGCCTTTTTGGGATCGGCCTTGAGGGCGCTGACGATATCGACCCAGTCCAGGCCATGCAGATGATAAAAATGCATGACGTGGTCCGTCAGATATTGCGACGAACTGATGAGATTGCGGGCGATCCTGGCGTTAGGGGGTGGTTTAATACCAAATGCGTCTTCGCAGGCCAGAATGCTGGCTTCATAATGCACATAGGTGCAGACGCCGCAGAAACGCTGCACGATCAACCCGGCGTCGCGTGGGTCGCGGCCCTTCAAAATGGTTTCAATGCCACGCCAAAGCGTGATGCTGCTCCAGGCGTCTTTGATGACGTTTTTCTCATCAACTTCCACTTCAATTCTCAAATGTCCTTCAATTCGTGTGATCGGATCGACAATGATTCGCTTAGTCATGTTTTACCTCCTGCTTTTGGGCCTGATCATCATCTTTATGTCGAAGCGCGGTGGCCGCAGCGTGCGCTGCAATGCCTAATGCCGTAATACCGGTCAGTGCGATGCCGATATTATCGACCGTTGCCTCGCGCCCGTTGTAAGATTTGTCAGGCAGCGGTTTTTCCAGCGGCGCCATCGTGTCCCAGAAATCGGGTTCGGTGCAGCCGATGCAGCCGTGACCGGCCATAATCGGCCAGGAGATGCCGTCATTAAAACGGACTTTACCGCAATTGGCGTAGGTATAGGGCCCTTTGCAGCCGACTTTGTATAGGCACCAACCTTTAAGCGCTCCCGCGTCACCCCATTCGTCAACATACTCTGATGCGTCATAATGGGGCCTTCTTTCGCAGTAATCATGAATGCGTTTACCATAAGCCCATACCGGTCTTCCCAGAGAATCCAACGCGGGCAGTCCACCGAACATTAAATAATGCAACAATGTCCCTGTGAAGTTCACAGAATTGGGCGGGCAACCGGCGATGTTGACCGTGGAAATGCCGAGCGCCTTGCTGATACTGACGGAATCCGTCGGATTCGGATTGGCGGCCTGAATGTTGCCGAAAGCCGAGCAGGATCCGATGCAGATGACCGCTGCCGCTTTCGACGTGACTTCCTTGGCAACTTCAATGCCGGTCTTTCCTTTAGGGCCGAGCGTCAGGTACTTGCCGTCAAGACCACGAGGCAGAGCGCCTTCAATGACGCAAATGAATTTGCCTGCGAAAGTGTGAATGGCCTCTTCCAGACATTTTTCCGCCTGATAGCCGGACGCGGCCATGAGGGTTTCGTGATACTCCAGTGAGATGGTTTCAAGCAGAATGTCGTCCACATTCGGATATGATGAACGAAGGAGCGCCTCGGAGCAGCCTGTGCATTCAGCAAAATGCAGCCAGACCACCGGCAAGCGGCTGAAGTTTTCCGCCGCCTTGGCGACCATTGGCCGGAAAATAGGCGGCAGCATTAATGCTGCAGTCGCTGCCGATGTCCACTTGACGAAATCCCGGCGGCTGATGCCGCGTTCAGTCAAGAGTTCGTGAAGGTTTTCCTTCGGTTCAGGCAGCGTTTTATCAACCTGTTCCATATGCGTCTGGCAATGCTTCATGAGATCTTTGTACTGCTTGTCAATCATTTTCTTGTGCTCAGAATGATTTCCTTTTGCCATATAACCCCCTTATTAATAATGTTTGGCGGTGTATTCGATGCAACGCGCCAATATTGCTCAGTGATAAAGTACATGCCAATATGGATATGGGTCTAATAAGGCATGTGATGTTAAAAACATAAATGTATAACCGTCAAGCCCCAAAGAAGTATTTTCGTGCCTGTAATGAGTGAATATTTTTTTACCTTCTCACCACACCTGGAATAAATATAATTATTACAACTGAATAGAATGACTATTTTTTCCTTCTCTCTTAGTTTGATGCCTATCGTAAAACGGAAAGCAAAGTCAAGAAGATTCCGTCCATGTATCAGCCTCTGTAACCATAATGATGATATCGTCACGGTCAAAGACTTTGATGTTTTTTCCGCCGTGCGCCGGATAACTCGGGACATCATCAAGACCGGCGTATCCAGAAACAGGACAGGCTTAAGCGGCAGCAGTTCAATAGCTTTTTCCACAATGTCAGTGGTTGTTCCGGCCACGAGCGAAGTGACGGCAATATCCTGGTCCAGCATTAAAATCAAAAGGCTGGACTTGCCGACATTGGTTCGCCCCAGAAGCGCAATATACAACTTTTTTCCTTTCGATGTGTTATTCATACCCTCACTAATTTATGCAAATAAACACTAGATAAATTCATTCCGGCACATCGGGGGTGGTGGTGATTTTAACGATGCTTTATTCAAGCGATCGTTAATGGCCGCACCCAATCCGCTATTTGGTGCGCGTTGGGCAACGATGAGGCTAAGACCCATCGCGTCAAGTTTTCTCATGACCTGATAAAGATTGGCCGCCGCTTCTCTCAAATTGCCGCCTGGACTCAACACAAAGGCCGGAGAGTGAAAACATATATCGGAATTTTGAAAGAGGATCACGCCGACATCAGATCTATTCGCATAAGGCTTCACATCATCAATCAAACGCAGTGGTGTAGAAGGCGCGTAGTGCGAAAACATCATCCCCGGACTTTCAAAACGTTTACCTGTTTTGTTTTGAGGATGAAAAATCTCAATGACCTTTATAATTTCGACAATTTCCTCCTGACTGACGCCTCCGGGACGCAACAGAACAGGTATTTCACGAACGAGCGATAAAACTGTTGATTCAATCCCTACACGGCACGCGCCGCCATCAATAAGCGCGTCATAAAAGCCGTGCAGTTGATCTTCGACATGCCGGGCTGTGGTCGGGCTCGTCCGGCCAAATGCATTGGCGCTGGGCGCGGCAACAGGCGTTTGAGAAAGAGTGATTAATTCGCACGCCCATTTATTCGCCGGCATTCTTACTGCGACCGTGGGATTTCCAGCCGTGACGATGTCGGGCACAATATCGGTTTTAGGCAAAACCAGTGTTAATGGCCCCGGCCAGAATCTTTCCATCAGCTTTTCTGCTGTTTTGGAAATGCGAGTTACCAATGGTTTGACTTGCCTTTGTTCTGAAACATGGACAATTAATGGATTATGCAGTGGCCGTTGTTTGACTTCGAAAATGCGCGCCACGGCGTCTGTGTTGAAAACATCCGCGCCAAGACCATAGACGGTTTCCGTGGGAAACGCGACCAGGCCTCCCCGGCGGATTGCTTCCGCCCCCGTCCGGATGTCGCAGGTGATGTCTCTTTCGGCATTCGGATGTTTGAGTATCCATCCGGCCGCGTCTCCCAGCGTGTGGAAGATTAGTTTGTCCTGCGGAAGTTCCTCTAAATGCTCCGGACCATGGCCCGTGAGCAGATAGAGACCAAATGCGCCGACCACTTCGCCAGTCAATACATCATGAGGATGATCGCCGATGACAAAGGATTGTCTCAGGTCAAGATCATAGTCCGTGGCCGCTTTAAGCAGAAACGCCGGGTTGGGCTTGATGCATTGGCAACGATCTTTTCTGTCATGGGGGCATACATACCAGTACCTGACATGAACACCCTCGTGCGACAAAATCACGTCAAGGCTTTTGTTGATTTCCGCGACTTGTCCGGCCGTCACCAGGCCATTGGCGATGCCGGGCTGGTTGGTAACCACGAACAGAAGATATTTTTTCTGGAGTTGTCGCATTGCGTCAACCGTATCCGGAAACAGCCGGATGTCATCCGGATTGATTAAAACACCGGCATCTTCGATCAATGTACCGTCACGATCCAGAAATATGGCCGATTTAAGATGATGCATAACAGCCTCACATAAGTTTCTCGTAGCCGTCCAGCTTGCCATTCGACAAACACCATTCGATGATCTTTTTCCCAATGTCATCTAGGTCGGGTTGCAGGTATTCCTCAATTTGTTCGTGAAAAAACTTTGTAAGAATCCTGGCGCCTTCATCGTAAGCAGCAGGGCCGACCTCCGGCTGGGTGTCCACCTGTAAAAACCAGGATAAAATCGTAAAACCTTCAATGCGCATTTTATCCAAAGCATAGCCCAGTAAAGGACAACGGGATGGGACCAGTTGATCGGACTGAAACCGGGCATGGCCGCGCCTTGCAAGATAATCCCTGGCCAGCCACTGAGGCATGAATCCGGTTTCCCACGCGCCGATGTGCTGGTTGGGCGTCAGGATATACCGCGTACGCGGCGTTTCCAGGAATTGCATAAGCAGGAGATTGGCCTGGTCGACCCTCCTTCCTGTGGCAAAAGGCCAGTAACTGCCGACGCCTTCAGAGCTCATGCCTTCTTTATCCACGATGCTGGGATTGGAATGGCCTCGCGGCGAAACAAGACGCCACAGCCAGGCCAGCGCGGGCGGCAAAACGTGTAAAAGGCCAAGAATGCCGTAAGAGGGGAAGTCTCTTGTGCAGGGCGGCGTGCGCACGCCGAAAGACCGGATATCGATGGCAACCTTTTCATTCACGATTCCCGGTACGATGCTTCTGGGGACAATCACTCTGGGGTTTGGGCAGGGCATCCCCGGCGCGTCTTGAATATGATCCCAGATCAGGGCGGTTCCTCCTGTAACGGCATCGATATTGAGAAAAAGCAACGGCCGGGAAGGCGAAATTGTCAGGCGCTCCAGATCGTGATCCGTTCCATAGGCATCAATATGATTAACGCGGACAAACCAGGCGTCTTCGGCATCCATCAGCCACAATTTGCCGTCCTTTTCCTGAAAGCTGGGATGACATAACCCCATGTCGTCACAGACCGGATGCAGATCGCACGTGCGCTGAATTTCAAGGTATCGTTCCTCGCCTGAAATTACGTTTTTCCCCAGCACCAGACGTCCGTCCGACAGGCGGTGCGGTTGCTGCAGCATCTCGCTTTTACCGCCGCCGCTGGCGCCCTCGTGCATAAAAGTGACGACATTGTCATAGGGCGTTATGACTTGAACGGCGGAGCAATGGGCGGTTACCCAGTTTTCCTGGACACCCATGTTGATGAGGGCCCCGTAAACGCCCTTCTTTGCACTGGGCCCCGGATACAGATTGTAGGAAAATATTTCATGGATATCCAAACGGTTATGTACAACAACCTGCTTGCCGCCAAAATGGGTATGCCGGAATGGCGGTGCGACATAGAGAATCATGGATGGATTGAAAGGCCGGTCAAGCGCTTCGATGTTGATAATCCCCTGCAAAAGCCCCAATCCAAAGGCGAAAAAGCCGGCATTTGCGGGACAGATGGCCACGGCATCGCCACCCAGACCCGGCTGACCCATTTCGAATGCGAAAACCGCCAAATCCTGCGTCATCAGCCAATTGAAGGTTTCCTGCCGAATATCGGCAAAGGAATAGCCAAATTGCTCCTCGAACCGCGGTTTGTCGGAAAGGCTATCGTCGGCGATAAACATGCAATCCGGATCACGCCTGCGCATGTAGGCTTCCGTATAGTTGGCGCTGACGCCGTTCTTGACACGCACCACCTGCACTTCATCCACCTCCCGGCCATCCGGCAGTTGATAGGAAACCGTCCATTTTGTGTTGTTCCTGCCGCCGCAGGACAGGTCTTCGAGTGCGCTAATACTGGATGCGATCTGTACGGAAGGGGCCTTCTGCAGAAGATCTATGATATCTTCGGGTAGATTAAATTTTTCAATAGTATTTTTCATGTTATTCAGCATAGCTCACCTATTCAATGGTTTGTTGGGCATAGTAGGTCTGTAGAGAACATACAGGCAATTCGCCCTGTTTCAATCTTTCAATTGCCCGGCACATGGCCTGGGCGCCTGCCATGGTTGTCGTATAGGGGATATTAAAATTCAGCGCTGCCTGGCGAATCGCAAATCCATCCCGCGATGGGCTGCGGCCATAACCGGTATTCACGATCACCTGCACGGCGTTATTCTTGATGAAGTCAACGATGTGCGGCCTGCCCGAAGAAACCTTATGGATGCTTTGACAAGGGATGCCACGCTCATTCAAAAAAAAGGCGGTTTCCTGTGTGGCCAATATCTGGAATCCTAAAGACTGAAACGAAGCGGCAATGTCTTTAGCCGCCAACTTGTCTTTATCCGCGACGCTGATAAACACGGCGCCGGCAACCGGCAGCCTCTGTCCGACGCCTAATTGTGCTTTGGCGTAAGCAGCGCCAAATTCGTCGGCAATACCCATGACTTCGCCTGTGGACTTCATTTCCGGGCCCAAAAGCACATCCGCACCGGGAAACTTTTTGAAGGGCAGCGCGGATTCCTTAACGCTTACGTGCGTAGGAAAAGGCAAATCGCAATCAAATCCCAACTCGGCGAGCGACCGTCCCAGCATGACTTTTGTGGCCAGTTTGGCCAGCGGAACTCCGGTGGCTTTGCTGACAAAGGGGACGGTGCGCGATGCGCGGGGATTGACTTCCAGCACATACAGCTTGCCCTCCCGGATGGCGTATTGGACATTCATCAAGCCGATGACCTGAAGTTCAAAAGCCATGGCTTTGGTAGCGATGATAATTTCGGCGATCATTTCCGGGCCGATACTTTGCGGGGGCAGAACACAGGCCGAATCGCCGGAATGAATTCCGGCGGCCTCAATATGCTCCATGATGCCGCCGATCAGAGTGGTCTTGCCGTCCGATACGGCGTCCACGTCCACCTCCAGCGCGTCCTCGAGAAACTTGTCGATGAGCACCGGGTGACCCGGAGACGCCTCCAATGCAAGTATGATAAACGTTTCCAGTTCGCTTGGCTCATAGACAATTTTCATGGCGCGACCGCCGAGGACGAAGGAGGGGCGCACGATAACAGGATAACCGATGGACGCCGCGGCAAGGGCTGCTTCGTCAATCGTTAAGGCCGTTTCATTGGCGGGCTGCGTCAATCCCAGCTTTTTCAACATGCCCTGGAACAGAGCGCGATCTTCCGCCTTGCTGATATTCTCCGGATGGGTTCCAAGAATGGGAATGCCGGCCAGGTGCAGCGGCATACATAGATTCAAAGGCGTCTGTCCTCCGAATTGGACGATGACGCCCATGGGCTTTTCCAATTCCACAATGTGCAGCACGTCTTCTTTCGTTAACGGCTCGAAATAGAGTTTGTCGGAGGTGTCATAATCGGTGCTCACGGTTTCCGGATTGCTGTTGACCATGATGCTTTCGATGTCTTCTTCGGCCAACGCAAAAGCGGCATGAACGCAGCAGTAGTCGAATTCAATGCCCTGACCGATCCGGTTGGGGCCGCCGCCGATGATCATCACTTTTTTCCTGTCGGTTATTCTGGCTTCGCATTCCGACTCGTAGGTGGAGTAGTAGTAGGGCGTACATGCTTCAAATTCAGCGGCGCAGGTGTCCACGATTTTGTAGGTTGGCCGGATGCCCAGGGCCTTGCGTTGAGAGGCGATTCCGTCTTCGGTATCATCGGAAAGATGTGCGATTTGCCGGTCTGAAAATCCCCAGGACTTAGCCTGTTTCATGACTGCCGAAGCTAAGGGTTTGGGCGCTGTGGCTATTTCCTGCTCAAGCAAAACGATCTGCCGGATTTGATTTAAAAACCATGGATCAATCCGGGTCAGATTATGGATTTTCTCCACGGTCATTCCCGCTAAAAAAGCGTCACGCAGATAAAAAATGCGCAGGGAATTGGGCGTGGTCAATCTTTGTTTGATTTCATCTAAACTGAAATTTTGCTTTGAATGTCCATCGGCGCCCAGACCGAAGCGTCCGGTTTCCAGCGACCGCAGACATTTCTGCAGAGCCTCTTTGAAGGTTCTGCCCAGGGCCATGGCCTCGCCCACCGATTTCATGGCGGTGGTCAATTCGTCGCGGGTTTCCGGAAACTTCTCAAACGTAAATCGCGGTGTCTTCACCACGCAATAGTCCAGCGCGGGTTCGAATGCGGCCATCGTTTGTCCGGTGATATCGTTTTTGATTTCATCGAGCGTATAGCCGACGGCCAGCAGCGCGGCGATCTTGGCAATCGGGAAGCCAGTGGCCTTGGAGGCGAGCGCCGAGCTTCGCGACACCCGCGGATTCATTTCCACCACCAGCATGTCTCCGTTTTGCGGATTTACGGCGAACTGGACGTTTGAGCCACCCGTATCCACGCCGATCTCGCGCATGATGGCGATGGCGGCGTCCCGCATCTTCTGGTATTCACGATCAGACAGCGTTTGAGCGGGCGCGACGGTGATGCTGTCGCCGGTGTGCACGCCCATGGGGTCTAAATTTTCAATGGAGCAGATAATCACCACATTGTCGTTTTTATCCCGCATCACCTCCAGTTCATATTCCTTCCAGCCGAGAACAGATTCTTCAATCAGCACCTGTCCGATCAGACTGGCATCCAGTCCGCAGGCGGCGATCGTGCCCAGGTCTTCAGGATTGTAGGCCACGCCGCCGCCCGTGCCCCCCAACGTGAAAGCCGGCCGGATGATTACGGGAAAGCCCAGCCGGATTGCGGCTTCCTGCGCTTCCGGCAGACTTGTGGCGATGTGGCTTTTGGCCATCCTAAGTCCGATGCGCGACATGGCCTGGCGGAAAAGCTCACGGTCTTCGGCCTTGTGGATTGCCGCAAGAGATGCGCCGATAAGTTCGACATTAAAATTGCTCAAAGCGCCCATTCTATCGAGTTCGATGGTTGTGTTGAGGGCGGTCTGACCGCCGAGCGTAGGCAGCAAGGCGTCGGGACGTTCTTTGGCGATGATCGCCGCCACCACGTCCGCAGTCACCGGTTCGATATACGTGTGGTCCGCCATTTCAGGATCGGTCATGATGGTGGCGGGATTGCTGTTGACCAGCACCACCTCATAGCCTTCAGATTTCAGAGCCTTGCAGGCTTGGGTGCCGGAGTAGTCGAACTCGCAGCCCTGGCCGATAACGATGGGGCCTGCGCCGATAATCAGAATTTTATGTATGTCGTCTCGTCGGGGCATGGCTACTCTTCAATGACGCCGGATGCGCCGGCATCAAGCAGGGCGATCCACGCCGCGTCAGTTTGTGTTTGCGATTGCTCAATGATCCATTCATTTTCCGGGCGGAACAGATGGGCAAACCGTCCCTGCGGCCTAAGAAAGTCTTTCAGCGGAAGTTTCTCCTTCGGGGTATGCGTAAGCTTGGTCTTTCCGTTTTCCATCTCAAAAAGCGGCCAGTAGCAAGTGTTCACGGCGAGCCGCGACAGGGTGATCGCGTCGTCAGCCTTTGAGCGCCAGCCGCGATGGCAGGGCGAAAGGATGTTGATAAACTTCGGCCCCGGAATCGACATGGCTTTTTGAATCTTGCGCATCAGATCCAGATGATGACTTGGAGAGGCCTGGGCTACATAAGGGATGTTGTGGGCGGCCATGATCCGGGTGATGTCCTTGCGGTGTTGCATTTTGCCAGGCACCGAACTTCCGGCGGGCGAAGTGGTTGTCGATGCGCCGAACGGCGTCGCGCCCGAGCGCTGCGTCCCCGTGTTCATGTAAGCGCCGTTGTCATAGCAGATATAGAGCATGTCATGCCCGCGCTCCATCGCGCCGGACAGGCTCTGCAGGCCGATGTCGTAAGTTCCCCCGTCGCCCGCGAAGACGACGAAAGAGATATCTTGTGATATCTTTCCCCGCTTTTTCAAGGCGCGGTACATGGTTTCCACGCCGGCCATCGTGGCGGCGGCGTTTTCAAAGGCCGAATGGATCCAGGGGATTTTCCAGGCCGTGTAATCGGAGATACAGGTGGTGACTTCCAGACAGCCGGTAGGCGAGCAGGCCACCACCGGCTTGTCGATGGCCAACAAGACCATCTTGACGACGATGGCTGCGCCGCAACCCTGGCACATCCGGTGCCCCGGGGCCAGCAGCATTTCTTTTTTAGAAAGATCCTTTAACTTAAGCGATGTGGTCATAATGCTCCTTTGCGGTCTTGAGAGTTATTGCCGCAAACTGATATATTTTTTTGGCAAAACGTTTGTTTTGTGTCCGGCGATTTCCATCATCTCGTTGATCACCAGGGAGACATGCTCCGGCATGAAATCGCGGCCGCCCAATCCGTAAATCCGGTTGATTAAAACCGGACGGTTGGCACGGGGATAGAGGCTTGCCGCGATTTCGGAAAATAACGGCGCGAAGGCGCCGAAGGAATCCGATCTATCCAGAACGCAGATCACCTTCAAATGCGTAAGCGCGTCGCCTATGGGACCGTAGGGAAACGGCCGGAAGAGCCGGGGTTTTAAAAGGCCGACTTTAATGCCGCCTTCGCGGGCCTCGTCGATCATATCCTTGCAGGTGCCAGCCGCCGAATTCAACACAACGATGCCGATCTCGGCGTCCTCGAGCTTATAGGTTTCAAAAAGACCGTAATGCCGACCGGAGATGTTTTCGAACGCTGTCGCGACATCGGTTGCCACGTCAAAGACGGAACTCATGATGTCGTTTTGCGCCTTTTTGTATTCATGATACTGGTCGGTGACAATGAGCGGCCCGTAGCTGACGGGTCGGTCGATATCCAGCAGGGCCTCCTGCGGGGTGAAATCTCCCACAAACGTTCTGACAACATCGTCGGCCAGAAACTCCATGACCCCCAGGGAGTGGCTGATGATGAAGCCGTCCATGCAGACCATGACGGGCAGGCGGATATCGGCATGTTCGGCAATGCGGAAAGCCATGATGAGATTATCATAGGCCTCCTGGGCGTTTTCCGACCAGAGTTGAATCCAGCCGGAATCCCTTGCGCCCATGGCGTCGGAGTGGTCGCAGTGAATGTTGAGCGGTGCGGATAAGGCCCGGTTGATCACCGGCATGACGATAGGGCATCGCATGCCCGATGCCACATAGAGCATCTCCCACATGAGCGCGAGTCCTGGACCGCTGGTGGCGGTGGCCACCCGTCCGCCACCAGCCGACGCGCCGATGCAGGCGCTCATGGCGCTGTGCTCGCTTTCCACAAGCATCAGTTCCGTGTCCACCAGGCCGTCTGCGACGAAATCCGAAAAAAGCTGCATCATGTCCGTCTGCGGGGTGATCGGATAGGCCGCGCAGACGTCGGGATTGATCTGCCTTAAGGCTTCCGCCAGGGCTTCGTTTCCGGTTACGGCTGTCATCTTTTTCATTCTTTTTCCTCCTTGCGCATCCGAATCGCTTTTTGGCCCTTTTTCCCGGGGCACTCCAGAGCGCAGATGCCGCAGCCTTTGCAGTAGTCCATATCAAAACCCTCGACCTTTCCGTCGCGAACGATCACGGACATGTCGGGGCAGTAAAGCCAGCACAAAAGACAGTTGATGCAATGCTCTTTATTTAAAACAGGCTCAAGCGTCCGCCAGGTTCCGGTCTTCAAAAGGGCGGAGTTTCCCGGTTCGGTGATAACGGGGCGGCAGTTTGATTGATTGATGAGTTTTGTCTTCATATTTCAGCCACCTCGTTCCAGCTTCTTCTGACGGCTTCCACATTCCCGCTGACTACTTTTTTGGAGAATTTCTTGCCGAAACTGTTTTCGACGTCCTTGAGCAGTGCGTCGAGCTCGACAAGTCCGGATATTTTACCCAACGCGCCAACCATCGAAGAGTTCGGGAAAGGCTGGCCGAAAGATGCCAGTGCAATGCCGGAGGCGTCAATGCAGTAGAGCTTCTGTTTGGGCTTGAGCTGAAGTTTCTTTTTGATGGTTTCAAAATGGTTGGGCGTGTTGACCAGAAACAGCCCCTCGCTGCATAAGCCCGCTGTGACATCCACCCAGTTAAGCAGGCTTGCATCAACGATGGCAACGATGTCGGGATGAGACACGGGACAATGCCGCTGCAGCTTTTTCGGGCTGATACGGTTATACGCCTGCAACGGGGCTCCGGAGCGCTCCGGTCCATACTCGGGAAACGCCTGGATATATCGCCCGCTGTGCAGACAGGCGTTGGCAAAGGTTTTTGCCGCCGTGACGGTTCCCTGTCCACCTCTACCGTGCCAGCGGATTTCAATTGTTCTGTACATAAAAGCTCTCCTTTTCCTTACAAAATGCTGTTATCATATTTTTAAACTCTGAAAATAGGTAACCGGAATCGTGCGGACCCGGTGCCGCCTCCGGATGGTATTGCACGGCGAACAAGGGCCATCGCCTGTGACGGAATCCTTCCACGGTGCGGTCATTAAGATTCAGGTGTGTGATTTCGATATCGCTCTGATTCAGGCTTTCCGCATCGACGGCGAATCCATGATTCTGCGACGTAATGTCCACCTTGCCCGTTGCCATATTGATGACCGGCTGATTGCCGCCGCGGTGGCCGAATTTCAATTTGTAGGTTTTTCCCCCCAGTGCGATCGCCATCAGTTGGTGCCCCAGGCAAATGCCGAACATGGGGCGAAAACCGATTAAGTCTTTTATCGTGTTCACGGTGGCAACTGCCGGTGCCGGGTCGCCGGGGCCGTTGGACAGGAAGATGCCGTCCGGCGCCATGGCCCGAACGGTCTTGGCGTCGGTGGCCGCAGGGATCACGATCACCTCGAATCCGGCCGCTTCCAGGCACTTGAGGATATTGTGTTTGATACCAAAATCAAACGCCATAACGGATGGCCTGTTTTCCTTGAATTGCCAGACGCTCTCATCGCCAGATAGATCCGTTAAAGATAATAAGTCTTTTTGTCCGCCCTGCCAGCGGTATGGCGTCACAGTTGATGCAGCTCCGGTCAGATTCCGGCCCTGCATAGCCGGAATGGCCCGCGCTCTATTCACACAAGTTTGCAAGTCGAGCTCAAGGGTGGATACAAAAGCGCGCATTGCGCCTGATTTGCGGATATGTAAAGTCAATGCTCGGGTGTCTAGCGCCTCAATACCCATAATGCCATGTCGCCTGAGAAAGCCGGCAAGCGTTTCGGCGCTGCGGTGATTACTGGGTTCCGTTTGATATTCTTTAATCAGAAGAGCTTGCGCATGGATTTGGTCGGATTCCATGTCTTCAGGGGCAACGCCATAATTGCCGATCAGCGGATAGGTCATCGTGACCATCTGACCGCAGTAGGACGGATCAGTTAATATCTCCTGGTAGCCAGTCATGCTGGTGTTGAAGACGATCTCGCCCGACGCTTCTCCGTGACCGGTAAATGATCGGCAGGCAAAAACACGCCCATCCTCCAGGGCAAGCGTAGCCGGCATTCCATTTTTCAAAATTATATTTTCCATCTTCACTTCAATCCAATAGCCCTGGTTCGACTATAAGCAGCCTGCGGCTTTTTGCATGCCTGCCTCGAAGGCCGTTATGTTCATATTGACAAATTCTTTTTTCGTTTTATCTCGCATGATCCGCCGGAGCAGTTCCGCTGGCAGATTCACAACGCCGCTTTGGGCAAGCGCGCCCAGCATTACCATATTCAGGACAAGGGAAGATCCGGCCGTTAACGCCAGTGACGAGGCATCAAAGGCGATCAGCTTTTTTACGCGTCCGGCAAGTAAGGTCATGGCGTGACTAACATCCGGGTATTGATCTTTTCCCAAAGCCACGGTAAAGGGCGGCAATGTCGCCGTATTGGTGATAACCACCGTATTCGCGCCGCACTTTTTGACGGCGCGGAGGGTTTCGCAAGGTTCAAAGCCAAGCAGGACATCCGCATGGCCGTCGGAAATACAGTAACCCTTTCCGTCACCCAAAAGCACCATAGACTCCACCACGCCGCCGCGTTGCGCCATGCCGTGGAATTCAGACATGCGCACGTCCATTCCGGCGGCAACGGCCGCCTCACCCAGCACGCGAGACATCAGGATATTTCCCTGTCCGCCCACCGCCACAATCATGATGCGGATTGTTTTCATGAGGACACCTCTTTATCGGGTATTGACGAGATAGCTTTCTCCGGACATACCTGCGCGCATAGAGCACAGCCGGTGCAGCGATCCGCATCAATTTCAAGCCCATGATGGCCGACGTAGAATGCAGGGCAGGCCACCCTGGTTACGCAGTCGCGATGATTTTGACACTTTTCATGATGGACATAAAAAGACTTTTTCCGTTTGAAATCAGGAATTGTCCGTTCATAGAGGGGGCACGCCGCCCTGGCAATCAGCACGGATACGCCGCGGTATGCCGTAACGTCCTTTACCGCCTCAATCGTTTTACGATGCTGAAAGGGATTCACGGTGATGACTTTTTTCACGCCCAGGCCCGAAACGGCCTCCTCTATGGATAAGTGGTTGAGAGGCAGGCCCAGATGGCGGATATTCGCTCCAGGGTGGGGCTGATGCCCCGTCATGGCCGTAGTGCCATTATCCAGAATCACCAGGGTAAAGTCGTGATTGTTGAACACAGCGCTCGCCAGGGGTGACAGGCCGCTGTGGAAAAAAGTAGAATCGCCTATAAAAGCGACTACCTTGCGTCCGGTAGCACGCGCAAATCCGCCTGCCGTCCCCACCCCTGCGCCCATGGCGATGAGAAAATCACCCATGCTCAGCGGAGGCAGCAGGCCGAGTGTGTAACATCCGATATCCGTGGGGTAGATAGCCTCGTCCCCCAAAACCGCACGCACAGCCACATAGGTTGCCCGATGGGGACATCCGGGGCACAAGTTTGGCGGCCGGGGCGGCGCGGCGGGCAAATCTTCGATTTCTATCGACCGGGCAGGCTGATGAGGAATATCAAAATAAGAAGCAACCACCTTCTTCACGTCCGCAGGATCGTACTCATAGAGCCTGGAAAAAAGCTCTTTTGCCTTACCCTGTATCGGCAGCGTCAGCCCGGATTGCTGGGCGCAATTCCTGACAGCCTCTTCCATATAAGGTTCGCCTTCTTCGACAACAAGCGCCTTTTCGCAACCCGCCAGAAAGTTGCATGCCAACGCGTCGGGGAAGGGATGCGAAAAGCCGACGCGCAGAACGCGGAATTGATCGGCGATGCAGAATTCATGAAGGGCGTCAATGACGTAGCCGTAACTGACGCCGTTGCAGACGATACCCATCCGCCCATTACCTTCAATGCTATTCCAGGAACTCGAATTGGATATGGCGGCGGCCTTTTCGATCTTGTCCAACAGCTTCGGGTGCAGGTTGCGCGAGACTGAGGGGATGCAGACATATGAAAAGGGATCTTTGGTGAAGGAACCTTTTGTTTTTCGTTCCGGCAGGTGTCCCAGGGTTACTACACCGCTTGCGTGGTTGATACGCGTGGTTGTGCGCAAAATGACCGGCAACTGAAGTTTCTCCGACAGCTCAAAAGCGTACTTGGCCATTTCTTTGGCCTCGTTTACACAGGACGGTTCCAGCATGGGCAGATTGCCCAGTTTGGCGTAGTAACGACTGTCCTGCTCGTTCTGACTGGAAAACATGAATGGATCATCGGCTGCCACCAGCACCAGGGCGCCGGTAATGCCGGTATAGCCAAGCGTCATCAGGGCGTCGGAGGCGACGTTGACGCCGACATGTTTCATGCTGACCATCGTCTTGAGTCCGCACATGGCTGCGCCGGCCGCTACTTCCAGAGCTACTTTCTCGTTGGCGCTGTATTCAAAATACAGGTCGCTTTCCCGCGATATCTGAAAAAACTGCGAAGCGATTTCGGAGGCGGGCGTTCCGGGATAAGATGCGGCAAAGGCAACGCCAGCTTCCAGCGCTCCTCGGGCAATGGCTTCATTGCCGAGCATCAGTATTTTTTCATTCACCCTTTCATCCAGTAATCGATGCATCAACATTTCGCCTCAAGTCTCATCATCATTTCCCCCGCTTCGACCGCCTGTCCCGCGACCGCGTAAACCTCCGCGATGACGCCGTCCATGTGAGAAGCAACGCCGCTTTCCATTTTCATCGATTCAAGAATAACCAGATTCTGACCGCGGAAAACCCACTCGCCTTTATGAACAAGCACCTCCACCACCAGACCCGGCATGGGGCATACGACAATATTATCCAACGCTTTTTCAGTTCTTTCCGGCATGTAATGCATTAAAAAATATTCTCTGGGTGTATAAATTTCAAAAAGCCTTGTGACACCGTTGAACGCCACATGCATAAAGGATTCTTGAATCTGTAAACGGAATCTGTGGGTCTGTCCGTTGATGATGAGCTTAAGTCTGCGGCGATAGAGTTCAAAGCGCGGCGTTTCTACGTCATAATCGCGTCCATTGACCTGAAACATCCAGCAACTTTCTTTTAACGTTCCATTGAGCCGCACATCAAATAAATCTTCTCCAGACTTGACCTTGTAACGATAAGGTTTTGTTTCCGGATTGCTGCGTCCGATGGTTGATGTCATGGGGCGAAGCGACTCCCGCACGGCAATGACGCGGACATGGTAGATCAAAGTCGCGGTCAGCGCCGTCAGTGCCAGGTGTTCAGCATCCGGCGGGTTTTTCGACTTTCCGCCTTCAAAGTACTCATCTATAAAACCAGTATTCAGATTCGCTTCAGCGAACGCCTGATGGCATAAAATGGCGTTGACGAAATCGATGTTGGTGACAACGCCTTCAATATGATACCCGTTCAGCGCTTCGATCAAACTGATGCGCGCATCTTCTCTTGTTTTGCCGGAACCAATGACCTTGGACAACAGCGAATCATAGTGAATGCCGATTTTTGAACCCATGGCAACGCAGCTGTCAACCCGGATATTATGCCCCCGGGGCTCAGCGTAGCGGGTGATCATTCCAGTGGCAGGCATGAAAGACCTTGCGGGGTCTTCAGCGCAAATGCGCGCTTCAATCGCCCAGCCGCTCAGGGAAATGTCCTCTTGTTTTAAAGGCAGAGGCTGTCCGGCTGCGACACGCAGCTGAAGCTCCACGATATCCAATCCGGTGACGGCTTCCGTAACGGGATGCTCCACCTGAAGGCGGGTGTTCATTTCCAGAAAATAGAAGGAACCGTAACTGTCCATTACATATTCAATCGTTCCCGCGCTGACATAGCCTGCTTTGCGGGCCAGGTCGCAGGAAGACTGACAAATTTTCAGCCGCAACGCTGCGGATAGCGAGGGCGACGGCGACTCTTCGATGATTTTCTGATACCGCCGCTGAATGGAACATTCTCTTTCGCCCAGATGGATGACCTGGCCGTGCGCGTCGGCCAGAATCTGGACTTCGATATGGCGAGGGTTTTCGATGTAGCGTTCGATGAAGATTCTGTGGTCACCGAAAGATTTTCTTGTTTCCTGGCGGCTTGCGGCGAGTGCGGATTCCATTTCCGATGGATTGCGAACAACACGCATCCCCTTGCCGCCACCGCCGGACGCGGGTTTGAGCAATACGGGGTAACCCATGCATTCCGCTATAGCCAGTGCCTCGTCTTCGTCTTTTAACGCATCCATGTGACCGGGAAGAACCGGGACACCCGCCTTGATGGCCAGCTCTTTGGCGGCGATTTTATCGCCCATCAAGGCGATGACTTCGGCAGGCGGACCGATGAAAACCAGCCCGGCAGTTGTAATCTGTCTGGCAAACTTGGCGTTCTCCGACAGGAAACCATAGCCGGGATGAACAGCCTGGCAGCCGGTCGCAATCGCGGCCTCGATGAGCTTGTTTGCATCCAGGTACGATTCACGAGCGGACGCACCGCCGATGTGGACGGATTCATCGGCCAGTTGCCGATGCAGGCTGTGTCTGTCCGCGTCTGAGTATACCGCGACAGTCGCGATGTTCAATCGCTTGCAGGTGCGGATGATGCGGACGGCAATTTCGCCCCGATTGGCGATCAGGATTTTATTGAACATTTCATGGCTCATAAAGGAATATTTCCATGTTTGCGTTTCGGGCTTCCGACCGTTTTTCCTTCCAGCATCTGCAGAGAGCGAATGAGATGACGACGCGTATCGCGGGGGTAAATGACGTCATCAATATAGCCCCGCTTGGCGGCCCAAAAGGGGTTAGCGAAAGTCCGGCGGTATTGGGACATTTTTTCAGTCAAGACGGCGTCAGGGTCGGTAGCCGATTGAATTTCTTTACGGTAGATCAATTCGGCTGCGCCTTTCGGCCCCATGACGGCGATTTCCGCCGTTGGCCAGGCGTAGTTGACGTCGGCGTGAATGTGCTTGGAGTTCATCACCAGATAGGCGCCGCCATAGGCCTTGCGGACAATGACGGAAAGGCGCGGAACCGTTGCTTCGGTAAAGGCATAAAGCAGTTTTGCGCCGTGGCGGATGATGCCTCCGTGCTCCTGTTCCGGACCGGGCATAAAGCCCGGAACGTCTACCAGCGTGATCAGGGGGATATTGAAGGAGTCGCAAAAACGGACAAATCGTCCGGCCTTGACGGAGGCGTCGTTATCCAGAACGCCCGCCAGCACCGCTGGTTGATTGGCCACCAGGCCGATGGTCTGGCCTCCCAGTCTTCCGAAGCCGCAGATGATGTTGCAGGCATACTGAGCGTGAACCTCCATGAATTCCGCGCCGTCCAGGATACTGTAAATCAATACCTTCATATCGTAAGTCTGATTGGGATTATCCGGTATCAGACAGTCCAGAGACGGATCGACGCGGTCCACAGGATCCAGAAGATCCAGCCTTGGCGCTTTTTGTGTTTGGTTGGAAGGCAGATAACTGATGAGGCGACGGACGTCACGCAGACACAAGACATCGTTTGCCGGAATAAAATGGGCGACGCCGCTTGTATGGGCGTGAACATGAGCACCGCCAAGATCTTCCGATGTGATGTCCTGATGGGTGACGGTCTTAACGATTTTCGGACCGGTGACGAACATAAACGAAGATTCCTGCACCATAAAAACGAAATCGGTGATGGACGGGCTGTAAACCGCTCCGCCCGCGCAGGGGCCCATGATGCAGGATATCTGCGGCACGACACCGCTGGCCCGGACGTTGCGATGAAATATTTCACCGTAGGCGGCAAGAGCGTCCACACCTTCCTGGACACGGGCGCCGCCCGAATCATTCAACCCGATGATGGGAACGCCCACGTTGACAGCCATATCCATTACTTTACATATTTTCTGCGAGTGGGCTTCTCCCAATGATCCGCCGACGACAGTGAAATCCTGACTGAAAATAAAAACTTCCCGCCCGTCAATGGTTCCGTGGCCGGTGACCACCCCGTCGCCCGCATAGCTGGGCTCATCCCCGTCGATGCCGCCACGGCCTCTCTTCAAAACATCAAACTCTTCAAAAGAGTCCTCATCGAGCAGCAGATCAATGCGTTCCCGCGCCGTTAACTTGCCCAGACTGTGCTGATGTTCCTTCTTCTCCCGGCCGCCTGCCGTAATGGATTCCTCGCGAAGCCTGTCGAGGGTTTCCATTGTCTCATGATATGGATCGTTCATAATGATAACCCTTTTAGTAAATATTGCTATAGTCCCGGTAACTTATCAATTCGGCACATTGCTGATTTCGGCATCCGCCGCTTCGACCTCTGCACGCATCTGTTGCCGATAGTTCTTAAGTTCATTGCCCAATCCAACGTCTGACAGAGCTAGAATCGACACGGCCAGCAGAGCTGCATTTTTCGCGCCCGCCTCACCGATGGCCACTGTGCCCACGGGAATGCCGGCCGGCATTTGCACCATGGACAAAAGTGAATCCAGGCCGCCCAGATCGGATGTTGACATAGGCACTCCGATCACAGGAAGGATGGTCATGGCCGCCAGCACACCGGCCAGATGAGCCGCCTTTCCAGCGGCGGCGATAATTACTTGAAGGCCTCGATCTTCGGCGCCGGTCGCGAACGCTTGTGCAATATCAGGCGTCCGGTGGGCTGAGATCACCCGCAGTTCATGCGGGACGCCGAATTTCTGCAACACCTCACTGCTTTTTTTCATGACCTCATGATCTGATTTACTGCCCATCACTATTGCGACTAACGGGATCTTTACATCTGACGGCTTGTTCATTAAAACACCTCCTTCTAATTCACCGATAAACGCTTCAGCGCTTCTTCGTATTTTTCCGTCGTTTTAGAAACGATTTCATCCGGAAGATGAGGCACGGGCGGTTGTTTGTTCCAGCGGATCCCTTCCAGATAGTCGCGTACGAACTGTTTGTCGAAGCTTGACGGGGATGTGCCGGGCCGGTAAGTATCGGCGGGCCAGAAGCGGGATGAATCCGGGGTAAAAAGCTCATCGATCAGAATGAGTTCACCGTTACAAAGGCCGAACTCAAACTTGGTGTCGGCGATGATGATGCCACGCTCGCGGGCATAGTCCGCAGCAAATTTGTACAGTTTTAAGCTGACGTCGCGAACCTTTTGCATGATTTCCCGTCCTGCGATGACCGCCGCCTGCTCAAATGATATATTTTCATCGTGTGCGCCGGCTTCGGCTTTGGTGGAAGGCGTGAAAACAGGTTCGGGAAGACGATCCGCCTCCACCAGCCCCTTGGGGAGCGCCATTCCGCAAATACAGCCAGTTTGACAATAATCCTTCCAGCCGGAACCAGCCAGATAAACACGAACAATAGCTTCAATCGCCAACGGAGCTGATTTTTTTACCAGCACTGCCCGCCATTTGAGTTGATCGCGATGCCATAGATGGTCATCCTTCCAATTGACCAAAAAAGGTTCGGTATCCACAATATGATTGGCGATTAGATGGCTTGTTTTAGCAAACCAGAAATTTGACAGACGTGTGAGAATTTTGCCTTTGTCGGGTATAATGCTCGGAAGGACATGATCAAAAGCGGATATGCGGTCGCTGGCAATAATCAGCAGGTGGCGATTATTGTCCACAGCATATACATCACGAACTTTACCCTGCCGCAATAAGTTAAAGCCGTTTATTGGATTCATGGATAGTTCTCCTTCATGCATAAAAAAAGGCTGCGACTTGCTTAATGAAGCAAGTCGCAGCCTTTTATTTCTTTCACATCTTTTATCCTGCGATAAAAGACCCGTTCAAACTCTTAGGCTTTATTTCATGAATCCTTTCGCCGGAGACAATCCCGTGTTTCTTTATTGCCTCCATCGAACTGATTTCAATTGTTGTGCAAATTATAAGATGCTTGCCTTTTTGTCAAGGATTTTAAAAGCATTTGTCATTTTAACACGACAATCTTTCATCTTACTGCTTTTATTTGCCTGCACCTTCCCAAAGTTTCAACAGGTAAGGGCTTATGGCTTCGATAATCCCTTTTATTCCGTTTTTTTCAATGTTCGTTAAAAGCTGTCCCAAAAATGGTATGAGCAAGGAGATCAACCATATTCCTACAGCCAATACAATTAAGAGCAATGCCAAAGCCAGTAACAAGAATGTTTTGTTCTTAAAGATTCTTTTTGCTAATTCAAAATACACTAAACGACTGCCGTGCCTTTGATGATGTGACATATCTTATCCTTTTCTTTTAATACTGCGTGATACAGTAATTATTATAATGCCATGTCTACTGCCATGCTTAAGACATTTGCACCCATGAATGCAATGATTGTGAAATAGACTGATGTTGCAACCAGAAAAAAATAGCCCAATGCTATAAATATGCCGTCTTGCTGAAGAACGCCGATGGACAACAGTAAGATGGAAAGTGCGGGCAAAATATTTAAAAATGGTATAAACGCCAGTGGGGCCATTAGAAGCAGCGAGGATAGCGCCACCACCAAACCGATGACCCTGCTCATCAATTGTCCACGGCATAAAATGGACATCCGGTGATGGCTGTCTTTTTCCAACCGTTGCATCCATATTAACCCCTAAGATACACATGCTCTGAGTTTATCCGTTGGAAATTCATGCGCCATGTATCTCTCAGGCAACCAAGGTGACCGATTCAAAACCAGACTAATTCCGATCAACAAAATAATCACACCAAATACTGTGCTGACACCAGGAATTGAAACCGGCGCTAGAAAAGGGAGCGTAAGAAAAGCCGCGAGGATAAGAAAACTCTCTTTCCCAAGCAATTCGAGAACCATCGACAATGTCACGCCATTGTCAGGTAAAGCGTTCTGGATACTGGAAAAAGTTTCTTTCAATGTTTTATCTGAAGCAAATAATTCTTTATGCATTGGCTGATATAATCATCCCCTTTGCTTTAATCGAATAGTTCATGAAGGAATGATTTTTTCTTTTTATAGTAACCGCCGTTATGACTATCGTGATGCTTATCGTGATGATGATCATGGCGATTATCCTGCCGCTCCGGGTTAGACCGGGTGGGTGCTTCCAATGAGGTGCGTTCGATTATTTTGTCCAACTCGCCCCGGTCAAGCCAGACACCGCGGCATTTCGTGCAATAGTCTATTTCCACACCAAGACGATCTGTCATAGTCAATGGAATGTTACAAACAGGGCAATTCATGATTCTTTCTCCTTATGAATTAAATGGTTTAAATGTTTCGCTCAACTCTTTCTCCTGATATAGATCCGTTTTGGCAAACTATTTTTTAAAGACGGAAAAGAGTTTATCCAGTCCTAATTTTTCCATCTTGATGATTGGTTCAAGTTCGCCTGCGTCCAACCAGATGCCTTC
>CAZJMX010000036.1:2845-40611 GCA_964547345.1 uncultured Smithella sp. | reverse complement strand
GGATTTTTTTATAGTAGCCATACATGAATCCGATTTCCCGTCCGCCCACGCCGATATCGCCTGCAGGCACGTCCGTCTCACCGCCGATGTGGCGGAACAGTTCACGCATGAAAGCCTGGCAGAATCTCATAACTTCGCCGTCGGACTTGCCCTTGGGATCGAAGTCGGAGCCGCCCTTGCCGCCGCCCATGGGCAGCGTGGTCAGTGCGTTTTTAAAAATCTGCTCAAAACCCAGGAATTTGATGATGCCCAGATTAACGGACGGATGGAAGCGCAAACCACCCTTGAACGGGCCGATGGCATTGTTGAACTGCACGCGGAAGCCGCGGTTAACCTGCACGTTGCCTTTGTCGTCCACCCAGGGTACACGAAACTGCATGGCGCGCTCCGGCTCGACAATGCGTTCATAGATATTGGCTTTCACAAATTCCGGGTGTTTCTTTACGGTAGGTTCCAGGGTTTCCATAACCTCTTCCACGGCCTGATGAAACTCGGGCTGATCCGGATCGGTCTGCTTGACTTTGGCGATAACATCTTTAATCACTGACATAATTTACTCCCCCTTCTTAAAATTGGTTTTTAGTTTCGTTCATGCTCCGAAAACGGTCCACATGAAATCGCTTCTTTTCGCTTGCTACAAATTCTCTATGTCCTTGAGCTTTTCAAAATCCATCACCGTGGACATGGCCTTGTTGTCGACATCCAGACCTTCTTCATAAGTGGCCGCCACCGGGTTTAGGCCGCCGATCAGAATCATTCCGATCTTGTTGACATCCACATGCGTTTCGCACACCGGATGGCCGATGCTGCCGATAGACAAGACTCCGTGAACCCCGGCTTTGGAAAAATCATCAATCACTTTATCAACCAGGCTTCGGCTAAGCGCTGGAATTTCGCGGAAATTGGCCAGAATCTTCCCCTCGCCATCTTCGGCCACCTGGCGCACCGAGGTCATTTTGCCGCGAATGAAAATTTCCGAGGGATCGAGCGAAGAACCGGCATAGTGAATCAGTTCAACAAACCGCAGGGTTTCACCTTTACGCATCTGGAGAATCCCACCGAATTTGGAATCGATGGGAATGCCGTGCTTAAGCAAAACACCGTTAATCACGATGCTGCAGATCGTGGCCAAGCCCACCTTGCCTTCGGGCACCACAATATCGCCCAACATTTTACCGGCCTGCGCCACGGCAACGCGCGAACTGACGGCAAGCTTTTTTGCAAAAACAGGTTTCATGATCTTGAGAGCCTGATTGAATTGCGCTTTCGGAAAGAAAGAGATGTTGACAGGAACCAGGCCGCGCTTCTTTTTGACGTCAAAGGTAGTTTTAAAGGACAACACATCAATGCGGGAAATCGAAAGGCCGATCTTGTCCTGCACACGGGCGTCGGAAATCTCATTTAAGCCCTTGTCCATGATAACCCGACCGTCGCGTCGTCCAACCAGGCGGGTCAATCCCCGCTCATCCATAATCTTGAGGTGATAGCGGACGGTCCGTTCGCTCAACTGTACGTTGCGTTCGGACATCCGGCGGGCAATCACCCGCGCACCCAGCGGTTCCGGGCTTTCGTGCAGGATTTTCAGAATCAAGAGAACTTTTCGTTCAATGTCTTCCGGCTTAAAAAGCTCTGTCATACGCCCCTTTCGATAAACGGCAATCGGTTGCCGTATTCCTAATAAAAAATAACATATTTGTCAAACACATTTTTGTTACTTTTTGTTTTTATTGGTTCATATTTGTACCATCGTGATCTAACGCCGTTCTCATCAACAACTGTTTAGAGCAAAATACCTCTCGCATATTCAACATTTATTGCGTGTTGACGCGCATACGGGAATCGGGTAATATTTTTTCAAATATCCTGTCATTCAAGCTACCATCTTCTTGCAAAGGAGAGCCGCCATGAAGAAAATCATCGCTTTTGCCGCATTTTTTCTTTTATGTCTTTTGGGAATTCCACCCGGCTTTGCTGTCGAAAACCCCGGAGTGGAATTTTTCAGTCCACAAGGAACCGTAAAGGGCGTCCGTCAGGTCAGCGTCCGCTTTAGCGCCCAAATGATCCCTTTCGGTGATCCCCGCAACCCGGCCCCCTTTGATATCTCTTGCCAGGCGGCAGGCGTCGGCCGCTGGGCCGACGGCAATAACTGGGTTTACGATTTTAACGCCGATCTGCAGGCGGGCATATCCTGCGAGTTCAAAATCAAACCGGGACTTAAAACGCTATCCGGCGTCGAATTTGCCGGGCAGAAGGTTTTTTCATTTTCCACAGGCGGGCCTGCAATTCTCAGATCCAGGCCCTATGAAGGCGGACAGATTGACGAAGAACAGATCTTTGTTCTAACGCTGGATGCCGAACCGGACATCCCTTCGGTCAGGGAACATGTCGCGTTTTCCGTGGAAGGCATTGGCAATCCCGTGGGCATCCGGATCATTGACGGCGCAGCCAGAGAAAAGATCCTGCGCGCCGTCTCTCCATCATTGCGAAGATCTGACACCCGATCCGCCGACCCGGAGAAAAATACGCCACCGCCGACTATTCTCATTCAGAGCAAGCAGCGCTTTCCCAATGATGCTAAAGTCAATCTGGTTTGGGGAAGCGGCGTCCGGTCCAAATCAGGCGTGGCAACCGATCAGGACCAGGTTCTTTCCTACTCAACCCGCAAAGCATTTATCGCCGAATTTTCCTGTGAGCGAGAAAACCGCGAGGCCGGCTGTATTCCTTTTCTGCCGATGACGCTGCATTTTTCGGCGCCGATTTCCAGGCAAATCGCCAAAAATATTATTCTCCGGGCCTCGGATAAAAAAACCGCGCAGACGCCGGATGGCCGCCCGAAAAAAGACACGGTCGTGAGAGTTGGTCCCGACAAGACGGTCTGGATCGCCCGCTTGGACCAAGCCGAAAACGACGTTTACACCGTCTCCTTTCCGGGGCCGTTTCCGGAGAATACAAATTTCACGATTGAAATACCGAAAAACATGAAAGACGACGCAGGACGGCCTCTAATCAACGCCGACCGGTTTCCGCTCGCCTTACGCACGGACGCCTACCCGCCGCTTGCGAAATTTCCCGCACGCTTCGGCATGCTTGAATCGAAGACCCATCCAGCACTGCCGGTGACGGTGCGCAATCTCGAAGCACAGTTGAAATTAAAATCGATGAAGGTGGACAAAGACTATAAAACAGATGGAACCCTCGGAAAATTGACGGCAAAAGTCCTGCCCCTTCCGGCGGATAACGGTCATAATTTACAGCACTGGCTTCGTAAAATTGCCGTGGCGTCGCGAAACAAATCCATGCTGGCGGTGGAAACAGCATCCCAGACATGGGCCCTTCCGAAACCCCACGGCGCCAAGGCATTCGAAGTCATGGGCATCGAACTTGCCAAACCGGGGTTATATCTGGTCGAACTGGAAAGCAGAATTTTAGGCAAATCATTACTCGGGCAGGATCGGCCCATGTACGTGCAAGCGGCGGCGCTGGTGACCAACCTTTCCGCGCATTTCAAGTGGGGGCGCGAATCGTCGCTGGTCTGGGTGACCACTCTGGACAAGGCAGCGCCGGTCAAAGACGCGAGCGTCACGATTCGAGATTGCCAGGATAACATTGTCTGGCGCGGAAAAACGGATGCATCGGGCATCGCCCGCATCGGACAGCCGCTGCCCAAGGCCGACACGCTTCCCCACTGCTCCTTTAAGTATGACGAAGACCACGATTACGGACACAGCGACAGCTACACCCTCTCCGGACTGCAAAACGGTCTGTTTGTGGCGGTTCAGACCCCAGACGACATGACGTTTGTACATTCCAGCTGGGATCAGGGTATCGAGCCGTGGCGTTTTCAACTGCCGGAAGAATCATACGCCACGGCGGTCATCGCACATACTATTTTCGACCGGACGTTATTCCGGGGAGGCGATACGGTCCACATGAAACATATCCTGCGCCGGCCGACAGGCCTCGGATTTCATTTCGTCGTCGCCGGCAAGCTTCCCAAAAAAGCAAGCATCACGCATTCCGCGAGCGGTCAGAAATATGATCTGCATCTGAAGTGGGATGTAAGAGCGGGCGTGGCCCAAAGTGTCTGGCAGATTCCCCGCGAAGCCAAACTCGGGAAATATGACTTGACGCTCGATACCCATTATTCGGGCGGCTTTCATGTGGAAGAATTTCGCATTCCGCTGATGAAGGGCATCATCCAGCCGCCGGCCCAAACACTCGTCAAACCCACAAGCGTTGTGCTTGATCTGGGGGTCCGCTATCTTGCGGGCGGCGGCGCAGGGAATATGCCCGTCAAGTTGCGAAGTGAACTTCGGCCGAAATATCTTTCTTCGTTACCCGGTTACGATGATTTCATTTTTGTCAACGGCGGCGTGAAGGAAGGCGTAACCCGCCGCGAAGAAACAGACGCGGACGACGCGCCACAGGAAGAAGGCGGCTCGGGCAAAGACGCCCTGCCGGTCATGGATCTGGTTTTAGATTCAACCGGCGCAGCTCGCGCAACCATCAGCAAGCTCACCGTTCACGACATTCCCCGCGAATTGCATACGGAGATGGAGTATCTGGACCCTGCAGGCGAAATCTCCACCGTCTCGGCAAGAACAGCGCTTTGGCATTCTCAGTATCTCATCGGCATCAAGCCCGATTCCTGGGCCGCATCCAAAGATATGCTGAAATTCCATGTCGCCGTTTTGGACATCGCGGGGAAACCCGCCGCAGGCGCGGACATCAACGTCGATGTTTTCGAGCGAAAAAATTACTCGCATCGCAAACGGCTGATTGGCGGATTTTACGCCTACGAGCATGCCGTCGAAACCAGAAAAGTCGGCGCCATCTGCAAAGGAAAGACCGACGCGCGCGGATTGCTGATCTGTGAAGCCAAATCACCTGTATCCGGCAATATCATCCTGCAGGCGCAAAGCCGGGACGATGCCGGACGCATCACTATCGCCAACCGGGACATCTGGGTGGCCGACCGCGACGATTGGTGGTTTGACGTCCGCGACAGCGACCGCATCGATTTAATCGCGGAAAAGAAACGCTGCGAACCCGGTGAGAGAGCGCGATTCCAGGTGCGAATGCCTTTCCGCGAGGCGACTATTTTAGTAACCGCGGAACGCGAAGGCGTTCTGGATGCCTGGGTTTTTACCCTGTCCGGTAAAAATCCGGTGATCGAAGTGCCGATGAAACTGAGCTATGCGCCAAACGTCTTCATCTCGGCGCTGGTCGTGCGGGGACGCACCGCCGACATTCAACCCACAAGTCTGGTGGATCTGGGGAAACCCGCCTATAAATTGGGCATTGCCGAAATGAATGTCGGCTGGAAAAGCCATGAATTAAAAGTAAACGTCACAACCGACAAAAAAGTTTATCAGGTCAGGCAGAAGGCAAAAGTGAAAATCCGCGCCGTGACGGCGGACGGAAAAATTCCACCCGCCGGAAGCGAAGTCGCCCTGGCCGCAGTCGATGAAGGTCTTCTGGAACTCATGCCCAACGGCAGTTGGAATATTCTGACCGCCATGATGGGGCGCCGCGGCATTGGCGTCACCACGTCCACAGCGCAGATGCAGGTTGTCGGCAAACGCCATTTCGGGCTAAAAGCCGTCGCACAGGGAGGCGGAGGCGGACTTGCCGCCGGCAACAAACCGACCCGCGAAATGTTTGACGCTCTGCTTTTGTGGAAAGGGCGAGTTCTTCTGGACGCCAAAGGCGAAGCCGACATCGACGTGCCGCTCAATGACTCCTTAACCGGTTTCCGGATTGTCGCCGTGGCAACGGGAGGGGCGGGTTTCTTCGGCACGGGCTTTACCTCCATCCGCTCAACGCAGGACTTGATGGTATTTTCCGGCCTTCCTCCGGTCATCCGTGAAGGCGACACATACTACGCCGGATTTACCGTCCGCAACACCACAGACCGGCCCATGGATATCGCGCTTTCCGCAACGGTTCCCGAAATGAAATGGCGGATTGCGCCTTTGCGCGTATCGCTTGCTGCAGGCGAATCCAAAGAGATCGGTTGGAATGTTACAACGCCTTTCGGCATCGAAAAAATGCAATGGACGATCGATGCCAGAGATGCAAAATCCAACACGACGGACCGGATCAAGGTTGCACAAACAATTGTTCCCACCACACCGGTGAGGACGTTTCAGGCCACCATCACGCAGCTCGACAAGACCTATCAAGCAGACATTGAAAGGCCATCAGACGCCATCCCCGGACGCGGAGGCATTCAAACATCCTTTAAACCGAAAATTGCCGATGGACTGGACGGTGTGAAGGACTATATGAAAAAATATCCTTACACCTGCATGGAGCAAAAGGCTTCAAAAGCGGTGGCGCTTCGCGATGAAACGCTCTGGAAAGAAACCATGGCCAAACTCCCGGCCCATCTGGACGGCGCAGGACTGGTTCGATTTTTCCCGATGAATATCTTATGCGGCAGCCCCACGCTCACCTCCTACATTCTGGCCATCGCCCATGAGGCGGGCTGGCCCGTTCCACCGTCGGCCAAGGAACAAATGCAAAACGGTTTGAAAAAATTTATCGAGGGGAAAAGTTATTGTCATTCGAATTTCCCCACGGCGGATTTAAGCATCAGGAAACTTACGGCCATTGAAGCGCTCTCCCGCGAAGGGAAGGCGACAAGCGGCATGCTCGATTCGATCCGCATTGAACCTAATTTATGGCCGACGTCCGCCGTCATCGACTGGCTGAACATTTTGCGCAATATTCAGGACATTCCCAACCACGACGCCCGCATTCGGGAAGTTCAGCAGATTCTGCGGGCACGTCTGAATTTTCAGGGCACGACGATGGGCTTTTCCACGGAAAGAGCCGACCATCTCTGGTGGCTGATGGTCTCGACGGATGTGAACGCCTTGCGCGCCCTGATTGCACTAATGCCGGATTCCGAATGGAGCAAGGATATGCCCCGACTTGCCCAGGGGGCGCTGGCGCGGCAAAAGCGCGGCCATTGGGATTTGACCTTGGCCAACGCCTGGGGTGTTCTGGCCATGGAGAAGTTCTCGAAGACGTTTGAATCTGTTCCCGTTGCGGGATCGACACAATCTGCATTAGGGAAGCAAGCCAAAACCCTGGATTGGGCATCTACTCCTAAGGGAAAGACCGAGATGCTTGCCTGGCCGGACAAAAAGGATACCCTCCGCATCACACACACGGGAACGGGAAAGCCATGGTTGACGGTATCCACTCTGGCCGCCATTCCGCTCAAAGAGTCCTTCTCCACCGGATACAAGATCAAGAAAACCGTCACATCGGTGGAACAGAAAAATAAAAACCGATTCAGCAAAGGCGATATCCTGCGTGTAAACCTGGAAATAGAGGCACAGATGGATCAAACCTGGGTGGTGGTAAGCGATCCCATTCCGGCGGGCGCCGCCATTCTGGGGGGAGCTCTGGCCAGAGCATCGCAAATGCTCACACAGGATGAAAAAAGAAAAGGCTGGGTCTGGCCGGCCTTTGAAGAGCGCTCCTTTGAAGCCTTCCGCGCCTATTACGAATATGCGCCCAAAGGTCCCTGGAGCGTGGAATACACGCTGCGCCTCAACTCAAGCGGAACCTTCCACCTGCCGGCAACAAGGGTGGAAGCCATGTATTTTCCGGAAATGCTAGGTGAGATTCCGAATGCAGCGATGACGGTGGAGAGATAAAGGGATAAAGGGACAAGGTTCAAGGTTCAAGGTACAAGGCTGTGGGCTTTCGTCTGTTCGGAATGGCATTTATAACTTTATAAACTAATCTTCGTGCGCGGATTCGAGGATTTGTTTGTACCTTTATCCTTGAATCTTGAACCTTGCACCTTGAACCTTGCACCTTGAGCCTTGAGCCTTATTTCGCTATCTTCTCCAACTCCATGATCTTCTTCCGCAGGACTTCCGGGATGGGAACTTTTTTATTGTTATTGTAATCGTAGGTGACAACTACGCCTTCGCCGTCGGCGGCAATTCTTTTATGCTTCGTGCTGAAGACTTCATAACCCATCACAAACCGGTCTTCTTCCATACTCAATATCTTGGTCCCCACGATAATCGTATCCGGGTATTGCAGGGGCATTTTGAAGCGGCATTCAGTGGAAGCCAGTATCGGCCCGATGCCCGTCTCACGTGAATAACCCATCATGTCCAGGCGGTTGAAATACTCAATTCTCACGGTTTCAAAATAACGAAAATAGATAATATTGTTGACATGCCCCATGGCGTCCATCTCGCCCCACGCCACCGGAACATTCATGGTTACTGTACAAGCCGATAAAACATCTTCTGCCATAGTCCCTCCCTGCTTTCTTTTGTTATGAGCCGTAAACGATAAAAAGTTTCAGCAATACTTATTGAACAATATAGTATCCCGCTCATTAAAAAGCAATGAGGCCTGATCTGATCATTTGACTTTTCCTTATGCCTGTGAGAATTGATCAGCATCGGCAATCAAACAAGGAGCTGTCCTCAAAAGCAAACAATCCCCACACAGATAAATCATGGACTCCTGGAAAAAAATCTCTACAGCCTCTGATGCGCAATCAGAAATGTTAACTAAGCAACAATAATTTCTCCAGATTCAGGATTGTAGAATCCCATCTTGCTCTCACCGGGGATTTCGATCAAGGATTCAAGTGCGACAATCGTCTTGACTCCACAATTTATTTCCTTTTCCCCATAACTATTTTGGCCTCTGTACGCCAACCCCTTGTAATGAGGACTGTAGAAAACATCTTGCACAAAGAATTCCTCATTGTTGCTCCTGATGTTCAGCCCCTTCGAGCCTGGCAGAACGACCCTTACGGCAGCAGTGTTGTCCATATCAATGGTAGCGTTCTCCCTACTTACAGAGAAGATCACAGGCATCTCACCCAAGCAGTCCAAAATCTCCCCAAGGGCCACCGCCGTTTCGGAATCAGTCTCCAGGCTGCCTTCCTCCCGACGGATTTTCATCACAACGTTCATCTTCTCTTGAATCCCGCGCAGCGTCTGATCTTCCAAGATGCGTGACGACAAGCGCAGGCTGCCGTATGTCTGGTCATAGATTGCCACAAATTTTGCGCCTTCAGAAATTGGCCCCCGGCCTACCCGGTAGCGGTCGGCGGCAAAATGGATGTCGCGCCGTTCGAAAGGGTGAACCATCAGAAAGACCTCGAACAGAATTTGCGCAATCAGTTCATTCTTAACATTCTTCCGATTCATGGCGGGATGTGTAAAGGTAACACCCGTCGTGAAGAAATTCCGTGTGAAACGCGGCAGATCAAAATAGGCGCTTCCCGCCGGATCGAGAGGATAGCTGCACGACATTTCATTCGGCCCTCGGCGTTCCTTGTAACCGATGATCGACTCCCTAATCTGGAGGGGCGACTCCACGGCAATCAGTTCCCCGAAGCGCTTGCCCACAAAGACGTTCCCATCGCTCAGATTGGGAAACACAAGCGTCGGGATCATCTGCGCTTTGGTGGTGTATTTCCTTTCCTGGCGTACCTCGACAATCCTCCGATGGACGTTTACACGGCAGACGCGATATGGTCTCGTCGTGTAATAATAGACACCGCCCGGATAAGCTTCCCGCATCAGTTGGCTGTATGACAGCGACCCACGCGCCTCTTCAACTGCCCCTCGCTTTTGCTTGACCTGAAACTGAAGTTCGACATCACGCAAAGGAAAGGCGTGATTTGGATCTTCCCCTGCCTGTGCTTTCATCGCCTGAAATTCAGGTGTGATCTCGCCGATCCTTTCTGACCGGCACAGCTCCAGAAAGCCGTTGGCCCAGGTGATGTCACTATTGAATGTCTGGCTCTCTTTGATACCCAAAAAAGAGCATACGCGGTCATGCTCGCCGCCATGCTTGGCCAGACACAGGGCGTGGATGTACTGCACCCGGAGATTTTCGAGATACAAGGCGCCTTCCGACAGAGGCATCCCGAGCAGTTGTTGCGGGTTCCGGAAAATGTTTGCGCTGTGCATATCGCCGCCATTGACGATGATAACTTCGCCGGGTGCATGCCTGCCGATCCGCCCGATGCGTTGATAAAAGCTGGTCGCGGAATAAGGTACCCCCACCAGAATGGCCAGGGTCAGGTACGGAATGTCCAGACCAAGTTCCAAGGCGCTGGTGCTGACGATGCCGGCCAGCATTCCTTTGCTTAACCGTTCCTGAATGAGCTGACGATCATGCTCCTCATATCCAGCCCGGTAAGGCAGAATGTTAAGTTTCTCCAGATGATTGTCATGTATAGAATCAACGTCTTCCGAACCTTTGGACTGAAAGCGCGAAACGATGGAAGCCAGATATTCGGTCTGCTTGCGGCTGTCAACAAAGGCAATGAATTTGTGGTCGGTCTTGCGGTCGATGTAGTCCATCAACTCTGACAGTGAAGTTAAAAGATCACCCTCGGCGGGAAGATTGGCCAGGTGGATGGTCACACTCTGTCTTGGCGAAGTATCTTGCCCGGTATCGACGACCCGGAATTCCAGACCGAAAAGGTCGCGCAGATGGTTTTTCGGTGCGGCAATGGTGGCGGAAGCGGCGATAAATTGCGGAAAAACGCGCAGCAGTTGCAGGATGTGACGCATCCGGCGAAAAAGAAAGGCCGCGTTACTGCCGAAAACGCCCGTATAATAATGAACTTCATCAATAATAACGAGCTGGGTCTTGAACAAAAAGCACATCACGGCCTTGTCGCTTACATGGGAAAGAAGCCAGGCATGGATGATGTCGGGCGTCATAATCAAGATACGGGAGTTCCGCAGGATGGCCATTCGCGACTGCATTGGCGTCTGGCCGTCGATTCTTCCCACACGGGCGTCAATGCCGGCTTTCTGGAGCGACGAAATCCAGCGATCCTCCTGCTCTCTGCCCAACGCCTTGAGGGGGTAAACAACAATCACCCGTGCCTTGGGATCGGAAACGAGTTTTTCCATCGCCGTGACGTAAAATGGCAGGCTTTTGCCTGATGCTGTCCCTGTTGTGATGCAGACATTTTCACCCGACAAAAACGATTTAATCGCTTCTTTCTGATGACCGTAGATTCCAGTTGGGAATGAAGATTTTAAAAAGTTGGCAGACTCCCGGGATAGAGGAAGGTCGTCACAAGGAAAATATTTACCCTCGCGTCCGGGAAGCGCCAGTCTTTCAGCAACACTCCAACCTTTTGTTTTCATAAACTGGTCCATCATGTAGCCTCTCCTCAAAACTCACTATTGACCGAAGCCAAGCAAGTTAAAAGCCCCCATCTCTTCCCGGCATTCAGGGCAAAGATTGTTTTCCCTCACCTCATCGGTGCTGGTAGCCGTCAAAAACATCATGGCTAATTCAGTGGCGGGATCACTGCCGGTTGAATCCCCTTCTTCATACTGTTGATGGCAGCGTTTACATCTTTTCATGCAGCCTCCTTCTTGTCTCGCGCCTGTTTATTCAAATCTTTCAGGCATCTGTTTTCCCAATTTATGTCATTGGTAAAGATGAACCCATAGAAATCACCGGTTTCGTCATCAGTATGGACTATCGTGTACTCAAATAGGTTCGCGCCTATTTTCAACCAGATCATCAGCATAATTTTGGTGGATTGTGCGATCCACCAAATAATCACGATGCCCAGCAGAATTCCGGTGAGTATCAGCAGCATGTTTGCTCCTTTATGGTTTTTACGTATTAGAAAAGCAGAATACATGCCAAAAGATGTGAAACGTTTATGTGATTAATAATATAGGTATATTTTATAAGACGAGGGCTGAGCAGAGAAAATCTAGTAATAATTATTACTAAAATAGTAGCTTTTGTTACTGACGATTTTGACTGGACGAGTTTTTCAATATGTCTTTGAGACTGAACTCCAGGTTGTAGGTAAAATACCGCTTGGGCAGATGGGTTCCGTGGTTCTTGGCGCGGGTGTTCATGTTGAGATAAATCCAGAGCCCTTCTTTTGATTTTTGACGAAAGCTGCTGTTTTGTTGCCAGAAAAGATTTTCGTCTCCGTGGGCAATGGCCTGATCAATCCCCTGTTTTGCGGAGGTAACGGCGTTGACTGACGTCGGCAAAGCCCTGCAGCCCAGCAACTCCACAGCGTCTTTGAAGAAAACGATGATGTGCTTGATACCGTGTCTCTGGACATAGGCAGTTAGCTCGATCAATGACCTGTCCAGCATTTGCCTTCTATAAGTCAATGGCGCACCTGAAAAGAGTTGCTGCAAGTCGGCAAACTGCCGTGTCGGAAAGGGATAGAGGCACCGGAAGTAATATAGAAAAGGGGAGTCATATTTTCCGGAGAGTAACGTGTCAGCCACCTTGCTGATCCAATCGCTTCCGTTCAGTAGCGGCAGGAGGCTGCGGTTGTAATCGACTTCGAACAAACGATTCCAAAAAACTTGCGAATGCGGCTCTGAAAGAAAAAGACCTGCTGTCACGGAATCGGGATGGGGATTTTTGAACAGCAGAAGAACTTTCGTACGGTCAGCGCCCTCATACTCAGGTGTAATTTCTTCGGTCAGGTATATAATTGATTTTTCGTTATCGTTACAGGTTTGAATTATCTTTCTTACGGAAGCAAAATCTAGATCATTTTCCAATAAATTCTTTACGCTCTGATATTCGGCTTGGTTTGCGAATACAATAGTTTGACTTTGTCTGATACTGCCCATTCATGTCTCCTTTTGTGGATTTTTCTTGCTGCCAGTAACGGAGAAATTATCATTCAAATGGTAAGCAGCGGTCTCTTTTTGGTAATCTCGCCATCGCTGTTCATAAACTGAATGATCTATAAGGGAAACGTCCGTTGTCTGTCCGTCACCCTCGTCAATCCCGTAATCGTAACAGATGCCGCCTCGTTCCGTTAAGATGTACCTTGCATGCGGTCTGTCACCAAACCGTTTCGCCTCCCATTGGAAAACTCCTATTTTGAAGCCTTCTGGAATTAATGCGGGAATATTTTTGATGCAATCTTCTTTCCAGCCATTTTTTCTCTTTTGGTCCTTGTGATACTGATATTCTGCATGTAATTCTAATCGTTCGGGGGCATGCTGTTCGAAAGCAAAAGTAATCATATATTGGAAAGTTTCAATAAAGCGAGGTTTGGCCGGATCGAAGTTAGGATCTATAATAATGATTTGTCTGCTTACCTGCAAAAGGAGTCGGGCACAGCATGCCAAATCCCAAGCCCTGCGTGGGACAACCCGACCTTTTGAGATCTGCCACAGATGTTGCTCGTCGAGATCATCGATATTCAGAAAATTGTCGGCATTAATTTCGTTATGCCGCACTATGACAGCATGAAAAGGATTCTGCGTCTGTTGTATTTGCACGTTGAACATCCAATTTTTCTCAGGATCGTATGGCCGATTCAGCTTGGCCATCTTATTTTTTATGTTCTGCAATCTGCTTACAATTCGGGAACGTTCAATGTCCTTCATATCAGGATTTGCTTTGCAAGCTTTCATGACCATGTCATCCCATTTCCTGGGAAATCGCGAAATAAGCCTGCCATGTTCCACACCTGCTTGAGCATAGATAAACCGGAAATCTTTCCAGTTGTCTATTGCTGCAGGTTCAATAGCGAATTCTTGGATCATGATTAGAAAAGCTCCTTTTCTCGTTCCGTGAAAAATCCATCCGGCCATTTATCGATAAAGTCACCGTCCTCGGAAATGCGCAGTTCCATAAGTTCCGTTCCGTGTTCCGTCGGTTTGGCATAAATGACAGCCACGTCTTCCGGTCGCAGAGGTTTTTCGCCTTCTTTCAATTCGCCATTCGTAGTATCTCTTATCAAGCGAAGCAATCGCAAGATAAGGTGTTCGCTATGGGTTTCGATAATGAATTGATTCCCATATTCTTCTTGAAGTCCGCACTCCGGGTCTGGCCTACTTTTACCCGCCATTTCGGCAAAAAAGCTACCCAACTCAGCCTGCAGTCGCGGATGGATATGAATTTCCGGTTGTTCGATAAAGATGATTTTATTTTCAGAGAGTATCCCTTGAACAAGAATGGGTAGTAGCTGACCAATACCAAAACCAACGTCTTTGGGACTGGCATCGATTCCAGTTTTCTTATCAACCAGTGAGAGTGAAAAAAGATTTCTCTTCAGTTCGTCGACCTTCAGCTCATAATTAATGTCAAACCTATCAAACCATTGATTAACTTTGTCGACAAGGTCGGGCCTTTTCATAAGAATGTCCGGTGTGTATTTACCGGATTTTCCCACATTGGATGGGCTATTGCCGGAATAAGAATAAACCCTTTCCGGATATTCTCTCAATGGGCCAATGTAAACAATGTTACGCAGATAATCCTTCAATACGGATGAAGCCCAAGGCAGCAAATAAGCCGGATTCAAGTACGAATAAACAATGGGAATGTTCCGTAAAACACCAATTGAAGCAAATTCCTGTATGGATTGGAATAACGGACCTTCTGTCCCGGACAACTCAGTTTTTCCATCTGGAAAACAATTTGATAAGGAAATCAATTTTTTGCTCTGCGGGAAGTCATGTCTTTCGGATATTTTTTTGTAAGATTTTTTTGCCAAAGATTGATCAATTATTTTAGACAATTTTAACACCTGCTTGATTTGCCGGCATTTGGCTTCTTCAAGCTTTATCTTCTGTAACTTTTCTTCGCGCTCTGCGCCAGTCAGCTTCGAATCTTCACTTTGAAACTCGGCCTTACTCTTTGTTATTCTTTCATTTTCTTCCTTAAGAATTTTTTTCAACTTATTGATTTCGTCCTCAGTCTGAAGATCGAGATCACCGAAATGAAAATTCCCTAGATTTGTTTTTCTCTTTCTCCCATAACAACCAAGCAAGCCATCCCACTGCGCTTTGCTAAAATCATTGTCCAAATTTACCGAATCCAAAACCAACACAGATCTCTTAAGAATGGATAACCACTGGCTGATCAATTTTGGTTCATTTTGATCCTTCTCAAACTCTGCTTTCTTTCTCAACACCGCGCGTTTTAGATGATTTAAAATCCATATATTTTTATATTCAGCGATCGTATTGGAATCTAACGCTTCTTGGACTTTGATGCTCTTTATGGACATTTCCCCTGTTTCATCCAGAAAAAAATTGAATTCAAGAGACATGCTGTCTGTCTTACCGACATCCCAACCCGGAAAGATGGTGCTTTCCAAGAGGCAATAGCTAAAATATTTGAAGCTAACAGCAAGACGGAAAACATTTTCTTTATCATGCCTATTGATAAATTCCTGATAGCCTCCGAGATCAACCAGACTTCCCTTAGGAAGCAGAACAATTTTATCGTCACCCGATTCCTCCAGCGTCTGTTTGAGCAGCAGCAGAGATTGCATGAGAGAACTTTTGCCGGAACTGTTGGGGCCATAAAGCAACGTAATGGGCTTGAGAGGGATGCGCTGCATTTTTCCAAAGGCTTTAAAATTTTCAATACCTATTTCTGTAAACATGGCGATTCTCCATGATTCTTATCTATGCGTATTGCAAGTGATCTTGGTTTATCTAAAAATTACTAAGAATTATAGTGATAAAATATAAGCCAAATCATTATTGTCGATTGAAAAAACCCTTCTATTATCCCATCGCGTTGGGTTCTTGATGGTTTTATGGAACGAAAGTTTCTGGGCATTGCTTTGACTGAAATTTGCTGATAGCGGTTGAAGTAATTTGAGTTCATGCTGATGTTTTAACTCTCCGGGCAGAAATTCATTTTTGCCAAAAGACAAATCAATGTTAATATCAGTTCTGCTTACTTCATAGACGCCTCGCAATCGTCTTTTGCCAGCTTGATAGTAAACTATCAAATCACCGGTTTTAATCATGCACCATTCAGTTGGGTCTCTAAAGCCAATAAGATTTTGATTTTCATAGTACAGACTATTGTGATGTAGGACAAACCATTTATTGTTGAAATTCATTAAAGTGTTCTGTTCCATTTTTGCCCCTCCAATTGCTATTATTTAAAAAATATTTGTTGCCGTATTTATTTACGGCAGGGCGATAGAAAATGCAATAGAACATAATGACGATTTTCATTGTACCCATTACATAGAATCGATTTGCGACTATCATGAAAGCATCGTCCAATTCTCAATCCTCAACCCATCAATGCGGATGAAGTGATCGATATTATTTGTGACCAGAATCAGATTATTGGCAAGCGCAGTTGCGGCGATAGCCAAATCGAAATCGTCCAGCCGATTCCCTCCGGATTCGAGATCTGCCTTGATCATGCCGAATGTTTCGGCGACGGCGGCGTTGATCGGAACCATCTCAATGGATTGCGCAAGCATTTTGACTCTGGCTGCATTTGCCGTGACCCGTTGCGATTTGTACGCGCCATAATAAAGCTCCATGTAAGTGACGACACTGATTTTAATGGAATCGTTCAAATGCGATTTCAGGTTATCCGTTACCGCCGGATGGCCCTTCAAACTGTAAATAACGGTGTCCGTGTCGAGTAGATACATCAGAACGCCTCCCTTGTCCGGGGCATGTTTTTCCGGGCTTTTTTCAGTTCTGAAATAATCTCCTCGGCTGGTTTTTCATCTTCCCAGGAACCGGACATTTCAAGCAAAACCTGTGCGGGCATTTTTGCTGCCTGCACGAGTTGCCTTTTCAGAAGATACTCCTTTGTCATAAAAAGAATCTGTTGACTCACAGAGCGGTTTTCCGATCCGGCCAGCGCCTTGATCTGGGCATAAAAATCATCATTCATGCCTTTTATTTGAAGATTTGCCATAATATTTCCTTCCGCATACACTTTTCATGAATTTATACTCCTTATTCATGAAAAATGCAAGGATAAATCTCCTGCTGATCAGAATTGGTCCGTGCTTATTTGCATTTCCATCAATCAGTAAGCCACTATGATCATTGCGAAAACGTCTTCATTTCCCATTTCATAGTTTCATTGGCCTTTAGCTTGCGCCGCACGCGCCGTTTCGCCGGTTCTTCGAGCATGTCCATCAGGCGTATCCGGATAGAGTATCACAGTGTAATCTTTTTCATAGAATGTCCACATACTGCCGGTTAATGGATCAACAAGAATCGCGCCAATTGCCCCACCGAGAAACAGATTACAGAAATACCAGAAGTTCAGGTCCGGGGTGAGCGTGACTTTTTCCGTTATGTAACCGGTCTTGGAAAACGTGACATCATAATATTTCTTCAAAAAATATCCGGCGCCTCTTTCCAGACTTGCAGTGTAAGGCGTCACTGCCCTGGCAATCATTTTGTCCTCTGTTGTGTCATTGATTTCACAAGTTGCTCCGTCCGGCTGTGAAAGGATGTGCACGGTTTGCGGCCCGTGGGACATGATCGTCGCGCAACCGCCGAAAAAGAACAAACCCAAAATTACCGCCCCCGCCATCATGATTCTTGTCATATACTGCCTCCTTCGTGAGTAGATTTTGAAGAAGGAATAGAGCAGCGACCATGCCAAAGAGCAAATTATTAGTTAATGCATTGAATATACTTTAATATTTTAAATGACACTCAAACCAGCACAGTGATTTTCGTAATGAATGGTACGAATCTCGTAATTAATTTTACGATTTAATACTTCCGCCATCTTTACCCGTCTGGCCAATCCATGTAAATGTGAAACATCAACAAATATTTCCAACCCTACATTCCAAATTTCTCTTTGGCCCGCTTGCGAAAGGTGTGGGGTTTTATTTTGAGAAGTCGGGCGGCGGCTTCCCGGTTTCCGTCCTTCACTTTGATGGCTTCTTCGCAGTATGATTTTTCAAGGTTGAGCAGGTGAACGTCCAGATCCAGACCGTCAGGGGGGATGGTGATTATTGGAGCATTTGGTAGATCTATCTTGCCGGGCGATTTTGGAAGAGAAGAAACCGGCAAAGTGATTTCCGGCGGCAAATCGTCCTCTTTGATGACACTGCCTCTGGATAGGACAAAAGCCCTCTCGATAGTATTTTCAAGTTCGCGAATATTTCCCGGCCAGGAATAAGAAAGGATTCGGCGCATCGTCTCCCGGCTAATCTGCTTCTGCTGCCGGTATCGGTGGTTGTGCCTTTCGAGAAAATATTCCACAAGAAGCGAAATATCTTCCGTTCGTTCCCTTAGGGCGGGGATTGATATGTCAATCACCTTGAGACGGTAGTAAAGGTCTTCCCGGAATTTGCCATCGTTGATGAAAGCGGTGAGATTCCGGTTAGTGGCGGCAATGATTCGGACATCGGCGCGGACGGTTTTTTCGCCGCCCACCCTTGTTATCGCCTTATCCTGCAAGACGCGCAGGATTTTGGCCTGTGCAGGCAGAGGCATATCGCCGATTTCATCCAGGAAGATCGTGCCCCCGTCCGCCAGTTCGAATTTTCCTTTCTTTTTTTGCGTGGCCCCGGTGAATGCTCCTTTCTCGTGACCGAAAAGTTCGCTTTCTACAAGCGTCTCCGGAATGGCCGCGCAATTAACAACGATCAGGGGTTCTCCTTTCCGAGGGCTGTTAAAATGGATAGCCTTTGCCACGACTTCCTTTCCCGTCCCAGTTTCTCCCTGGATCAGAACTGCCGAGTCGTACAGAGCGGCCGCCCGGACAGTGTCCATGACCCGCGTCAGCGCTGGACTCTTGCCGATCATCCGGAGACCGGAGAATTCCCGGATCAGTTCATCTCGTTCGGCCTCCAGTTTTTCCTTGCGCAGGCAGGTCGCGGCGATGTCCAGCGTTTCCGCCAAGGGCGGTGTAATCTTGGGGAAGGTTGCAAGTGAAAGACTTATTTCGGAAACGGCCTTCTGCTGCGGTCTCAGAAAACGCGGCGGCGTGATCTTGAGGAGTGTGGCGGGCACAATGCCCGATTGGGCCATGAGGAACCAGACGGTCTGCATTTGTGGCGTCCCGGATGCCGTGGCGATGAAGCAAGCTGGCTTCAGATCGCGATACTCATCCAGGATTTCCCGGCACCGCGCGCTCATGTTCAGGAAAAGGGCTTCGTAATCCGTAGGATCAGGGATATCGAGGTGATATATCCGCGTGCGGATATTTCCTGCTCGCTTGGCAATCACCCTTTGGAGCTGTTGGGCATTGGGAAGGCTGTTCGGCGTCGTGAAAATATGGACGGCATCAAAAGAGCGCTCATTAAGCAAAGTGAGAACCGGCCCGTCGGTAAAGACACCTTTCACGCTTTCAAGGTTATATGGATCACGGTTGCCGGCAAAAGTAAAAAGAATGTCCATAAATTATAATCTTTATCTGTTTTTTCCTTTAGCAGATATTCGAGTCCCCGGCGTTATTTTTGAACAGATACATAAAATTTATAGCACATTATTTGTTTTAGTTCTGTTGTTTTTTCTCATGATTTGGAAATATAGCAAGCACCAAACAGGGGGTTGTTATTCGTGTGCCTGACGCCTCTGCTGATCCGATCCGTCAAAGACTGACGCCCGCCTGCGCCCCTGACAACAATGTAATAGAGGGTAAAATAGCCTCAACTAAAAGCTTGTTTTATCCGATCACATATTTTAGAAGCTAGAAAGTTCCGGTTAAAAAAAGAGCTTCATCACCTATGAAAAAGAAAGTATTGATCGTTGTCCTGCTGGTTTTAATTCTATTGGCTGTTGCGGGCCATCTGTTTCGCGATACCCTGTGGGAAAAAGCGGGAAAGTTTATGGCCCCGCAAGGAGATTATACGGCGGATGTCGTTATTCTGGAAGGAGCGGATTATATACGTACAGGATTTATTCAAACCGGGATGGACTTGCTCAAAGACGGCAAAGTAAAAAAGATGATTGTGGTCATCCACCGGATTGCACCGGCTCATCGCCCGTTCGGCATCAATGGCGACTATCCGGAGGTGGTCCGGCAAAAGCTCAAAGGCACCGGATTAAAAGAGGCACAATTTAAAATCATTGTCACTCCGATCCGGCACCCGGTTACGCTGAAAGAAGCCCAGTTTGTAATGAAGGATCTGGCGGCAGATCAGATCTCCAGCGCCATTCTGGTGGCGCCGTCCTTTCATACACGCCGCAGTTACCTGGCCTATTCGCTTGCCGGCGAAGCCCTGCAAATTCGCATTTATCCGCTAGCCTCCTTCACGGAGCATCACCCGGACAAATGGTGGACGGATCAGGGCGCCTGGCGCGACTTCGGCACGGAATCCTTAAAACTTATGTATTATCTGGCAGGCGGACATCTGCCGTTTAAATTCTCTTATCAGGAAACGGAGGACTTTCATCCATGAGAATCATTTATGCAGCCGATATTCACGGGGCATTTGACCGCGTGAAACTTCTCCTGTCCGAAACGGTGGCAGACGTCTACGTCATCGCCGGCGACCTCATCGACATTCCCTTTTACAACATGAGCACCGCGATCACCTATCACGAGCTTCAATCCTATTTTCACGGCCTGCGCGTCCGAATGAATAAGGAATCGATAACGATTGAGGATTTTGTCGATGAGCTGCTCGACCGCCCCGATACCGTACCCGAGGTCGAGGAATTCGGGACGAAGTATCAGCAATACACCATCCGCGCTCGCCGGGTGCTCCAGCAAAAATATAAAGTGCTTGAAAATATCCTGGCGACCAAACAGCAATCCCAGGTTTTCGCCCTGCCCGGCAACTATGACATGGATTTGAAATATACGTCGCTGCATGAGCGCGATCTCCATCTGCACTGGCACAACATCGGAGAATTAAAAATCGCCGGCTACGGCGGCGCGGACATCTGGACACCGGGAATTCCCGAACGCTACGTCGTGCGCTATCAGGGAACCCTGCCGTTTGAAAGCGGCCTAAACGAGATGTACAACTTTTTCAAGGCGGTGAAGCCGAATATTATCGTCACTCATCAGCCGGCGCATGGCATCCATGACCGCGTGAATCAATTCGGAACGTCGGGGTCGCCGGCGCTCAGGCACTATTGCGACAACAATCCCGTCTTAATGTGCCTCACCGGCCATGTTCACATGGACTGGGGATTTCAGATCGGTGAAAACACCATCTATCTGAATCCCTCCAATTTCGGCGAAGTCACAACGCTTTCCGGCGGCGTTGGGGAAGGCGGTTTCTTTTACGCCATTGAACTGGACGAAGAGGCAGGCGATGTCAGGAAAATTATCTTTAAAAAACTCGTGGATGACCGCGTTTATGACATTGCCGACTATTTTCCGAAAGACGGACGCTGGCAGGAATCCATCGTGGATACCGAACGCTATACGGCGCTCCGGCAGGGCCGGAATTTCGACATGAAGGAAACCAAGGTCTCCCACATCCCGGAGATTGAACTCTACAACGAGATCAAACAATTTTACCGTGCGTTCCAGACGGAGGCGACAGATGAACGCCTGCAAAAGCTGGAACAAATTGCCGGACTGATCGAGGAGAAAGTGCAAGGCGATATCGCCATGGACGTGATGGGATCAACCAACATGGGGCTTTGCGAAAACACGTCGGATATCGATTTTGTGGTTTATGTCCGGTGCGATCCCGGCTTTACAGACGAGATTCATTCCTGCAAGCAGTTTAAAGAAGCGGAACAGATCATCGAATCGATTCTGAAACCCGGTTATGCGTTTCAGATTATGGATACTGTCGACCTGAACGTCGTTGAAAAAGCCATCCGGGAAAGAGATTACGAAAATGAAATGGCCATGCGCTTTGTGGCCTACCGCGCAATCTGCCGACCGATCAACTACCGGTTTATCGCGCCGGTGGAGGATCTTCTTAATCAGGATATGGATTATCGCAAGGAACTGGAAGGCAGCATCCGCTCCTATTTCCGCATCTTCATCAACACATCGGAGCATACCCGTTCATTCAAAAAATACGAAAGCCGGATTCGGGAAATCGGCATCAAACTACCCGAATCCATCCGGATGAAAATCAAAGCCTATTTCCAGCAGGACGTGGACCCGAAAGAATGCGGCCTGGAGCCTAAAGATCAGGGCCCCGAAAGCTAGCCGATATTCATTCCCAGCTGTTTTACGGAATCGTTAAACAAAACCGACATGCCTTTATCGGAAAGTATTCTTTCCACAAAACCCACACCGAAGGTGGGATGACTAATCACATCGTTGACTTTATAGGTCTCTTTGATCGAGTAATTCAGGATGGGCGCATCCGGCTGCCTGTTGCGGCTTTTGAGATCCCACTGCAGGGCAATCTGACCGTCCGAGAGTTTGGACGTAACTGCTTTCTTCGTTGCAACCGTCTTGCGGGCCAACGGCTTGGAGACTTCACTTTTTTTCACGGGTTTGGCGGCGCCGCGGTATTTATGCTCCGCTCCGCAAGTTTTGCATTTGACGCGGCTCACCGCGCCATTCACTTTAAACAAAATTACATGCACCAGAAGCAGTTTGCATTTCAGGCAATAGGCATCAATATTCTCACCGACAGAAGGCACAATCTATCTCCTCATCCTAAGTTCATACCGTTAAAAGCGGCAGGGGGCTCGCTATATCAGATTGTCGGCGGATGTCCAAAGGAATATTCTCAAACATGGCGGAATTATTTTTATTATCAACCAGATTATAGGGTTGCGGCAAGAACAGCCGCACCGATCGCGCCGTTTTGCTGCGCGTAAGGCGACACGGTGATTCCTACATTCAGCTTCTTTGCCAGCGCAGCCACTACACCTGCATTTCGGGCGACGCCGCCGGTAATCATCACGGGCTCCGCCATACCGATGCGCGCAAGCATCGCGGAAACACGGGCGGCGATGGATTCATGGATTCCGGAAATAATGTCTTGTCTTTTCTCGCCGCGGGCAATGAGTGAAATCACTTCCGATTCCGCAAAGACGGTGCACAAACTGCTGATTTTCGAGGGTTGCGACGATTGCAGCGACATCGCGCCGAATCCGTCGAGATTGACTTCAAGCGCGCGGGCCATCACTTCCAGAAAGCGGCCGGTTCCCGCCGCGCATTTGTCATTCATGACAAAGTTTTTGACCTTGCCCCTCTCGTCGAGCAAAATGGCTTTGGAATCCTGTCCGCCAATATCAATGATGGTCTTGATTTTCGGATCCAGGAAATAGGCGCCGGCGGCATGCGCCATAATCTCCGTAAACGACTTGTCGGCAAATTTGACGGAATTGCGCCCGTAACCGGTGGAGACGATCTTTGAAACAGACGCTTTCTCCAGACCGTTTTCAGAAAGCAGTTCTTCATATACTTTAGCGCCCGCCGCCTCAGCGTTATATCCGGTGAAAATGATTTTGGCGCCGACAACTTTTCCATCTTCCACAATGGCCGCCTTGGCCGTAATCGAACCGATATCAATCCCCGCTGTCCGCATTATTCGTATCTCGCATCTCGTCGTTCGTATTACGTCTCACGCTTCACGCCTGACGCTTCACGCTTCACGTTTTATGTCTGTCTTTTATAATTTCCATGAACGCATCGATCCGGGTGGATATCTGGCTTTCGGAAAAACTGCGCTCATCGGTCATATCCGATTCGATCATCAGACAGGGGAGCCCCCTCTCTCTTTCCACAATCCGCTGAATGTCTAGCTGACCGAATGAATAAGGTTTGCAACTGCGGTTGGAGTGCAGAACAAACCCGTCCACATCGTATTTGTCAATCATCGCGAGAACCATTTTGGCCATCTCATCCACGCCGATATTCAGATAAATACGCGTATAGGCCTCCGCCATCGAATCCATAAAACGATTCGCATCAATATACTGAATCACCCCGCACCAGGCTGACGTGTAGGTGTCCGCCACCAGGCAGGCATTGTGGGATGCAAATTTTTCCGACAGCCAGCGGGTGCGATGCCAGATGGGAATGTTGTCCCACAAAAGCCGGTATTTTTCATTGGGCACCGCGCCGATTCCTCGCGCGACGCGATCCTGCATCGTTTTGAGAAGATTCTGGTAATACCGCACGGCCTCCTTTGTTCCCCGCAGCGTGACAATGAGCGCCAGATGATAAAAAGCGTCAAACGCGCTCATGGGCGCGGGCCTGCAGGCGGCCGTATCGAGCACAGCCTGCCAGAGTTTCTGACCTTCATAGGACAGCAGTCCGACTTTCGTGAGCTTGTCAAAATTGTATTTTTTCTTACAGACATCTTCGATGAACCGGATGTAGTCGTCGATTTGCGCACGAACGTAGCGCGCGACCTCTTCCGAATAGCCTTCGTGGCAAAGCGGCGTGTCCAGAATAAACAGCGGCACATTGAAATAGCGCGCCTGCACTTCGTACCATTTCAGAACCGTGCCGCAGATGTTGTTACAGCACACCAGCATATCGGGACGCGGAAGTCCCCCGATGGGGCCGCCGTTCACCGTCGCACAGGCAATGTCTGCGCGCGCGTAGGAACACAAATCATTAGAATAGCCCATGGCTTCGGCTTTTTCGCAAAGCGTGCCGCCCATCTTGGATGCGCCAATCATGGCGCCGTGATTTTCCGGATAAACAGGGATAATATCCATCGCAATGAGAGGCTCCACCGGCGCGCCGCTGGTGACCCAGGCAATCTTTTTACCGGTGAGACTCGCCGACTTGGCCTCGCTGTAATAAACCATCATCAGATCTTTCATCGTCGGCGCTTTCTTGAATTGCAAAGACAATTTTTTGGCCTGACCGAAAAGATAAATACCGAGGGTCTTAAGAAAATCGGAGTTGGATGAATTCATGCCGCCACCTTCGCTTTAGTTACAATATCTGAATAAACGTCTCCAGTCGTGTCTCCAACTGCCCGCCTGCCTGCGCCTGATCTTCCATCTCCAAAAGCAGAGATGGAATTTTTTCGCGATCCAGCATTTCCTTCATATACGGATAATCAAACGCGTGCGGATCGCAGAATTTCAAAAGCGGAAAGATCACGCCATCGGCTTGTGCGTCTTTGGCCAGCGCCACCAGTTGCTCACCTCGCGTCGTTAGCCCCGCGTGCTTGGCGGGACAAACGGCGCGCTCTGAATAACGATTGGCGATCCCCGCAAGCGGGTCGGGATTTTCATTGATGATGCCTTCAAAATATCTTGCGCCCGTGCATAAATCATCGGCGATGACCACGCCGCCCGCCCTTTCAATCATGTCATAGATATCCGGATGGCTGCACATACCGCCTGCCAGCACCAGTCTTTTGTCGTGCGATGCATCTTGTTTCGGTTGAGTCTTTTCCAAGTCCGCCACGATCATTTCCAGCGATTCCAGAAATATTTCGCGGTCCATCAGCATAGAAGCTAAAACAATGGTGTGATAATCTCTTCCGCTAAGCAGGCGCGGATGTCTCCGCCTTAGATCCGAGAGGTGATGCATCTTTTGCCGGACAGCATTGTAGATTCGAATCGACCGGCTCAAGGCCTCGTCGGAAATATCCCGAACGAGCGCCACTTGCAGATCTTTTCTGAATTTTTTCAAAACGTCGAACAGATATTGCCGTGAGCTTGGCGACTCAAGTTTTACGGGCAGGACCACGTCGGCATGAAAAATCCGGGGGAGGTTGATCCGCCAGACATCGGAGAGCCTTTGAATGGTGTCGCAGGTGTGCGGAAAGATCATTCCGTCGAGAAAATCCAGACGCCCCGACAAGGCTTCTTCCAGAATGCCTCGCACCAGCGAACAGCAGTAGGATTGCAAATGCAGATCAGCGCGATGAATGCCCGAGTTCGATCCGAACAAGCGCACAGGCAAAGCACCCGCCGCATAAATAATCTCCTCCGGCGCGTAGGAACAGACGTAGCCCACAATCTTTCTGCCGTCTTTTTCTTTTAGTCTTTGCAGGTAGGAATAAGGGTTTTCAACAATTGCTCTGAGCTCAGCGATCTTGTCCATAGCGCGTCCTTCCCCGTTAGAATGTACCCGAACACTATTTTTTCGCCATTTCGACCGACAAGCTAGCATAAAAGAGATTCAAGGTGCAAGGTGCAATCCCCGAGGATCTCCGCCTCTCGCCTTATCCCTTGAATCTTTCCGGTTAGTGTCGGATTTATTTACAAAAATTACCATTTCATAAACTTCTTAAATCATTAACATTTTAATGATCAGCCCTGCATTAGGGTTTTATATATGTCGGATTTATTTACAAATTCCATCACGCCACCCCCGGATAATTAATGATTTATCAATGAATTCATATCATTACGCAATGGTACACATATTGCATTTTCGCAACGTCTCAAACAAGGGTTGATGCTGGTGTTCACGCGCATGCGGGGAACTGGTTTTTCACATAATGATTAGGACTATCAAAAGGAGGGAAAAACTATGAGTTTGAAAATGAAAAAGGTTTTTGTTGCGTGGTGTTTGAGTGTTTTATTGGTTTTTGCAGTTGCAGGTGGAGCGCATGCTTACAGCAACGTGTTGGCGCTCGGTGACAGTTTATCGGATAACGGTGGTGCGGATGGTTTCGGCATCGCGCGCTTGTCCAATGGTGCGGTCTGGGTAGAATATATCGCCGCCAGTCAGGGCGCAACGCTTTTTGACATGGCCTTTGCCGGCGCCACAACAGGCATAGACGCCCCCGCAGTTGCGGCATACGGCGGCGCTACCCAGTTTGGTTTACAGTGGCAGGTTGGCGTCTACGGAGCAACCCACGGATACAATGTTGCGGATAATACCCTTGTGACCATTTCGGCGGGCGGCAATGATATGTTCAATGCCAGAAATCCATTCACGGCTGCAAATAATATCGCCTCTGCCATACAGAATTTAATTCTCATGGGCGGCGATTCGTTCCTGGTGATGAATCTCTCCCCCAGCCAGCAAGCACCGACTGCGCAGGGATGGATGGCTTACTTCAACGCCCGGCTGACAACCAATCTGATTGCATTGCATGCCATTAATCCCAATGTCGATTTGTTTTTGCTGGATCTGTCCAATTTCGTAGCGGTTGTCGACAATTACACCGGAACATGGAAAGCCAATTCTTGCCAAAGCCCGTTTAGCGACCCGCAAACCTGTTCGAATGAAACGTTTACCTGGTTTGATACGGTTGGCGTTCATCCGACAACGCAAGTTCATGCGCAGATGGCCCAACGTCCCTGGACAGCCATTCTCGAACCGGCTTCCATCATTCTGCTGATGCTTGGTTTTGCAGGCCTGGTTGGCGCAAGAAGAATGAAATAATTATTTTTTATTCATAACCATTTATGATTTTTTTCCCGAAGAGCGGAGGCACAGTCCTCCGCTCTTTTTTTGCAGGTTTACAAGGTCGCCGTAATTTTCCGGAAAAACCCTCCACATATTGTCCTTTTACAAATCTCCCGGCCCCTCTTGACCTGATAGTCGAAAAGTCACTTGAGGGCACGCGTAAAAAAGAGAGGCCTTCCTCACGCCTCACGCTTTTCCTGGTCCCATGCATCATCATGCACATTGGGGGCGGAATCGCGGTCGTTGGCCAGCAATTGTTCCTGAAGCGCGATCTGTTCGCGCGTATTAAAGAGATAGGCTTCCTGATCATGACGATGTGTGGCAAGCTTTCTTAACGCCGCTTCATCATACTTGATAAAGGTCTGGCCTGCTCGTGTGGCGCTATATTTACGAAAACCCAGTTTGATCAGCACGTCGACACCAAGACGCACCGACGTGTCAATGGATTCACGGTAAACATCCTCAATACCCATATCCATAAGCTCATAGGCATCCATGCGGCTTTTCGCGCGCACCATCACTCTCAGGTTGGGAAATGCATTTTTTGTTTTTTCAACCAGATCAAAATTAATTTCAGGAGAATCAATGGCGGCAATCAAAATCTTCGCTGTTTCCGCTCCGGCGGATTTCAAAATATCCGGACGAGTCGCATCTCCATAAAACACCGTGAATCCCATCTTTCTTAAAATTTCAACGCGGTCCGAATCATTATCAAGAATAGTCGCCTCAACGCCGTTGGCTCTCAAAAACCTGCCGATGGTGCTGCCGAAGTGGCCGAAGCCCGCGACAATGACGGCATGCCCGCCTTCGATGGCATCCGCTTCTTTCTTCTGGGCCGCCTCCCTTGTTCCGAATTGCGGCAGAATCAGGCGCTCATTCATCAGCAGCAACAAGGGCGTCGCCGTCATGCTGATGGCCGTCGCCCCCATCATCATATCGCTCCACTCGACGGTGAGGATTTGAAGCTGAGCGATAAAGGCAAATAGAACAAAAGCAAATTCACCGACCTGTCCCAATCCCAGCGTAAAAATCATGTTTTGATCAAAGCTCAACCGTGCTACTTTTCCAGTCGCATACAGCACCAAAGATTTTATCGCAATGACACCGCAAACCAACGCGAGAATCTCCATCGGATTGTCGATAATCAGTTTAAAGTTAATGGACGCGCCGACGGCGATAAAGAACAAACCCAGCAAAATGCCTTTGAACGGTTCAATATCGCTTTCCAGTTCATGCCGAAACTCGCTTGTCGCCAGAACCAATCCGGCCAGAAATGCGCCCAGCGCAGGGCTCAAACCCACCACCATCATCAGGTAGGCCGTCGCAATCACAATCAAAAGGGCGGCTGCCGTAAATAGCTCCCGCAAACGAATGCGCGCGATAAAGCGCAGGAAAGGCACAACCACAAAATGGCCGATGAGAACAACTGCATTGGCAGCAATCAGAAGTGTCGCTGTTTGCGCCCAGCCGGGCAGGCCGTCCATTAACGTCGCGTGCCCGCCCACGGGCGTCCTCACGCTCGATATGGCCAGAAGCGGCAAAAGCGCAAGAATCGGAATCACGGAAATGTCCTGAAACAGCAAAACAGCAAAAGAGCTTTTGCCCGACTCGGTCTTGGTCAGCCCTTTTTCTTTGAGTGTCTGCATGACGATTGCCGTGGAAGACATGGACAGCGCCAGCCCGCAGGCTAATGCGGCCTGCCAGGTAAACCCGGCAAGCATCAGGCCAAGAAAACACAAACCCGTTGTCGCGCCCACTTGCAAAACGCCGGTGCCCACGATCATCTTGCGCATCCGCCAGAAATTCGAGGGTTCCAGTTCCAGGCCGATCAGAAAGAGCATCATCACCACGCCGAATTCGGCAAAGTGCATAATGTCCTTGCCCTCCTGGCCGACAAACCCCAGAAAGAATGGGCCGATGATGATGCCGCCGATCAGATAGCCCAACACGGACCCCATGCCCAGTTTTTTGGCAATCGGTACAAACACCACGGCGGCGGCGAGATAGATTAACGCATCATATAGAAAAGCAGCGCTCATAAATTCGTTTGCCCTTCGGTTGCTGACAGCCAGTCATTGATATAGTCATACGGGAGCAGAGATTCAGGATGGCATTGTCCCCGAACCAGTCTCGCCAGAAGGTTATGATATAAAGCGGATTGCTCAGCCAACTCAAGCGCCGTCAGCCCATGGGTCCCGTGCACAACAAAAGGCGGCAGATAACTCATTTTACACAACTCGGCAGACTGCTCAAAAGGGACAAGAAATTCGCGGATCGTAAAGCGATGAAGGGCGCCTTGCGCATAAACCTGCCGATTCCCGCCTGCCGTCAGCGCCGCACAGGCGGTTTTGCCGCTCAGCGCATTGCCCTTGCTGCCGCGCGCCCAGCCGTATTCCAAAACAACATCCATCCACTGCTTAAGCAACGCCGGTGCGCTGTACATGTAGAAGGGAAAATGCCAGACCATGATCTGATGTTCAAGGAGCAGCGCCTGCTCCCTTTCAATGTCGATATTAAAGTCGGGATACTCCTCATAGAGATCGTGGAGCGTGACACCTTCGATCTTATCGATGCCCGCAAGCAACGCGCGGTTGGTTTTGGATTTCTCGAACCGCGGATGGGCAAAAAGGACCAGAACTTTATTCATAAAACTCCCTTCCCTGTCATTTCGGGCTTGAAGCCTTGTGAATGTCCCCCGCCGGGGGATTAAGGGGGGGGGGTGGATGTTTTAGTGCAGACATTGTGGTTAGAAGCTAAAACTTGAAAACCCTTTTCCACCTCCGCCAGCGGAGGACATGAAATGATTTTTACAATTCTTCTTCGCGGACAATCTTCGTTTTTATTTCCGTCAAGAGCTCCTGAAATACCGGCAGGATGTCCGTGCGGAAACGTCCGGCCACGCAAAGCATCATGATGTCGTCGCCGACTTTCAACGAGCCTTCATTGATCCAGGCCCGGATATCCACGATGCCTTCCTTGCCCTTGAAATGCAGCACGGCTTGATCCAGCGAGACTTGATCGTAAGAAAGCTTCATGCCGGCAACGGCAGCGCCTTTCTTTGAAGTTGCCCGAACGATGCCGTTGTGCACGAGAATCATTCCGAGCCTATCCGGCGGACACTCTTTTTTTATCTCCGCAATCCATTGTTCAATCATGAGGCCCCCTGGGTATTTCGTTACGGCATCCCTCGCCGGATGCGTTTTGTTTTTGCAAAACCAGCCGGGTCAGTTTACCCGACAGCCGACAGGCCAACGACTCAATCAAATCCGTTTTCATGTCCGATTCATAACGATAAACATCCGCATCACCGTTATTCCAGACTCCGATCATGTGACCGTCAAGCGCAATCGGCACGGCGGCCAGCGACCGGACAAAATATTTTTTACTGGACGGCAGGAGTCTGTAAAAAGGCAGCAAGTCCTTATTACTGAGGACTGGCTTCAAACCGCCGGGAATAAGTGTCTCAAGCAGCTCCTGCGACACAACGGCAAGCCTGCTCCTTAAAACATCCGACGAACGAACCTCGGCGATGATGGGCGCGGCTGCTTCAGAATTTGTCAAGGTCAGCCAGACAAAGGGAACTCCGAATTCCTTTTCAATCCCGTCAAACAGATTTTCAAAAAGTGCGACAATGGTTTCGGCGGATTCGATGCTGTCCTCTATTTTACCGAACCGCGCCGCGATAATATCGTTGATGCGTTTGAGATCCTCTTCGTTGTTCATGAGAAAGTTCCCTCCCAGCGGGCATAGAGTACCACATGGTCGGAGGGCTTGTCCACCGTCCGTGTCGGCAGATCGATGAGGCATTCGACGGATTGCTCTGCTAGTTTTTGCGTCGCCAGAATGTGATCGACCCGCCAGCCCAGGTTGCGACCGACCGAATCGCGGACACGGTAATCGAAAAACGTGTATTGCCCCGGCTCATCCGGATGATGTTTGCGGAACACGTCCATGAGCCCCCACGATAGAACGTCTTCATAGGCCTTCCAGACTTCCGGATTAAAGGAGACATGACCCAGGATGCGCTTGGGATCGTGAACGTCAATGGGCGTGGGCGCGACGTTGAAATCGCCGCACAGGATTAATTTCTGGTCCGGTTTAAAGTTTTTTTGCAGATAATGCTTCAGCCGCCCCAGCCAGGCCAGTTTATAGGTAAACTGCGGCCGATCCACTTCCTGTCCCTGCGGTACATAGGCGTTCAGAATCACCAGATCGCCGATATGAGCCACGGCCAGGCGGTCGGGGTCAGCCGGATCGTCGGAAAGGCCGAAAGAAACGTTCCGAGGCTTCTGGCGAGAGATGATGGCGACGCCGTTATACTGTTTGTTGCCCCGAAAGCTGACGGTGTAGCCCAGCGCCTCGATCTCGGCTGCCGGAAACTTAGCATCTTCTACTTTCGTCTCCTGCATGCAGAAAATGTCCGGGCTGTTTTTTTCCAGCCACGGCAGCACAATATGCAGCCGGGAGCGCAGGGAATTGACGTTATAGGTGGCAATCTTCATTTTCTCACAACCCCTTCTTTTGTAGGAAAGTCATAGCATGCAAGGCGGTCGCGCTCAAGATTTTTTGCGACAGACCGTGAGATCGTGTATAGAGAATCCATGGAGAAAGCAGACATCACCATCATCGGCGCGGGTATAATCGGGCTGGCCATTGCCGCCACACTCGCGCGTCCTGATTTGAGCGTGTTTATTCTGGAAAAGAATTCTGCGCACGGTGGGGGAATCAGTTCGCGCAACAGCGAAGTGATTCACGCAGGTATTTATTATCCCGAAGGATCGCTAAAAGCCGAGCTGTGCGTCTCCGGAAATCGCCTGCTTTACGAAATCGCCGTCCGTCACGGCATCGGACACAAAAAAACCGGCAAGCTGATCGTGGCGACCAACCCGGATGAAATGGATCAGTTGGAACGCCTTTTATCGCAGGGACGTAAAAACGGCGTCACCTCGCTGGAAATACTCGGCAAAAATCAAATCGCCCGGATGGAGCCGAATATTCGGGCTCAAGCCGCCCTTTACTCTCCCGAAACCGGCATCATCGGTGCCCACGATTTAATGAACTACTTTCTGGCAAAAGCACAGACAAACAAGGTACATCTGGTCTGCCGCACACACGTGATAAACATAGAGCGGGATGGAAGCGGCTGGCGGATATCAGCAAACAACGACAGGAGAGAGGAATTCATTTTTTCTTCCGCTGTGGTTATCAACTGCGCGGGGCTGTCGTCCGACACCATTGCCAATATGTCAGGCAGCGACTATCAGTTGAATTACTGTAAAGGCGATTATTGCGGCATTTCCGGAATAAAACCCGGGGTAGTTAACCGGTTGATCTATCCCGCGCCGCTCAAAAATCACGTGGGCCTGGGTGTACACCTGACGATGGATTTGAACGGAAGATTGAAGCTGGGCCCGGACGCAACCTATATCGACCGTGCAGAAGATTACCATGTCGCCCCGGAAAAGGCCGCCCTCTTTTATGAACAGGCCGTAAAATATCTGCCTTTCCTGAAACCCGAAAATGTGTCTCCGGATATGGCCGGCATCCGCCCGAAGCTCCAGGGACCTGGCGATGACTTTGCTGATTTTATCATCCGGGCCGACGCCCCCGGTTTCATCAACCTTGTCGGAATCGAATCACCGGGACTGACCGCCTCCCCCGCCATTGCCAGATTCGTTTCGGGTTTATTGTGAAGCCGTACGAATATCGTTTTAGCTTGACCCGCTCATGTTTCCGCACAGCGCGGATTTCGAATGTCAGTGAATCTAATTGATCACCTTAGCCCAGACCATTCCTTTCCCGTTGGCATACTGCGTCCAGATCACCATGACGTTTCCGGCATCATCCCGGATGGTCTTGTAATCACCAATGCCCCCGGAAATGCTCGAAAGGCGCATAGCGGTGCCCCATCCACCCGCAGACGGACGGCTTTTAGAGAAGAGATGCGTCACATCATTCGCGTCGTAGTGCAGCCAAAATACATGCAGATTGGTATTTTTACCTTCGTGAACCGCCGGTCTTAAACAATAGTAGGGAGAAGCCGCCAGGACTTTTTCCGTTGTCCATCCGGTTGCCGTTTTGTACGTTGCCGCAAACAAGTCGGTCTGAGGCGGACTGTTAAAGATTTCAGCAACAGTCCAGCTGAAATAGCCCGAGCCGGCGCCGCCAAGGGTAATGGACGAATAATCATTTGAAAAGCCTGTATTCATATCTGAGGGCGTCGCGCCGATCACTTCCGGTGTCCACCAGCCGCTGCCATTTTCAAAATGGCTTACGGTAATCCCGTAACTACCGCCTGCCCCTGCAACCTGCAGCCAAAAAGCCAGCGCGTTTCCCTGCTGATCAACCGTCAGGGCCGGCAGGTAGTGTCCCGGCAGAGACTGAGGGTTATAATACCCGATCCCGTCTAACTCAAAGATATCATTTCCAATGGCTTCGGGGGCTAACCATCCATTGATGGGATCAAATTGGGAAACCCATGTATTGTAATTATGTCCGGAAAGTTCGGGTTGAGGTGTCCTTTGATTCCATATTGCCATCAGACTCCCGGAACTATTGCCGGATACCTTCCAAATCGTCATGGTTCTGCCGGAATTCAGGATTTGCGGCGCACCCCACGCGCCGGACGAGTATCTCGCCACCATGCCCGTCACCGTCGGATTAAATCCGTAAACATAAAAATTCCAGGAAACGGTGGCATTGCCGCTGTCATCCAGCGTCACATCCGGTTCAAGGCTGTCACCGCTTGCCTCCAGAACGACCGGAGATCCCCAACCGTCTGCCGGTTTGAAACCGGCCGCCAGAATCTCCCTGGAACTAGCCGTCCTGCGAACCCAGACCATCATGGCATTACCCGACGAGTTGACCGCGACTTTGGCATCCGCCTCATCCCCGATTCCCGTACCCGCTGACTGAGCCGTGCCCCAGCCGGCGCCGGGCACATAGGTGTTGATCCTCATCTTGCGGGAACCGAAATCGCCTTCCGACCAGACCGCAATAATTCTACCATCCTTATTCCCGGTGACCGCCAGAGACCCCACCTGTGCGGAACTGATGGCACTGACCCTGACTGCCGTATCCGTCTGTACAGGTACTTCATCGCCGCAGGCGATGATCACACACATGGCAGCCATGCAGCACAGGAGCGACATGGACTGTTTGATGGCTGATCGGGGCGGCTGAGACACTTGAACCGGCGGCAAAGCGCCGCATGACACAAAACCATTCACGCAATTCATCATCATTCTGATCAAAGTCATATCCTCCTACGGGCTGAAATCGCAAAAATATTTGTGAAAAATTAGAGAAAGTGACTTACCAGATTATCACGGGCAAAACAACTCCCAAAGACTGATTTCAGCACGTCATATGAAAACCGGGATAAATCAGATGTTTTAAAATCACTGCACTAGAAATAGTGATTCGTAAACGGACATTTATGCATTGGAATTTGCCGGCGGGCAGAAGTAAATTTCAAGTTATTTATAAAAAACAATATTGTTATTGACAGCTTGATGGCCTTCCCTTATATGCTGTGGGCAAAATTTTGATTTAAAACAGGAGACAGACCATGAAAAAAATCGTGATTTTTGCAGTCCTTTTGGTGGTTCTCTCATTATGTGCTTTCGGTTGCAGCAAAGAGGATTCCAATACCATTAAAATCGGCGTCATTGCCGAACTGACCGGCGACATTCCGGCAGTCGGCGCGTCGTGCAAAAATGCCGCTGAACTGGCCGTCGCTGAAATCAATGAGGCAGGCGGCATTCCATTAGGGGACAAGAAATACCCTGTGAAACTGATCATTGAAGATAACGCCGGCAAAGCCGATCAATCGGCTTCTTCCGCACAAAAGCTGATCACCCAGCAAAAAGTGACGGCGATTGTCGGTCCCAACGCCAGCCGCTACACGCTGCCTGCCGCGGAAATCGCCGAATCAAGCAAAGTGGTTTTAATCACCCCCTGGTCCACAGCGCCCAAAGCCACTCAGGATTCCAGGACGGGTGCTTCCAAAAAATATGTTTTCCGCGCCTGCTTTATCGATCCGTTCCAGGGAGGCGTACTGGCCAAATTCGCGCTGGACAATCTCAAGCTGAAGAAAGCGGCGGTTCTTTATGACGTTGCCTCCGAATACAACAAAGGCATCGCCGAGATTTTCAAGGATGTCTATGAGAAAAAAGGCGGCAAGATCGTCGCCTTTGAAACCTACACCACCAACGACAAGGACTTTTCATCCCAGCTCACCAAAATTAAAAAAGCCGGACCGGACTTGATTTTCCTGCCCAACTATTACAGTGAAGTGCCGTTGCAAATCCAGCAGGCCAAGCGTCTGGGCATCACTGTGCCGTTTATCGGCTCCGATTCCTGGGGCTCCGAAGAATTGATTAAACTCTGCGGCAAGGACTGCAACGACTATTATTTCAGCACGCATTACGCGGCGGACGCAGCCAGCGACGCGACCAAGAAATTCATCGCCGGCTACAAAGCCAAATACAACACCACGCCGGATGATGTGGCCGCTCTGACCTACGATTCATTCGGACTTTTGTGGCAGGCGCTCAAAACCGCAGGTAAAAACGACCGCCAGGCCGTCCGCGACGCGCTGGCCAAGATCCCTCAGTATGAGGGCGTCACAGGCAACATGCAGTTTAAAGAAGGCTCCGGCGACCCGGTCAAAAGCGCGGTCGTGCTGAAAATAAAAGATGGGAAGTTTACGTGGTTTGCAAACGCCAAACCCTGATACAAATATGGCCTATATATTTCAACAAGCTCTCAATGCCCTGCAACTGGGCAGCATCTACGCGCTGATCGCCTTGGGCTACACCATGGTCTACGGCATCCTGACGATGATCAACTTCGCCCACGGCGATCTGTTCATGATAGGCGCTTTTTTCTGTTTTCTGATTGCCGTCTATCTTAAACTTTCGTTTATCCCGACGTTACTGTTAACGATAGTGGGTGTGGCCCTGTTGGGCGTGGTCATTGAACGGCTTGCCTACAAACCGCTGCGTAGCGCTCCTCGCGTCTCCGCCATCATCACCGCGCTGGGCGTCGGCCTTTTTCTGGAAAACTTCACGCTGGCGCTTTCACCCTACCCTAAGCATATTCCACCGCTTCTCACCAACACCACCTGGACTGTCGGCTCGCTTTCCATTTCGTCACTGCAGATTCTGGTCATTGTCCTTTCGCTGGTTCTGATGCTGATTCTGGACTTCATTGTCCAGCGCACCAAAGCCGGCATGGCCATGCGCGCCATTTCCTGGGATAAGACCATCGTCCCGCTGATGGGGGTGCCGGTGAATAAAATCATCTCCCTCACCTTTGCCATCGGCACGGGCCTGGGAGGCGCAGCCGGGATGATGTACGGCCTGGCCTATCCGGTCATTGATCCTTACATGGGCATCATGGTCGGCTGGAAAGCTTTTATCTCCGCCGTGATCGGCGGCATCGGCAACATCCGCGGCGCAATGATCGGCGGGTTTATTCTGGGCGCGGTGGAAATTATGGTGGCTGCTTTTTTCCCCTCCACCTACCGCGACTTTGTGGCGTTTACGCTGCTTCTGATTCTTTTAATCGTCCGGCCTTACGGCATCCTGGGCAAGCCCCAGCCACAAAAGGTGTAAGGATGTCTTCATTTAAAGTCGCATACCCTCCGCTGCTCAAACGCTGGCATACGCTCACCGGCTACAAATATTTCTGGCCGGGATTTCTTGTGGCGGGACTGATCTTTTCTATCGTTGCCGCCCGGTTCGACATCCTCGACCAGTACGTGCAACTGATATTAATTTATGTAGGCATTAACATTATCCTCACCGTCAGCCTCAATCTGATCAACGGCTACATGGGTGAATTCTCCGTGGGGCATGCCGGGTTTATGGCCGTGGGCGCTTACGTTGCCTCACTTTTAACCGTCCACGCTTTTCCTGCGGACGCTCAACATCTGCTTTTCCCGCTGGCAATTCTGGCGGGCGGCGCCGGTGCGGCGCTGGTCGGTTTCCTGGTGGCCATCCCCTCTTTTAAAACACGCGGCGATTATCTGGCCATAGTCACGCTGGCTTTTTGCATGATTGTCAAATCCGTTCTGGAAAACATCGACACCGTTGGCGGGCCGCGCGGGCTGCTGGGCATGGAAAAGCTCACCACGCTGCCGTGGGTCTTTTTCTGGGCGGCGCTGTCCGTCTGGGTCATCCGCAATCTGGTTTATTCCAATTTTGGTCGCGGCGTTTTGTCCATCCGCGAAGATGAAATCGCAAGCGACCTGATGAGTGTCAACACGCGCCAGGTCAAAATGATTGCCTTTGTCGTTTCGTCATTTTTTGCGGGCATTGCCGGGGGGCTGTTTGCCCATGCGTTGCAGTTTATCAATCCGCGTATGTTTGACATTCTAAAATCTACCGATATTCTGATCATGGTTTACCTGGGCGGCATCGCCTCCATTTCCGGATCGATTCTCGGCGCGGTTATTTATACCCTCCTGCTGGAAATTCTGCGACCCATGGGCGTCTGGCGGATGGTGTTCATGCCGCTCATGCTGGTTTTGCTCATGATCTATCGACCGCGCGGCATCATGGGCTTGAAGGAAGCCCGCCTGTTTACGCCGCTTCGCGATCTGGTGACGGAAAAACTCTGGAGGCAGAAGAAAAATGCCACTGATTGAAATATCCAAACTTACGCACCGTTTCGCGGGCCTCTGCGCGGTCTCCGATTGCAACTTTGCCGTCGAACCCCATGAACTGATCGGC
>CAZJMX010000036.1:0-2835 GCA_964547345.1 uncultured Smithella sp. | reverse complement strand
AGCCGGGGGAGGCGGTGGCCATCATCGGCCCCAACGGCGCGGGGAAAACCACCGTGTTCAATCTGATCACCGGCGTCTATCGCGCAACTGAGGGCAGCATTAAGCTTAACGGCCTGGAACTGGTGGGTCTCACGCCGCATCAAATCACGAGCATGGGCATCGCCCGCACCTTCCAGAACATCCGGCTCTTCAAGGAACTGAGCGTGCTGGATAACGTCCGCATCGCGCATTACGGCCAGATCGCCTACACGCCCGCCGAGGCGCTTTTGCATATCGGCCGCTTTCGCGCCGAAGAAAAACGCATCACCGACCGCGCGCTGGATTTGCTGGCCATCTTCAAGCTCGACGATTCCGCCAACGAGAAAGCCAAAAACCTGCCCTACGGTTTGCAGCGACGATTGGAGATTGCCAGGGCGCTCGCTACTGATCCCAAGCTTTTGCTTCTGGACGAGCCGGCCGCCGGCATGAACCCCAACGAAATTATCCAGCTCATGGAATTCATCCGGTGGATTCGAGAGACCTTTTCCGTCACAATCATTTTGATTGAACATCAGATGCGCCTGGTGATGGGCATTTGCGAACGCCTGGTCGTGCTGGATTTCGGCAAAACCATCGCGACAGGTTTGCCTTCCGAAATTCAAGCGAACCCCAAAGTCATGGAAGCCTACCTGGGTGTGGAGGTCGCTAAATGACAAACGTTGATCCCCTCCTTACCGTCGCCAACTTAAGCGTCTCTTATGACAGCATCCGCGCGGTAAATGATATTTCATTTGATGTCGCGCGCGGAGAAATCGTCACGCTGATTGGCGCCAACGGTGCAGGCAAGTCCTCCATCCTTCGCGCCATCTCCGGTATGATTCCTTATCAGGGCAGCATCTCATATGCGGGAAAAGATTTAAAAAACATTGCCGCCGATCAAATTGTCGCCGTAGGTATTGCACACGTGCCCGAAGGCCGGGGCATCTTCGGCAACCTGACCGTGCTGGAAAATCTTAAACTGGCCTGCTGGCAGCGCAAAGATAAAGCCAAAATCGCAGCCGACCTCACACACATCTTTGAACTGTTCCCCCGCCTGCGAGAACGAAGAAAGCAGCTGAGCGGCATGCTCTCCGGCGGCGAACAACAGATTTTGGCCGTAGGCCGCGCACTCATGACGGACGCGCAAATGCTGCTCCTGGATGAGCCATCCATGGGGCTCTCTCCAGTTTTAGTGCGGGATATTTTCAAAATTATTCAAGACATCAACCGGGCGGGAAAAACCATTCTGCTCGTCGAACAAAACGCCAACATGTCCCTGCACATCGCGCAACAAGGCTATGTTCTGGAAACCGGACGCATTGTCCTGTCTGGAACCGGCAAGGAATTAACGGGGAATCCGAGAGTAAAGGAAGCGTACCTGGGAGGGTAAAACCAGCTCATGGTTTCCGGTTTACCCGCCATCTTTTCTTTCCAGAACATTGAGATTGCTTTTATCCAACTCCGACTGTATTAACGTCCTATCATTACAGGATATCGAGGCGCTATGAAGTTCGAAAAATATCATATCTCAGAAGACATAAAACACAACCTGGCCAAGCTCGGTTTCAAGAGGCCGACGGATATCCAATTCAAATCCATCCCGTCCATCCTAAATGGCGAAGACGTTTTGGCCATCGCCCAGACGGGAACCGGTAAGACGGCGGCTTTCGCCATTCCTTTGATCGATATGATCCACCGGGGAAAAAGCAGTAGACGCGATACAGGCATCAAGGGCCTTGTCATGGTTCCGACCCGTGAACTGGCCATACAGATCGGCGAGGTCTTTACCGGCATCGCGAAACACACCAAAGTGAAGACGTTTGCCCTGGTAGGAGGTGTCGAACAGGATGCACAGCTCAAAAAGCTACAGGAAGGCATCGACATTCTGATTACGACCCCCGGACGAATGTTTGATCTCATCCATCAGGGCTACATCAGCCTGGAACGCGTCGAGACGCTGGTCCTGGACGAAGCCGACCATATGCTGGATTTGGGTTTTATCAAGGACATTCAATATGTCAAAAAAATGCTCTCCCGAAGGCATCAGACCCTTTTCTTCTCGGCAACCATTAATCCGGAAATTAAAAAACTGGCTTTCTCCCAGGTTAAAAGTACGGCCATCCGCATTCAAATATCCCCCGATGATCCCGTATCGGCTAATGTCTCGCACGCGGTGATGTTTGTCGAGATGGATGATAAGCGCTTTTTTCTGGAAAACTTCATTCGGGAAAATCCCACGAGCAAAATCATCATCTTTGTCCGAACCCGTGTTCGCGCGGAACGGGTAGCCAAAGCCATGGAGCGCGTCGCAATTCCCTCAATCACGATCCACGGCGAAAAGGATCAGGGTGAACGCTCTGATGCGATGAGAAAGTTCAAAGAAGGGGATTGCAATATTCTGATTGCGACAGACGTCAGCGCGCGCGGCATTGATATTCCGGATGTGAACTATGTGATCAACTATGATTTGCCTGAGAAGGCGGAAAACTATGTCCATAGAGTCGGAAGAACCGGACGGGGTGTCCAGAAGGGCATTGCTCTTTCCTTTTGCAGTGAAGATGAGAAAGAGCTTCTTTCCGCAATCCAGCAGTTTCTGAATAAAGAGATTGAAGTCATCAAGCTTGGCAAAAAAGATTATGCACGAACCCTGGACATTGCCCAAAAGAACATCAACACCGACGTGCAGGCGCTGATCGAAGACCATGAGGCATGGCTGAATAAAAAGAAGAGGAAACCCTCCCGAAAATAGAAAGCGGACACTGTGGGAGTGTAAATCTAACTGTGTAAATGGTTTTATTTAGGGTAGGAAAAAAACCA
>CAZJMX010000035.1:0-43687 GCA_964547345.1 uncultured Smithella sp. | reverse complement strand
CCATCGGCATTGACCGGTATAAAGATGCCGCTATCAATTTGAAATATGCGGCCAAAGATGCCAAAGACTTTATCACACAAATGGCAGGCAAAGCCGGGACGATCTATAAGCCGTCAAACATTCATTTGACCAGTCTGGTCAACGAACAAGCCGGCAAACAAAATATTCTGGCCGCAATCGATAAGCTGGCAGCTCGGGTAAAGCATAGCGACAGCTTCATCTTCTTCAATGCCTCTCATGGTCTGTTGTTGCAAAGCCAATACTACATCGTCACCAGCAGCTTCGATGGCAGATTGAATAGCAGTAATAGCTTGATCAGTTCCAACGAGATTGTCGAGATATCCAAAAAGATCAAAGCCCTGTCGCAACTGTTTATTTTTGATACCTGCCATGCCGGCGGCGTGGATAACATTGTCAGCGGCCTGTATGACGCCCGGATGTCGGTGCTGGCCAAAAAGATGGGGCTGCACATCTATGCTTCGGCAGGTTCCGTGCAGACAGCTCTGGACGGATATCAGGGGAACGGCTTATATACCTATACTCTTCTGGATGGCGTGAAAAACAGCAAGGCGGTGGATAAGGATAAGATCGGTTCGGTGACGGTTAAAAGTCTGGGAATCTACTCAAGGGAGATGACCACGGAGCTTTCCAGCAAACTCGGCCATCCCCAGACGCCGGTGATTATCAACTTCGGTAAGGACAGCCGGCTCTTTGACGTCCGTTAAGGGCATAGTAAGACGGCAGATTATGAACAGACCTGGCTCATCGGAAATGTTCATGGAGGTTTTTATGTTGAAGAGAAATATCGGCTTGACGTTAATCACGGCTATATTAATGCTTGCCGTATCATTGAATTACGCGATTGCCGCGGAAAAGTCGGCCCCTGTCCCGCAGGCCATACGGGACAGCCAGGGGCTGGAAATCTTTGTCCAGACGGGGCATTCCAGCAGAATAATATCGACTTTCTTTACCTCCGGCGGCAGGTATCTCGTCTCCTGCGGAGAAGACAAGGCCATTAAAATATGGGAAGCGGCAACCGGCCGGGAGATAAGAACACTGCGGCAAAGTGATAAAATGACGGCTTGTGCCGTTTCCCCGGATAATCAAACGATCCTTGCCGGCGATGAAAAAGGCAATCTCCATCTCTGGAATATGGAGACAGGAAAATCGCTGGGGAAATTTACCGGTAAATCACCGGGCAACCTGGCTACGGTGTCCATCTCTCCCGACGGCCGGCACGCGGCCTCCACACATTGGGGCGGAGCGCTTGCTTATTGGGACACGGCAAATAAAAAACAAGTATTTGTTCTGGACAGAAGTGATCAAAGGTTTGTCAGGGGTTCTGCCTCCAAGATCAAGTCAGCGGCATTCTTGCCGGACAATAATAGAATTGCCCTGGGCATTGAAGTAATGGACAAAAATTTCATATCAAATGGTTTTAACATTGAAATTTACGACATCAAAAAAAGAAAGACGGTAAGAACCCATGAAATACTCAAAGGCAAGGTGGACCTCATTTCATTTGCCGTTTCTCCCGATGAAAAATATTTCCTTGCGTCACTGGCGGTTGCCAAATCCGGCGGTTTTTACGGCCAGCAGGCGGGGAAATTATCAGTCGTTAATTTCCAAAACGGAAATATTGTCCGGGAGCTTTCTTTTCCGGAAGCTTTCTATGGCGTGGCATTTTCGCCTCGCGGCGATTACGCAGCTGCGGCAAGTTTCGGTGAGGTCATCATTTATGAAACGGGAAACTGGAAAGAGGTAAAGAAAATCGGCGCGCGTCTCCCTGTGGCGTTTTCACCGGACGGACAAGCTATTGTTTATGGCAATGATTCCGAGGTTGCTTACTATGGCGAGCAGGTTTACAAACCAGGGCTGGATTTAGTTGATTTGAAAAGCTGGAAGAGAATTAAACGTTTTTCCGGCAATGTTGATTTTGGCATTTCCGGCAAATTTCTTGCGCAAGACCGTGAAATTATCTCCCCGCACTGGCTGTTTCTTTACTGGGACAGGGAAAGGGGAATGTTAAGTAAATCGATTGTCTTGAAAGATTCCTTCAACAGAAAAGTCACCACGGCAAACGAAGATGCTTTCAGCCCTGACGGAAATTACGCGATTGTGCGCAACGACCACGGAAGTTACATCTATCATTTGAAAAGCAACCAGATGAGAAAAATGATGGATAAAGGCTTGGCCACTGCTGATTTCGCGCCGGATAGTAAAACATTCCTGTTTTCCACCTACGAGCGGAAAGTCATTTTATGGGATGTCGAAAATAACAAAATGATCCGCCAGTTTGCCGACTGGGGCCATAGAGAAAAACTCCACATCCGGTTTAATAAATTGTCCCGCGACGGCAAATATGCCACGGTCGTATTTCAAGATTATGAAAGACAAGAAGAAAAAGAAGTCATCGTCATCTGGGATGTGCTTACCGGCAGGGAAGTAAATAGAATTAAAGTTCAACATTCAATTTTTTCCCTTGCCCTTTCCCCGGACGGCAAACACATGCTGACGGGTGAATTCAGCGCCGCCGATGATGATGATCACGAGATCGTGATGAGAGGAATGACAAATGGGAAAATGATCAGGCGCTTCAAAGGTCATAAAGATATCATCAGGGCCCTTGCCTTTTCCTCCGACGGGAAATTTATCCTTTCCGGCAGCTATGATCAAAACATTATACTTTGGGAAACCGGAAGCGGCAAAAAGATAAAAATGTTTGCCGGCCATTCCGGATTAATCAACTCCCTGGATTTTTCATTCAATTCGGGGAATTTTATTTCAACAAGTATGGACGGCACCCTGCGCCTGTGGGATATGGCCGCAGGCCAGGAGATTGCGCAGTTCATAACATTTACCGACGGAGAATGGATCGTCATCACGCCGGACGGTTATTTCAACGCCTCACCGGGCGGCGCGAAACATCTAAATGTCCGCGTCGGCAACCAGGTTTATTCCATCGATAATTTTTATGAGAAATTTTTCAATCCTGTTTATGTCGCCTCCGTGCTCCAGGGCAGGAAGGTGGAGATGTCTGCGGATGTCCGCGCGGGTATTTTAACGCCTCCGGAGATACGAATAGTTTCTCCCGCGCAGAATGCAACATTTGCTGCTGATACAATATCCATAACGGTTGCGGCCAAAGACACAGGCGGCGGGATTGACGAAATACGGCTTTATCACAATGGCAAGGCCGTAGGCGGGGATACAAGAGCCGTCAAGATTATTTCGAAGGGCAATGAAGCGATTCGGGAATATAACGTTATGCTGGTGGATGGCGTCAACACGTTCCGGGCGACGGGATTCAGCAGCGACAGGACGGAATCCAATCCTTATGAGCTTGCCGTTAAACTTTCTGCACCTTCCAAAGAGGTTTCTCTGTATGTTTTGGCCGTCGGCATCAACAAGTATAAGAATCCTGCGCTGAATCTGAATTACGCCGAACCGGATGCGCAAGGCCTTGCCGGTTTCTTCAGGAAGCAGGACGGCGGATTATTTAAAAAAGTGGATATCAGAGAAGTCTATAATGAACAGGCAACCAGGGACAATATTATCTCCCAACTGAGTCAGCTGCAAAACACCAATCCGCAGGATGCAGTATTGATCTATCTGGCGGGGCATGGCGAAAGTTTGAATGACAAGTGGTATTTCATTCCACATGAACTGACCTACCCGGAAAGAGAAGAGGACGTAAAGGCCAAAGGAATTTCGTCCGATGATCTGTCCGGCTATATCAAAAATATCAAGGCGCAAAAAATTCTGCTGCTTGTGGACGCCTGCAAGTCGGGGGCGGTACTGATCGCTTTCCGGGGTTTTGAAGACCGCAAGGCGCTCTCTCAGCTTTCGCGCGCAACCGGCGTGCATATTGTGGCCGCCTCCACGAAAGACCAGTTTGCCGCAGAAGTCAAAGACCTGGGACACGGCGTCTTTACCTACACGCTTCTGGAAGGCTTGAAAGGCAAGGCGGCGGCCAAAGGCGAATCCGTGACCGTCAGAAAGCTGATGGGTTACGTGGAAGAGCAGTTGCCCCAAATCACAAAAAAGTATAAACAGGAAGCTCAGTATCCCGTGGTGGATTCCCGGGGAATGGATTTCCCGCTGGTAATAGGCAGATAGAGGATTTCCTTTTATGAAAAAAATCGTTTTGCTTTTTATTTTTGCGCTGACGTCCGTGTTTCTTAGCGTTGCATGCGTTTCTTCTAAAGAGGCAGGTCAGCCCCCAGGGAGGATTCAGATGGAAGAAGAAATCTGGGCCAACGAAGAGGCGTACTTTACTCACCTCTATCAGGCCAATTACGAAGGCGTGCAGGCCTTGGTGCATCGTCAATTTCTGGGGTGGCCCGGCGGGCAGGATAAACCGATTGATTACGATGAAAGTGTCCGGTTTATGAAGCAATTGATTACCAAGCCCACGTCCTGCAAAATTAAAATTGAACGCGCCGGCATTCGTGTATCGGGCAATGTGGCTTTGACGCAGTATACGCTGCATGTGGATTGCGGCGAAGCGCCCGGAGGAAAGAAAATCGCGCCGTCGCGGATCACGCACACGTGGGTGAAAGAAGGCAGCCGCTGGAAACTGCTGGGCGGCATGAGTTATGATCGGTGAGCAGGCGTTGTGGCCTGTTGTGAAAAAATAAACGCACCCTAAGATGGAGGTTTTTATGCGTAAGATTTTATTTGTTATTGCTTTGAGTTTCATTCTGGCTGTGCAGGCCTATGCCGCACAATCCACGATCAAAATCGCGGAAGGCACCTCCTGCATGGGCGATGATAAATCGCGCAAGCAGACGGAGACGGCGGCGCTTGCCGAGGCCAAGAGAAACGCCGTCGAGTCGGTCAAGACCTATGTGTCATCCGCAACCGAAGTAAAAGACTTCGAGGTTCAGAAAGACCTTGTGTCCGCATATGCCAATGCGACGGTCACCGTCATCGAGGAAATGGAGAAGGCCTGGTACAAAGATTCGGCGACGGGCGATTGCTACAAGATCAGGATCAAGACGGAAGTCGTTCCCGATGAGAAGGCGATGAAGAAAGCGCAGCAGAAAGCCCGGGAAAGCGTCCTGGATGATCCGTCTTTGCCCCTGACCGTAAAGCTCTGGACGGATAAGGAAACCTATCGGGAAGGGGACAAAATTAAAATTTACCTCAAGGGCAACAAGCCTTTTTTTGCCCGGGTGATTTATCGTGACGCAGCCAAAAATAATTTGCAGCTGCTGCCCAATCCTTACCGGCAGGACAATTACTTTCAGGGTGGCGTGACGTATGAAATCCCTGCAGGCAAAGACAAATTCGAGTTGGAAGTCAATCCGCCTTTCGGCGAGGAAAGCATCATCGTCTATGCCAGCGTCTCGGAACTGGGCGATCTAAATTTGAAAGAAGAAGGCGCCGTCTTTGCCGTCAAAACAAAATCCAAGGACATCGGGATCAAGACCAGAAGCATCAAAGTCAAAGCCGCCTCAAACGGGAAAGCCGACGCACCCACAGAATTCTCTGAGACGACCGCAGTTGTCAGGACAAAAAAATAACATCATCAGTTACAGGCGGGGGTATTCGCAAAGCTCAGATAATCAAAGAAGACGCCGAAACGGGCAAGAAGGCAATTTGTGGATTGCATGATGTTGATTAAAGCGGCAAAATAGTTTATGTTGCAAACATGAGTCCAACAATATTCAGAGAAAAAGGGTACCGATTTTATTTTCTTTCCAATGAAGAGAATAGAATCCACATCCATGTTACATGTGAAAAAGGTGAAGCAAAATTTTGGTTGGAGCCCATAGTGTCTTTGGCTGTTTATTATGGCCTGAATTCAAAAATGTTGGCCGATATTCAGAGAATCATCGAGGAGCACAAAAATGAAATCATTAAAGCGTGGCAAAAACATTTCGGTCAACGTTGAAAATATCACGCCTTTCGGATTATGGCTTTTTGTCAGTGGACAAGAATACTTTTTAAGCTATCTGGATTATCCATACTTCAAAAATCAAACGCTGAAGGCCATTCAGAATGTTCAGTTGATCCACGGTTGCCATCTGTACTGGCCGGATTTGGATGTCGATCTGGAAATCGATAATCTGGAAAACCCCGAGAAATATCCTCTGAAATCAAAACCAGTTAAAACAAGTTCTTCACGCAATCCGATCGGACGAGCTGCATAAAAAAGCTTCATTTCCCCGCCAAGTAGCATGAGAAAAAAAGACGCAACCAAACAGAGAAATAAATGATAGGGACATTTCAATACGGGAGTTTTCAGAGCAAGGTGTCATTTGTTTTCCTGAACGGTTCAGTTGATGAAATTTCGGCAATTTGCTATATTATAATCCGTAATGATTTAAGATGGTTGTCGCCTTCGATGTCCGGACGTCATCCCGGCGAAGGCCGGGAACCCGTTTCAATAATACTGGATTCCGGCTTCTACCGGAATGACGAATAGTGTTGTTTTGCAAAAGTCGTAGTTGTTTGTTTCCTAATGTTGAAAAAGGAGAGATATGTCTGTTTATCGAATCATATTGATCGTGTGTTTTTCGCTATTTCTTGCTTCATGCGCGGCAACGCCTGTTCTGACGGGCAAGAACAAGGACATGTTCCGGGAGATCAAACAAAAAGCTCCCGTTGTGAATCGGGTCGATATTTCTGCGGATGGACGATACGTTTTATCCGGCGGCTTTGACGCATTCATTCTGTGGGATATTCTTCAGGGGCAAAAAATTCAAACGTTTGTCCATCCGAAAGCTTTTATGGGGGATACAACACCGATCGTTTTTTCACCTGACGGGAAATCTTTTGCTTCAGGCGGCAAGGGGGCGAAACTCTGGGATCTGGCGTCACGACAGGAGAAAATCACCTTCAACCAGAATAGGACTATTTTCCTTGCGTTTTCCCCCGATGGAAAACAGCTCTTGTCCGGCGGACCTGCCGCCGGTATTTTTGTTAATGAACCGCCGAATATGAAAATATTTGATGTTGCAACGGGACAGGAGAGGCGCAGTTTTGATCTGAAAGGACACTTCATCTGGTCCGGCACCTTTTCTGCGGATGGCCAATATGTTCTGTCTGCAGGTAGTAGCGGTGAAATACGCGTATGGGACACATTGACGGGAAGGTATATTCGGACGGTCAAGGGAAGCGAAGGACTTATGGATCCCCGGGTCAATGGCGTTGCCGCATCTTACGATGGCCAGTACGTTCTCTCCGGTGGATCCGACAACAGCGCGCGATTGTGGAACGCCAAAACCTTGGCCCCGCTGAAAAAATTCATCGGTCATGATCGCATCGGTGGCGTGATGTCCGTCGCCTTTTCTCCGGACGCGCGATATGCCTTGTCCACGGGAAACGATGGCCGAATCGTCATCTGGGATTTGGCGGCGAATGCCCAGTGGAAAGTTCTTGAAGGTCATGCCGATTGGGTTGCCGGTGCGTCCGCCAAATTTTCCCCCAATGGCAAATACGTTATCTCCGCAGGAGACGCTTCTACCCGAATTTGGGATGCAGCCACTGGCGAAGAAATTGCCTCCATGATTGCTTTTGAAGATGGCGAATGGATTATTACAACCGCCAATGGCTACTATACATCCTCTCCTAAAGGCGACCAGTATCTCCAGGTGAAAGTCGGTGGTAAAGAATACAGCACGGAGCAGTTGCGGGAAAGTTTTTATCGTCCCGACCTTGTTGCGGTCGCGCTGTCTGGCGGGTCTTTGAAGGATCTTAAAAAAGTAGCGGATGTCAAACCGCCTCCAGTTGTAGCGATAATGGATACGCCCAAAAGTATTGACAAAAGTGATGCTGCGATTACCTTGAAAATTACCGATGCTGGTGGAGGGATTGGCGATATACGGCTTTATCTCAATGGCTCCGCCGTGATGCTGGACAGCACAAGAGGCGTGAAAGTTGTAGCCTCCAATCACAACGAAATCCGGAAAACCTATCAGCTGAAACTTGTAAGCGGTGTGAACGTTGTCAGGGCCATTGCTTTTAATGCCGACAACACCATGCAGAGCACCGACGAGATTTATGAAATTACAGCAATATTTAAAGCCGTCGGCAAGCCTTCACTTTACGCGCTGGTCATCGGCATCAACGAGTATAAAAATCCAAAGCTGCAATTAAACTACGCTGTCGCCGATTCTGATCTATTTGCCAAAACGCTTCGAGAGGGCGCTTTACCTCTATTTGAAAAGGTGGAAGTAAAGAAGCTTTCCTCCCGGCAAGAGACAACCAGGGAAAATGTTCTAAAAGAACTGAAATCCATGCAGTCTTTAAATCCCGACGATTTGTTTGTCTTCTATGTGGCCAGTCACGGGACCGTTGACGACGGCGAGTATTTTCTCATTACGTCTAATGTCGGATCTTTATCGACGGCAAAACTTAAAACAGACGCGGTCAGTCAAAACACACTCAAAGAGCTGATCGCCAATATCCCCGCAACAAAGAAACTGATTGTGATCGACACATGCAGCGCCGGCAAGTTAGGGGATGTCATCCAAACGGCTATGCTCACCCGCGGTATGAGCGAAGATACGGCCATGAAGGTTCTGAGCCGCGCGGTTGGCTCGACCATTCTTTCGGCTTCGACTTCTATTCAGGAAGCGCTGGAAGGATACAACGGACATGGGCTCTTTACCTTTGTGCTGGTGGACGGCTTAAATGGCAAGGCGGATAAGAGTAAAACCGGGTTTATCAAAACGACGGAGCTTGCGGATTACGTGGATAATGAAGTGCCGGCTCTCGCTGAAAAAGTTTTTAAACGCGCGCAATATCCCACCATATCCATCAGCGGCCAGGGTTTCCCGATCGGGAAAGTGAAGTAAATGTGTGACGCAACGTGTGAGGATCCGAAACGATGAATTCCGAAAACAAAATGGATTTTTCCGAAGAGGATTTACGGACACTTGCTGACTATTCCGGAGTCGGTTTGTACGTTCTGCAACAGGGCCGGTTTCGTTATGCCAATGAAGGACTGGCGCAGATGCTGGGCTATGAAAACGCGCAGGAGTTGATCGGGACGTCCCTGTGGGATCTGGTGCATCCCGAAGATCGCAAGCTGGTCCGGCTCAATCTCCCTGTGAACGATCCCACTGCCACCAATCCATCATCATTTCGTATGCTGAAAAAAGACGGTAAGCCCCTGTGGGTGAAGATGGGCGGCAAGAGCGTAAAGTATTCAGGCAGGCTCGCCCACGCAGGGCACATCATCAATGCAACGGCCGACAAGGATGTCGTTTTGCAGCTGCACGATTCGCTTCAGCGCTATGAAACTATTCTGGACGATGTCGATGTGCATTTAAGCGAAATAGACCTCAAGGGCAACATCACCTTCATCAACGACGCCGGATGCCGGATGTGGAAACTTCCGCGCGAGGAATTGATGGGAATGAACTATCAGGCCTACATGAAGGATAAAGATGTCCGCCAGTATGACAAGCTCTATAAAAAGGTTTACTTCAGCGGCATCCCGGTGAAAAATATTATTCTGGAAGTGACTGACCGTGAGGGCATGCAGCGCACCATTGAAAAATCCGTTTCCCTTGCGCGCGATTCAGCCGGTGAAATTTACGGTTTCCGGATGGTGTCGCGAGATGTCACCGAAAAACGCGAAGCCGAAAAGAAGCTTGCAGAAGAGCGATCGCGTCTGGAGGCGATTTTCGGGAGCGTGAAAGATGCGATCATTACCGTGGATGCGGACTTTCGGGTGATTGACGCCAACAAGTCCACCGAAAGCATCTGCGGCATCAGCGTGAAAGAAATCGGCGGGAAGGAATTTTCCGAATGCCGTTCGCATTGCGGACAGGCCTGCCGGGAAGTTTTAAAACAAACGTTAGAGAAAAAGACAGCCGTCCGGGAATACCGCATCGAGTGCGACCATCAGCAGCGACCGCAACAGGTCGTGAGCGCGTCGAGCTCCCCTTTGATTGATCCGCAGGGGAACTTCCTGGGGGCCGTGATGGTCATCCGGGATGTGACCTTATTGAGAGATGTCGAAAGAGAACTGCGGGAAAGAAACCAGTTCCAGAATTTAATCGGCCGCAACAAGACCATGCAGAACATCTATAGCCTGCTGGAAGACCTGGCCAACCTCGATACAACCGTTTTAGTCACCGGAGAAAGCGGGACAGGAAAAGAGCTGGTAGCCAGAGCTCTGCATTACAGCGGGAACAGAGCTTTCAAGCCCTTTACCACCGTCAACTGTTCCGCATTAGCGGAAAGCCTTTTAGAGAGCGAACTCTTCGGCCATGTGAAAGGAGCCTTTACCGGCGCTTTCAAGGACAAACAGGGCAGATTCGCAGCCGCCAACGGCGGGACCATCCTGCTCGATGAAATCGGCGATATCTCTCCGATGATCCAGCTGAAACTCTTAAGAGTTTTACAGGAGAAGGAATTTGAAAGAGTCGGGGAATCCACGCCTCAGAAGGTTGATGTCAGAGTCATCGCCTGCACGAATAAAGACCTGAAAGAGAAGGTCAAAAAAGGCGAATTCCGCCAGGACCTGTACTATCGATTAAAAGTGGTGGAAGTTACCCTGCCGCCCTTAAGGGACAGGCTCGAAGACCTGCCTCTTTTAGTGGATCACTTCCGCCAGAACTTCAATGAGCGATTTAACAAGAACATCGAAGGCATCTCCAGTGAAGTCTTAAGCCGGTTTATGGATTACTCCTGGCAGGGCAATGTCCGGGAACTGGAGCATGTGATGGAGCATGCCTTTGTCCTGTGCCACGGCGGCACCATCACCCTCAAACATCTGCCCGCGGATATCCGGAGCTATGAACCGGTTGAGGAGAGCCTGCGCCCGAAAGCCAGAGTCAAGTCAACGGAAGAAGAAGTAGCAGAGATCCGCAACGCCTTAAGCAAAACCGGCTGGAATAAATCCAAGGCGGCGCGCCTTTTGGGCATCGGCCGTCGCACGATCTACCGCAAAATCGAAGACTATCAACTCCGTGATGAATAAAATCCCGGAAGGATACCCGCCGATCCCCGATCTATAGTTGCTTCATTTTTTGCATAAAGTGGGCGAGCAATAAAAATCAAACAAGGGATGAAGACCTTATATTTTCAAGACCTGGCCCTAAGTATTCTCCTTCGGCAACATGGATCTGATGTGCATCAAAGGAAAATAAAACGAATTGACAAAATTTATGCTTTGTCTTAAATGCTATTCATAATAACAGTGTTATTAATAACAGTATTTATAAATATGGCAAAAGCTATCATGAAGAGCCTGACAGACAAGCAATCCAAGATTATTGATTTTATAAGTTCATGTCAGGCAAAAAATGGCTACCCGCCAACACAGGCGGAAATATGTGATCATTTCCGGTATGGCAGTCTTAATGCTGTGCGAAGTCATCTTGTGCTGATCGAAAAAAAGGGCTATATCCAACTAAACAGCGGGAAGGCGCGTGGAATACATCTTGCGTCATCACCTTCACCGCTTACTCGGCAACACGAAAACTCTATACCTTTACTTGGAAGCATAGCGGCAGGCGTCCCCATATGGGCTGAACAAAATTTTGAAGAACATTTACCCCTGCCGCCTGCTCTATTTGGCGGTGGTCAGCTTTTTGCGCTCCATGTGCGCGGGGACAGTATGACAGGTGCAGGTATCAGAAACGGTGACATTGCTATTATCCAGCGCTGTGATTGTGTCGATAACGGTGAAATAGCGGCTGTTCTCGTTGAGCAAGAAGCAACATTGAAAAGGGTTTATCGATCATCTAAGTCCATTGTGCTTAAGTCGGAAAATCATGCTTTTAAGGACATTAAGTATGATAAGGGCAAGACTGACAATGTCTATATCCTTGGACTCTACCGGGGAATTGTCAGAACTTTGAATAATCGGTGTGGCTCATGAATGTTGTGAATACTATCAAAGCCTTTGGATGTTACGATGTTGTGCAACTCGACGGCGAGCCGACACCCAGGCATTTAGACTACCTTGATCTGTTGAAGACTCCTAAAAATGGAGGCCTGAAGGTTGATGCCGTCGCCGAATTCCAGGCAAGACCTTTGCTTTACATTGTATCGGAAAATCAGTTTAGAAATCTTGATAATAACAAAATCTTCAATCTACAGTGCCTTCTGGCTAACAGAGGCGAGAACGCCTATCTCGGAATCGTAAGTCCCGGCGAATTGAATGTATATCCGATCAATTTAGATCGTTCCGTTTTGGCCAAGGGATACAAAGAGACAATCAAACAGGCATCTCCCGAAGCGCCGCTTTTTTTTCAGAGTGTCGCAAATGGCGTTTTCACAATCGATGGTCAACCTAAAGATTCGGATTATGTGTTCACGACAATCTTTAACTTAATGAGCCGCTCATCAGAATATCTTATTAAAGCAGACATCAGACCGTTGGATGTCCTTTCATTTCTCGGTCGCGCGTTGTTCTTTCGTTTCCTCTGGGACCGCAAGATTTTACAGCTGAGTGATCTTAAATCTATATGTCCCCAAGCGAATTCGCGGAGTGACTGTTTCCGCAATGTTCCTAATTCCGTAGCAACATGCCACTGGCTTGATGAAACGTTCAATGGCGACTTGCTGCCACTGTCCGGCAGTTATACCGAAGTATTCAGGCATGCAAATAGACAGACGAATGGTAAAATATTTACCCATCTGCAAGCCATTCTAGAAGGATGGCAACATGCGGGCAATGAGGCGTTTCAAGTTGAGATCAATTGGGGTGATCTCGACTTTGCGCATATACCGATTGGCGTGCTAAGCCAGGTGTATGAAAACTTCAGCAGAATTTGGGACTCACAACAGAAACAGATAAGTGCATATTACACGCCCAAAAACATAGCGCGCTATCTCGTGGACGATGCCTTTGAAGGCATCACGAACAAGAAAGATGCCCAGATTCTTGATCCAAGTTGCGGCGCGGGGATTTTTCTTATACTAGCCTTCAGAAAGCTCGTTGCCGCCCGCTGGGAACATGACGGGACACGACCGAACACTTCTGTAATTCAGTCCATCCTCTACGATCAACTCTGTGGTTTCGATGTGAGTGTGTCTGCTCTGCGGTTGGCAGCGTTATCACTATACATTACCGCAATTGAATTAAATGGAACAACCCGGCCACCCAAAAGCCTGAAATTCCCCGCGCCGCTTCAGGACAGAGTACTTTATAATCACAGACGACCTGAAGAGCAGCAGGCCCAAGGTTTTGTGTTAGGCAGTTTGCGTCCGGATCTTTCGAAAGAATTCAATGGCCGTTTTGATATGGTCATCGGAAATCCACCCTGGAGCCGTTTGCGGGGCGATAAGGATAATGCAGAAGCTAAGAAAGAAAACGCGGCTATTAACGCCGAATTCACCAAATTGACACGTCAGATAATGACAGACCGCGGACTTTCGGATATTGCGAAAAAATATCACAATCCTGACAACAACCCGGACCTGCCGTTTTTGTGGAGATCGACTCAATGGGCAAAACCGGGCGGCATCATCGCCATGGCATTACCCGGACGTATATTCCTCAAGCAAACCCCTGCAGGTATACGCGCCTTTAATGCGATATTGAGTGGTTTCGAAATTACAGGAATATTGAATGGCTCAAACCTGTCGGACAGCGAGGTTTGGCCAGGTATGAATCAGCCTTTCATGCTCTTCTTCGCGCGTAATCGAGTGCCTGCCGCCAATCATCATTTTCACTTTGTTACGCCACATTTTGAAAAACACCTGAATGACAAAGGGCGTATTCGAATTGATTATCAGTCCGCCCAGCCAATAGCTGCATCAGCGATCATAGAAGACACTTGGCTTCTGAAAACGTTGGCTGTGGGGACTTCACTTGACGTGGAAGTGGTTCGTAAGCTAAATGAACTGAGATGGCCTACGGTCAAGACTTATTGGGAAAGCCATGGATTGTGCTCAGGGCTGGGGTATAATCTGTCCCCGGAATTAAAGCAAGATAATGCAATTTTCATGTGTGAATTGCCTGATTTCGTTGTCCCTATGAATGATGCATTTTCAGTTGATGTGCCATCTCTTAAAGCCTTCAAGCATGAGACAGCTCATAGGCCTAGATGTATTGAATTATATACGCCACCATTGCTTATTATACCGCAATCTCCAGGAGCGTCATTTACTTCGCCTAAGTCATATCTGCTTCATGAGGCCACCGTCTTCAACCAGTCATATTATGGGTTTTCTGCACATGGACGCCCTGATGCTTCATCCATTTCGCTTCTTCATCTTATTACGCATTCGGAACTATTTAGATACCATGTATTAATGACGAGCTCTAGGATGGGAGCCGAACGAAGAACCTTTCTAAAGGAAAATCTTGAAAATTTCCCGTTTCCACAAATAGATCTGTTGTCATCAAGTCAACGCAAACAGGCAATGGATCTATCATCTGAACTTGAGACCTCATCCACTAAGCCTTGGAAGGCAATCAACAACTTCATTTTTAATCTCTACGGCCTGGATGAATATGATCGTCAAGTTGTAAAGGATACGCTTGAAATAGCCCCGCCCTATAAAGAGGCACGTGATCGCGCCAGTAGTACACCGGCAAAAAATGATCGCAATTTATTCTATGCTGAGCTTCAAAGATTGCTCGCCCCGTCTTTCACTTTAACAGAAGAAACAATTTCCGTTGACGAGATTGAGATTATTGATCGGAATCTTGACGCACCCTGGTATTTTTTTACAGTTTCTTCGCCCTCTACTTCCATAAATCCGACACAAGATGAGCAGAAAAAATTAATTTCTCAAATCACCAAAGAGGCCAACAAGACAGGATGCAGCCGAGTCATTGTTCACGGAAAGAGTCGTTTGCTTATTGGCGTTATCGGCCAATATCGCTATTGGACATTAAGCCGAGCACGGCTGTGCGCCCTCGAGATTTTGCGCCATCATCTTAATGTATTCCCCATAGGAAAAAGCTGATGGCCATAGGATTCTTTACCCAAGGCATAGAGTTCACATTGCCTCACCCACAAATCCCCCAGCGTACCATTTTACTTCTTTGCAAGGTAATCAAACGTGCCTGGCAGTTACTCGAAGAATATCCGCCTGATAATTTTGTATTAAAGTCTGCAAATGAAGATACAGTTACCGAAGTGCTGGTGAGTATCATTGAAAGCCGCTTACGAAAAAATGGTGAAGTTGATGGGTTTGATTGCGCACGTTTTGGCAAGGTGACGCGTGAACAGAAGATTACAAACTTCGACAAGCAACATCCTGATAAGATGCCGGATATCTTCTTTGATTTAAAACGTGATCATTATCCGATTCTAAGTGAACAGGATGGACTCTTTGTGGAATGCAAACCTGTTGACATTAAGCATTCAATTTCATCCTACTATTGCGAAAAGGGATTGATACGATTCGTCAACGGTGACTATGCATGGGCCATGCAGGACGCTTTGATGGTCGGCTACATAAAGGGCAGTTACTCATTTATCAATCTCGCATCTGTTCTTGATGACGACAAAAAGAGCGCCAGATTCAAGACAATTAACCACTCTGAAAATGACAACTATGCGATCTATCTTTCAAATCACAAAAGAGAATTCGACTGGCTCGAAGGCCGAGGTAAAGCCTGTCCGATAACAGTCGAACATCTTTGGTTGTTTTGAAAAGGGGAGCACTAGGGGACATCCTATAACTACCCATCTTTACGCTCCTGCCTCCAGGACCCTTAATCATTCCTCTGCAATAACAAGTATTAGCAAACAAGCAGATTCCATCTCAAGGTGCTGAGGGTATTGCAGTAGAAACAATTTGAGAGGATGAGAGAATCTATCAAGGTATGCCTGGGCGGAGAACGTTCGTGAGCTGGCGCATGTCATGGAGCATGCCATTGGAGCAGCATTATTGAGAACCAGGCGACAAGCGGCGTGAGCATTGCTGCGCATTGTCGTGCTGCGGGGATTAAACCATCTCTTTTTTATGCTTGGCGGCGCAGATTCAAAGAGCCAAGCCATCAGCAATCCACCTGCACTGGCGGCTTTCTTCAACTGATTCCCGGCAAGCTGACGGATGCCGCATCGGGGATCAACGTCCGCCTTGGCACAAAGTTACCGTAAGCAATCCTGATGGCGGGCGACGTCATCAGGAAACAACTGTAGCAAGGCATACAACTGTGCCGTGCAATAGTGTGCCGTGGCACACATGCGTTAGGGATCCCATGCAAAGTTAATTGCTAATCAATATTAATTTCAATGATTTATGTTTTTTTTGGTCGGTGAGATTCCGGCATGTATCTTGTAGTTCTGACTAAACCAAATCGACAGAGGCGGTGATTGTTTCGTCCGATCATTTCTGTTGTGTCGGCTTTTTGCGGAGGGGATATCCTTGGATAAAAATTCCGGAATTCATTTCATTGGTGAACATAATTTCGAGACGGCAGTCGTCGGTGAAGAAAAGCCGCTGCTTTTGCTTTGTATGCCGCGCGATGATCAATTTGCACAGCAGGTGAATATCGTCATGGAAACGGCGGCAAAATATGATGGTCGTCTCAAGGTTGGTCTGGTCGATGAATCGTTTATCGGTCCGTTTAAAAAACGATACAATGTTCTCGGGACGCCCACCTTTTTGATCCTGGAGCAGGGCAGGGAAAAAAATCGTTCTCTGGGGCTGGCCGACGAGCAAATGCTGACTGCGCTGATCGGGGAGGTCTGCCTGCAAAACCATAGGATTTCGTAAACGAAAAAACATTAATCATAGAAAAGAAAAGGAGAATGAACATGGGAAATAACGAAGTTAAGATTTTTGATATTATGGCGTGCAATGTGTATTGGGATTTTGAAAATTCCGTCATGCCCAAGGAGACGCACAAGTTTCTGGTTGCCCTGCTGCCGACGCCCGGCGTTGCGACGCCGGACATCATCGAGAGTATCACCGCTAACGGCCCCGGCGGCTATGAGGTGAAATTCAAAAACGAAAAGTACGAGAATATCGGGAAAAACGGCTGGTTCTATGATCAGCAAATCACCAACTACTGGTACATGGTCAACCTGCCTACCGGCTTCATGAAGGAAGGGGAATATACCATTGAGGTGAAGACAAAAGACGGGCAGGTGGACAGAAAATCGCGCATCCAGAAAAACGCGCCGTCTGACGCGGCCGTCAATGCCTATCTGAAAAATCACGACCGCATTTTCAACTCTTTTTCGCCGTCTAAGACGAAGCCGCCGGCCGCAGGCTCCGCGCTCAAGGGCGTTGCGTGCAAATGGGAAACGCTCAAGGATGTCGCCAATCTCGACGCATTTTATGTTTACCGCCTTTGTCAGGCGTCCACACCCATGGAATTCGACGGCAATAATTTGACTTGGTTTGACAATATCTATCTGCAGCGGCTTATGGGTAAAGGGGAAAGTTCCGGCCTGAACCGTGGAGAGGTTGTGATTGGAAAAGAGCTCAAACCGAAAACCAGCTACGGATATTTTGTGGAAATCACCGACGGCAACATCAGCGGGGAAGCCAATATTTGCATCTTCCAGCCGCACCAGTTTTTTGTCACCCCCTAGAACAGGATTCAGATTCTAGCGGTGGTGATGATGGATGTTGCAACCGTTATTTAGAAGGAGGACGAAATATGAGTAAAATTAAAAAAATGATGTATGCCACATGGATTCTAGCCATGGTTTGTGTTGGCGGACCGGTCTTTGCTCAGGATATTGTGATCGGTTATTCCGGACCGCTCAGTGGCCTTGCCGCTGAATACGGACAGGATGTTTTCAACGGTATCGAACTAGCCGTAAGTGAAATCAATGCCGCAGGCGGTGTGACGGTGGCCGGCAAAAAACACAAATTCAAACTCGAACGGCTCGACGATATGGCCAACCCCACGCAGGCCGTCAACAACGCCAAGCGCCTCCGGGCGGACGGCGCGATTGCGGTTTTCAATCCCGTCTATAACACATCGGCGGCCATGATGAATATCAATCAGGACAAGGGAAACGAGTTTCTGGTGATGGCCTTTACCAGCACGCCCAGGATAACGGACGCGGGCAACAAGCTGTTGATTGCGACGCCGGGCTCGTTCATTTCAATGGTTGAAATCGCCGCTCAATGGGCGACAGAGAAAAACTGGAAGAAATGCGCAATGCTGGCCACGATCGGTCCTTATGGCGAAGAATGGCGTAACGTGTTCCGTGAAGTCTGGACGAAATACGGCGGCGCCATCACCTCGGACAAGCCGGCCAACTATTATACAGAGACGGATTTTTCCGCACCCATTACCGCGGCTCTGGCCACCAAGCCGGATGTCCTGCTGATCGGCGGGCCGTCAGCCACTACGGCGCTGATGATCGAACAGTGCCGTCTGATGGGCTTTAAAGGCGGGTTCATCATGATCGATCAGGCGAAACTGGATTATATCGAGACCGTGATGAAGGGGACCAAAACCATGGGTAATCTGATCGGATCGGCGGGCGCCGGTATTCCGGCTCGTAAAACCCAGACGGTCTCACAGCGTTATCGGACGGCTTATAAAAGAGCGGCGACGGCTGAGAGCACGTTTAACTTTACGCTGGTTCACGCGCTGGCCCGCGCCATTTCAGCCGCCGGCACCGCAACGGATGTTTATAAAATCCGCGAAGCGTTCCCCAAAGCCTTTCCGATGTATGCCACGGAATACCCCATGGAAGTTTACGGCATGCAGGATAATGGACGGCTTCAGGTGGTGACGGCAACCCAGACGATTACCAACGGCGTCAAGGACAAGCCGGTGTTGTATTTCTGGTGGCCCAAAACCCAGAAGGAATATGACGCCGTCGAAAAAACATCGCAGATCGACCGCAGCATTCCGCGCAAGTGGCTGCAGACGAAATAACGAAAATAGAACGACGGCATCTTCCAGCCGCATCAGATTTTTACGACCCCCTAGGTTCAAAGAAGGAGACTGAAATTGAAGATCAAGGCAGCCGTGATTCGTGAAAAAGCCAAACCGTTTATCATCGAGGAATTGGATCTCGATGATCCGCGTGAGGATGAAATCCTCGTGCGGATTGCAGGCTCCGGGATCTGTCACACGGATGTGACGCTGCGCAATAACCCGCTTGCGTTGCCGATTGTTCTTGGACACGAAGGCGCGGGAATTGTGGAAAAAGTGGGCGGGCGGATCACCAAGGTTAAACCTGGTGACGCCGTCGTTTTGAGTTTTGTTTATTGCGGCGGCTGTTCTAATTGCCGGCAGGGGCTCCCGGCCTACTGCTCGCAATCGGTTATGGGAACCTTCGGCGGCGTTCGCGCCGACGGATCGACGACGCTGTCTAAAAACGGCGAAAAAATTCACGGTAATTTTTTCGGTCAGTCGTCGCTTGCCACGTATGCGCTCACCTACGAAAACAATGTGGTCAAAGTGCGCTCCGATGCTCCGCTTGCGATGCTGGGACCGCTGGGCTGCGGGATTCAAACCGGCGCGGGCGCGGTCATCAACAGCCTTCACGTCAAGGTCGGGTCGACCATTGCGGTTTTCGGTCTGGGATCGGTGGGGCTCTCCGCTGTGATGGCGGCCAAAGTTGCCGGTTGTTCCAAAATCATCGGCGTGGACGTCAAACCCAATCGACTGGAGCTGGCGTGCGAACTGGGCGCGACCCATGTGTTACAGGCCTCCGAAGTCAACGTGGTGGCCGAGATCCGGAAAATCACCGGTGAAGGCGTTCATTATTCGCTGGAGTGTGCAGGCCATCCCAAAGTGTTTAGACAGGCGCTGGAATCCACGCGCCGGCCGGGCATCTGCGGTTTGATGGGCGGCACGCCGATGGGAACGGAAGTGACCTTTGACATGAATTCCATCATGTTCGGTCGAACCGTTCGCGGCATTCTGGAAGGCGACAGCATCCCGGACATTTTCATTCCGCAGCTTGTCGATTTGATCATGCAGGGACGTTTCCCGCTGGAGAAGCTCATAACGTACTATGACTTAGATCAAATCAACCAGGCGGTGGACGATTCGGAAGAAGGGCGGACGATCAAGCCGATCTTGAAAATGCCGGCATGATAGCGACTCGTCAAATGAGTCAGGCACTTCATTGCACCGTTGAGGCAGGCAGCGATAAACAGCCGATGGAAATATTCATATTCAAAGGAGAGAAGCGATGCAAATAACATTACCGATTAAGACACCATTTGTTTTACACGGCAGAGGTGCACTGGAGCACTTAAAGAATTTCAAAGAGAAGAAAGTTCTGATCGTCACCGATCGAGTGGCCCGAAATATATTCGGAGACAAACTTGTCGAATATCTGGCAGGCAAGGAAGTGGTCTTCTTTGACGAAGTTGAACCCAATCCCAGGCTGAGCATTATGAATAAGGCGGGCGATCTGGCGAAAAGCTTCAAGCCGGATTTGATCCTGGGCATTGGCGGCGGTTCGGCGCTTGATACGGCCAAAGGCGCATATTTCCTCTACGGCCAGCCGACGATGAAATTGACCGAAGTGCAGTACTATGTGGATTACTTTCTGGCGTCCAAGTCAAAGCTGGTTTTAATTCCCACCACCTCGGGCACCGGCTCCGAATCCAGCGCGGGTTGCGTGTTTACGCTGGAGGCCACCGGGATGAAGATCGATATCATCTCCGCGGATCTGATTCCCGCCGCAATCATTGTTGATCCGGAGCTGACGCTTTCCATGCCCAAGGGGCTGACCATTGCATCCGGTGTGGACGCGCTGGCGCAGGCCATTGAAAGTTCATCGAGCATCTTCATCAATGATTTTCTTCTGTCGCTCAATCTTTCCGCGATTAAGACCCTCATCAAGTATTTGTCGCTCGCGGCAGGCGACGGCGCAAATGATATTGCCGTGCGTGAAAAAGTTCATTACGCGGCCTCGATGGTCGGTATGGCGATGGGCAATGTCAGCCTGGCGATCGGCCACGCGTGCGGTCATGCGGTCGGCGCGGTCTTCCCCTTCCCCCACGGCATCACCGTGGGTGTCATGCTGCCCTACAACATTGAATACAATCGGGCCCAGCGCAAGGCCATCTATTCGGAAATTCTGGAAAGCAGCTTCAATATCACAGGTGAGGCGGATCCCGCGGCCAAACTGGCTTCCCTGATCAGGGAATTCCTGACCCGGCTCAATGTTCCGATCACCATCAAAGGAATGGGAATATCCCAGGCGGATTGGGAAAAGAATTTTGAGAAAATAGTCAAGTTTGCTTCTGCGGACACATGCATGAGAACGACGCCCCGTCAGCCCGTGGACGGTGAAATGGCGAAGCTGTTGCAGTATGCGTACGAAGGAAAGACCATCGACTTTTAACGCGGATGATAACCGGCATGCCGGGGCTCAGGCTTCGGTCATGCCGTTTCACACCCCATGAGTGTCTGATATGAATGCTTTATCCAATAATCCGGGCGGTTCCGGCGGGAACATGGAAGGCCGTGACAACGCAGTCCTTGATACCGGCGAGCGCCTGGTGAGTGAGAAAAAAAACGCCGGCCTGTATATTATTTCAGCGGGTCTGTTTAGCTACGCAGACGTTCGGTTTGCAGGCGCTCTGGGGTATGAAAGTCCGGACGCGCTCGTCGGAAAATCCTTCTGGGAGATTGTGCATCCGGAAGATCATAAACTGGTCACGCTGGAAATTGCCCGCGCTGATCACGAGATAACCATTTCTCCGCCTATCTTCCGCCTGCTGGATAAATCCAAAAAAATTGTCTGGGTGCACATGAGAGGCGGCGCCATCCTCCATCGCGGCAAACCGGCCAATGCCGGATTTTTGCTGGATGCATCACCCTTCGGCATGTTGCTTGGGTCCTTGCAGGAGTCGCTGGAACGTTATGAAACCATTCTGGATGACGTTGACATTCATTTGGGGGAGCTGGATCTTGAAGGAAATATGACCTTTGTCAACGACGCCGGTTGCCGCATGTGGAGATTGCCGCGTGAGCGCCTGATCGGTCTTCCGTCGCGTGTTTACATGGATCCCGACACAAAAGAAAAAATCACCGGCATCTACCGCCAGGTTTTCCGTTCCGGCGTTCCCGTGAAAAACATTATTATTGACGTAGCGAGTGTCGAAGGCGGGAAGAGAACGATTGAAACCTCCGTTTCGCTGACGCGCGACGCCGAAGGCAAAATTACAGGATTTCGAAACGTCACCCGTGACATCACCGACCGCAAGCAAGCTGAAAAGAAGCTGGCCGAGCAGCGCTCAAGGCTGGAGGCGATCTTCGGAAGCGTGAAAGACGCGATCATCACCGTGGATGCAGACTTTCGGGTGATCGACGCCAATAAGTCAACCGAGAGCATCTGCGGCATCAGCGTGAAAGAAATCGGCGGGAAGGAATTTTCCGAATGCCGTTCGCATTGCGGACAGGCCTGCCGGGAAGTTTTAAAACAAACGTTAGAGAAAAAGACAGCCGTCCGGGAATACCGCATCGAGTGCGACCATCAGCAGCGACCGCAACAGGTCGTGAGCGCGTCGAGCTCCCCTTTGATTGATCCGCAGGGGAACTTCCTGGGGGCCGTGATGGTCATCCGGGATGTGACCTTATTGAGAGATGTCGAAAGAGAACTGCGGGAAAGAAACCAGTTCCAGAATTTAATCGGCCGCAACAAGACCATGCAGAACATCTATAGCCTGCTGGAAGACCTGGCCAACCTCGATACAACCGTTTTAGTCACCGGAGAAAGCGGGACAGGAAAAGAGCTGGTAGCCAGAGCTCTGCATTACAGCGGGAATAGAGCCTTCAAGCCCTTTACCACCGTCAACTGTTCCGCATTAGCCGAAAGCCTTTTAGAGAGTGAACTCTTCGGCCATGTGAAAGGAGCCTTTACCGGCGCCTTCAAGGACAAACAGGGAAGATTTGCCGCCGCCAACGGCGGAACCATTCTGCTCGATGAAATCGGGGACATCTCCCCCATGATTCAACTCAAACTCCTCAGAGTTCTTCAGGAGAAGGAATTTGAAAGAGTCGGTGAATCCACGCCTCAGAAGGTTGATGTCAGAGTCATCGCCTGCACGAATAAAGACCTGAAAGAAAAAGTCAAAAGAGGCGAATTCCGCCAGGACCTGTACTATCGGTTAAAGGTGGTGGAAGTTGCCCTGCCGCCTTTAAGAGAAAGACTCGAAGACCTGCCACTTTTAGTGGATCACTTCCGCCAGAACTTCAATGAGCGGTTTAACAAGAACATCGAAGGTATTTCCTCTGAAGTCTTAAGCCGGTTTATGGATTACGCCTGGCAGGGCAATGTCCGGGAACTGGAGCATGTGATGGAGCATGCCTTTGTGCTGTGTCACGGCGGCACCATCACCCTCAAGCATCTGCCGGCGGATATCCGCAATTACGAAGGAACCGGAGGGCGCGTCGGATCGGGCAATGAAACCAAAAAACCCACAGGGCCCGATGATATTTTAAACGCGCTCGTCAAAAGCGGCTGGAATAAAGCAAAAGCCGCCCGCTTGCTGGGTATCGGCCGCCGGACCATTTACCGGAAGATTGAAAGTTACCAGATTCGATGTGAAACATAATTCAGTGTGTCATGGCACGCTCGCGAGCCGACACATAGATGTGTCGTGGCACTTGTCTTGGGAGATGTTTTAAAATTTATTTTAATAATGCTTAATAAATACAATATTTTATAAACTATTTTTTCTCCTGGATCTGGCATGCATCTTGTTAACTTGTCGGATCAAACAACTGAAGGAGGTTATTCATATGCAGGCGGCTATATTTACAGAAGGCAAACTGGTTATCATGGATGTTCCGAAACCAGAGCTCAAAAAAGAGCAAGCGCTGATTCGGATCACAAGCGCCGGTGTTTGCCATTCAGATATTCATTTTGTTCGGGGGGACTGGTCGAGCCATAAGTTTCCGATGCCGATTCCCATGGGTCACGAAGGCATCGGTGTGGTCGAAGAAGTCGGCCCCGGCGCCGAAAGATTAGTAAAGGTCGGCGACCGGGTGATCCTGGGTCTGGGCGGCACGGGCGGCGGCTACTGGTGCGGCGCGTGCGAATACTGTTTGAGCGGCCGTCCGATGTTATGCGCCAGGGCCAAGGGCATCAACGGCATCTATGCCGAATATATTTCGCTTTGGGCCAAAGGGCTGGTGAAGTTGCCTCCGGAAGTCCCGGACAGCGAAGTGTCACTGGCGTGCGGCGGATTGACCGCCTATGGCGCAGTGAAGAAAGTTTTCGAGTTCGGTGTTGTGCCGGGCAAGCCCATTGCTGTTGTCGGCGCCGCGGGCGGACTGGGGCATTATGCCGTTCAGATTGCCAAGGCGTTCGGTTATAAAGTGCTGGGTGTCGATGTGGGTCAGGATAAAGTTGAGTTTATCAAGGCAGTAGGAGCGGATTGGGCGGTGGATATAGCCGACGCGGAAAAATTCTCGCTGGAAAAGCTCAAAGGCGTTTATGCCAGTCTCATTTTCTCTTCCCGGATCGCCGGTTTCCAACTGGGAATGAAGTTGATTCGACGCGGCGGCCTGTATATCGGCGTCGGTATGCCAGCCTTGAGTGAAGGCGGCATTTCGATTACACCGCTTGAGTTCTTGATGCGCTCGCCGCTGATGATGCCGTCGGCTGTGGGAACGGTCGATGACATGCGGTCGCTCGTGGCGCTGGCTGCGGACGGCAAAGTGAAAACGCATGTCAGCCGCTATCTGAAACTCTCCGAACTAAACGAGGTGCTCGAAGAACTGCATCAGGGTAAATTTACCGGCCGGGCGGTCATCAATGACCTGGCCAATTAAATAAGGGGGAGAAATAACATGAGTAAGATGAAACGTATTCTTATGGGTGGGCTGTTTGCGATGTTGCTGTTTTCAGCCAGGGCAGGCTTCGCCGATGACATCGTTGTAGGCTTTTCCGGCCCGCTCTCCGGTGTCGCTGCCGACTACGGCCTGGAGCTTTATAATGGATTGGACATGGCGACCAAGGAAATCAATGCCGCAGGCGGCGTCAAGGTGAAAGGAAAGATATATAAAATCCGCCTCGAACGGCTCGACGACAAGGCCGATCCGACACAGGCGCTTAACAATGCAAAGCGCTTCAAGGCGGCAGGCGCCATTGCCATTGTCAACGGCGTTTACACCACGACGGCGCCCCTGATGAAAATCAATGAGGAGAAGGGCCAGGAATTTTTAATGTTAGCGTTTACGAGTACGCCGTCGGTCACCGAGGTCGGCAATAAGCTTGTGATCAGCCCCAACGTTCCGTTCACCATCAACGTCGATCTGTACACGGATTGGGCCAAATCCAAAGGGTATAAGACCTGCGCGTTTGTTCCGACACTGGGGCCTTACGGCGATGAATGGCGGCGGGCGTTCAAGGCGTCCTGGGAGAAAAAGGGCGGAACGGTTACGATTGAAAAACCGGCCAACTACTATACGGAGACGGATTTTTCCGCCCCGCTCACTGCGGCGCTGGCCACCAAACCCGATTTCATGTTGATCGGCGGGCCGTCGGGCGCCACCGCTTTGGTGGTTGAACAGGCGCGCGGCATGGGTTTCAAAGGCGGCTTTGTGTTTATCGATCAGGCCAAACTTGACGTCATCGCGGAAACGCTCAAAGGCAGGGAACAAATCGGCACCGCCATCGCGGTCGCCGGCATGAAAACCATGCCCGAAGGGGCGGCCAAACGCTTTGCCCTGAAATATCAGGGTATCTATAAGCGGGTTGCGACCTGGGAGGCTTCCGTCAATTATTGTCTGATGAACTCACTGGTTCGCGCCATTGAAGTCGCGCAATCCGTGGATGACGTCTATAAAATACGCGCCGCCTATCCGAAGGCGTTTCCGATGATGCTGGGCGACTATCCCAAAGGGTTCCCGATGGAAATCCTGGGTGTGAGCGAAAACGGCCGCTGGCAGACATTCACGTCCATTCAGCCCGTAAATGACGGCAAGCTTGATATCATCTACCAGTATGCCTGGTGGGTAAAATCCGAAAAAGAATTTCAGGAACAGTCCAAGCGTTCCCGGATGGTTACGAAAGGTATTGTTCAGAAATGGCACAAGGTTCCCGAAAATTAAATTATTATAAATTAAACAATAAAGGAGAATGACAACATGAGTGCACAACAGGAATTACTGGAAATGATCAAAAACAAACAAGACTGCGCCCCGGCAAAACTAATGTCCTTGTTTGAGCAACTCGAACCCGCCCCCGCCGATTTTATGATCGGACAATGGCACGGCGGCACATTTGATTCGACAAGGCCCAATCCGATCCGCTGGTATGGAAAGAGATTTGTATCGGCGTCGCACGTCGAACCCATGCTGTGCCAGAATGAAGACGGCTCGGTCTATGCGTGGGAGAAGTGGGGACCGGCCCAACTGCGCGAAGTAAAATTCGGCGACAAGGTCCAGGCTTGCCTGATTTATGACAAGCAGCCGATGATGGACTACTTCCGCAAAGTAACGGAAAACATCGTTATCGGTCTGGGGGATATCAAAGGCATGCCTTTAGACTTTTTCTTCTGGCTGGAGAAAGAAAAATAAATTGATCCGGCCGTTTTCAATCCCAACGGCTTCAAGAAATACATGCTTTACGGCTGGAAGCGGCGGGTCTAAAAGACCTGCCGCTTCCGTGCATCTTCTCTTCTGGAGACAAAATGAATCTGGCTAAACTGCGTGAAGAAGTTGTGATGAAAGAAGGCGATCTGGAGAGTCTTTATTTCAAGGGAAAAGGATATACCAACTTTGAAATGATGCAGGCCTCCCGAAAGCTGGTCACGGCTTTAAAAAAGCTCGGCGTCCAAAAGGGCGACCGGATTATTGTTCAAATGCCCAATTGCCCCGAAGTCCTTCAAGCCTTTATGACGGTCTGGCGTCTGGGCGCGATCATCATTCCCATCAATTACATGATGGGCGAAGAAGAAGTTTCTTATATCTATCAGGACTCGGGTGCGAAAATTGTTTTCAGCAGCAAGGAATATCTTCCCAAAATACGCGCCGGTCAGGCCAATGCCCCCGCGGTTAAAACAATCATTTTACTGGAAGAGGACATTCCGGCGGATTGTCTTTCCTACCCTAAGCTTGTGGAGCAAAATCCGGAAGAGTCTGAGATCGTTGACATGGACAATGACGACATTGCGGCGATTGTCTATACGGCCGGCACAACAGGAAAATCCAAGGGCGTGATGCTGTCGCATTACGCGCTTTACTATAACGCCAGGATGATGGCGGAAACCGTGGTGGTGCCGGACGACACGGCCCATATCAGTGCGCTGCCTCTCTGCCATTCTTATGGCATTTCGCTCATGAACAGCGGGTTGTTCCGCAAAGGCGCCCGAACCGTTTTGCTCGACGCCTTCAACCTGGATGTCATTTACGAATCGATTGAAAAATACAAGGTCAACCTGATGGGCGGGGTCCCGACCATGTATGTTTACATGCTGTTGTATCCCAATCCCAAAAAGCATGATTTGAGTTCCATGAAATTCTGGATGTCGGGTTCCGCGCCCCTTTCTGTGGAAACCTGGACCCAGTTCAAGGAAGTTTTCGGCGGTGAGATTTCCGAAGGTTGGGGATTGACGGAAGCCGCAGCAAACAATTCCGCCAATCCCATTTACGGCGTGAAGAAAGTCGGCTCTATCGGGAAGCCGATGAACGGCACCGACATGCGCATCATGGACGATAAAGGGGAGTTCCTCAAAGCCAATGAGTCAGGCGAAATCGTGATTCGCGGCCCCCAGCTCATGAAGGGCTACTGGAACAAGCCGGAAGAAACGGCCCAAGCCATTCGCGACGGCTGGCTGCATACGGGCGACATGGGGCATTTTGACGAAGACGGCTACTTCTGGATTACGGACCGCAAAAAAGACATTATCATCAAGGGTGGAGAAAATATTTCTCCCCGGAAGGTCGAAGAAGTCCTTTACGCGCATCCCAAGGTATCCGAAGCGGCGGTGGTCGGCGTGCCCGATAAAAAGTACGGCGAAAATATCAAAGCGTTTATCGTGCTGACTCCCGGGCAAAAGGCGACAGTCGAAGAGATGGTCGGCTATTGCAAGGAAAAACTGTCGAGTTTTCTGGCGCCTTCGGAAGTGGTTTTCCTCGATGCGTTTCCCAAAAATCTTGTGGGCAAGATTTTGAAAAAAGAGTTGCGCAAACTATAAACAATAAGCGGCAGGGCGCCGGCAGAAATTTAGACACAGGAGGACGACATGAATATAGCAAATTTGCGCGAATTGAAGGTGATTGAAGAACCTGAACAGATCAGCATGGTCTGCGGCGCGAGGGAATTGACCAATTATCAGTTTTTAAGCGAAGCCCGCAAACTGGTCACCGTCCTGAAGGATTTGGGCGTCCGGCGCGGTGACCGGGTCATCGTGCAGATGCCCAACTGTATAGAAGTGCTCCAGTCGTTTGGCGCCATCTGGCGATTGGGTGCCGTTGTTGTTCCGATCAATTATTTAATGAAGGATGATGAAATCGCGAATATCTATGAAGACTCCGGGGCCAAAGTGGTCATCAGCACCAAAGACTTTCTGCCAAAGATCCAGGTGGGCCAGGCTCGGTCCCCGCAGGTGAAAACAGTGATTCTGGTCAATGACGAGGTTCCCGAAGGGCTGCATTCATTCCATGCCCTGGTCGATAATGCACCGGAGAGGAAGGATATTGTGGAAACGGATGACGACGAACTGGCGGCGCTGATCTATACCGCAGGCACCACCGGTCAGTCCAAGGGCGTGATGCTGACGCATTATTCCCTCTATAACAATTCCAAAATGTCGTATGAATCGACCCTGATGCCGCACGGCATGACCAACATTACCGTGTTGCCCCTGTGTCATGCCTACGGAATCGCGGTGGCCAACAGCGGATTATTCTATGAGAGAACCAAAAGCGTTATCCTCGGTTCCTTTGACATGGAAACCGTTTTTGCGTCGATTGATAAATATAACGCCAGCCTTGTCGCGCTGGTTCCGACGATGTACGTCTTCATGCTGATGTATCCCAATCCCCAAAAGCATGACTTAAGCCGGGTGAAGTACTGGATGTGCGGGTCGGCGCCGCTTTCCCAGGCGACATGGAATCAGTTCCATGAGCGCTTCGGCGGGAAAATCATCGAAGGCTGGGGACTTTCCGAGAGCGGTGCCAGTGGCAGCAGCAATCCCTGCGACGGGCGTCCGATCAAGGTCGGCTCGATAGGCCTTCCGCTCAAAGGCATGCAGATGGGGATTATGGATGACAAAGGGATTTTTCTGGAGCCCAACCAGACAGGTGAAATTGTGCTGAAGGGTCCGTCGATTATGAAAGGCTACTGGAACAAACCCGAAGAAACAGCCAAGGTAATTATTGACGGCTGGCTGCACACCGGCGATGTCGGCCACGTGGATGAAGACGGTTACTACTGGATCACCGACCGCAAGAAGGATCTGATCATCAAGGGCGGCGAAAACATTTCGCCCCGAACCATAGAAGAAGTGCTGTATGCACATCCCAAAGTGGCCGAAGCGTCCGTCATCGCGATGAAAGACGATGTGTATGGTGAAAACATCAAGGCGTTTGTGGCGTTGAAACCGGGTCAGGACGCCACCGCCGAAGAAATGCTTGCGTACTGCAAGACCAAGCTGACCAACTTCCTGATTCCGAAGGAAATTGTTTTTATGCCGGCTCTGCCCAAGAATCTGGTCGGCAAGACTTTGAAAAAGGAATTGCGCAATCTTTAGGTCCATTCTGAACAAGGGGTCTGGCCACCCTTTAGTGGTGGTTGCAACCCCTTGTTCAGGTGGACCGTGCTAATCATCTGCGTGAAAGGATGGGTGGCGTGCCACGCCGGGCCGCAGCAGGCTCAGAGACCGGCTGATGATGTACAACGAACGTTGTTTTTAATGTGAAATTCCTTAGAAAATCTGATAGGTAAGCTGCGAAAAAATACTGATGCCTGAATCAGACGCTAAGGAAGGGTGTAAGAAAACATGCAAAAAATAATGGCTGTTGAAGAATGGATGGGTCGGGCCCGCAAAGAAAACCGTGTGACGTTGTCTGAAGTTGAGTCCAAGAATATATTGAAAATTTACGGCATTCCCGTTGTCGAAGACGTTGTCGTCGCAACGGAAGAACAAGCCGCAGATGTTGCCCGCAAATCGGGATTTCCCGTAGTCGTCAAAGCTCTGGGCGCAAAGCTTGCCCACAAGACCGAACGGGGGCTGGTGAAGGTGAATCTGCGCTCTGAAGATGAGATCCGCCGGGCGTTTCGTGAAATTCATGATGCGGCGGGTGCGGATTGGGAAGCCTGTCTGATTCAGCCGCAAGTTGAAGGAAGGCGTGAGTTTGTTGCCGGAATGTTCCGGGACGCCCAATTTGGCCCCTGTGTGATGTTTGGCGTGGGCGGCGTATTAGCGGAGGCATTGAATGATGTAGCTTTCCGCATCGCGCCGGTGAACAGGCTTCAGGCGCGCGAGATGATCGAAGAGATCCGTGCGGCAAAACTGCTGGGTGCTTTCCGCAATGAGGCCCCCGTCGATGCGGAACAACTGGCGGATGTGCTGACGGGATTGTCCCGCCTGGCGTTGGAGCAGCCGGACATTTCGGAAATCGATATCAATCCCTTAATCGTCATGCCGGATGGGCGGATGAAAGCGGTGGACGCGCTGATGGTTCTTGGCGACGGGATGTCGCGCCCGGAGGAATCCCGTGTCGATGTCCTCCGGATTCGTCAGGCGCTGGAGGTGATGACGCATGCTCAATCGGTGGCGGTGGTCGGCGCGACCTCGACCGTCCGTGGCGGGTTTCTGGGAATCTTCGGCTGCATGCGCAGTTTCGGCTACGAAGGCCGTCTGTATCCCATCAATCCCAGGGCTGCCGAAATCGATGGCCTGAAAGCCTATCCGAATCTGGTCTCGCTTCCCGAAAAAGTCGATCTGGTGATCATTGCCGTTCCGGCGAAGGCCGTCCCCGACGCCCTCAGGGATTGCGTCGCCTCCGGCAATCAAAATGTTCATATCTTTACGGCCGGTTTCAAGGAGTCCGAAGATGAAGGCGGCGCAAAGCTTCAGGAGGAGATTGAAACAATCGCCCGGGAAGGCTCTCTGCATGTGATCGGACCCAACTGCATGGGGCTGTACGTTCCCTCCCGGAAAATGCTGACCTGGAACGCTGCGCCCGCCGCCGCAGGCCCGGTGTCGATGATCAGCCAGAGCGGCGGCAATGCGCAGGAATTCACACATCACGCGGCCAAAGCCCATCACCTGTATTTTAATAAAGTCATCAGCTACGGAAACGGCCTCACCCTCGACAGCACGGACTTTCTGGATTATCTGGGTCAAGACGATGAAACAGAGCTGATTGCCATGTATGTGGAAGGCGTGCGAAACGGTCGGCGTTTGCTTTCCGTCATGCAAGAGACATCCCTCCGCAAGCCTGTGATCGTGATGAAGGGGGGGATGACCGAATCCGGCGCCCGGGCGGCCTCCTCTCATACCGGCGCCCTGGCCGGAAGTAGCAGAATATGGGAAACCTTTTTCCGGCAAAGCGGCGCGGTGCGCGCGGATTCGCTCGAAGAAATGGCGGACATTGCGTCCATGTTTCATTATCTGAAGCAAACCCCGGGCAAACGTGTTGCGGTCCTGAGTGTCGGGGGCGGCGCGGCTGTATCCGTGGCCGATATCTGTACGCTGGCGGGGATGGAGCTTCCGGCATTCTCGCAGGCGACGGTGCGGAAAATTCTCGAATTCATTCCGCCTGCGGGCAATATGATCCGCAATCCGATTGATTCCTACCTGGCTTTTATGCGGCAGGAGTTTGTAGGAAAGATCTTCGACATTCTGGTGCAAAGCGGTGAGGTGGATAATGTCGTCGTCTCGCTTCCCCTGGACTGGCTTTACCGTGAGGAAACACAGGGAAACTTTATCGAGCTGATTGCCCGCTATCTGGCGGGAGAAGGACGCACCAGGCTTTGCGGCCTGCCGCTCATCGTTGCCTGGCGGCAGTATCAGGACTCAGACGATTTCCGTCACATGAGAGGCCGGATGGAAGATATTTTACTTACGGCGGGGATTCCCGTTTACGAAGGGTTGACTCGCGCCGTCCGGGCGCTTTCCAAACTGGAACGCTATTCATCCTTTTTAAGGACCAGGCAAGTCGCAAGATATTGAAGGAGCTCTTCATCCCCTCTCTCCTTCGTGTATCCGACTGGAAAAGTGCAAGGCATGACCAGGAAGATTGAAAAAATGATTTCAATAATTGCGATATGAAGGAGGAACTTATGGGGCAGGGTGATCAGGGGTTGCCGCTTATTCAGGACGGCAAGGATTACTTTTTGAAACTTCCCTTTCTGGTGAAGGGAGAAATTGAATACCCGCCGGATGTTAAGGCTGATGTCATTCGTGCTGCGTTTGATGAAAAAGTGCGGCAGACCGGCAAGCAGCCGGCGGCTGTGACTTATGTTAAAACAGGGGGCGCGCAGGCTATCCGCGAGCCGATTCTCAATCGCAAAATCGTGCGTGATGAAGAGGGGGCTTACTTTTATCAGATCCTGCCCGAAGTCGATCCGGTGCGCGTGGGCTATTTCGATCCGGTGACGCTGGCGCAAGAGCTTTATAATCTTTCCTTTGATGAAGTGCTCACGTACCTGGGCAGATTGAGCGACGCTCTGGGGATGGATCGTCCATTGGCCAAACGCGCGATGGAGCTGTTTTCTTTTGCATCCAATGTGCCGTCCGGTTTTTTTGAAATGGCGTTTATGAGTTTCGGCGGCGTCCTGAATCCACACACGGCGTCCCGCACGGTGGACAGCGGGCTCGCATTCTTAGGTCATACCGGCCGCGATTTCTTAAATGACTGGGTTGAACTACCGCTCATCGCTGCGCCGGGCGCGGCGATTGTAAGCGCCGCAAAAATCTTCGGCGAGGAAGCGGCTAAAAGCGAAGCCCCGGCTGTCCGGGTGCGCGCCATGCCGACCCGTCAGCTTCATATCACAGCGGGGAACGCCCCGGGGATTCCTTTTATTTCCGCCCTTCGCAGTCTTTCAACCAAATCTGCAAGCCTCATCAAGATGCCATACGGCGTCACGATTCCGGGCGCGTTACTTGCGCTGGCCATGCGCGAGGCGGGAGCGGATCATCCGCTGACCCGGTTCACCTCGATTGTTTATTGGCCGGGTGGCGATGAAACCATTGAAAACGTTTTTTACCGCCAGGACTTTTTCGACCGCATTGTTGTCTGGGGATCACCGGAGTCCGTTACCAGCGTCAAGTCGAAGGCGCTTTTCACCAAGGTGCTGACCTTCAATCCCCGCTACTCCATGAGTTTTATCGGACGCGGCGCGTTTCCCGATCACATCAGCGAAGTGGCGATCAAAGGCTCGACGGATTCCATGATCTGGAATCAGAAGGCCTGCATCGCGTCACTGGTCCATTATGTTGAAGGGACGGAAGAAGACGCCATCCGGTATTGCGAAGCCGTGGCCGAAGCGATGAAGAAATGGGATGAAGCCATGCCGAACCTGACGCCCCCCGAAATCGAAGGCATGATCCGCCGCCTGAGGCGCGGAAAGCTCGCCGGGGCGAAGTGGTTCTACAATGCCGTCGACGGTCATTTTCAATCGGCGGTCGTTTATGCGCAAGGCGAGTTCGACATGGAAGACCATCCGATGTGGCGTTTGATTGTGGTTCGCCGCGTGGATAAACTCGAAGACGCTTTGAAATATCTGTCGTCATCAGTCGTTACGGTGGGGATTTATCCCGAAGCCAGAAGAACCGAACTGCGCGACCGCGTGGCCGCTTGCGGGGTGAGCAATGTCGTGGAACTGGGGAAAAGCGAACGTATGATTCCCGGCGCGCCGCACGACGGGATGATGGTGTACGCGGAACTGGTGGACTGGAAAAACGCTTAAATTCAATGTTAATCGAGGCCCTGTCTTCGTTGGTAACTGCATCGGCTCCCTCGACGTATAAATAATACGTCTCGTCGCCTCTTCGTTACCGCCTCGACATCATCCTCGATTAAATTGAATTTAATATCAGGTTGTAAGGAGTAAATCAGAGATGGAAGATACAAGAATCGGACAGGTCAAGGACCTGCATGAAAAATTAAAGAGCTTTACCCATGACTGGGCGGTGCGCAAAGAGGTCGACATGGCTGCGGGCGATAAGCTGCGTGAAGAGATTCTCCGCCTGAATCATCAACGCTATGTGGATCTTATCCCTTTATACCGCGATCTGGCAAGGGATCTGGGGGCGCCGCAACGTCCTGATCTGGAGTTTATCGCGGCGGAGCTTGTCTCCACGGACGACATTTTCAAGTCCTACAATCCGGCTTGTCTCGAAACGAAGGACTTTACCGCGATGACGCGCTGGCTCGAAACGCTGCATACGGCAAAGATTAATGTTCAGGCGGACGATGTGAAGGCTGTTGCCGGCTGGATTGCGAGACTGGCCGAAGGCAAAGTCTTCAGCACTTTTTCCAGCGGCACCTCGGGCAGGCTTTCTTTTGTTCCCCGCGACGAGTATAACTGGGACAACTTTCTCAATAACAGCGCAGGTTACATCGCGGGTCTGTTTGCCGGATTTGACATGAGCTATGAAAACTTCGATTCGATGAGTCTCAGCTTCAAGGGCGGTAACATGGGGGTGGGACTGGTGGGCCAGCGCCTGTCCAAATATGCCACCAACTCCTATTTTCTTTATGATGCGGAAATTTCGCCGGATGTGCTGAAAGTCATGCGCAAGGAAAATCCGACGCCTGACGAAAAAAAGGCGCTTGATGACTACTACGATATGATTCTGTCGCATGCCGAGGAAAATTTCGACCGGATCATCGGCAAAATTTTTGAATCGACTGACGAAGGTAAAAGAAAGGTCAAAATATTCGGCGCGCCGTTTCAGATGAAGCAGTTGTGCGAACGGATGATCAAAACAGGCCGGACGATTAAAGTTCTGCCACAGAGCACCTTGTCCTTTGGTGGTGGCTGGAAAACGTTTGAAGGAGAAAAGATAGACCGCGATGATCTTGTCCGAATGATCAAGGAAGCTTTAGGTGTGGAGGCGCAGTATATCTTTGAAGGATATTCCATGACGGAAATGAACGTGTCGCTGATGCGCTGTTCGGGCGGACGTTACCATATTCCGCCGCTGGTGCAGGCAGTTGTTTACGACGCCGCGCTGATGCCGGTGAAAGGAAAAGACATCACCGGCACGTTTGGTTATCTCGATCCTTTTGCCACCAGCTATCCGGGCTTTATCATTACCGGCGATCAGATTCATCTGGTGGATGAAAAATGTTCCTGCGGGAGAATCGGCCCCGCCATTGTCGGCGAGGTGAGCCGCGCGCCCGGACGGGAAGTGAAGGGGTGCGGGGGGATCATGAGCGCGATGAAGGCTTAGGAAAGAGGGAGGAAAGGTCATGATGAAAAGCGGAAAAAAGTTTTTAAGTCTTGCGGTGATGATGGGCGTGCTGTTGTGGCAGGCGACAAGTTTTGCGGCCGGTGAAATTATCGTCGGATATTCCGGACCGCTCTCCGGTGTGGCCGCGGAATACGGCCAGGATGTATACAACGGCATTGCGCTGGCGGTCAAAGAGATCAACGCTGAGGGAGGTGTCACCGTCGGCGGGAAGAAGTACACGTTTAAAGTGGAAAGGCTGGACGACCGCGCCGATCCCACACTGGCAGTCAACAACGCACGCCGTTTCCGCGCCAATGGCGCAATTGCGGTTTTTAATCCCGTGTTCAGCACCACCGCGGCGATCTTGAAAGTCAACGAAGAGAAGGGTAGTGAGTTTATTGCGGTTGCCTTCACCAGTACGCCGAGGGTTGAAGAACTGAATAACAGGCTGACCGTATCGGTTCCCGGACCTTTTACATCCTCCGTGGAGATCTATTCCTCCTGGGCGGTGAACAAAGGCTATAAAAAATGCGCGATGATCGTGACGCTGGGCGCTTATGGTGACGAATGGCGGCAAGTGTTCAAAACCGTCTGGGAAAAGAAGGGCGGCGTCATTACGGCGGATCGTCCGGCCAATTACTATACGGAAACGGATTTTTCCGCTCAATTGACGGCCGCGCTTGCGACCGGCCCGGATGTTCTGCTGATTGGCGGACCTTCAGGCGCCACGGCCCTGGTGATTGAGCAGGCCCGGGGGATGGGATACAAAGGGGGCTTTATTATGATCGATCAGGCCCGGCAGGATTACATCGCCAAGCTTCTGGGCAGCCCGAAATTGATGGGCAATACCATCGGACCTGCCGCCGCCGATTATATGCCGCCGCGTCCCGATCAGAAATTCATTGAAAGATACCGGGCCGAGTATAAGAAACCCGGCGCCATTGAAAGCGCCGTAAATTACACGGTGATGTATGTTTTGTCCAAGGCGATTGTTGCGGCAGGCACCGTGAGTGATGTTTACAAAATCCGTGCAGCGTTTCCCCGGGCGCTGCCGGTACTGGCGGATAGGTTTCCCATGGAAATAAAGGGGATCAGCGCTGCAGGCCGTTTATATATTTATTCTTCCACACAGACCATCACCGATGGAAAATTTGATGATCCGATCGTCTATGCCTGGTGGCCGAAGACTCAGGAAGAATTCGATGAGGTCTATAAATCATCGCAGTTGGATAAGAGAATACAAAAGCGGTGGCTCAAGTTCAGTAAGTAGCTGGATAAAGAAAGCCCGGACGGGAATGACCCCCTCCGGGCTTTTTGATTTCAAGGCCGTAACGGTTTCGTAACCTCTGGGTTATTGAAACTGTTGCCTTTATTTAAGACTATTCTTTCAAAGAACCCGTGAAGACTTCGGACGTGGCAACGAGCGGTGCATTGTCGTTCATCATCATGCACTCGGCCTTGCCGAAGAATTTGGGGAATTCTGAAGAAATATAGAACTGGGCAGACAAAACGCGTCCGGCGTAATAAGCGGCTTCGTCGTTTCCAGCCAAAAGTTTCTGACGTTCCGCGCCCTTAACGTCGCCGACCAGCGCTTTGGCCTTGGGAACCGTAATGGTCAGACTTTCCAGATGCAGGAAGGCCAGAACCATCATGTGCATTGACTGCTGGAAGACCGTGGCGTTGGCCAGAACCTGGCCGATTTTCTTGTTGGCCAGTTGATCTTTCATCATTTCCACCAACTCGTCCACTTTCTTGATGCCCCTGTCGACGATGGCGATGTATTTATCATCCACAATGCCCTGGGCTTTGGCCATGGTGGCCGCCACGCGGTTTTTGAAGACAGTGAAGTTGCGGAAATCTTTGTTCATGAGGATTTTTCTCATGACGAGATCCAGCGACTGAATGGCGTTGGTGCCTTCATACACGGAGAAGACCTTTACGTCGCGGGCATACTGTTCCACCGGGTATTCCTGGCAGTAGCCGTAGCCGCCGTAAACCTGAATGGCTTCCGCAGTGACCAGCCAGCCGGCATCCGAGTTGCCTGCTTTGGCAATCGGGGTCAAAAGCTCGACAAACGCGGTGGCTTCTTCTTTTTCAGCCGCGTCCTTGGAGGCTTCCATCACGTCCTGATTGTAGCACAGGTAGTAGGTCAGCATTCTCATGCCTTCAACCATGCCCTTCATGTAAAGCAGCATGCGTCGCACATCGACATGTTCCATAATGGGCACTTTTTTGCCGGGGATCGTTTCGCCCTGGATGCGGATTCTGGCGTAGTTGGCGGCGTGCATATAAGCCGCGCTGGAGACGCCCAGTGCCTGGAGGCTTGTAAAGGTGCGGGCTTCGTTCATCAACTGGAACATGACTTTCATGCCTTCGCGTTCCTTGCCCAGCAGGTAGCCTACGCACTTGCCGTTTTCGCCGAAGTTCAGGGTGGAGGTGGCGTTGGCATGGATGCCCATTTTATGTTCGATGCCGGTGCAGGCCATGTCGTTTCGTTCGCCCAGGGAGAGGTCGTCGTTAACATGGAACTTCGGCACGACAAAAATGGAGATGCCTTTGGTTCCTTCGGGATCGCCTTCGATACGGGCCAGTACCGGGTGAATGATGTTTTCGGCCATATCATGCTCGCCTTCGGAAATGAATATCTTCGTGCCTGTGATCAGGTAGGAGCCGTCGGCCTGTTTAACCGCCTTGGTTTTGAGCGCGCCAACGTCGGAACCGGCGCCGGCTTCGGTCAGGCACATGGTGCCTCCCCAAACTCCTTCCAGCATCTTGGTCAGATACTTGCGCTTGATTTCTTCCGAGCCGAAGTTGTTCAGAATTCCGGCCGTGCCGATGAGCGATGAGCAGTACATGCCCAGCGCGGTATTGCCGGCGTTGAAATATTCCTGCGCGGAGAAGGAAAGGGTGATGGGCATGCCCATGCCGCCTATTTCAGCAGGCATCGGCAGGATGTGGAAACCGGCTTCAATAAAGGCATTGTAACCGGGGCGGAAAAAATCGGGAACATGGACTTCATTGGTTTTTGCATCAAAGACCAAGCCAACTTTATCGCCTTCGGAATTGGTCGGATAAAAATGAGACATGGCGATCTTTTCGGCCAGATTAAGCGTGTCTTCAAAGACCTCCCTGTCCAAGCCTGCAAAGTGCTCAAAGCGGCTTATTTTGTCCAGTCCGAGCATCTCGAACAGAACAAAGCGTACATCACGTGAATCTACTATCGGGTTTAACGACATAAACAATCCTCCTGTGTTTTGATTTTATTTCCCCTGGTGACCCTGCTCAGGGAACATTGTCCCATCCGCCCCGGTTTGTTTCCCCCCACGGTATTCCAAACCGCTAGTCGAGATGCACGTGTTGATCGGCGTTCATCAGGCAAATCGCATGATATGACCTGGTGAATTTTCGGGTGAGACTAAATATTTTGCTGGACCTGTTCCCCTGTCGCAGGCTTCTTATTTTTCGTGCGCGAGTATATGAATATCAGTCATCGGAGTCAAGCAAAATCATCAATATTGAACGTTTTTTTCTGTTTTATTTTTTTTTTAGTCCGTAAATATTTTACTTTTTAAGGGTTAGCGCTCTTCGAATAACACAGAAGTCCTGTTTCTCCAGAGCGAAGAAATCTCCCTTGTGGAATTCATCAATTAGATGTACTTCTAAGAAAAAATACACAGGAAAAAGAAATGACAACAAAAATGATGACGTTTGAAGAGATGGGGATCGACAGTAAAATACTAAAAGCTATCATCGAAATGGGATTTGAAGCCCCTATGCCGGTGCAGCAAGAGGTGATTCCCTTTTTACTTCATCAAACCAGAGACTTGGTCGCCCTGGCGCATACGGGAACCGGAAAGACGGCGGCCTTTGGCATTCCCATTATTCAGAAAATTGATCCGACATCCAAAGCAACCCAGGCGCTCATCTTAGCGCCGACACGAGAGCTTTGCCTTCAGATTACCGACGATTTGACCAATATGGCCAAGTATATGAATAATTTAAACATTGTTCCGATTTACGGCGGCGCCAACATTGTCACCCAGATTCGTCAGGTGGCTGCAGGCGCGCAGATTGTGGTCGCCACGCCGGGCCGGATGCTCGACATGCTCACCCGGAAAAAAGTGAACGTTTCTGCTATCCGCTGGCTGGTGCTGGATGAAGCCGACGAAATGCTCAACATGGGATTTAAGGAAGAACTAAACGCCGTCCTGGCTACCACGCCCGCCGAGAAGCGCGTGTTGCTCTTTTCCGCCACCATGCCGCGCGGGATTGAATCCATTGCGCACAGTTATATGAAAAAACCCGCCGAAATTACGGTGGGAAGCCGGAACACCGGCGCGGAAAATGTGCATCATCAGTATTATGTCGTGCATGCCAAAGACCGTTATCTGGCGCTCAAGCGCATCGTGGATTATTATCCCGACATTTACGCCATTGTTTTCTGCCGTACGCGCTCTGAGACGCAGGAAGTGGCCGACATGCTCATGAAAGACGGATATAATGCCGACGCCCTGCACGGTGATCTGTCTCAGGTGCAACGCGATTCCGTCATGAACCGGTTCCGCTCGCGAAATTTACAGATGCTGGTGGCCACCGATGTCGCCGCCCGCGGCATCGATGTGAATGATCTGACGCATATCATTAATTACAACCTGCCGGATGACGTGGAAAACTACACCCACCGTAGCGGCCGCACCGGACGTGCGGGAAAATCAGGCATTTCAATTGTGATTGTCAACATCAAAGAAACCTTCCGCATCGGCCAGATTGAAAAACAAATCGGCAGAAAATTCCAGCAGGGCAAAATCCCCACCGGAGGAGAGGTTTGCGAAAAGCAACTCTTGCATCTGGTGGATAAACTCAAGAACACGGAAATTCAGCACGCGGATATCGACCCGTTTTTGCCTGCGGCGCTTGAGCGGCTTGCCGACTTAAGTAAGGAAGACATCATTGCGCGTTTTGTTTCCGCCGAGTTTAACCGCTTCCTGAGTTACTACCGCGACGCCGCAGACATCAATGTATCTCACAAAAAAGAAACCAAGGCCGCGCCTGCCCGCAAGGCCGGAGCCCAAGGCGGCCTGATGCGCCTGATGGTAAATCTTGGCAAGATGGAAAAATTCAATGCCAAAAAACTCAAGGCATATCTGCTGGAGACCTCCAACATCGCCCATCTGCGCGTTGATGATGTGGATGTGCAATTATGCAATTCCTACTTTGAAGTGGACGCCGCCATGGCCGATGTGCTCATCGCCAGATTTTCAAAGGAAAAATTGGACAAACGCCGCGTACGCATTGATTACGCCGAACGGGGGGGGCGTGGAGACTATCCGGGCAAGCGTTACGCCGGCGGAGCTAAAACCCGCGAATCCTTTTTCTTCAATAAACGCAAGAAGAGCCCCGGCAAGAAATACTAGCGGGCTCTAGGGGCATGCTGAAAATCGCAGGCCTTGTCCCCCGCCGGCGGGGGTGGCGCGAAGCGCCGGGGGTGGAAGTGTGAATGCTGATGTATTGTTCGCCATTTACAGGGGGCGAAAGCAGGTTGTCCTTCCCTTCTTTCTGAAAGAGCGGAGCGAATCCCCACGGTCATTACCCTGAAATCCCTTCACGACAGGGTTGATTTTCAAGGTGTCTTTTGTTTCTTTGTTTCAGCCAAAAGCGCGTCGAGCGGGCTTTTGGGAGCCCCGGACATGTCTCGCATCACATGGGTGTAAATCATCGTCGTCTCCACATTCTTGTGGCCCAAGAGCTCCTGCACTTCCCGGATATTCACTCCGTTCATCAACAGATGTGTTGCGAAACTGTGACGCAGCGTGTGCACTGTGGCGTGCTTGGGAATGCCGGCCACTCGAACCGCATCGGCAACAATGCTTTGAATGGTGGAGGGGTTGATATGATGGCGGCGCACCAAGCCTCCGCGCGGATCAACCGAAAGATTGGCGGCCGGAAATACGTATTGCCAGCGCCATTCTTTAGCAGCATTCCGATACTTTTTATCGAGCCCCTCCGGCAGATACACCGCGCCGTGTCCCTTTGAGAGATCCGCCTCATGAATTTTCCTGACCTCTGCCAGATGCTCTCGAAGGGCTTCTTTGACAGCGTCCGGCAGAAGGGTCGCCCGGTCTTTATCCCCTTTGCCGCCGCGTACAAAGATCGCGTTTGAACCGAAATCGATGTCATTCACCCGCAGCCTAGCCGCCTCCATGAGCCGCATTCCGGTTCCATAAAGAATGTGGATCAGCAGGAGGTTTCTTCCCGACAAATGAGACAGCAACTGCCGTACTTCATCAGGCGATAGCACCACGGGCAGTTTCGGCCCGCGCTTGGCCCGCACGGTTTGACCGAGATCCTTTAAATCAATCTGCAAAACGTTCCTGAACAAAAACAAAAGAGCATTAAACGCCTGGTTTTGCGTCGAAGAGGACACGTGCTGTTTAATGGCCAGATAACTTAGAAAGTCACGAACATCTTCTTTATCCGCCCCCCGGGTTTCCCAGTCCTTGAGCTTGTTTTGGGTTACATAGTCATAAAAACGCTGAAACCAATCGGTGTAAGTTCTTTCCGTGCTGTAGGCATAATGCTTGATGCGCAAAGCCTCCCGGATTTTCTGATGAACCGTGGCCGCATCTGGAAAGATGACCTGATTTTCCTGCGGTGATTCAGGTGAAAGCGCCGGTTTCTGTTTTTTTATAAAATGATCAACGTAAAGCTTGACGGCATTTTCAGCCTGTACAAGCTGCCAATCCTGAATTTTGGGATTTTTCTTCAGATGATCAAGAAATAATTGAATTTTTAATTCGTTTGGTTTATCATGCTGCGCATTGGAGAAACGAATGAACTTGCTTGCCCAGCCGGCGTAAAAAGGAATCTGGTTTTCCGAGGATAATTTACATTCGGCGATGTACTTTTGGAACTCCGGCAAAATACGACTCATTGGTGCACCTCCAAAGAGATTTTTTACCACATTTCACAAAAACCCGTAAAAGACCGGCTCGGTATTTTCTGATAATAAGGACCTTTTACCGATACGGTAATTTATATTTAGCTGATTTTCAACAAGTAATTTGAAGCATTAAAAACGATTCCAAAGTTATTTTGCACCCGAAACCGGGTTTTACCGGGTCGGTATATTAAATGTTAGGTTAAGATGAAAGAGATAAAAGAAAAGATTAAATATCAAATAATAGGTGGAGATGAATCTTCAGGCTGGGGTAAACGACTTGGCCCTCTCCTCGCTGAGGAGGTACGTGAATTAGTTGGCACAAATGATGATATAGGGCTTTTACTTCGTCCCATAGATCCATTGCATTATAAACAGACCATTATTGAGTATCTTGTTGTCTCTCCAAGGTATAGCGGAGATTCACTAAATACTCTTCGAGAAGAAGGATGCTTTGCTGGTATTGGAAGATCGTTACCTGGAAAAGAAATCGAGTTAAAAGAAGGTATCTGGAATCCTGACAACACAGAGTACATTGCAATAGGTTTATGCAAACCTATAAAAACCTAACAAGACTCATCCAGCCGATCGCTGCGCTCCGGCTGATTCGCGCGTTGGGCGGCAAGATAAGAAATCAATCTGTGAGGAGGATATCGAGATGGCATTAGACATCAGTGAGGCAAGAAGTTGGTCGATAGATCGCATTAAATTCGAGATCGAAACGAGAAGACAAGATTTACAGGATACCCAGCAAGAGTTATCCGACATTAGAAGGGAGTTTGCGGAAGACCCAGATAGCTGGGGTGGTAGCTATCCTAACGGTCTCGATTTCTTGCCAAACGATATCGCCAAGCTTCAGAATGAGATTGCATCTCTAAGAGACATAATGCGTTCCAAACTTTAAGGAAGGAGGAAAATCATGTCAGCAACGGTTATAGGTAGCGTTAAGTCTGGTAAAGGTAAGAGTTACGAAGTCAAATGGGATCAATCGTCTCGGGATATTTATGTCGCTTACGCTGGATGGTCTCATGTGGGCAAGGCCTCATCGGCCAGCGAGGCGATGAATAAGGCGGAAGCTTGGTTGTACAACAAATAGCATCACAACAAGTGCATTATTATCAAATGTAAAATACGATAAAAAGGAGAAATCGTAATGTCCGAAGCAAATGAGCTCCCAAATGAAGCAGTGGAAGAGTGGGTATTGTCTTACCTGAAATATAGAGTAAATAAAAACCAAGACAGCGCAAGCCAAGCTCAAATCATAGAAGGAATGCTATTTTACGCGCGAGACCATCTGCTGGATAGAGGCATCAAGGAGAATGATGCTGATTTAGTTAACGAAGCAAAAACCATCAACTGTCTGGTAAACATTCTTCGAGGTCAACCATCTGAGAATTACTGGAACGGATGTTTAAAAAATAGGGGGCTACCGATCAACGAGCTTATTTTCCCTTAAGTATACAAAAACCCAACATCTATATGGCCTTCGGTTGTCAAGCACAAAATCTCCCTATAGATCGGAAA
>CAZJMX010000034.1:0-45686 GCA_964547345.1 uncultured Smithella sp. | reverse complement strand
CGTTCAATGCATCCCTGGTTGCAGGCGATGCACTGGCGGATGTCCGCCGTCCGGCCTGCTTTGGCCTTGATGAGAAAATCCGGGTCGGCCAAAAACTGCCTCCCGAAAGCGATCAAATCCGCGTCGCCTTTGGCAATGGCCGCATCGGCTGCCGCCGGATCGGTGAAACGGCCAACGGCAATGACCGGCACGGAAGTTACGTCCTTTATTTTTTTCGCAATCCAGACATTAAAGCCGGGGGCGTATTCGCCGGGCGCCTGGGTGATGCCGCCAGGGCTGCCGTGCGTGCCGAAAGACGCATGAATCACATCCACTCCGGCTTTCACAATGTCCGGAATGATGGCCTGCATGTCGTCTGCGCTGTAACCGCCTTTGATGAATTCCTGCGCGGACAGCCGGATGGCAACAGGATAATCCGGTCCCACCTGTTTACGGACTTCCGCAATGACTTCCAGAACAAACCGCGAGCGTTCTTTCAAGGTTGCTCCGCCGTATTGATCCGACCGCTGATTGGTCAGAGTCGAGAGAAACTGCGTTAAAAGATAACCGTGGGCGCCGTGAATTTCCACGGCATCAAAGCCGGCTTCGCGCGCGCGCCTTGCCGCCGATCCAAAGCAGGCAATGGTTTCTTTGATATCTTCAAGCGTCATTTCCCTGGGAGTGCCTTTAAAAACAATGCTCGGTATGGCTGACGGCGCCATGGCTCTGCCCTTTCCCAGAAGATAGAGGCTTTCCCGTCCGGTGTGATGAATCTGCATGGCTATTTTGCAGCCTTCTTTATGCGCCGCGTCGGCCATTTTTTTCAGCCCCGGAATAAAGCGATCATCATAGGCGCCAATCTGGCTCGGGCCTACAACACCGTCGGGATGAACGCCGGTGATCTCCGTGATGATCAGGCCGGGTTGCCCTTTGGCACGGCGCGTAATGTAAGCAAGATTCTCGTCGCTGACCGTTCCATCTTTGTTACCCAGATTCGTCCCCATGGGGGGCATGACCACCCGGTTGGAAAGCTCCATCGACCTGATCTTCAAAGGCGATAAAATACTACTGAGTGCGCTCATCATATTCTCCTTTATTTTACAGTCTTTTTTTTAGTTTAAAAATAATCATGCATGAATCGCTTGTCCACCGCCGATGACCATTTCCTTCCCGGTCATAAAAGATGCTTCCTCAGAACACATCCACAGGACGGCCCCCGCGATCTCTTCGGGCTTGCCGAACCGTTTCATGGGAACCATCGCCATGGTCAAATCCTTGATCTGCGGATTGAGCTGCCAGGGCTCCTCCAGCATGGGCGTATGGATAAATCCCGGACAGACGGCATTAATGCGCACCTTCCTGTGGGCATAATCGAGAGCGGCGGCGCGGGTGAGACCCAGCACGCCGTGCTTGCTTGCCGCATAAACGGACAGACCGACCTCCGTGCAAATGCCGGCGATGGACGAATTGTTGACAATCGCTCCTCCGCCCTGCTTCAGCATCAGCGGAATCTCATGTTTCATGCATCGCCAGACGCCTTTTAAATTGGTGTTCATCATCCAGTCCCACTCTTCCATCGTCGTATTGACGATGCGCCTCATCATGGGCGAGCTGACGCCGGCGTTGTTGAAAGCGCAATCCAGCCGTCCGTATTCATCACCGATAACTTTAAACAGGTTTTCGATGTCTTCATTTTTAGTGACGTCGGTCCGGATGAACCGGGCCTTTCCTTTTTCATTTTTTATTTCCTGCACGACAGTGTTGCCCTGGTCTTCCCGACGGGCGGCGATAATAACCTCTGCGCCTTCGCGGGCAAACAAATGCGACGCGGCGCGGCCGATGCCGGAATTGCCTCCGGTAACCAGAACCACTTTATCCTTAAATCTATTTGCTTTCAAATTGGATCTCCTTTCTCATGAAAACGGCCATTAGGATACAACCCCCTGCCCGCCTGCAACCACCAACTCTTTTCCGGTCATGAACGAAGATGCGTCGGAAGCAAGCCAAAGCACGGCGCCCGCAATTTCCTCCGGCTCGCCGATTCTTCTCATGGGGGTTTTGGCAATCAGCATATCCATCATTTTGGGAAAATGGACGATGGGGGCTTCAAGCATGTCCGTGCGAATCGGTCCCGGGCAAACGGCATTGACGCGGATATTTTTATGAGCATATTCCAGCGCCGCGGTTTTGGTGAGACCGATGATGCCGTGCTTGCTGGCGCAATAGGAAGCCAATCCATATTCTCCCGTGAGCCCGAGTATAGAGGAAGTGTTTACAATCACACCGCCTCCCTGCTTGAGCATCACGCTTGCCTCATGCTTCATGCAAAGCCAGGTACCGCGGAGATTGGTATTGAGGATGTCATCCCATTCCTCCTCGGTGATCTTGGCGGCCGGCGGTGCGGTTGATGATCCGAGGCCGGCATTATTGAAGGCGACATCCAGCCGTCCATATCGGGTCTGGATTTCCTTAAACAGCCGGTCGATTTCTTCCGGAATCCGGATATCCGTTTTGATAAAGACGGCGTTCCCGCCATGGGTTTTTATTTCATTGACAACCTCATTGCCGAGATTTTCCCTGCGGGCGGCAATGATGACTTCTGCGCCTTCCCGGGCAAAGGCCACGGCGGTAGCTCTTCCGATCCCGGAGGTGCCGCCTGTGACCAGAACTACCTTAGTGTCGTATCTTTTGATTTCCAAATATTTTCTCCTTTCTTTTTCATTTATGAAAGTATCTTATTTCATTAATATAAATAATATCTTAAAATAACACAATAAAACAAGCGTTTTATTTTCGTCTACATGAATCCGTTTGTACTGTCAAGCTGTTTTAGATATTTCCCTTATGATTTAAACATATTAGGCACTTAAAGAATAATAATTCTTGACAAATTACCGCTCATCAATAAGAATTAAAACAGACGTACGTTTTATATACGTCATTGCTGAATGAAAAGATATTAATAAATATTAACAAATTAAATAGAGGAGGCGTTTTATGATTAAATCAAGACTTTGTGACCTGATCGGGATTAAATATCCCATCATTCAGGCGGGAATGGGCCCGTTCAGTAACAATAACCTGGGCGTGGCGGCAGCCAATGCAGGCGCTCTGGGGCTTCTCTCCACAAGCGGCTTGACCGGCAGGGAGATGCAACCCTTCGTTTACGATGCCTGGATCAAGACGGCCGAGGCCAATCCGGATGATGATATAGCCACCGCGATGGAGAAGGTGCTGAAGCGGACTTATCGCCTGACGAAAGACAAGGGCGGCGTTTTTGGCATTAATGTTATGGTCGCAGCGGAAATGGCCGCCGAAGCAAACATCATTGTTGATGCAGCCATCCGGGTGCGGGAAGCGAATCCCGAAATGAAGAAAAACTTCAAAGTCATCTTTACCTCCGCCGGTGATCCGGTAGGCTGGCATGACAAGATCAAAGGCGCCGGGTTTACCTGGATGCATGTGGTGCCTTCCGTTAAGGGCGCCTTGCGTTGCAAGAAAGCCGGAGTTGATGTGATTGTGGCCTCCGGACATGAAGGCGGATTCCATACCTCATGGGAACCCGTGCATTCCATGATCCTGCTGCCCGCCGTGGTGGAAGCCGTATCGGATGATAAAACCCTCGTCTGCGGAGCCGGTGGATTCTGCGACGGCAAGACGCTGGCGGCCGCGCTGGTCATGGGAGCCGACGGCGTCCAGATGGGTACGCGCTTTTTAGCCACACAGGAAAGTGATTTCCATCAGATCTGGAAAGAGGCTGTTGTGGCGGCCCAGGACAGAGGAACCCTGGTAGCCCGTGGATTTGTGGGACCGGCCCGCTGGTTGAAAACCCCACGCAGCGAAGAGCATGCCGTAAACACGCTGAATAAATCGCCCGGCGTCTTCCTGGGGACACCCGACGACTTTACGACCATTGATATGTCCCTAATTCAGTATGAGATTGACTCCATCAAGGCCGTTTACGACGGCGATAAGACAAAAGCGCTCATGGCGGCAGGCGAAGCGGCACAGCGGATCAACGACATGCCTAAGGTCGCCGACATGGTGGAAACCATCGTCTTGGAAGCGGAAGATATTCTGAAAGGCATTCAGAAGAAGTACCTTGCTTAAGCTGAAACAGCGGAGAGTACCCATCAGGGTGTCGGCCGTTTTTTTGTTGCTTTTTGACAGACAGCATTAAAGCGGCCGACACCCTGATTAGGAATCCGAATCTGCTTTTAGTGGATGAACCTTCCGAAAGTCTGGCGCCGATCATGCTCCAGGAAGTGCGCAACGTTCTGGCGGAGATCAACAAGGCAGGGGTATCGATCCTGCTGGTCGAGCACAATCTCAAGGTGGCCCTGTCGCTCGCTCATCGCGTTTACCTCACGGGAAAAGGTTATACGGGTACCGCAGAACAGTTAAAGAACGACCACAAAGCACGGTCAAAATATCTTGAAGTCTGATATTATTTTCAGGAGCTGCCGAACAGAGGATTCCAATCGCCGTCTCCTTTTCCCGGTTTCCTCCTTTGGAGGAGACGAGTGGCATAATAATATCTGCTTCTTCATGTGGAAGCAATGCGCAAGCTGCACTGGAACTGGCAGCGCAGTGATTGAATGAATTCATTATTGCAACAAATAAAGCAGGAGTTGTTTATGGAAATCAAAGGTAAAGTGGTGGTGGTTACCGGAGGCGCCTCCGGAATAGGGGCGGCTTTGTGTCGGCGGTTTGCCCATGAAGGCGCCAAGGCTGTTGTCGCGGCGGATATCAATGAGGCTGAAGCCAAAGTCGTTGCCGAAGAAACCAAAGGAGCGGCTGTAAAATGCGATGTCCGCCGGGAAGAGGATGTCCAGAATTTGGTCCGCTTCACGGAGGAAATGTACGGGCCGGTCGATCTATTTTGTTCCAATGCCGGCATCGGGTTTGCCGGGGGCGTGGAATGCTCTAATGAACAATGGCAGCGCATCTGGGATATCAACGTTATGGCCCATGTGTTTGTCGGGCGGGCGATTATCCCCGGGATGATCAAGCGGGGTGGCGGCGCTCTCATGATCACGGCTTCGGCTGCCGGACTCCTCAGCCAGATCGGCTCGGTGCCTTATTCCGTGACCAAGCATGCAGCGGTGGGGCTTGCCGAAAGTATCGCTATCACCTATGGCGATCAGGGAATAAAAGTGTTTGCCCTCTGTCCCCAAGCCGTGCGAACAGCTATGGCCGGGCCGGATGGCGGGGTGGCGGCTGTTGACGGGTTGATGGAGCCGGAACAGTTAGCCGAAGCCGTCATCGAAGGTTTCAAGAAAGAGGAGTTTCTGATTTTGCCTCATCCCGAGGTGAAGGCTTACATGCAGAGAAAAACAGGCGATTATGATCGCTGGATTCAAGGGATGCAGCGGCTTCAGGCACGTTTCAATGCGGGTGGGCCTCTTAAAAAACAGGACGCCTAAAGTTACACAAGAAAGGGGCTTCTCGCAAAGAAGCCTTTTTCATTTTTGACTTTCACCTCAGAATTATTGTATAGGCTCGCCTTGCAACGATATCAATTCAGGAGAATGCCATGGATGAAAAAATCAGAGCAGCAATTCTCGAACAAATCAAGCAAGAGCCCTTCGGTAAAAAATTCGGACTGACTCTGGTTGATGTGCAGGAAGGCTACGCCAAAGTTGAAATGCTCTTTACCCCGGACATGGAAAACATGTTCGGCATGGCCCATGGCGGTGCGATTTTCTCATTGATGGACGCCGCTTTTGAAATCGCCTCCAATTCACACGGCACGATGGCTGTCGCCCTCAGCATGAACATCAACTATATGGCCTCACCGGCCAAAGGCGCGACACTGACGGCAGAAGCGAAGGAAATCAACAAAACGAAAAGAACGGCCGCTTACGATATCCGGGCCACAGACGATACCGGGAAACTGCTGGCAGCCTGCCAAGCGCTTGTGTACCGTCTGGACAAGCGGTTGCCCTTTCTGACGGGCTGAAACACCCACCACAACACGGTTGCAAAGTCCCCCTGATTCGGTTAGGATAAAGTGTAAAATCTGCAATCCAAGGAGAAGTATCCATGGAAAAATCCGTCATCAACTTCATTCGTTTCCTATTTGCTTTCGGGATTTTTTTTCTGCTTTTATCATGCTCATCGACCGTCAATCTGAATGCTGATTTAAAAGACTATAACGTCCATCTGTATCTGAAAGAATACACACCGAAATTCAACGGCGTGAATCAGGAGTTTAAAGGTACGAAAATGTGCCTGGCCAATATCCGCAACGACGCGCGCAACACGACTAATTTTTCCTACCACAGCAAGGATAATAAGGTGCAGTATTTGCTTTCCAACAGGGCCAACACGCATATCCAGTTGATTCCGAGTTTTTTCTGGTACGCTTATCAAAAGGCGTTTGAACATGCGGGCATTGAAACCCTGCCCCGCTGCGAAAAAGATATGCCGGAGCTTTGGATTATTTTCCGATCATTCGACGACGAAGAGCTGAGATTCAGGGTGCATCTATATGAAAACCGCGATGCAATCTTCGAAAAGGAATTGACGATCAGTATGCCCCCGGTAGCCGAGCGCAATCCGGCAAGTCTTCAAAACAGGGGCTACGACATGATCGATCTGACGATTAAAACACTGCTTAATGATTCCGGATTCCAGGCGGCGTTTCTATAGAAATAATCAAATATTTTTTCTTTCCTTTGCGGATACGGAGTTCTTGGCCGCCCGCAAAGTCATCGTCCGTGAGTTTTTCATCGACGGATTTCACCTGGCGTTCATTGATATAAATACCACCCTGCTCGATCAGACGTTTGGCCTCCGACATGGATTGCGTCAGTCCTGATTTGGCCGAGACCGACACAATCAAAAGACCGGCCTCCAGATCCTTCGGGGAAACTATGTAACGGGGAATGGCGGACGTGTCCGCCTGCGGTGCTTCGCGCGGAATATCGCTTGACGGAAATAGATCAGCGTCAACGGGACGCGAATGAAAGGCCTCCATGGAGGCGCGCCAGGCGGCTTTTGCAGCCTCCGCATCGTGCGTGACTTTTGTGGCCTCGTAAGCGAGCACGGCTTTGGCCATGTTGAGCCGGGCATCGGCCAGCATTTTTACGACCGCAATTTCTTCCAGAGGTAGAAACGTGAAGAGTTTGAGAAACCGCTCCACATCCGCGTCGTCGCAGTTGACCCAATACTGGTAATACTCGTAAGGTTTGGTCAGTTCGGCATCCAGCCAGACGGTTCCCTTTTCGGTTTTGCCCATCTTCTGCCCAAGCGACGTGGTAATGAGCGGGAAGGTGAGCGCGTGCGCGTCTTTGGCTTCGACTTTGCGGATCAGTTCGGTGCCGGCCAGCATGTTGCCCCACTGGTCATTGCCACCCATCTGGAGAGCACAACCTTGATGCTGGAACAAATACAAAAAGTCATACCCCTGCAAGAGCATGTAGTTAAACTCGATAAAGTTCAGGCCCTTTTCCAGACGGATTTTATAGCTTTCCGCAGCCAGCATCCGGTTGACGCTGAAGTGTCGCCCGATATCGCGCAAAAATTCAATGTAGTTGATCTTAGTCAGCCAGTCGGCATTGTTGAGCAAAAGCGCCCGGTCGCAGGCAAAGTCAATATACCGGGAGAGTTGCCTGCCCAGGCACTGAACGTTGTAATCAATTTGTTCACGGGTGAGAACCTGTCGCATTTCCGTTTTGCCGCTGGGATCGCCGATCAGGCCCGTTCCGCCGCCGACCAGCGCAATGGATCTGTTGCCGGTTTGCTGCATGTGCGCGAGCGCCATGATGGGCACGAGGCTGCCGATGTGGAGGCTTGTGGCCGTGGGATCAAAGCCGATGTAGCAGGTAACGGGACCTTTGGAAAATTGTTCCGTTATCAGGGCTTCATCGGTGAATTGTTCAATAAAGCCTCTTTCCTTTAAAATCTCATAACCGCTCTTCATGCCTGCGTTCTCCGTCTATTCGTTCAATTTGACGCTGATTCTCTCAATGGCAAGGGCCTTTCCGGTTTCCGCATCAATATCCAGAAGCGCGCCCTGCAGGCGGACATCGTTTTTGGCCACGTCAAATTTATTGGGAATCTGCGTTAAAAATTTTTCAATGATGGTTTCTTTCCGGATGCCAATGACCGAATCAAAAGGTCCCGTCATTCCCACATCGCTTAAATAGGCCGTGCCTCCAGGCAGTATTTCATCATCGGCTGTCTGCACGTGTGTGTGAGTGCCCAAAACCGCCGAGACCTCGCCGTCAAGATACCAGCCCAGCGCCTTTTTTTCCGATGTGGCCTCTGCATGAATATCGACGATGATCACATGGGTTTTCGTTTGAAGCCGCGCAATTTCTTTTTTGGCACAAACAAACGGACAGTCGATAGGCTGCATAAAGATGCGGCCGGCCAGATTCAGCACACCTACCATTTCGCCCGCAGGCGTGGGATACAGGGTGCTTCCGCGCCCGGGAACTCCAGCCGGGTAATTGGCGGGACGCAAAAGGGTTTCGTAGTCGGAGATAAACTCCAACGCTTCTTTTTTATCCCAAACATGATTACCGGACGTCAGGATATCGATATGCGCCGCGTAAAGCTCTTCGACGATTTCGCGGGTAATACCGAACCCGGCGGCGGCGTTTTCACAATTGGCGATTACCAGATCGATTTCGCGCGAGGCAACAAGCGACGGCAGTAACTCTTTCACCGCCTTGCGCCCGGGCTTGCCGATAATATCGCCGATAAACAGAATTTTCATTTCGTCACTCGATTTGGGCCCTCGCCTATTTGGCAAAATTGGACACGCGGGTTTCGCGGATCACCGTCACCTTGATCTGCCCCGGATAGGTCATTTCGTTTTCAATTTTCTTGATGATATCGTTGCACAACATCACCGTGTCGTTATCCGAAATTTTTTCATTTTCCACCATAATGCGGATTTCACGGCCCGCCTGGATGGCAAAACACTTGTCCACGCCATTGAAGGAATGCGCGATTTTCTCGAGTTCCTCCAGGCGCTGAACATACGTTTCCAGCATTTCACGGCGTGCGCCCGGACGAGCGGCAGAAAGCGAATCCGCCGCTTGCACCAGAACGCCCAGAAGCGTGTTGTTGCGCCCATCGTCGTGATGCGTCGCAATCGCCTGAACAATGCGCGGACTTTCTCCAAAACGCTTGGCAAAATCCGCTCCGATCGCCGCGTGCGTGCCTTCTATCTTGTGATCCACGGCCTTGCCGATATCGTGCAAAAGTCCCGCTCGCTTGGCTTCCTTGATGTTCAGTTTCAATTCCGCGGCCATGAGTCCCGTCAGATAGGCCACGTCGATGGAGTGCTGCAAGACGTTTTGCGAGTAACTGGTACGGTATTTAAGCGATCCCAACATGGTAATGATTTCCGGATGGACATCATGGACACCGCAATCAAAGGACGCTTTCTCGCCCGTCTCACGAATGATCTGATCGACTTCCGTCCGCACTTTTTTCACAATCTCCTCAATCCGGCCGGGATGGATGCGTCCATCCTGAATCAGCCGCTCCAGCGACAGGCGGGCGACTTCGCGCCGCACGGGATCGAAGCTGGACAAAACGACCGCCTCGGGGGTGTCGTCCACAATCAGGTCGATGCCGGTGGCCGCTTCAATGGCGCGGATATTGCGCCCTTCGCGTCCGATGATGCGGCCCTTCATTTCTTCGCTGGGCAGATTGACAACGGATACGGTATTTTCCGCCACATAGTCGCCTGCGTATCGTTGAATGGCGTAGGCGATAATTTCTTTGGCTTTGCGATCAGCCGTCATCTTGGCTTCTTCTTCGATTTTACGTACCATCGCACCCGCATCGCGCTTTGCCTCCGATTCCATGGAGGCAATCAGAATATTTTTTGCTTCTTCCGGCGTGATCCCCGCGATTTTCTCCAGTTTATCTTTTTGCTCCAAAACCAGGGCATCCATTCGCCGGTGCTTTTCGTCGAGGGCGTATTCCTTCTGGCCTAATGACTTTTCGCGTCCCTCGATACTGGACTCTTTTTGTGACAGACCATCGGTGCGCTTGTCCAGATTTTCCTCTTTGGTCCGGATCCTACGCTCCAACCCCTCCAGGTCACCTTTAACTTCCTTGGTCTCCCGGTCAAAATCCGCTTTCATTTTCAGCAGATTTTCCTTGGCCTGCAAAATAGCTTCTTTTTTAAGGGTTTCCGCTTCTTTTTTCGATTCCTCGACGATCCGAGCAGCCAGACTCTCCGATGCCTTGATTTTCTTCGCCGTAAATATTTGTTTCAGAACATATCCGGCAACAGCACCCACCAGAATCGCCACCACTATCAACAGGACTAATAACCCGCCGTTGTACATATACATATTTCTTAACCTCCTCTTTATCCCGCTACAAGCTCGCTGAAACCAAAGCGGTTCAGCCAGACCATTTCAACGGGATTATATTTAAACCTTCCGGCATTTTTTTGAAACTCACCCTGCCGAAGGATTCATGGCTGTTTTTTTGTGGTATGAATGATGGGAAAAAGGAAAGACAGGAAAATAAAAACCCCCGCCTATGCCGTGTGGATCACATTTTTGAACCTTTTTAAAAAGTGGGCGCCCGGTATTATTTGTTTCAGGCTTTCCGCCACCCGACCAGCGGGAAAGGCGGACATGCTCACCACAAACAAGATTAGGCCCCAGGTTCAAAGTGTTGGCTCAAAAACAAATGACAATCACGCACATCGCAGGGGTAAAACAATTCTCTTCATTAACTTGCGTCTTCTATTAACTGAATAAGCTTTTCGGACCGGCTCTCCAATTGATCGTACAGGTCCTGATTAACTCCCTTTAATTTTAAAAAATCTTCTGAAATGTTTAGAGCCGCCAGAATCGCAACGTCCAATGCCCGAAGTCCCTCCGTGGATTGAACAATTTCTTCCATTCTTTTATTAACAAATCGGACAATGGCTGCCACTTGTTCATCTTCCGCATCGCTTAAAACCGCAAGTTCCTGTCCTAAGATTTTAATCTCGTAACGTTTTTTCAAAACCCACGCCCTGGAAGCTTATTTTGCCACCTCTATATCTGCAAGTAAATCAAGCAGTGAATCCACCCTCGCGCGTACGTTGTTCCTTTCCTCATCTAATACCCTGAGTTTGCTTTTGTACTCCTCTATCTCCAATTCTTTATTTTTTAATGCTTCCTCCAGTACTGAAATCTGTTTCTTAAAAAAAACCTGTTCACCGACTATATGTTTAATTTTTTCTTCAAGCTCTGTAAATTTAACAATTTCCACGATTTTCAGTCCCTCAATTCAGAATGCGACGCCTGTGAACCCGCCTTACAATTTTGTTTATTTATGCCTATTTACCCTTGACATGTCAAGTCATTATTTCGGTTTGCGCCCCCGTGACCGCTGCGAAATACTTGTCTAATTCTTCAAACATGGCCTGACGATCCTTCAGCTTTCCGACCCCTTCCCGGAACCGTCCCGATCCGGGCAATCCTTTGGTGTACCAAAGTAAATGTTTACGAAACGTACGATTGGCCAGATGGTCGCCACAATATAAAGCTTCTAATTCCCAATGCTTTTTGATCATGTCGTACCGATGGGCCACCGTAGGGATCAAAATGGCTCCCGAACCGGCCTGCAATTGACGAATCCCCGCAAAAATCCATGGATTTCCCAAGGCGCCCCGGCCGACCATGACGGCGTCACAGCCCGTCTGTGCACGCATGTTTTGCGCATCTTCGGGCTGCCAGATATCACCGTTGCCGATCACGGGAATATGAACGGATTGTTTCACCTCGGCAATGATGCCCCAGTCGGCCTCACCCGAAAACCCCTGATCAGCCGTCCGGCCATGTACAATGACGGCGGCCGCCCCGGAATCCTGAGCCACTTTTGCCATCTCCACAGCGTTGACCGAGCCACGGCTCCATCCGGCGCGGATTTTGACGGTGACAGGCACATTCACGGCATTGACCACTGCCTCAATGATCTTTCCGGCCAGCACCGGGGCTTTCATCAGCATCGCGCCTGCGCCGGACTTGACAACTTTCCGAACCGGACAGCCCATGTTGATATCGATCAAATCCGGTTTTTGTCCGGCAATCAATCTCGCCGCTTCGGCCATAATGGTGGGTTCGGCGCCAAAAATCTGAAACCCCAGCGGCGAATCCTCCGGACACGACTGCATATATTCAATGGTTTTTTCTGAATCGCGAATAAGCCCGTTGGCGCTGATCATTTCCGTAAAGCAAAGATCACAGCCGTGCATTCTGGCAATCAGGCGAAAGGGTAGATTAGAGATACCGGCAAGCGGCGCTAAAAACGCCTTGCCCCGGAGAGATGAAATGAGATTGGACACGGATTAAACCCGCCCCGACAGAGACTTTTTCAGATAGCCTGCCGCCCTTTCGAGTTCATCGAGCGTATTGATGCCCATGACTTCAACATAATCCGCCGTCAGGAAGGCCTGAACTTTCCGGCCCTCACGGCAGGCAATTTCCACAATATCAGTGAGATAGTATTCTTTTTGCTGATTGTCGTTTTTCACCTGAGCCAGCGCGGCAAATAAAAAAGGTGTATCCACGCAATAAATGCCGGTGTTGATTTCCAGGATTTCTTTTTCCACATCCGTCGCGTCACGGTGTTCGACAATTTTAAAGACGTCGCCCTTTGAATTTTTCACCATGCGGCCGTATGCGTGAGGCCCTGGCGGCTCGGTGGTCAGCACGGTCAGTGTCGCCTGTGCGTCTCGATGATGGGAAATCAGAGATAAAATCGTCTCCGGTTTCAGAAGCGGCACGTCTCCGCAGAGGATCACCGTCAATCCTTCGTAATCCTTGAGCGCGTCCTTGGCCTGCATGACGGCATGCCCCGTTCCCAACTGGGGATTTTGCTTTGCAAAAACCAGATCCGGATCGGGAAACGCTTCTTGAACTTTATCCGCCTGATGGCCGATGATCACCACGATTTTTTCCGCGCCCGCAGCGCGCGCCGCTTCCAATGAATAATGCAAAAGCGGCTTGCCTGCAAGAACGTGAAGCACCTTGGCTTTGTCGGATTGCATGCGGGTGCCTTTCCCCGCCGCTAAAATAAGTGCACAAAATTTTTGACTGCTCATGACCCGGAATTCACCTCGCTTGGGTTTGTGTCTGCGTCCGCTCCATCTGCTGCGGGAAAATCATCAGAATTTCGCGAACCGATTTGGCATCGGCGTTTTCAACAATGAATGTCACACCGTTTATTTCCCGTTTTTCCCGGCTAAGGGGGATTCTACCCGACTGCTGCATCAGAAAACCGCCAAGCGTCTCATAATTGCCTTCGGGCAGCTTTGTCAATAAGATTTGGCTCAAATCATCAACTTTCATCCGGCCGTTGACCAGATAACGACCGGGCGCCAACCGCTTATAGAGCTTCTCACCTGTATTATAGGCGTCGTCCATGGAGCCTACGATTTCCTCGCCGATGTCCTCCATGGTGACGATCCCGACTGCTCCGCCGTACTCATCTACCACAACCGCCATCTTCTCACGCTTTCTTTGCAGATCCATTAAAAGCGGTCCGGCCTTTTTCGTTTCAGGAACATAAAAGACATCCGTGCGCATGCAGCCGGCTACGGTGGCCGCGCCGATGGTTTCATCGGGTTGGCGCTGCTTTTTCAACAGCATATCCAGAAGATCGAAGTAATGCAGGATGCCGACAATATTGTAAACCGTATCCGAGAAGACAGGAATGCGCATGTATTTTTTGGAAGCGACAATGGCGGCCGCCTCTTCGATGGTCATGGTCTCAGGCAGCGCCGTCAAAGCCGAAATCGGCAACATAATTTGTCCCGCCGTCAGTCCGGAAAAGTCAAAAACGCGGCTGATCATTTCTTTTTCCGTCTTTTGAATGTCTCCCCCCCGCGTCTTTTCACCCAGAATGTATTTCAGACCTTCTTTCGTAATATAGGAGGGCTGCTTCACTTTTTGGTCAAACGAAATATCCACGGTTCTTCTGGATACGGCCGAAACAAGATAGGTTAGCGGATAAAAAACAATGGAGGATATGCGGATAAAATGCGCCACACGGATGGCCATGAGCTCCGCGTAATGCTGAAAGATACTGCGGATAATGATAATGATAAACAAGGTCGGCAACATGATCACAAAGGCGATTTTTTCACCTCGTTCGGTCCCGTAATACTGAATCAGCAGCCCCGTAGCCAGTGTGGATGCGACAATGATCGCCAGATTCGTGCCGATAAGCGCCGTGGAAATGAACCATTCGGGATTTTCCTTGAGTTTAACCGCCTGCTTGGCGCCGGAAGATCCCTGGTTGGCGTAGTATTTGATTTTGTTGATGTCGGATGAAAACAACGCGACTTCGCCTCCGGAATAAAGCGCCTCCAGAATCAAGCAGATGAAGATGACGGCAATAATCAGATAAAAGATCATGTCGCGCCCTCCGTCCGATCATTTTTCTCTTTTTCGATCCGGATTTTGAGAATCCGGGTTCGGCCGACGCTTTCGATGCGAAACTGATAGACTTCGAAGGAAATAACTTCGCCGCGCTCCGGCATTTTGCCGAACAGATGCAGCACAAAACCACCGATTGTATCGAATTCATCTTGCGGGAGCTGAGCTTGCAGCAGATCGTTGAGTTCTTCAATTGCCATCTTACCCGGCACGATCAGGGTGTGTTCATCGAGAATTTCACAGCCGTTTCCGACCGGATCATCATCGCCGTATGCCTCTTCAAACAGGTTTTCCAGAATATCTTCCAGCGTCACCAATCCCGATACGCCGCCGTATTCATCGACAACAATAGCCATCTGGATCGATTTCTCCCGAAAATCATGGAGCAGGCCGTTTATGGTTTTCCCCTCCGGAACAAAATAAGGTTTGGCCAGCAATTGATCAATAGACGTCGATATCTGAAAACGCAACGCATCATTGAGCAGATCGCGGGCAAAAAGAATCCCCATAATGTCGTCTCGATCTTCCCGGTAAACCGGCACGCGCTCGTAACGACCGGAAACCACCTCTTTGACAATGTCCTCAGGCGGCATATCCAGCGGAAGGCAAAACATCTCCACGCGGGGAATCATGATGTCCGTCACCGGCCTGTCGCCGGATTCAAAAATGGTTGTGATGAGTTCCTTTTGCGATTCATCCACCACGCCTTCGCGACTTCCCGCATCGATCAGATGCTTGAATTCATCCTCCATCAAGACATCCGCATCCCGCATCCTGCCTCGGCCCAGGCGCTTTAAAATCAAACTGGGCGTCTTTTCCAACGCCGCAACAATCGGGAATTCCAGCCGCGATATCAAAAGCAAAAGCGGAGACACAGCCGACGAAATCTGCATGGGGTACGTCACACCGAATGTTTTGGGAATGGCCTCCCCCGCCAGAAAAAGAACGATGGAGGTCGCGATGATCGAAATCCATTGCCCATTGACACCAAAGAGGCTGATAAACAAAGACGCAGCCAGAATGGAAATGCTGATATTCACGGCTTCATTGCTGGTAACCACTGTAATCAGCAGGCGTCGTGGATTTTCCAGAAGTTTCAGTACGGAATTGTAAAAAGGGTAATTATCCGACTTCATCTTATGCAGATGCAGATCGGAAAGCGATAAAAGCGCCGCCTCCGCCGCCGAAAAAAAGCCGGAGAATAAAAAAAGAATCAGCAATACAATAATATCAGATGTTGCGACCAATGATGGCTCACCCTCGCTGCCTGTGTCAATTGCGTGTAATTTAGCAGATCAGTGAAAAAAAAGATAAATATTTTATTGGGGCCCTGATCGCGTAATTGACTTGAAAAACATTTTCAGCTATTGACTTACACCAGTAAAAACAGGAGATGATGACCATGCCAAACATACTGCTTGTCGGAAACGGCGCACGCGAACACGCGATGGCCGAAGCCATTTTGCGATCCAAACAACAGGTGCACCTATTTTCATTTATGAAAGCCAACAATCCGGGAATCGCGTCACTGTCCGAAAAAATGCACCTTGGCAACTATTCCGACTTGGCGGCCATCACGGCTTTTGCCAAAGAAAACAAAATCGACTTTGCCGTCATCGGCCCGGAAGATCCGCTCAATAATGGCGTTGTTGATATTCTTGCAAAGATCGGAATTCCCTCTGTCGGCCCCAATCAAAGCCTGGCGCGGCTGGAAACCTCCAAATCATTCACCCGGAATCTGGTGGATAAATATAACATTCCCGGCAATCCGCAATTTAAAGTTTTCACAAAGATCGATGGCGTGGAAGCCTTTCTGAATACACTCGAAGGCCTCGTACTGAAACCCGACGGACTCACCGGCGGCAAAGGTGTGCTGGTTCAGGGAGATCATTTCACCACCAAGGAGGAAGCGCTTCACCTGTGCACACAGATTCTGAAGGAAAGCTCATCTCTGCTCGTCGAGGAAAAATTCGACGGCGAGGAATTTTCGCTGCAATGCCTCTGCGACGGCAAAACCGTGGTCGGCACACCGCTGGTGCAGGATCACAAAAGACGTTTCGACGGCGACCGCGGCCCCAACACCGGCGGAATGGGCTCCTATTCGATGCCCGATCATTCCATGCCGTTTTTGAAGCCGTCAGATGTGGAAGAGGGCCTGGAGATTACGCGTCAGGTTGCGGCTGCGCTCTGGAAAGAAACCGGCAGTCCCTATAAAGGCGTTATGTACGGCGGATTCATCGCCACGAAAAACGGCGCAAAACTTCTGGAATACAACGCGCGCTTCGGTGATCCCGAAGCCATGAACATCCTGCCGCTTTTGAAAACGGATTTTGTGGATATCTGCCAACACATCATCGACGGCACACTCGATCAACTTCCAATCGAATTCCAACCTAAAGCGACGGTCTGCAAATACATCGTGCCGAAGGGTTACGGGCTTCCCGTCGACCCTTCCGACGCTCAATCATCGCGCGCTAAAATTGAAATAGGCGATGTGGGGGCGGCCAGGCTTTATTATTCGTCCGTGGATAAAAAAGAAGATGGATTGTATTTGAGTTCGTCACGCGCCATCGGCATTGTCGGCATTGCCGACACACTGGAAGCCGCACGCGTCATCGCCGAGGCAGGCGTCAAGGCCGTCCGAGGCCCCGTCGCCTACCGCGAAGATATCGGCACGAATGCGCTCATTCAGAAACGCATTGATCACATGAAGGCCATACGGAAATAACCGGAACGTGCTTTGTTCCTACTCCCGCACAGGCCGAAGATGTCTCCTCGCCTGACAAGGCTGTCGGCAGCGGTGCGACGCGCATCCGCTACATGAACACCTGCGCACTCGAAGACCCGGATGTCGGCGCTCATCAGTTTCTGTGGCCCTTGATCCAGATTTTCATCCGGTCGGCCTCGCGAATGAGTTCTTCCTGAAAATCCGGATGGGCAATGCTGATAAGCGCTTCGGCCCGCTCCCATGTTGACTTACCTTTGAGCTGAACAACACCGTATTCCGTCGCGACGTATTGGACAATGGATCGCGGCACGGTGACAATCGATCCCGGCTCAACAGTTGGAACAATGCGCGAATGCAGTTTGCCGCCTTTATCCTTATAGGTTGAGCTCAAAGAAATAATGCCCTTGCCGCCTCGGGACTGGAATGCACCGAAGATAAAATCAAGCTGACCGCCCGTCCCGGATTTCTGCCCATCCCCCACGGATTCCGAGCACACCTGACCGTAAAGATCCACTTCAATGGCGTTGTTAATGGCCACCACTTTTTCGTTAAAAGAAATAAGTCTTGGATCGTTGATAATATTGACAGGATAGGAAGAGCAGGTGGGGTTGTGATCCAGGAAATCATAGAGTTTTTTCGTGCCCATGGCAAAGGTGTAAACCATTTTTCCTTTATCAACCGATTTCCTTTTACCGGTGACCTTGCCGGCGTTATACAAATCGACGCAGGAATCAACCATCATCTCCGTGTGAATGCCCAGGTCTTTCAAGTCGCTTTCAGCAATCATCTGTCCAATCAGATTCGGCAAACCGCCAATCCCCAGCTGGAGACAGGCGCCATCTTCAATTTCTTTCATGATGTGCTCGGCGATCCGGCGATCAACTTCCTTGGGAACCACGGGCTTGACCTCTGCCAGCGGCGTGTTGTTGCCTTCCACGATATAATCCACCTTGGAAACATGGATGGATTCCTTGTTGCCTCCATAGCAGTAGGGAACGGATTTATTCACCTCAACAATAATCTTTTTTGCTTTATCCAATACCGAACCCGTAAGCGAGTTGCATAGTCCGTAGTTGAAGTGGTCGTTTTTGTCCATCTCGGCTGCCACGATGAAGGCAACATCAAAATCACGATATTTCCTGATGGTTTGCGGCCCCTGATGATAAGACGGAGGAACGTAGTTGCACATATTCGCATCATGGAGACGGCGGGAAACCGTTTCGAAATGCCCAGTCGTTCATAATCACATGCTCGCGCGGTCATGATATACTTTTCGGGATGTTTCCGATTTTCACGGGAGTCGATTGATTCAGCATGGCGCTGATTTTTCGAAAAAAGGCGTCGGGGTCCGCTGTCCCCAACGCGATCAGTTCACCGGGGCAGACGGCGCTTTTATCCTGTGTCAGGATATTGGCTGCGTAGTCGAAGGCTGTTAACCGGATACGGCACTCCTCTAAAAATTCTTTTGCCGGCAGTGATGCGACCATCGTAAAAATATGGGCAACAATGCCGGATCGGTCAATCAGACGGGCGGCGGCCAGTCCCATGACCTTATCGTGCAAAGTCAATCCGGTTTGGTTCTGATGTTTTTTCAGCGCCTCCCAAAGCGGACGAAGTCCATTGCCTTCAGAAGAATAGATCAAGTCATCTCCGTCCAGCAGCGCCAGGGAATAGCGGGTAAAATCAGGAATCAGCATAGATACTTTTTTATCGGTTTCATACCAAAGGCGATCAGCAAAGCCCAGAGCAGATTTCCCAGAAATAAAACTAAAACCAGTTTCGCAATAAATTCGGCGGAAAGCCCCACTAAATAATAGTCAGATAAAATCAGCCAGGGAAGCTGGCAGGCAAAAGCAAGGAGAACGGATGGAACGATTTTTGATGTTTTTGCGAAAATGACGCCGGTCATCAAGCCCAAGATGGCGTTGCCTACGATCAGGTAGGGATTGCCAAGAAAAACCGCTGAATATATTGATCCGGCCACACCCGCGAACAAACCGCCTGTCGGGCCGAAGCTGATCGCCGCCAGAAAAATGGCCGCCGGAAAGAAATGAACTTTCCAGCTTTGCGTAAACGTTACATTAATCAGACTCAAAAGACAGGGCAGCACCACCAGCAGGCCGAAAGCCAGAACGGCTCTCCGATATGGCTTAACGTTTGTTGCCACTAAAGAGGAATTTGTCATGGCTAAGACCTCCCGTTGATGATTTTTACAGACTTTACACGATCACGCGTTTTTTGAACAGATAATTTTATACCTGCGGCGCCAATGTGTCATGAAATCTTTTTAATATCATCTCGCCTTTAAAGTAAGTGCGGGCTTTTTCCAGGCAGACGCGAGCATCACAGACATCAGGATGACTGCAAGTCGAATGCACTCAACGCGCCTTGCGCCAAACCCTTTTGAGCCTCAACGAATTGCTCACGACCGATACGGAACTGAATGCCATCGCCGCCGCCGCAAATTCCGGATTCAAAAGGACGCCGAAGAAAGGATACAAAACGCCCGCGGCAATCGGGATACCGATGATATTGTAGATAAACGCCCAGAAGAGATTTTGCTTGATGACACGCATGGTAGACAAGGAAAGAATAATGGCCTGCGGCACAGCCTTCAGATCATCCCTAATCAGGGTGATGTCGGCGGCTTCAATCGCCACGTCAGTGCCTGTTCCCATGGCAATGCCCACGTCGGCTGCCGCCAGCGCCGGCGCGTCGTTGATGCCGTCCCCCACCATCGCCACCACTTCGCCTGCGGCTTGCAGCTTTTTTATTTCATCCGCTTTGTTGCCCGGCAAAACTTCCGCCATCACATAATCTATGCCCAGTTGATCAGCTATACTTTTTGCCGTCCCCTGATTGTCGCCGGTGACCATCGCTACTTTTAAACCTCTGCTCTGCAGGCTTTCGACGGCCTGTCTCGCTGAATCTTTCGGCACGTCAGCGAGCGCAACAAGGCCCATGACATTTTTTCCCGAAGCGACATAGACAACGGTTTTACCTTCGCCGGCCAATAGAGCCGCCCGCTTGCGTAAAAGCTCCACGGAGACGTCTTGATTTTCCATAAGCATGGCATTGCCGATCAGATATACCTTTTCTCCAATGACGGCTCTGGCGCCCATGCCGGAGAGCGCCTCAAAATTTTGCGCGGATTCCGTCGTGACGTTTTGATTGTGGGCCTTTCTTAATATCGCCTTTGCCAACGGGTGTTCCGACATCATCTCCAACGCGGCCGCCGCGGCCAGCACTTGCCTTTCATCAAATTCGCCCGCCGTCACAACATCCGTCACTTCCGGTTCGCCCCGCGTGAGCGTGCCGGTTTTGTCAAAAACCACAACGGACAACCGATGGATTTTTTCCAGCGTTTCGCCTCCTTTGATCAAAATGCCGCTTTGCGCGCCCAGTCCCGTACCCACCATGATCGCAGTGGGCGTGGCCAGTCCCAGCGCACAGGGACAGGCAATGACCAGCACCGAGACGAAATTGATTAAAGCGCGGCTGAAATTTGCATCGCTGGGAATAAAGTACCAGACAGCGAAAGTGATGAATGCAACCCCAAAGACAATGGGAACAAAAACAGAGGCCACCTTGTCCGCCAGACGTTGAATGGGCGCTTTAGATCCCTGGGCCTCTTCTACCATCCGGATGATATGCGCCAGCATCGTATCGGCTCCCACACCGGTGGCACGCATCGTAAAACTGCCGGTTTTATTGATTGTTGCGGCAAACACTTTCTGCCCCGGCGCCTTGGCCATAGGCATGCTCTCGCCGGTCAGCATCGCTTCGTCGACAGTCGATTGCCCCGTCAAAACGACCCCATCAACGGGAATTTTTTCTCCGGGTCTTACCACCACCACATCGCCTGCCAGAAGCGCATCGACGGTCACTTCGACTTCCGCATTTTCCCGGAGCACGCGCGCGGTTTTTGGCGCAAGACCGATGAGTTTTTTGATCGCCGCAGAAGTCTTCCCCTTGGCCGTGGCTTCCAGTAGCCTGCCCAGAAGGATCAGGGTAATAATCATAGCGGCGCCATCATAATAGACATGCGGCGCGACCCCCGCACTTTCAAAAAAATAAGGGAAGAAAGTCGCCGCGGCCGAATAGGCGTACGCGCAAAATGAGCCGACCGCGACCAGTGTGTTCATGTCGGATGTTTTTTGCAGCGTGGCTTTATATGCACCGATAAAAAAACGGCTTCCCACCCAGAAGACGGCAGGCGCCGTCAGAACAAACATGGCCCAAAGCATCATGTGTCGGGGAATGAAATGCAGAAAACCAAACCAGTGCTGCATCGAACCGAAGAAGATAATGACGCTCAAAACCGCGCCACAGAATACCTTTAGCTTCAGTTCTCTCAATTCTGCCGCACGCGAAGCTTCAATCGGATCGGCAGCAGCGTCTTTGGGCTCGCCTAAATAGTCATAGCCTGTATCCGCGACGGTTTTGGCCAGCTCTGAAAGCCCGGCCCATTGAGGATTGTGAATGATCGTGGCGCGCGCCGTCGCCAGATTGACGTTCACATCCACAACGCCGTCAACCTCTTTGAGAGCATTCTCCACACGCCTGACACACGCCGCGCAAGTCATCCCGCCGATGGAAATCGTCACTTTATTGGACAACTTCGTATCCCGCTTTCTTTATGGCTGCGGCAACAACCGCCGCATCCACAGGCTTCGTTTCGTCATACATTGCCGTTGCTGTTTTCAAATCGACCTGAACGTCTCTAATTCCGTCCAGCGCATTCAGGGCCTTTGTAACCGCCATCACGCAATGGCCGCAGCTCATACCTTTTACTTTTATACTTTTCATGAATGACCTCCTTGAATGAAACATTTTTATAGCCTAAGATAATCTGCTTTGGATCAATAGCAAGTCTTAAAAACCGATTTATCCTTATATCACGCTTGATAAAAAATAAATATTCTGTATGATTACCCTATAGAGGAGGCCTATGATCATACGCTGCTGGGGAGCCCGAGGCTCCATCCCCGTTTCAGGGAAAGAATATTTGCGCTACGGGGGCAACACGACCTGCCTGGAAATTCGCAACAGCCACAATGACGTTTTGCTGGTTGATGCAGGCTCCGGAATCCGCGCTGCGGGAAATGCATTGCTTGCAGAGGGCCGCAGCGATTTTACGCTTATCCTGACCCACGCGCACTGGGATCACATCATGGGGTTTCCCTTTTTTAAACCGCTGTACCACCACAAGGCCAGTGTCAACGTCTGGGGCTGTTCGTTCGCGCAGGATTCCATCAAAGATATGCTGGCCCGTGTCATGTCCGCTCCTTATTTTCCCATTAATTACGACGAGGTTCACGCAAATATCCTTTATCAGAACATCTGCGGCGGATCCTACCAATTCGGCGGAATGACGATAACGCCTGCAGCGCTCAGCCATCCGAATCAGGGTACGGGCTACAAGTTTTCCGAGGCAGGAAAAAGTTTTGTTTTTCTGACCGACAATGAACTGGGGTTTCGGCATCCAGGAGGGCTGGCCTATGAAGACTACCTAGACTTCTGCCGTGGCGCGGACCTACTGATCCATGACGCGGAATATCGCGATGTGGAATATCCGAAAAAACGCGGCTGGGGTCACTCCACAATCGAGCAGGCAACAAAACTGGCGCTGGACGCCGGCGTCAAACAACTGGGACTTTTCCATCATAATCAGGACCGGGTGGATACAGCAATCGATGACATGGTCGCCTCATGCCACCAGATTATCCGAAAACAGGAAAGCGAGCTTGAGTGCTTTGCCATGCATCAGTTGATGAAACTGACCCTGTAGTCGTCACCTTAACTTCAAAAACCCTTTACATCAACCGGAGGTATAACCATGCTGATTATTTTTCACTTATCGACAATGACAGCTACCGTGCTCAGCCTGATGGCGGGCGTGAGCATGGCTATGTTCGGCCGCAAAAAGAAAAACTGGCTTAAAATTCACAAAGCGCTCAATACAGCAGGAATGATCGGCGCACTCACGGGAGCCGCCCTGGCCTTTACCAATATTGTTACATCCGGAGGGCGTCATCTTGCGGGACTCCATCAATGGATTGGGCTTGCCGCAATCCTCCTGTGCGGGTTCACACTTTGTCTGGGTTATTACTCCTTTAAAGCCAAAAATAAAATCGCCATCCGCGCTATGCACCGCTGGTCGGGAAGAGCATCAATCATCGCGCTCTTTGCCGCCCTTGTCCTGGGCTTGCAGATGATCGGTGTTTTCTAGCGATGTTTCTTCCGACAACCCCCGAAGAACTGAAGAAGAAAGGCTGGGACGGCCTGGACATCATCCTGGTCACAGGCGACGCCTACATCGACAGCCCTCATATCGGCGTGGCGGTGATCGGTCGGGTTCTTACCAAGGCCGGTTACCGCGTGGGCATCATCGCACAGCCGGATTTGACAAACGGCGCCGATATCCGGCGTCTGGGCGAGCCCGGACTGTTTTGGGGCATCACTGGCGGCTGTATGGATTCAATGGTCGCCAACTACACGGCGCTGAAGAAGAAGAGGCGCGATGATGACCTGACCCCCGGAGAAAAAAACAACCGTCGACCCGACCGCGCCGTCATCGCCTATGCCAATCTGATTCGACAACATTTCAAGAACACCAAACCGCTGGTTCTGGGCGGCGTGGAAGCAAGCCTCAGGCGGATCGTCCACTATGATTACTGGAGTGATTCCATCCGCCGCTCGATTCTGTTTGACACGCGCGCGGACATCCTGGCTTATGGCATGGCAGAGGCGGCCGTTCTGGAAATCGCCGCCAGACTTTTGACAAGACGCGATCTCACGGGCATTCGCGGCACCTGCACCATTGAAAGCGAGCCGCCTAAAACCTGCCTGGAATTGCCCTCCTACGAAAAGGTTGCAGCCGATAAAAAAGCGTTCAACCTGATGTTTGAAATTTTTCATGCCGAAAACGATCCGGTCACGGCGCGCGGCTTGTATCAGCAACACGGCAACCGTTTTCTTGTGCATCAACCGCCCCAACCGCATCCGTCCGTCGCTGAGCTTGATTCGATTTACGCACTGGATTTTTCACGCCGGGTGCATCCATTTTACTCGGCACAGGGCAAGGTTCGCGCAATGGATACCATCGCTTTCTCCCTGACAACACATCGCGGTTGCTTCGGCGAATGCCGTTTTTGCTCCATCGCTTTGCATGAAGGCCGGACAATTCTCAGCCGCAGCGAAGAATCCATCCTGGCCGAGGCGCGAAGGATTGCAGCGCTTCCGGATTTTAAAGGGTATATCACGGATGTAGGCGGCGCGACGGCCAATATGTACGGCATCGACTGCGCACGCAAACAAACCCGGGGAGCGTGCCCGGATAAGCGATGCCTTTATCCGACGCTTTGCTCTTCGCTGAAAAATGATCATCTCCGGCAGATTCGCCTGCTGCAGAGGCTACAAAAAATCCCCGGTGTCAAAAAAGTTTTTGTCGCCTCCGGCGTCCGCCATGACCTGCTGTTGGCCGATGCAAAATCCGGCAAGACATACATACGCGAACTGGTGAAGCACCATATTTCCGGCCAGTTGAAAATTGCCCCGGAACATACGTCCGATGCCGTATTGAAATACATGGGCAAGCCGCAGACCCAAGCACTGGTTCATTTCAAAAACGTGTTTGACAAAATAAATGAAGAGCAGGGACTCCGGCAGTTTCTGACGTATTACTTTATTGCCGCGCATCCGGGCTGCACGGAAGAGGAAATGCGCGAACTGAAATCTTTCGCGTCGCAAGAGCTCAAGACGCATCCGGAGCAAGTGCAAATCTACACACCCCTGCCGTCCACCTGGTCGGCGCTCATGTACTGGACAGGGATCGATCCGGCAAGCGGAAAAAAGATTTTTGTGGAAAAAGACCCGGCAAAAAAACAGAAACAGAAGGATATTGTCACTACCGGGGAAAGTCAAAGGTTCAAGGTGCAAGGTGCAAGGATAAAGATCAAAGGTTATAAAAGGCGCACATCGCATCTTTAATTAATAGGGGAGACCCAGGCCACAAATAAACCTTGAACCTTCTTTTCACGCCCGCCCGTACTTATCTTCCAGCCGCTCGATGTCGTCCTCGCCGAAATACGTTCCTGTCTGGACTTCAATAATGACCAGATCGGCATCAGATTGATTTTCCAGCCGATGCGTCGCTCCCTGCGGGATATCAACGGCGCGACCGGCGCAAAGCGCTTGTTCCCGGCCCTCTATAGTTGCCACACCTTCTCCCGAAACGGCATACCAGTGCTCAGAACGTTTTTTGTGGCGTTGCAGACTCAGGCTCCCGCCAGACGCGACGACAATCCGTTTTACCTTATGATCCGATGCGTCGGATAATATCTGATAGTAACCCCAGGGACGAATGTTTTTGTTTTCCATAACCCCCCGCCAACCTTTTTCATTTTCCTAACACACTCCAGGCCCAATGAAAAGCCATCCTTCCTGCCTTTTCCCGTAAGCCTTAAACCTGCGGTCCTCACCCCCTTTCCAACCTCGCTTTCAAAGCAACGATGTGATAAATAACTGACAGAAAGTAATTATGACGATACAATACACACTCAAACGCAGCAGGAAAAGAAAGAAAACGATTTCTCTGCAGATCAGCCATAACGCGCAAATCACGGTTTACGCGCCCTACTGCATGCCGGTTCACGAAATATCCCGCTTTATTGAGGAAAAACAAAACTGGATCGATCAATCGCTGCGCAAACAATCTGAAATCCGTCACCATGACCGGGAAAAGGAATATAAAACGGGTGAACCTTTCTATTATCTCGGACAAGCCTACCCGCTGGAAGCCTATTTTGAGCCGCTGGAAAATCAAGGCGTGATCTTGTGGGACAGCCGCTTTTTCCTCAACTGCCCGGAAAACAGCGCCATGCGCAAACATTATTTTGAATCCTGGTACAAGAAAAAGGCGATGGATCATATGGCCGCCCGTGTGAAGCATTTCGGACAAACCCTGAATCTTGAGCCGAAGGGCGTCCGGATCACGCAAGCGAGGCAGCGCTGGGGCTCCTGCTCCCCGGACAATGCCCTGGCCTTCAGTTTCCGTCTGATCATGGCGCCGTCTGACGTCATTGATTATGTCGTCGTCCACGAACTGATGCACATCCGTCAAAAAAATCATTCTTCAAAATTCTGGCAGTTGGTGATAGAAGCGATGCCGCACTATCAGACACACAAACGCTGGCTTCGGGACCATCAACATCTGTTTCATTTATGACCCGACGCCTCGAAAGGAATTAAGAAAGCCTATTGTATGAATATTACTGAAACCATCGACCTCAAACATCAGCCTTTTTTGTCCGCGCGCTTCCGGCAAATGCATTTAAATATATCGGATTACACCTTCGCTAATGTTTATTTGTTCCGCAACGTCAGCCGCTATGAGATCCTGACGAAAGATTGCGGTACATTCATCTCCGCCTTCAACAGCCAGGGGCAGAATTATGTCATGCCGCTTGAAACCCCTCAGGACTGCTCTCCGGTCACGCTGAAAGATTTGTTGAACGGCAACCGTTTCTTCTTTCCGATTCCCGATGAATGGCTCCCTTTTTTCCCCACAGATGAGTTTACCGTCACCTTCGATGAAAGTGAATCGGACTATATCTACCTGACCGCAAGCATGGCCTCTTTTGCGGGTAAAACATTCAACCGGCATCGTAATCATCTCAACCAGTTTTTGGGCGCCTACCAGCCCGTGGATCGCCCCCTGTGTGCAGAAAATTTAAAAGACGGCCTGGATATTTTAGATCAGTGGCAGGAAGAAGCGGATCTTGCGTCAGGCCAGACCGATTTTGCCGTCTGCGCAGAGGCGCTGCAAAAATTCCCGGAGCTTGCGCTTTGGGGGACAATATATTACATAGAAAACCAACCGGCCGGCTTCATCATCGGCGAGGCGCTTAATCCTGATATGTTCTGCCTGCATTTTGCCAAAGCCTCCAAGATATACCACGGCATCTACGAGTTCATGTTTAACGACACGGCCCGGAAATTACAGGACCGATGCAAATATATGAATCTCGAAGAAGACATGGGCAGTCAAAACCTGCGGCGGATGAAAAGCTCATACGGCCCGGAACGGATTTTAAAGAAATATCGTATCAATCTGAAAAATGGAGTTTCATGAGTCACTTGGTTGTCATTACGGATTTACGGGAAAATGATCAGGGCATCATTCATTCCATCGAGGGCGGCTCGGAACTGACCAGCCGCCTGGCGGGCATGGGGCTTGTCTCCGGAGCAAAATTCCGCATCGCCCAGGTCAGCGGCGGGATGGTGGTGGTTTCGGTATCGTCCACCCGCATTGCCCTTGGACGCGGCGAGGCTGCCAGGATTATGGTTTACCGCATTGATCCCGGCGACGATGTCTGCCTGCCCCCCGTTGAAAAAGAAATATACGTCGCCCTGGTCGGCCAGCCCAATGTCGGCAAATCCACGATATTCAATATTCTAACGGGGCTTTCCCAGCATGTCGGCAACTGGCCGGGGAAAACCGTGGAAAAAAAGGAAGGGGTGCATCGCACCGACACGACATTAATCCGAATCGTCGATCTGCCCGGCACTTACAGCCTGACGTCATTTTCCGAGGAAGAAAGGGTCACCCGCGATTTCATTATCAACGAAAAGCCCGACCTGGTGGTGCTGGTGCTCAATGCCGCGGCGCTGGAAAGAAGCCTTTATCTTTTAGCCGAAGTTCTTCTATTGACCCCCCGGGTGGTCGTCGCCATCAACATGCTGGATGTCGCATCCGCGCAGGGCACGCAGATCGATGCCAAAGCCCTGCAGGATTCGCTTCGCCTGACGGTGATTCCCATGATCGCCAAACGCAACAGTGGCATCAAAGAGCTGGTGAATCAAATGACCGCAATTGCGGCTTGCGATCAGCCATTCCAGCCGGAATTGCCCGAAGTTTCCGCCGACCACCTGGATATCTATCAAAAAATACTACAGACCATCGGTCCGCATGTCCGCCCCCCTTACACGCCCGAATGGGTGGCCGTTAAATTAATGGAGGGCGACCCCGAAGTCTCCGCTTCCGTTGAGAAACGGGCACAGCCGTCCGCCTGGGGAGAGATTCAGACGTTGCTTAGCAAACATGAAGACGCCCTGCATGCCGTCGTGAACGGACGTTACGACTGGATTGAGAGAATGACCCGCGCGGCCGTATCACAATTTAAAATGGGTGAGGTCATCCTAACAGATCGAATCGATCATGTGCTGACGCGTCCGGTCTTCGGAATTCCGATTCTTCTGGCTATCATGGCCTTTGTGTTCTTTCTAACCTACAGCGTGGGCGTCCCGCTGCAAAACTTGATGAACGACGGCATCCAGCTGCTCGTCGGGTTTCTTGACCCCTCTTTGTCCGGGTGGCCGGTCTGGCTTCGGGGGCTGCTGCAAAACGGCATTATCGGCGGCGTGGGATCGGTCATCACCTTTTTACCGGTTTTGCTGATCTTTTTTGCCATCATGGCGTTTCTCGAAGATGTGGGCTACATGGCGCGCGCCGCGTTTGTCATGGATCGGATCATGCACTTGGTCGGTTTGCATGGCAAGAGCTTCATTCCCATGTGCCTGGGATTCGGCTGCAACGTGCCCGCCGTACTGGGCACAAGAATCATCGAGACACGCAAGGCCCGGATGATCACCCTGTTTCTGATTCCATTTGTCCCCTGCACATCAAGGCTCGCCGTGTTGACGCTGGTGTCCGCGGCCATCTTTAAGGAACAGGCGGTTTATGTATCCTGGAGCATTCTGGCGTTAAATATTCTCGCACTGGGCATTGCCGGAATTTTTGTCAACAAAACCATCTGGAAACAGGACGCTCCCTTTATCATGGAGTTGCCGATCTATCACACGCCGGATTTAAAAACGATTGGGCTGGTGGTCTGGGCCAGAACCGTTTCCTTCATCCGCAAAGCCGGAACCGTCATTCTAGGCGTTTCTTTGATCGTCTGGTTTTTGTCTTATTTTCCGACCGGCAATGTCGAAGAAAGCTGGCTTGCCGCACTGGGCAGAACGATCCAGCCACTGGGCGCACCGCTTGGCCTGGATTGGAAAATGATTACCGCACTGTTGACGGGGCTTGTCGCCAAAGAAAATGTCGTCGCCACCCTGGGCGTGCTCTACTCCGTGGGAAAGGACGGCCTGACGGTCGTGCTGCCTACTGTCATGAGCGCCGCGTCCGCCGCCGCTTTTCTGGTGGTGATGATGCTTTTCATTCCCTGCGCCGGAACGATCGCTGTTCTTCGTCAGGAGATGAAAAGCAACAAATGGTTTTATGCGACGATCATCATGACGCTATCCGTATCCTACCTGGGCGGCATGGCAGCGTATCAGATCGTCAGGCTTTTGGGCTGGTAAGGTCATCCATCCCCGCATAAACATCCTTACATCATCATGCCCGTATGGGTGAACATTATGAAACGTTTGCTCAAATATTTATTGGCGGTTTTTGCGTTGGGGGTTTTCTGGGCGAGTCACGCCCAGGCGCTACCCTCATTTGAAGAGGTGCTTAAGGGACATGTTCCGTCGGATTCTCTTTTGCTGGATCGTCACGGCAACGTACTGCACGAACTGCGAACAGACAAAGAACGCCGACGCCTGGACTGGACATCGCTTGCCGACATCTCTCCGTCGCTGATCGCCGCTGTCCTTGCCTCCGAGGACGCACGATTTCATCAGCACACCGGCGTGGATTACCTCGCTTTAGGCGCCGCGGCTCTGTCTTTATTCTCCTGGGGCAACAAACGCGGCGCGAGCACAATCACCATGCAACTGGCTTCACTCCTCGACAAAGACCTGCAAAATAAAAAAAAACGACGCTCTTTGACGCAAAAAGCCGGACAAATCAGCGCGGCACGCATCCTGGAAAAAAGCTGGAGCAAAAATAAAATTCTGGAAGCCTATGTCAACCTGGTCACATTTCGCGGAGAATATCAGGGCATTGCGGCAGCTGCGCGGGGATTATTCGGCAAAGATCCGCACGGCCTCGATCAAACACAATCCTTAATTCTGGCATCCCTCATCCGCGCACCCAATGCCACATCGGAGACTTTAAACAAACGCGCAGGGCATCTCAACCAGACGTTGAACTGGGCCGTTGCGCCGGATCATTTGCTTGCCGAAACCCATGCCCTTTACCTGGACACGCACCAAATCCGGCAGCGCACATCCGCAGCCCCGCATGTGGCCCGTCAATTGCTCAGAGATAAAACGGGGCGATCCGTCATAGCATGTACGATAGACGGCGCGCTGCAGAAATTCGCGCAGGACCTTTTGTCGCAGCAGATTTCATCCTTGCAGGGACAAAATGTTCAGGAAGGGGCCGTCCTGGTGCTCGACAATCCAACAGGCGAGGCGCTGGTTTACGCAAGTTACAGCAACCGCCCGGCTGTCGCAGGCTATGTGGACGGCGTCCGCGCAAAACGGCAGGCCGGATCGACACTCAAGCCTTTTCTTTATGCGATGGCGCTCGACCAGAAGATCCTTACCGCCGCGTCCATTCTGAATGATGCCCCCCTTGATGTCGTCGTGCAAAGCGGCATCTATCAGCCGGATAATTACGACTCCTCCTTCCGCAGGCAAGTTCGCCTCAGAGTCGCATTGGCCTCATCCCTCAACGTGCCCGCAGTTAAAGTCCTGTCGCTTGTCGGCACGGAATCCTTCCTCAGGCGCCTGCGCGAACTGGGTGTGAAGGGCCTTGAGGAGTCGGGAGATTTCTACGGTTTGTCGCTCGCTTTGGGATCAGCCGACGTGACCCTCTGGGAATTAACCAATGCCTACCGGACGCTGGCCAATTCCGGCATCTGGAGCGATGCCCGCCTGACACACTCACAACCGCAAAACCCGCCTGCGGGAAGAAGGGTTTTTTCCGCAGAGGCGTCTTTCATTATCTCGGATATTCTCTCCGACAGAATCGCACGCAGCGCGACGTTCGGTCTGGAAAATCCACTGGCCACGCGCTTCTGGACGGCTGTAAAAACCGGCACCAGCAAGGATATGCGTGACAACTGGTGCGTAGGTTTCTCAAGCCGTTACACCGTGGGCGTCTGGGTGGGAAATTTTACAGGCGAGCCCATGTGGAATGTCAGCGGCATAACAGGCGCCGCCCCGGTCTGGATCACGATCATGAATGAGCTTCACCGTAATCGGCCAAGTCTCCGCCCCGGACCGCCTTCAGGCGTCAGGAAAGCAAAATACAAACTGGATACAGGAACTGATCAGGAAGAGTGGTTTGTTTCCGGCACCGAACCCGATGGATACGCATCCGGGATTGCAAAACAAAACCAGCGAATTATCTATCCCCCATCCGGGGCCATTCTCGCGCTGGACCCGGATATTCCGCCATCCCTGCAAAAAGTTTTCTTCACCGCACAGACGCATGATGACGAAACACTGGGTTGGAGATTAAACGACACCGTCCTGGGATCACATGGCAAGTCGGTCTCCTGGACGCCGAAAGCCGGTAAATATGTCTTGGCAATTATCAATAATGAGAATAAAATTGTGGACACGGTGAAGTTTGAGGTTCGTGGAAACACCCGTGATTAAAAAAAGGAGACACGCTTCATGAGCAAGTTCAAAGTCAATAAAATTCTGGAACACGCTATGGAAATTGAAGAAGACGGCCAGAAATTTTATGCGATGCTGGCCGAGCGCCTGGACGATCCGAAGTTGAAGCAGATATTCTCGATCATGTCGCGCCAGGAAGTCGGTCATCGTGAAATCTACAAAAGACTACGCGAACAACTGTCCGCAACACCGAATGACTCAAATACCCAGGCCGACCCATTTGACGATATAAAGCACGAAATGCTCGAAGATAAGATATTCAACCGGCTGACAGTTGTGAAGAAAACTCCCAAGATCAATAATCTGGGCGATGCATTGGCTTTTATGATCGATGTCGAAATGTATGTTGTCGATTACTTCGAAAACATCCGCAAACTGGTCAATCATGAGGGTCAGTCTGCTATGGAGCGAATCATCAACGAGGAAAAAGCACACGTCAAGCAACTGTTGGATTTGCGTACACAATACAAGGCTGCCGTTTTGCGGTGATCACAGCCTCGCACGGCAAACCGTCAGCCGGCCGATTCAGGGCCGGTGATATTTTACTTTTTTCATTTTGTACATCCGCTGATCAGCGTTGGATATGAGTTCATCGAGCGACAGGGGTTTGAGCGGATCATAAACCATGTGGCCGATGCTGATGGCCAGTTTGGATTTATGAATTTTGCGCATATTCAGATTATTGATCAGACGATATAAGCGCAACAGCAGTTTTTCCATCAGATCTTCCTCGGCATCAACCACCAGAATGGCAAATTCGTCCCCGCCGATGCGGGAAACGATGTCGGAGGTTCGAAACGTCTGCATTAAAATTTTTGCCGCGGCCATCAGAGCGCGGTCGCCTTCTTCGTGGCCGAACTGATCATTGATGGCTTTGAGACCGTCGAGATCGGCAAAAAAAAGCAACATGGTGTTCTTGGAACGCTGCGCCCTTCTCAGTTCTCGCGTTGCCAGGGTGAAAAAACCGCGCCGGTTATATAAGCCGGTTAACTGGTCGGTCAGCGCCATCGATTCCAACTCTTTTTCCATTTCCCGGCGGCGGGTAATATCCGCGCCGAAAAACGCCAGTCTTTCCACCTCTCCGTCCTCGTCGCAAATGGGATAAATCACCTGATCGATATACCGTTTGTTGCGGGCATCTTCAAAACGCACCGGCTTGGCGTTGCGAATCACATTTTCCGCATGCTTTCTTCTTTCCCTGACAACGTCCGCGGGCAGTAGATCATAATAATTCGAGCCGATGATGGTATCGAGCCCGACCCGCATGCGTTTGGCAAACGTTTCATTGGCAGCCAGAACCGTCCCGTCCTTATCGAGCAAAAGCAGGGACTCCGTCACGGCATTGAGCAGTGCGCGAAGATTTCTTTCGCTTTCCTCGATTGCCTGCCGGGACTGTTTTCGTTCGGAGATATCGCGGACGATGCTTAAAAGGACCCTTTCGTCTCCCATCATCGTTCCTTGTGAACTGACTTCCACCGGAAACGTTTCTCCGTTTTTACGCAGATGCGTGGTTTCAAAAAGAACGCCCCGTGAAACAGCCGTCTGCAATTGCGGCATCATTTGCGTTTTTGACTCCTCCGTGCGCAAATCATCAACCGTCATATTGCGAAGTTCATCGATTGTATATTGATAGGCCTTCAGGGCCGCGGTATTGGCGTCCAGAATTTTGCGGTCCCGGTAACAGATGGTCAGAATAATATCGCGTGAATTTTCAATGAGAAATACGTAGCGCTTGGCGATATCCTCCGCCCCCAGAATATCTTCCGACCTCCGTCCTTTTTTTCTTCTATTTTCGGTCATCAACTTTACCACTTAAGTGTTTACAGGCAGAAACGCCGGCTATTTTTTGAGCTTATATAACAATTTTGCCGTAATTTCAAACATTTCAATCAAATAATCACCGGCGTCACCTTTTGGCCCCAACGGCTTCCATAATTCAATTGAAATATTGGCAACATTCCTTTACAACAAGGGTCACAATCTTTGCGGCTAAGAGAATTCGATGAAAAATTTCCGGACTTTGCGTTTTTTATTTTTTTTGTTGGTCTTGCTGTCCGCCTCCGCATGCGTGATGCGCCATCGCGCGCCCACAGCGGAAGTTCAGGAAACGCGCGCCAATGCCCATCAACGCGAAAGCACCCGCCAGATTTTACGGGTAGAGGATAACAGCTTTCTGTTTTTGGCCCGCACAACGGTTTACGCCCTGGAAAAACGAGACGGCCTTTGGCATCAGGCGCTGGCGCCCATGAAGGCCGTCGTAGGCAAAAACGGCTTTGCGCCACAGGGTGAAAAGCGTGAAGGCGACGGGCGGACGCCATCCGGCCAATACCGGCTGGGTATGGCCTTTGGTTATGCCCCGGCCGTCAACACGAAAATGCCCTACCGCCAGGCACTTTCAGACGATTTGTGGGTGGATGATCCCGGCGCCCCGGACTATAACCGCTGGGTCAAGGAAGGCGAGACAAAAGCTGTCTCTTATGAAAAAATGAAACGAGACGACGATCTCTATAAATATGGACTTGTGATTGAATACAACACAGATCGTGTTTTGCCGGGACACGGCAGCGCAATTTTCCTGCACATCTGGGCAGGTGAAAGCACAACAACGGCCGGATGTGTTGCCGTCTCGGAAGAAGATATCTTGAAAATCCTGGGCTGGCTTGATCCGGCGACAAAGCCCGGAATCGTTATTAACCCGGACAATCCTTAAAAGGAAGGAACCTGCAATGCGACATAAATTATTCTTAAGCGCATTTCTGATGGTTGCGTTGATATTTTCAGCACAGGCATGGGCATCCGGAAAAGTCGAAGCAATGCCCGATTCCTTTGTCAATATTCAGGATGTAATTCCCGGTGTTTTACTGGATATTCGCTATTACAGCGACCATAATTTTGTCGGATGCCGGGTGGACGGATACCTGGCGCCGAAATGTTTTTTAACAAAACAGGCGGTCCAGGCGCTGGCAGGCGTCCAGAAAGATCTGGCGCCTTTTGGTTTGAGTTTGAAGATTTATGACTGTTATCGCCCGCAGCAGGCAGTCGACCACTTCGTCCGGTGGGCAAAAAACATCGAAGATACGAAGACCAAAAAAGAATTTTATCCCACGGTAGACAAACAGCATCTTTTCCGCGACGGCTATATCGATAGCCGCTCCGGTCACAGCCGCGGCAGCACGGTGGATCTGACGATTGTGCCGCTGCCTGCCGCCGCTGAGCCCCCATATGCCGCGGATCAGGAGCAAAGCGAATGCTATCTGCCTGCAGGAACGCGCTTTGCGGACAACTCCGTCGACATGGGCACGGGCTTTGATTGTTTTCACGAACTGTCTCACCCGGAAAATCCGAAAATCGGGAAGCGCCAGCGGATCCACCGCCTGCTCATCAAAACACTCATGGAGAAACACGGCTTCCGCAACTACGATAAAGAGTGGTGGCATTTCACCTTGAACAATGAACCTTATCGCGACACCTACTTTAATTTCCCGGTACAATGAAATGACAAGAAAAAATCTGCCTCCTTTTTTGAAGTCCTACGGATTTTCAATGCTTCTAATCGCCTCTCTGATCATAGGGGCAATACTTGGCCTCATCTTTAAAGAGGATGCAGCCCTGTTCAAGCCGCTGGGCGATGTTTTTCTGAACCTGTTGTTCACCGTCATTGTCCCTCTGGTCTTCTTTTCGATTGCCTCTACAGTCGCTTCGATGACCAACCTGAAGCGTCTGGGTAAAATCCTTTCCGTGATGATTTTAATCTTTGTTGTAACGGGGATTATCGCCTCGGCCATTATGATTGCCGCCGTCATCCTCTACCCGCCCGCTTTCGGCGTAAATATCCCCATGCCGGGAGCAACAGATATCCAGCAACTCAAAGCAACCGATCAAATTGTCCGGGCGTTTACCGTGTCCGACTTTCCTCTTCTTTTATCGAAGAACAACATGCTGGCGCTGATCATTTTTTCAATTTTGATTGGCCTTTCCGCATCCGCCACAGGCGAAAAAGGAAAAGCGTTTACTGATTTTCTAGCGTCCGCCAACATCGTCATGATGAAGCTGATTGCTTTCATTATGTATTACGCGCCCATCGGCCTTTGCGCCTACTTTGCCTATCTGGTGGGCGTATTCGGGCCGGAACTTTTGGGCTCCTACGCCCGTGCGATGGCACTGTATTATCCGACCGCCATTATTTATTTCCTGGTTGCTTTTACTTTTTATGCTTTTATCGCGGGACGCACCTCCGGTGTAAAAAAATTCTGGGGCAACATTATTCCCGCGTCACTCACTGCGTTGGCCACAGGCAGCTCTATGGCAACCATTCCTTCCAATTTACAGGCGGCGGATAAAATCGGCATCCCCAGGGATATCAGTGAAGTCGTCATTCCCATCGGCGCAACCATCCACATGGAAGGCTCCTGTCTGGCGGCTGTTTTGAAGATTGCGTTTCTCTTCGGCATCTTTCAAATGCCCTTCTCCGGCATGGAAACCATTCTGACCGCTCTGGGCATCGCTCTTTTGACCGGCGTGGTGGTCAGCGGTATTCCCGGCGGCGGCACCATCGGCGAGCTTCTTATATTATCTTTGTATGGATTTCCGCCGGAAGCGTTTCCCCTCATTACCATGATCGGGACTCTGGTGGACGCGCCCGCCACCATGCTCAATGCCGTAGGCGACAACGTTTCGAGCATGATGGTCGCACGAGTCCTGGGTGGTAAAGATTGGATGGGCGAAGGATAAAGGAGGACAGCGTATGTCATCGGATAAAAAAATCGGGGTGTTTTCGGCCATCGGGCGATTCTTTCATTCGGGATTCGCCAGAATCCAGACCAGCATGATGGAAACGATGGGTCTGGGGCGCGCGGCAACCATCAGCGCTCTGATTCTGACTGTGCTCGTTACCAGCCTGATTGTTTTTTTGTTCATTCGCTCCACACCGCCTAAAACGATTGTGATGACCAGTGGAGACGATAACAGCATCTTCCGGAAAGTCGCCTCACGTTACGAGAAAGTTCTGGCGCGAAACGGCGTGAAGCTTACGATTCTGCCTTCCGAAGGATCGCTCGAAAACCTGGACCGGCTGTCCAATCCCGCCTATCGTGTGGATGTGGGATTTGTGCAATCAGGCTTAACCAAAGGCCGAAATATTGAAAAGCTGATGTCACTGGGCAGCATCAGCTATGTGCCGCTTTTCGTTTTTTACAAAGGAACGAAACCGGTTGAGGTCCTTTCCGATTTGCAAAGCAAGCGCCTGGCTATCGGCCCGGACGGCAGCGGCACCAATGCCATCGCGACAGCCCTGCTGGAGATGAACGGCATTGAGCCGGGGGAAGAAACGGAACTCTGGGAAATGGATGACGAAGAAGCGGCTTCGGATTTAATTGCCGGTCGAATGGACGCCGTATTCTTCATGGCGGATTCCGCATCCTCGACGCTGATTCGCAAGCTGCTTCGGGAGCCGGGAATCCGGCTTGTCAATTTTTCGCAGGCGGATGCCTACACCCGGCGTCTGGGCTATCTCAATAAACTGATCCTGCCCCAAGGCGCCATCGATTTCGGTAAAAATATTCCGGCGCATGATGTGACGCTGCTCAGCCCGACCGTGGAGCTGATTGCGCGCCATGATTTGCATCCGGCATTATCTGATTTGCTTCTGGAGGCCGCACAGGAGATTCATGGCAGGACCACCCTGTTTCAACGCCGGGGTGAATTTCCCGTACCCCTGGAAAATGAATTCCGTTTAAGCGACGAAGCCACCCGTTATTACAAATCGGGAAAATCTTTTTTCTATCGGTATTTCCCCTTCTGGATGGCCAGTCTGGTCAGCCGGATTCTGGTCGTCTTTCTGCCGATTATTTTGATCCTGATTCCGGGATTGCGCGTCATCCCTGCTATTTATCGCTGGGGAACCCGGATGCGCATTTTCCGCTGGTATCGTCAACTGCTGGCCCTGGAACAGGAAATGCTGACACGGGTGAATGGCGACAAACAAAAAGTATTGCTTGAACGCCTGGATCAAATTGAGCAAGCCGTCAATAATATGAAAGTGCCGGCCTCCTTTGCCGATCAATTCTATGTATTACGGGGGCATATTATTTTTGTACGCAACCGGCTCTTGCAAAACGCTTAGCCCCGTGCTTACAGAGCAGCGCGCAAAACGTCTCAAATCCAAACACCAAAGGAAAGTTCGAGGCTCAAACGCTGGTTCCGGGACATGGACCGATAACCGATCAAAACGCGCTTTCCACCATGAAACAATATTTTGTTTCCATCCGTGATGCAGCAGGAAACGAAGAGAAACGCACCGTATTGAAAGAAAAATATAAAGCTTACGTCTACGTCCCGTTTGTGCTCAGTCTCAACAACACGCTGCAATTTTTGAGCAGGAGCAGATAAAAGGAAATTAGCCGGAAGGTTGATCCCCTCCAGCTATTTGCACACTCTCAGATCGACGCGGATTAACGGCACTTTCTTTTTGCCACGGCGAAATCGGGGCAAATTGCGCCAGAGCAATCCAACACCGAATCCGACAATCAGAAAACAAAAGATCAAGACGGCAGGCGATAAAGAAATGTTTCTGGAAAAGAATTTAATTTGAATCACGGCCATATTTTGCCAGGCGATTAAAGCGGCGGCGCTCACGGCAATCACCGTCAGAAACATTTTAAAATACATTGCCCAACCTCTTTTTAAAATATCAACCGCTATGCAGATAAATGAGTAAGATGAATGAGACGAAAAAGCGTCTATTTCTTCACGAATTGAAATGCAAGATCAAATGAATGAGGCAATGTTTTGACGTCTGATGTTTTACATCCGGCCGAGAATGGTCGCGACCGCTTACAGCAATGCCGGCAAGAAACTTGTTTTTGATCTGTCCTACTGCATTTAGAACAAGGGGTTACAACCCCTTATTCTAAGACCCGAGACTGGATCATTAAGTTTCTTCAGGTAATAACCAGTCTGAAAAACTGGTAAACATGCCGGCACTCCTGACACTTCACGCTCTACACCACGGTCAACAGCATATAGGCAATGGAAAACCGGCCGCTTTCCGGAATGTAGCACAGAATCTTGTCCCCTGCTTTCAGCTTATCGGAATGGAAAAGTTCTTCCATCATGACATAAATAGAGGCAGCGCCGGTATTACCCTTGTAGGTGAGATTGGTAAACCATTTTTCATAGGGAATATGGAAGCCGATGCCGACCATCGCGTCGTGAATTTTGTCGCGGAAGTACTCGGAGGAGTAATGCGGCAAAAACCAGTCGATCTGGTCGGCTTTTATTTTTCTACGCTCAATGGCGCGAGCCAGCGCCATGTCCACACTGACTTTCACGATTTCTTCATTCAGAATCCCGGTGTCCTGTTTGACTGCAAAAAAATTCCTGTCGAGCGCCTCCTGAAGTGAATCGAGCTGGCGCCAACCGGTCACCGTTCCATCATCATTTTTAACCGCGCCGGCATACATGCAGACTTCCATCTGACCGGCATAGGAGACATGTTCGATCCAATCCACACGCAATGACTTTTTGCCGTCATTCTTTTTGGGCGACATGAAAACGGCGCCCGCGGCATCGGAGAGCATCCAGCGCAGAAAATCCGACTCAAAATTTAAAATAGGATGCCTTCTGAAATCGGGATCAACTTTCAAATGTTCAAAGAAATTGGCTTTAATGAGCACAGAGGCCAGATCGGAACCTGTGGCCACGGCATTATCGCTCAATTCCAGTGCCACATTGGCATAGGCCGCTTTAAAGGATGTAATGCCGGACAGGCAAATTCCCAACGTCGTAATGACTTCGCAAGGCGGAATTTTCAACTCCCCTTGCACCATCAAACCATGACCGGGCAAAAGAAGATCAGGCGTGGAGGTGCCGCAGCACAGACATTGAATGTCATTGATCGAAAAATGATCATAAGGCTTTAAACGCCGGACCGCTTCAGCCGTCAATTGCGCATTAGTGTAATTGAGTTTTCCCGTTTTGCGGTCGATGGAATAGTAACGCGTATGAATGCCGTTATTTTTCAGCACGCGGTTCTTGATCCGGGAGGGAATGTTGTGGATATTCCCCAGGACCTCTTCCAACTGATCATTGGTAACCGGTTCGTTTGGCAAAAAAGCGGCGATGTCGTTGATATAAACTTCCATATGTCTCCTTGTGTTACTGCGGCCTGTGGGGTTTTTCGTGCAATCTCTTCACTAGATCGGCATACGTTTTGTAAAATAGCGCCTCAGACATTTTCGTTTTTGTCACGGCATTGGTAAAGGTGTAATAATCCAGATCCGCAATCATGATATCGGGCTTCATGTCATCATAGAGCGGCGTTCCTGGAATCGGCGTGAGGATAGACAACACCGGGATTTCAATCTTGTTGGATACGATAAAACGTTCCAGTTGATCAAAATCATTCTCCGAATATTGGGGCGATGCAATAAAATCCCCGACAATTACAATACCCAGATCATGCAGAATGTCAATAGCTCCGGAAATGACGCTGCTCTGGTATTTTTTATTGTAGGTCTTCAGGCGTTCCTCAGCCACATCCTCAAAGCCGACCACCACGGCATAGAGTCCTGCTTCTTTCCAGCTCTTCAAAAGATCGGGATGCTTAACAATGGTGTCGGCACGCACATCGGCAAAGAATTTCTTGCGGATGCCGGCTTTGAGAATCTTTTCGCAAAGATCAAACGCTTGAGCCGTGTTGCCGAATGTGTTGGCATCGACCATCCGGACAAAGGAAATGTCACCCAACAATCCGATATCGCGGATCACAGCGTTCGCGCCATGGGTCAGATATTTTCCGCCCGTCATTCCCGGGATCGTGCAAAAGGAACAGGCGTGCGTGCAACCATAAGCGGTGATAACAAAACCCATCGTCAGCCCCAACTGCTCAAGAAAATACTGACTGCGGTATTTGGCGACCAAATCATAACGCGGTGCGACATCTTCCATGACATCGGCTTTACCGAATTTCCGCGGGGTAAACGACAAGCGCTGTCCCAAAACAATACGAGCAACGCCGGCAATGCCTTCGCCTGATTCTCCGGCGGCCAGACGATCCACCAACTGCATAAAACTCTTTTTCCCCAGACCGACAACCATATAATCAAACTCGGCGCGATTGAAGGATTCGGGATGATACGTCGCGGCGTTGCCGCCGACCACAATGATCGCCTTGCTTTTTTTGCGAAGCGCCGCAGCATACTTAACGACGGTGTTGGTTTCGCAGGTCAGAGAGGTAAAGCCGACAATGTCCGGGTGAAAGTCATCGACGGTTTTCCAGAGCGCTTCTTCGGTTTCACACTTTCCGTCGAAAATCAAAACGTCATGGTCAATCAGCGGCCCGGCCAGGACCTCCAGATTGAAGGGTTCTCCCTTGAATATTTGTTTGAGAGTAGTGATGCCGTATTCTTCCTCCGGAATGCTGCGACCGCAATTGGGAGGATTCACAAAAAGTATTTTCAGTTTTTGCTTCTTCGGCATACTTGATGATACAATCTCGATTTTTGCTGAGCTTTATAAAAAAAGCCCTCTTTTTAGGGAGGGCATATATAAATGGTGGGCCAGGACAGAATTGAACTGTCGACACTCGGATTTTCAGTCCGATGCTCTACCGACTGAGCTACCGGCCCGCCTTGTTGATCTCACCTGCGAAAGGCACGAAACGTCTATAAAATAAGGTTTCTTTTGTCAAGGTATTTTTTGGTCATTTACCCCGGCGGCATCTTCATGAGATGGCTTTGGACACGTTGTTCCATCTGACTGCAACATAACACCGGATGCTTCTGTCGCCTGCGGCGGCATCGGCGGCGCCGAGGAATCGGGAATCAAAATTCCAGCACCCTTCCCTTCCGGCTCGCGGATGATGACAACGGTGCCTGCAATCTTGTCATGCCAGCCCTGCTTTTTTTTGTCAAACCCGGCCCAGATGTATCCCAGACAAAAAACCAGACTGGAAACCAGATAGCCCACCGATCTCAAAAAGGCGACGCCGAAGGTCAGGGGGCCCCCATCGGTTGTGACCACCTGCAATCCCAGCAACATCTTACCGGGGGTGCGACCGGTCGATCCGTGAAAGTAAGTAAAATAGCCGATGTTCACGAAAATCGCAAAAACCCAGATCCATAGGGTAAAAGAAGCCATCTGCCCGGGATCGGTCATTTTGGCCATCATTGCGGTGCCGTTTCCGGACATCGCCCCGGCAAAATAAGCAACGCCCGCAATGATCATCAAAATGATAAAAACAAACCCGACAAGAAATCCGTCAATACTATATGCGATCGAACGCCGCCAGAATCCCGCAAATTTATAGATGGTCATGATTTTTCCTCCCCCGCCCTTCGGCTGAATATTCCTTTTTCATACTGCACGATCGACAAAATCGCCGCCGCCGCCGTTTCCACTTTCAAGATTTGCCGGCCCAGACTCACAGACACAAATCCGGCATCCCTGGCCTGGGTGACTTCATCACGCGACAATCCGCCTTCCGGCCCGACGATGATAAAATATTCATTCACCCCGCAAATGCTCGAATCGGTCAGAACATCCCGAATGCTTTTTTGATCTTCTTCTTCCCAGAAGATCATTTTCAGGGCGCAGGGGGCCGCCCGCAAAAGCATATCCGGAAAAGATAAGACCGGCGCAATAACGGCCACACCGACGCTGCGTGTGCAGCGCGCCGCTTCCTGAACAATTTTTTGCCAGCGTTTGACTTTCGCTTCCGCCTTTTCGTTCTCAATCCGACTCACCGATCGAAGCGCGACAAAGGGAATAATCTCGTCCGCACCCAGTTCGGCGGCTGTTTTGACAATCAAATCCATTTTTGCTGCCTTGGGGATCGCCTGCGCCAGTGTGATACGATTTTTTTTATCCGTCCGGGCCGTCATTTTTCCCAGTGCGACGTTTACACGGGTCGGATTGAAACTGTCGATGCGCGCTTCAAACTCATGGCCGAAACCGTCAAACACAAGAATCGGATCGCCGGGCTTGAGGCGTAAAACGGTTTTCAGGTAACGCAGATTATCCGCGTTAAGCGCGCAGACGGCTGCATTTTGCAAACTTTCGGAACTGTAAATTCTGGGCAGAGCCAAAGCACGAATCTTTCCTTGCTGAATTTTTTAGAAATGCAAGACAATCAGATGTTTACATCCGCCGGCATTTTTTTGAGCACGTAACAGACCCATTCCTTTTCGGTCAGGACGCTATGCTTCGCAAGCGGCGGGGCGCAGAACAGTTCTTCAATAGCGGGAACATCCTGCTCGATGATGCCGGAAATAATCAAATAGCCGTCCGGCAAAAGCAGTTTTAACAAATGTCCGTGAATTTTCAACAATAGCTTGGCCGTCAGATTGGCGATGATTAAATTGCGCGGCTCGGAAAATGCGAAGGCATCCTGATTTAAAATCCGAATATCCACCTGGTTGATTTGGGCGTTTTCCCCGGCAATTTCCGTTGCTTTCGGATCATTATCCAGACAAACCATATCCCGCGCGCCCATTTTGGCGGCAGTGATGCCCAGGATTCCCGTACCGCAACCGACATCCAGCGCTTTCCATTCCCGAATCGACCGATCTTTTAAGATAATGTCTTCGATCGCTTCCATGCACATGCGTGTGGAGGCATGCTGACCGGTGCCGAAGGCCATGCCCGGATCAATTTCCACCACAATATCACGGCTGTCCGGTGAATATCTTTCCCAGGTCGGCTTGACGACAATGTTTTTACAGACGCGAATCGGTTTGAAGTATTTTTTCCACTGTTCGCCCCAGTCAGGATCAGTGATGACTTCCGCAGCCAACACAGACGGACTTGCCTCGGGGAAAATTTCTTCAAGACTCTTCAGGTATTTACGAACCGCGTCGATGCGCTTTTCGCTGCGGACGTCTGCCGGAAAGAAAGCGTTGATCACTTCCACGCCTTCGGGCTCGGGAAAATCGGTTGCTCCGATCGGCAGTAAGAATTCGGAAAATACACCCTGCGCGCCTGTCTCTTCGAGGAAATTACCCAGCGCGTCCATCAGTTCCGAAGCCGCCGTTATTTCGATTTTCAGCCATTTTTCCGGTTCTTTTTCCGTCATAATCCGCCTTTGTGATTTCAGATGGAATGGATTGGATTCCTAAGCCATGCCGATCTGTTATTTTTTACCGTATAGCTTGTTTTCGCTAATAGTTCAAGCGCACTAAAAACATCTCGCTCAAATGCGGCGCCATCATTGACATTCTCACGAGCCGGATTATAATAGGCATAAGTGATTTATATCTCTGATCTTGATATTGAACAGAAAAATTAAAAAAGCATAATTTAACCTAAACTTTTTATTCCTGACAGCCGATTATGTGATTAGCGTCACAGTGAACTGACTCTAACTTTAGCTTAACCTCGTAAGGAGGCCAAAAATGTTAGCCAGCTTCATTATGTGTCAAGCCTGTGGCTGTAAAGGCCGGGCAGGCAATACCTTATCCCAAAACCAATCCGAATCGCCGGTATTCCGCTATGATGGCCATGACCCGTTTGAGGGAGTCATGCGATATTCCTGCGCAAATTGCAAAGCCACCCTTGTGGTTGATCCGATGGATATGCTGACGGGCTTCTGCGCGCGCGGAGTCCCCGAAGTCGTCAGGCCCAAAATGGATAAAAATCCTAAAACTCGCGCTCTTCTTCAAACTGGAAAAATTCTGCAGAAAATTCCCAAGAAAATACCCGTATTAAAGTATCACTAACTCGCTGTAAGGATCCGGGATCATGCATGATTGGCATTCCGGATTTCACATATTGCAGGAAGATTATTTTTTTAACAGCCACATTTTCAGAAAGGAGTAAAAAATGGATCAGAAACAATCAGTCAAAGAAATGATGGACTTCAACAAAAGGGCATTTGACAATGCGTTCAATACCTTGTCATCATTGCAGGATGAAACCGAGTCCCTGATGGAGCGTTTTATGGAAAAATCCACCTGGATTACGCCCGAAGGGAAGAAGATTTTCAACCAGATGGTGGATTCTTATCGCAAAGGCCGCAGTGACCTCAAAACGCTGACCGATGAGAATTATCGAAAAACTTCGGAATATTTTGTTCGGGCAGATAAAAAACAATAGGCCTCAAAACACACGGCTTGCCTGCCCAGGAAGTTGAACAGCGATTCCGGGTATTTGCATCAGCGGATGCCAACTAGGGGATTAAAACATTGTTTTTTTAGTCCAAGGAGGTTGTGTGTTCGCCGATCAACGAGAAACCATATATTTCCCAAACGGGATCTAGGGCTTGAACACTCCCTCCATGGCAATGTCGGCAACGCTTTTTCTTGAGGACGGAAATTCGCGGTCCTGAAGAAAGGCGGGTAGTTCTTCTTTTTTACCTTTTTTACCCACGGCAATCATGGCTTCCACCGTATAGTCATCCGGCACGCCAAGCACCTGTTTGGCCTTGTCATAATCAAACCCCTGCATGCCATGAACGACCAAGCCCTGCAAGGAGCCCATCAGCGCGAAACTAATCCAGGCAGCACCTGCGTCATAGGAGTGCGTGCGGGCGGGTTTACCGGAATCAAAAGTGGTTTTGGAAATAACAACAATCAGCGCAGCGGCTTTTTGGGCCCAGATCTGATTGCCTTCATTCATCAGATTAAAAATCGTATTCCAGGACGGGGTATTTCTGCGGGAATAGATAAACCGCCAGGGCTGATTGTTGTTGGCCGAAGGCGCCCAGCGGGCGGCTTCGAATAGCGACATCAGCTGTGCCCCATCAATTTCCTCTCCGGACATCGCCCGGGGCGACCAGCGGTTGACAAATAGTTTATCAACGCCATTTTCCGCTTTTCTGAAGTCTTCGATGCTCATGAGAATCCTTTCCAATCGGTGGCTTAAAAAATATTTTAGGCAACGCTTGACATTCTGGTTTGAAAAATATATAAGGCGCAACTTACTTGAACACTGGGCTAACGACGTCCCCATCGTCTAGTGGCCTAGGACACGGGCCTTTCACGCCTGTAACCGGG
>CAZJMX010000033.1:0-46975 GCA_964547345.1 uncultured Smithella sp. | reverse complement strand
ATCTTCAATGTTTACGCGGCTTCCAAGCCGCATTTTTCAGGACGGACTAATTAATAAAACCGGAATAGTCTTGCCCTTCGAAAAACAGCATCTCTCATAAGCAACAGGAATACCTGTCTCTCAACTATAACTATTATGAATTGGATATATGCCATAGAATCATATATTCGATTGGACCTAACAAATGAACGACGGGAGAATTATCATGAAAACAGACGTTGAACCCTTAGTGAATGACGGCTTCGCCGGAGAGGCCACTAAGCGCACGCTCAGTTATCTTCAGGCCCAGCGTGAAAAGGGCAAAAATATTGTGGGAATTTATTGCGGCTACGCGCCGCTGGAGCTCATTCGGGCGGCAGGCGCGGCGCCGGCGGTGCTGTGTGCCTTTGCCAATAAGACCATTGAAGCGGCGGAAACGGTGCTTCCTGCCAATCTCTGCCCGCTTATCAAATCGAGCTACGGCTTTCTGAAGACAGACACTTGTCCTTTCTTTGCCATCTCGGAAGCGGTCATTGGCGAGACCACCTGCGACGGCAAGAAAAAAATGTTTGAACTGATCGCCGACCTCAAACCCATGCATGTGATGGATCTGCCCCAGCTTCCGGATCAAAAAGAGGCCCTCGACAACTGGACGGTGATGATCAAAAAACTCAAAGGTTTTCTGGAAACAACCTTTAATCGTAAAATTAACGACCAGGATGTGGAAAAAGAAATTCAGGCAACCAATGAAAAAAATCGTCTGATGAATAAAATATTTGAGTATGCCGCACTCACCCCGACGCCGGTCAGCTGGATGGAGTTCTATGACCTGACGTATTTAGGGCAGGCCGCAGCAACGGAGGATATGCTGCCTATACTCAACGCCTGTGTCGCCAAACTGGAAAAGCGCGTGGCCGAAGGCATCTATCATGGCGAGAAGAATTCACCGCGCGTGCTGGTCACCGGCTGCCCGGTGGGCGGCGACGCAACGAAGGTTTTCAAAATTATTGAAGAGGCGGGCGGTGTGATTGTGGTTCTGGATTCCTGCACGGGCATGAAGCCTTATGCCAGCCTCATTGAAGAAAACGCCGCCGATCCTTACAGAGCGCTGTCGCGCCGGTATCTGGATCTGCCCTGTTCCTGCATGACACCGAACAGCCGCCGGTTGACGGAACTCGACCGTATGATCGCGACATTCAAACCGGATGTTGTTGTGGATGTCGTGCTGCATGCCTGTCATTCCTATAATATCGAGTCCCACAAGATCAAAGAACAAGTCACGGGCAAGCACCGGATGCCGTTTTTGAAGATCGAAACGGATTATTCGCAAAGTGACATCGGGCAGATTCGCACCCGCGTGGAAGCGCTGCTGGAAATGGCGCACAAGTAAGGAGGACTGAAATGAGTGAGATTAAAATTGTCAACGCCACGGGGCTTGCCTGCCCGCAACCGGTGGTTCTGGCCAGGCAGGCTATCGAATCAAATGACCGGGTGCGCGTGATTGTCGATAACGCCACGGCGCTGGAAAACGTCAAACGTCTGGGTGCAAAACTGGGCTGTGAAGTGAAGAGCGAGGCCAAAGCGGGTGGGACTTACGAAATCGATTTGACGAGAAAGCCGGGGGTGGCCGCGCCCTTGGACGACTTTGTATCGTCTTGCAGGGTGACAGCCCCGCCGTCCGGACCGTTTGTCCTCGTCATTTCCGAAGACAAAATGGGGCGCGGCAATGACGAACTAGGCTCCGTTTTGATTCGCGCGTTTCTTCACACGATCTGCCTGGAGAAGACAAAGCCGGATGTGATGATTTTCTATAACACCGGCGTCAAGCTTGCCTTGCAGGAGTCTGAAGTTCTTGATGATTTAAAGGAGCTTGCGGCAGCCGGTGTGGAAATGCTCGTCTGCGGCACCTGTCTGAACTATTTCGAGGCAAAAGATAAATTAGGCGTTGGCGTCGTATCCAATATGTATGATATTGCCGGAACCATGAGTAAAGCGGGGCGTTTGATTAATCCATGAGCGGACAGGCGTCATATTACGTGATCCTCTTCAAGTCGGTAAGTTACGCCCTGAAGGCGGAAAAGATTCTCAAAGTCGAAAGACTTCCGCACAAGTTGATTCCTGTGCCCAAACAGATCAGCTCGGATTGCGGCATTTGTCTGCGCTTCGAGGCGGCATTTCAGGATGACATCAAAGCCGCGCTGGCCTGCAAGGTGGAAATTGAAGAGATTAGAAGGTTAATTCATCAGGTCAATCATGGATTTGGAAAAAATTAGATCAACAGCAGAAGAGTATTACCGCCGTGGCGATTTTTATTGTTCGGAGGCCGTCGTCAAAACAATCAAAGACGTTTTCCATCTGCCCGTTCCGGATGCAGTGATTTCCGCGGCTTCGGGTTTTCCGGTGGGTATGGGCGGGGCCGGGTGTACCTGCGGAGCACTGGCAGGCGGAATCATGGCCCTTGGACTTGCATTCGGCAGAACCGCACCCAGAGACAGCAGAGTGGATAAAGCCATGAAGCTTTCACGGGAGCTGCATGATATTTTCAGAAGGCAGCATAAATCCACGTGCTGCCGAAAGCTTACCCGATACATGATTATGGGATCTTCCGGACAGATGAAACAATGCATCGCCTTCACCGGGGAGGTAGTCGAGGAAACAGCGCGCATCATTGCCCGGGAACAAAATAAAACAAAGTAACTGAGTGCATATTAACAAGGAGGAAGTAGAAATGAAAAAGTGTTTAGTCGTAGTAGCGTTATTGTCTGTATTATCGTTGGCGGCCTGCGCAGGGATAGGAACATCCCCCAAAGGCCTGGAAGCGCCGATTGAAAAGGCATCCATGAAACTCGTCGCCGATGTGAAGGACGGCGGTTATCAATTGATTGGCACCGAAGCATTGAACAAGTGGCTTACCGAAAAGAAAGGGCTGGTTCTGATTGACACCATGCCCAAAGAAGACTTTGACAAGCTTCGCATTAAAGGCGCCGTTAACAGTCCTGTAGCAAAAACGGAAAAAGAATTCACACCGGCTGAAAAACAGAATATTCTGAAAATCGCGGGCGGCGACAAGAGCAAGTCCATCGTCGTCTATTGCGGATATACCTCCTGCAGAAGAAGCCACCTGGGCGCAAAAACTCTCGTGGAAGGCGGCTATACCAGCGTTTATCGTTATCCTGGCGGCATTATCGGCTGGAAAGAATGCGGTTATCCAACAGAAGGGAAATAATGTGATCCTGTAATCTATAGACGGCAGGACTCCCCTATTATGGGTTGTCCTGCCGTTTCATCTTTCGACCGACATACTCCGTTTGGAGCTTCATAGGCATATTTAGGTGACCTTATGCGGATAAAACAAAGATTTCATATTCGGCTTATGATCACAGTCCTATGCCTTGGCGCTTTCGCTGCAAGCGGCTGTGCGATCAAGAAGCCTGGAAGCGATAATATCAATGCCCAAATCAAAGTATTCAACGTTTCCCTCTTTACGCCGGTTGACAAAGGCGCAATCGAAGGGGTCGCACCCAGAAGAGAACCCTGTATCAGCGGCTATGAGTTTTACTACGATGATCTGGACTTCGTGGTGAGCTATCATCATAATGACCGTATCTGGAGAATTACCACGCGCAATAAAAAAACCTCCATGTTTAATGTAACACCCGGCGATTCCTTTTCGCAGGCAAAAGAGAAAATAACGCGGTTCGGATTTTCACAAGGCTATACGCCGCATAAATTCGTCAAAGATTGGTGCCTGTTCACCTTGCTGGTTGACGAAAAAGATAACGCATTCGGCATGACGGTTGAGGTTCTTGATTAACGAATTTTCTTATCAACAGCATAAAGCATTCATCAGGACTACATATAATCTTTTGATATGATGACCGGGTTAGTCGGCTGGCGCCGGCCTTTGGACTTCAAATCCATTGGGCGAACGATAAAGAAGTTTGCTGATCAGTTCGATTCTGAACCCGGCCTGCTTAGCCCGACGTATTGAGGGATAGTTTCCTATTTACAATAGAATTGACACTAATTGGGCGCTGTCCTTACATTGACATGGATGCCTATTTGCTTTTACTTGAAGCTTTAACCAGCCTGGAAACCATCTTTTCTTTTTCCATAAGCTGTTCCACCAAAACCTCTCTCATCAGGTTGCAGGCCTGAATGATTTTAGGATTGGCGATCTGATAGTATATCTGGATACCTTCACGTCTGACCGAAACAACACCTTTTGATTTTAAAACACTCATGTGCTGAGAAATATTTACTTTAGCCAGACCGGTTTTTTGCATTAATTCGCCATTGGACATTTCTCTGTCTTTGAGCAGATTAATAATCTCCAGACGTTTATCATTGGCGAATATTTTACAGATATCAGCTTGAAGTTTAAGAATGCTATCCATTTGCTCCCCTTGACCATTTTGTTTCTGAAAACCGTTCATACATATTATATTTTTTTGTTTATTACCATTTCCAATATTATTCAAACTGAAAAACTGAAGCAGCATCACGAAATGGCAAGAGCAGGGATTTGATCCCAATGTCCGTTCTTTTCAAGTTATTCTAAAAGTTTTGATTCGATAATGGTTGTATCGGTTACGATCAACGTATTGGGATATACAACCGGGACATCAACCAGGACTTTCATCGTACCGGATTTCACGACGGGGATCTTATTGACCAGCATATAGTCGAATGCCGCCCAAAAATGTTTTATCGGGAATTCCAGATCCCCCGCTCCGCCGACCGAATGCATAATGTCCAGCGTATCTACAGCACAGTAGATTTCTCCCTTGAAGTGTTTTGCGGTTGCCTTTTTGGGTGAAACGACTATCCGGTAGCATTCCCTGCTGCCGATTATTTTCTTATCGATAATTTTTAATACGTAATGATCCGCCCCTTTTTGGTCAAAAACAAGATAACCCGGTTTCGTTTCCAGTGACCGGTAATCAGAAGGGTCCTTGTCCTTACCGTCTTTTTTGAATGACAGTGCCTTAACCTCCGGCTCTCCATAGAAATAGTCTTTTCTTTGCAACGTAACTTCTGTCGTGCTTTTCAGGGTATTGGTCTGGGCATTGTATTCCCGAATGACATTCTTGCTGGTCGATTCCACGCCGCGATACTTTGTGTAGATCGGGATATATTTACTGAAAATTCTGGTCAGAATGAGATCGGATTCGTCCGATGAAATCGCAGCGGCATGGCCCAGGTTTGGAAATAGAAGGAACAAGACCAAAGATATACAGACAAATGTAAAATGTGATGTCTTCATGAGTTGAACATCCTTTGCTTAGCCAAATTGTATTTCATCCCGAACTCATCGTGCGCAGACGCCTGTAGTGGGGCCTCGCCAGGCAGCATGACAAGCAGCGTCCCATTAAGAATTCTTCGAACATACGGTCCATGAACACCTCTGCGGATTGATTCGCAAATAATACACTATAAAATATTGCTCAGGGTAGGCGAGAGTATAGAGAAGCCGCGGTTGCATGTCAATGAATAAACTATCGGGGAAGGCGCGGGGATTGAATTACGAAACTCCGTTTGATGAACATCCCCAAGAGTGATCGCACTCGTGAACGGATGCAACCGACTCGATTGATTCCAAGTTACTCTCTCCGCAATCTGCTCATGCATAGATATTAGCTACCAGTTTACATACTATTAACTGTCGTTGTCTATCACCCTGTTTCAAAGTAATAATAAAGCATATGAAGAAATCCTGCTTTTGTAATGTCCCGCAAACTGAGAAGGGAGACAAAATCCATGGTGGCAGGGAGCCAGGCATTTAAGGGATGAGTTGAGTCATAATTAGTTTTTATATTTTATTTAAGGAGGGGATATGTTTGCGTCAAGACGATTAGTTGTTCCTTTAACATGGATTGCGTTTATCATCGTGATGATTGCAGGGTGCAGCAGTAGCACTGAGCCTCAGCCGGCCGGTGTGCCGCTGGATTCCAAAACGATACCCAAGTATGTCGAAACCATTTCCTCGGCTGCGGGAAGCAATCTGGGGATTGTTGATGCGACAGCCGGCGGGACGATCACGGTGGACATGGTGGAAACGCGAGCGAGGATACTTCCGGCTGTTACGTATGCACGCGCCGGCAGTGCGGGGACTTACGTTTTTCAATATAACGTTTCCGGTACGGTCTATCCCGGGGCCCGCGATACGTACCTTGGACCGGTTATCGTAGCCAGAAGAGCCGTTCCGCTCAGTATACGATATCGAAACAGTCTCGGTGCAGCCAGTGCCAGTCATGTGCTCGCTTATAAAAATTCAACAGATCAGACGCTGCATTGGGCGGACCCCGCACACCAGAATATGTCGATGAATAATTATTCCGGGTTGATTCCCGCTGTCGTTCATGTTCATGGCGCCGAGGTGGAATCCCGGTTTGACGGCGGGCCCGATACATGGTTCACATCGGCGGCGGTATCCGGCAATACCTATCAGGCTGTTGCATTCAGCAATGTAGGCCCTGCATACTCCGAAGGATATGCCTTTACGGACACTTTCACGTACACGAATGACCAGGAGGCTGCCCCGATATGGTTCCACGACCACGCGTTGGGCGCCACGCGCCTGAACGTCTATGCGGGACTCGCAGGAGCCTATCTCATTACGGACAACCCGGCGGCCACTTCGTATCAACCGACGACGCCCGCTAATCTGCCTCCTCCGGTCCCTCTTGTCATTCAGGACCGCATGTTTGACACCAGAGGACAACTCTACTTTCCCAACCAGGGCATCAATCCGATGATTCACCCGTTCTGGGTTCCTGAGTTCTTTGGCGATACGATTGTGGTCAACGGCAAGAGCTGGCCTAAAATGAAAGTAGCCGCGAAACGTTACCGTTTCATCGTGCTGAATGGTTCCAATGCGCGCTTCTATGAACTTTCTCTGGGCAGTGGTCCTTCATTTTGGGTGATAGGAACAGATGGAGGGTACCTGAACCAACCTGTTAATATTGCGTTGCCGAATAAATTAGTTATGGGTCCCGGTGAGCGTTACGAGGTTATCATCGATTTTACGGGATTTGCAGGACAATCTTTCATTATGACCAACACCGCGAATTCTCCTTATCCGGACGGCGACCCTCCCGATCCGCAAACGGTTGGCCAAATCATGCAGTTCGAGGTATCGAGCACCGCTGTGGCTGACGCTACCTGTTCCCCGGCGTTGGGTGGCTGTGCCAGACAGGCTGCCGCGCCGATTGTGCGTCTGGTCAATCCCGCAACAGGCGCCCTCAATTTCACGCCGCAGAACATCCGGAGACTGACACTCAACGAAGTGATGGGGATGGAGGGTCCGCTTGAAGCTCTGATGAACAACTCCAAGTGGGATGGTACATTGTCTTCAGGTATTGGGCCTGCATTTTCCGACGGAGTGACCGAGCTGCCGCAGGTTGGCAGCACAGAGATCTGGGAAATTATTAACCTGACGGGAGATGCTCATCCCATTCATCTGCATTTGACCCAGTTCCAATTAATCAGCAGACAGCCTTTCGATGCAGAGGGTTATGATGAGGCGTATGAAGCTCTTTTCCCGGGTGGCAACAGCCCCATTGCGGGTGTGGATAACCCCATTCCCGCGGGTCAATTTATACCGGGGTATGGGCCTCCCAGGCCTTATGCGTATTACAACGATGACGACAATATTCCGGAAGAAGCAACGCCATGGCTGGGCGGAAACCCCGATCCGACGCCTTTCTTCCAGGGAGCCCCGAGCCTTCCCCTTGCACATGAAGCCGGATGGAAAGACACAGTCATTATGTATCCCGGCCAAGTGACGCGCATTGCCGTCCGCTGGACGCCGCAAAGTATTCCGGTGGGTTCGGAAACGCCCGGGGTAAGCCAGTATCCTTTCGATCCGACGGCAGGGCCGGGATATGTGTGGCACTGCCATATCCTCGAGCATGAGGATAACGAGATGATGCGCCCGTTAAAAGTCAAAGCAACCCTTCAGCAGTAATCAGGACGTAAGGGAGAGGCAGGCTGTTAAACAATCTGCCTCTCCCGATCTTAGAAAACACCTACCATTATCCTACAATTTAACTATCGTTGTCTTGCCGGTTTTTCTCTAGTAATTTATCAGCGTGATCATGGCAATCCTCGTTCAAGAGCTTCGTACATTTGATGATGTTGTTTTGTGTTGCCGATGACTCAGTTTAAAATAAAAATACAGACAGGAGACTGAAATGATGGTTCAAATGATGAAGTATTACATTGTTGTTCTTTTTTTGATTCTTTCGTTTTATCCATATCAACCCTTGTTCGCCGCGGATCATTCGGGAATGCATTCAAAAAGTGTCAAGGAGACTGGCACTTCGCAGAAGCCCGTCTTTGCCCCCATGCCTGGTCCGGGCAAAAAGGTGCCTGTCGGAAACGGTTACTCCCTCGTGTACGGCTTCGATAAAAAACCCAAGCTGGGCACTGTGATTATGAAAGTCGAAATTTTTGACGCCGCAGGCAAAAAAGATACCTCCCTACAGGTTAAGGCGGATGCCGGTATGCCGTCCATGAGCGGCGCCCATGAAACGGGAGATAAGGCTTTTACATTGTCCAAAAAGGGCGATTATCTGCTGCCGATCAACATCGTTATGCCCGGAGATTGGGAAATAAGACTCACTGTTATCAAAAACGGCACGTCGATCTTCATGGGGCGGTATAACTTTGATATATAAAAAAGTCATCATATCCATCAGTCTGCTGTTGATTGCCGCTTCGGCGCAGGCCGCCGACCATCTGCTTTATTTTGAGGCGCAGGGGATAGCCGGGTATTCAACCGTCGTCAAAAGGCCGGTTTATTATTCCATGAACCCGGACGCTGAAATGCAAAAGCCCGGCCTGGGATTTGATTTCCTGAAGCGTTTTTCGGGAGAATCGGGGGATTTTGCCACCCTGGCCATCCAGGCACGGCTGGCCGTATCGGAAGACAATCCCGCTGAAAAGGCCTATGACAGTACGGAAAACCCCGGCAAATATAAACTGGAGCCGCAGATATACAACGCCTATCTGAAGGTGAAAACCCCTGTGGCTTATATCTGGGCAGGACATAACCGTCCCGCTTTCGGACTTTCCTCTTATTTTGACAGCCACGGCCTCCTCCTCAGGACACTGGCTATTCAGGGATTCGGGTATGACCGCGACTGGGGCGGTGGATTATATCGGGACTTTTCCTGGGGGGACGTATCAGCCAGCGTCACCACCGGTTCCGGCATGCCGGTTTACGCCAAAGGCAACTATATGACGGCAGCCCGTATTTCCTACGGGGTGCAGAGCCAGGATAATTTCAACCTCGGATTTTCACTGGGCTACGGCTATACGCTGGATACCATGGGCTATCGGCTGAAAGATCCGGAACCCCTGTCGATGAAAATGGCCGGGGTTGACCTGACTGTTTTGAGAAACAATCTTGAACATCGCTTCGATCTCTATGCCGGGACATGGCTCGACAAAAATCTCCGTGCCGTGTCTTACCGGTTTGGCATCAATGTTGATCAGGAGGGGCGGCTGAAGTTAGAGGCCCAGCCTTCTTACTGGAAGCTCGGCGAAGAAGAGGATTATCAAATGGCGTTGTGCGTCTCCAGCCAGGCAACCTCAAATCTGACGGTGCGGCTGGGCTATACCTATGATCATGTATTGAATGACAGCAGCGTGATCCTTCAATTGTATTATTATCTGCCCCTGTGAGGAATAGTATTTATGTATTTATTCAGCGCCAGTAAAAAATTTCTTGGCCTCATGGTAATCATTTTATTCTTTGTCCTGGCCGGACCTACGGGTGCCTGGGCTGCGGTAGGCTGCGACCTGAATGACCCTGATCGTGACGTCGCCAGGCTGTTTCCGGAGTCAACAGGATACAAAACAGTCTATACCTCCATCGTAAAAAAAGGAGGAGAGAAACTCATGTCTACGGTTGAAATGCGTCTCGGGGACAAATTCCGGGGCCTCTACGAGACCATTGACGTCCCCTATACGATCTATGAAATATTCGTAGATAAGAAGAAAGTCGGCTATATCCATGGCGTCAATCAGAAAGGCCAGTTCGGAGGCATCCAGGTATTTCTCGTGCTCGATCTTCAGGGAACCATCAGAGGCTTCTACATCCAAAAAATGACCAGCCAGTATGCGGCTAAACTGCGCGATGCAAAATTCGGAAAGCAGTTCGTCGGCCTCACGCTCAAAGATTTCGGCCACTATGACGTCGTTTCGGGAAAATCATCCGGAAAAGTGGAAGCGATCAAAAACCCGGCGGTGGAAGCTGAGGCCGACTTCCGGGCGGCACTGCGCGCAGCGAAAAAAAATCTCATTCTGATGGATGAGTTCGTCTATTCCACACCATCCGTTCCAGTGGCCGGGGAGGCGCCAAAAAGATGATTACCATATTTCAGGTAGCTTATAAGAATCTGCTGCGCAAAAGGGTCCGCAGTATTTTGACCGTCATGGGGATTGCCCTGTCAGCCTGGGTTCTGGTCAGTTTGCTGGGGTTCAACCGGGGCTACGAAAATTCACTCAACAAAGACATCGACAATATGGGTTATGAACTGATGATCATGGCCAAGGGCTGTCCGTATGAAGCGGCCACGATGATGCTGAAGGGCGGAACCGGGCTGCGCTATATGGACGAGTCCATCATGAAAGACATCAGCAAAGAGCCCGAAGTTGAAAGAATCACCCCGATCCTCATGTCGGCTGTTTTTGATCCGAACAAAGGGGAAAGCGGCGGAATAGCCGGATACTTCGGCGTGGACCCGGTGAGTTTTGCCGAAATGAAACCTTTTCTTAAATTCAAACAGGGGAAATGGTTTGCCGATCTTAACGCTTTTGAAGTGGTTATGGGTTTTGAAGCGGCCGAGCTGGAGCAGCGCGAGGTCGGCGATATGATTCTCATGCCGGAGAAGAATGTCCAGTTCAAGGTGGTGGGTATTCTGGAGAGAACCGGTACGCAGGATGACGGAACCATCTTTGTGCCCTTGAAGACCCTGCAGAAAATTTTCGACCGGCCGACAGAGATTACGACCATTGGCATCAAGCTGAAAAAAGGCGTGGACAGCACCCGCCTGGAAGACAAGTTATATAAACTTCCCGATGTCCAGATCGTCAGTCTGGAACAGGTGAAGCAGACCATCATGAAACTGATTTCCACGGCTAAGATCATGGTGCTTTCCATTGCCATCATTGCCATTCTGATCGCGATGGTCGGTGTGATCAATACCATTCTGACATCGGTCTGGGAAAGATTCCAGGAGATCGGCATTTTGAAGACGATCGGCGCCATGCCCCGGGATATCTTCGCGCTGATCTGGCTGGAGACATTGATCCTGTGCACAGCGGGAGGCGTTCTGGGTATTATTCTGGCGCTGATCCTGTCCCGGGTCACGGATATTGTGATCCGCAGTGTTCTGCCCTATGCTCCGGGCGGGGGACTGGTCGCCATCGATCTGAAACTGATCCTGATTACGCTGGCCGGAATCATTTGCATCGGTCTGGTCAGCGGCGTTTATCCGGCCTGGAAGGCAGGCCGTATCCGGCCGCTGGAAGCAATCCGCGGGGAGGCAAGCCGATGACCGGAAAAATGAAAGCTATTGAAGTAAACGATCTTACGAAAATATATCACCGGGGAATAGAAGAAATTATTTCGGTCAATCATGTTTCATTTCAGATCGAGAAAGGTGAGTTCGTCTCCATTATCGGTCCTTCAGGTTCGGGCAAGACTACGCTCATCAATTTGCTGGGCTGTCTGGACAATCCTTCGGCAGGTGAGCTTCGCCTTGGGGATCGAGCCATCTTCGGCACAGGGAAACGTCTTTCCGAACGCGAATTGACAAAAATCAGGAGAGAGGCTTTCGGTTACATTTTTCAGAATTTTTATCTGATTCCGACGCTGACCGTCCTGGAAAACGTGGCGCTGCCCCTCACCTTCTATTGTAAGCCCGGCGCTGAGCAGGAGGCGCCCAAACTCTTAAAGCTGCTCGGGATTGACAACCGCAAAGACCATCTGCCCGGCCAGATCTCAGGCGGTGAGATGCAGAGAGTGGCCATCGCCAGAGCCATGGTGAACAGGCCGGAGATTCTGCTCGCTGATGAACCGACAGGGAACCTGGACACGAAACGATCCGCAGAAATTGTTGGGGTGCTTCGGGATCTCAATAAAAAGGTGGGTCTCACCATCGTGATGGTCACGCACAATCAGGAATTGGCCCGCTCAGCGGACAGGATATTAGAAATGCGGGACGGCCGGATTGCTCAGATCGATATTAACTTTTAACACCCAAAGGAGGTCCCCCCCAATGGCTCGTGTCAGCACCTATCTTAATTTCGTTCGATCAACCGAAGAAGCGTTTATGTTCTACAAGTCCATTTTTGGGACGGAATTTTCCGCGCCTATCGTCCGCTTCAAAGATATTCCGCCTCAGCCGGATCAGCCTCCCGTGGCCGAAGCCGACAAAAACCTTGTCATGCATGTTGAACTGCCCATTTTGGCCGGACATGTGATCATGGGCACGGATGCCCCGGAATCTATGGGCTTTACCGTGACGCCGGGCAACAACGTCTATCTCAACCTTGAGCCTGACACCCGTGCCGAAACCGATCGTCTTTTCAAGGCGCTTTCGGAAGGCGGCAAAATAGAAATGCCGCTGCAGGAAATGTTCTGGGGCGATTATTTCGGCAGTCTTGTTGACCGGTATGGCACTTGTTGGATGTTCAACTGCTCCAGCAAAACCTGATTGTGCCAAAGATGACCTGACAATTGCCGGTCATCTTTGGCACATGACGTTCGGTGAATCCCGAAAATGCTAATCTCTCCGACCCTGTCGGTGTTGCTCGATTTTCCGATACTGAACTTCGGAATCGGCGCCAACACAAGGCGACACGGGGTCGTCCGGGCGTTTTACGCGATGTCGTTCAACAGGTGCTTGGAAAAAGAGACAAATATCATGGCGGAGGTTAGTAACATAAAAATCAAGTTTTCTGATGTGTTCACCGATAATATGAGGGTATTATTTTATGCAAAGATAGCGCCAATCTCCGGAGCTACTAAACAGCATGATTTCAGGGGTAAGATCAGTCGTCACTAAGCTAGTTTCCTATTTACGTGCACTTCAGCAGTTCTTAAGGGCAGCTCTGCTTCTGATGTCTCAAAGATATCGTTCCGCCAACCTGAGATTCAAAATTGCTTTCTTTACGGTGATCCTTCTCACCAGCACCTCCCTGATCCTTTGTTTCATGACGGTCCAGATCATGAACCATTACATCCTGAACGAAATTATCAAAAGAGGGGCATCGGTAGGCAAGAGCATCGCCGCATCCGCAGGGTACAGCCTTCTGTCTCGAGATCTCCTGGGGCTCGATACCCTGGTTTATAAAGCCAAGTCGTCAAACAGTGATATGCCTTATGTGGCCATCATTGCGCCGGACAGAAAGACCATCGTCCATAGCGATAGCCCTGTGACCGGGGAGGCGATGCCGCCGCCCCAGGGACGCCTGATCAAAAAAGCAGCCGACGGAATGACGGTGACGGAATTGTCGGATCGTTCAGGCGCCATTTTCGAAATAGCCTACCCCGTCGTTTTCATGAACAAACCTCTGGGCAGCGTGATCCTGGGCATGAACAGGTCCGTGCTGATAGAGGCACAAAGAAAGATTGCCAACCGAATATTGATCGTTTTCGGAATTATCGTTGTTCTTGGAACCTTTGCCAGTTCACTTCTGGCATCCTTCCTGATCAAACCTATTAAGGAACTCTCGGCGGGTGTCGACGAAATGAAAAATGGAACGGCCAAAAAGCCTCTCCGGATCTATTCTCAGGACGAGTTGGGAAACCTGACTCGCAATTTCAATGACATGTCGGCGCAGATAGCGGATCAGCGGGGCAAGCTCAATAAGTATGCCCGCGATCTCGAAGACGCTTACGTTTCTATCGTAAAGGTAATGGCCGCGGCCATTGATGCAAGAGACTCTTATACTCACGGACATTCTGCAAGGGTTGCGCAGTTGTCTCTTCTCATCGGGGAATTGATAGGCCTTTCCAAAGAGGAACAGGCCGATCTGGAGGTAGCATGCCTCTTTCATGATGTGGGTAAAATCAAGACCCCCGACTCCATTTTGCTCAAGCCGAGAAAGCTGAGCCCTGACGAATATCTGGAAATGATGCACCACGTGGAGTATGGAGCTTCCATTCTCAGCCGGGCTCCCTCCCTGGTCAAGTATATCCCGTCCACTCGTCACCACCACGAATGGCACAACGGTAAAGGTTATCCAGATGGATTAGCCGGAGATGATATTCCTCTGTTTGCGGCAATTATTTCCATAAGCGACACCTTTGATGCGATGACTTCGGACCGGCCTTACCGGGCAGCCCTCTCCACAAAGGAAGCGCTGCGTGAGATTACACGTATGTCGGGCATACAGTTCCGCCCGGAGCTTGTCGTTGTTTTCATCGATTTAATGGAAAAGCAAAATGTCCGCGGTGTATCCCTGTCTGCTGTGAAGGCAATCTGATGATTGATTTTAGCCGGTCAAAACTGTTTTTCTCCCTCCTGATCCTCTTGCTTATCATGCCCTCATGCACAGGGACGAAAAGCCAGGTATCGAAAAGCCCAGACGCGAAGACGCCGCAGGCATCAGCGCAAACGTCACATCTGGCTCAACAAAATATAGAGGCAGGCGAGTACCGGAAGGCTATTGACATCTACAGCAACGAGGTCCAGAAGCAGCCGAAGGATCAGCAATTGATAAAAGAGTTTGCGAAAAGTCTCGAAGGCATGAGGTCATCCGCCGACCGGGCAGCCGAGAAGGGAGATTTTGCATTTGCGGGCCATATCTATCACGTTATGCATAACAACTATGCCAAGTTTAACTCCGTTGCTTCCAGGCTGTCATTCGATCCTGTTTATCTGAATACAAAACTAACCCATTGCAGGAAGTCGCTTTCAACGCAGGGATTCCAGGAATACAGGCAGGGCAACCTCAGCAAGGCCATAGCCATCTGGCAGAGTCTTCTTATCATTGACCCAAATAACAAAGACATCAAAGAGGTTTTGAGGACGGCAACCCTGCAGCAGAAGAATCTGAGAGAAAAGAAATAGCTTGCTTGTCTTTACGGGGCGAGAAAATACTTCAGCAAGCATACCTCTGTTTCAGCGGCGCGGCAGGCTTGAACCAAAATATTTGGCATAATGCAGATCGGTATTGTTTTTATATCCCGGGAAATACTTTCCGGCGATAAGATCCACCAGAGGATCCGTTACACCGTTTAAAAAAGTGTATCCGATATTATCTCGAAGGTGATGGCCGGCGTGCCGGCGTTTCGGCAATAACAATTTAATGCGTGAAAGAAACTTTACAACCGCCGAATTCGAATTGTGGGCCAGATAGTGTGATACTTCCGCTACCGAGGATAGAATGCCGATGTAGGTTAGTATGAATAAAAGGACAGGATGGATATGGGAGATCTGAAATAAAGCGGCCAAGGCGGCAAGATAGAAAACCATCCATATTTTTGATCCGGTTTCGTTAAAATAGACAACAATGATATTGTTATCCTGGTACCTTGGCGTTTTGTGGTGCAGATGAAAATTGGCGATCAAGGGTCCGGCCCATGAATCGTAATGGTCATTGTGATCCATGTATAAATGAACCAGGCCGTTGACAAAATCCGTAATCAGCCAGGCTGCAATAACCGCAATCAGTTGCCACGCAAATCCGATGGAAAGCAAAAGCGCGCAAAACAAGGTGTAGAGTTGCAGGGCGATATTGATTATAGAAACGAATCTGCCGATTAAAACATACCGCTTCCTGCCATCATATAATGCCATGGCTGCATTAAACTGCTTTTGCTTTAGTTCTAAATTCATGGGTGGAATTCCGAGAACATCCATATTATTTGCGATGCGTGAGCATAACAAAAGAAAGCTGCGTTATCAATGGCTATGTCCTGATTTCATGGCGGGAAGGAAAAGGCCCTCCTGTTTTGAGCCTTCCCTTATGCCTTTGCCCAAAATGGAAGGGTTAATAATAAAAAGAGGCCGCAGGAAAAGTGCCGATGCATCCTTCCTGCGGCCTTCTCAAGGTTTTTAAAAAACGGGGATTCCGAGATCGGTGGTTTCGTCTTCGGCAATTTAGTTGAAGAAATGATTTCGCTCTGCCGGATGCAGGGAATCTCACCGCCGGATGACGGTGAGATTCCTTTTTCTTACAGATTGTAACAATTTTGTCGCAGCCTTTGAGATCAGAAACCAGGAAGTATTTTAAAGCTATCGCTTGTACAATGCATCAATCTGGTTCTGATATTTTTCAAATACAAAGCGTCTCTTCAATTTCATGGTCTGCGTCAGCATGCCGTTCTCCAGTGAAAAAGGTTCAGGAATGAATATGAATTTTCTCGGGATTTCATAGCTGCCGTAGTTATCCTTTAATTGATTGACAATTTCTTTCTCGAGGAATTTCTTGGTCTCATCCTTCTTCAGCAATTCTTTGGGGTCTTTGGGTAAATTATTTTTTTCGGCCCATTTCTCCAGGGAAATGAAGTCCGGGACGATAAGGGCAACATTAAACTCACGGCCTTCCCCGTAGATCATGGCATTTTCAACGTAATGATTGAGCTTGATATCTTCTTCAATAGCGACCGGGAAAACATATTTGCCGTTTTCGAGTTTAAACTGCTCTTTGAGTCTGCCTGTGATAAACAGGAAACCTTCCTCATCAAGACGACCACGGTCACCCGTCCTGAAACCACCGTCAGGTGTCATCACAGCCTTTGTGGCTTCCGGCTTGTTATGATATCCCTGCATGACGTTAGGTCCATAAATAATGATTTCCCCGTCTTTTGCATCGGGGCCGACAATCGATTTGTCGATCACTATCGTGCACATGCCCATGATAGGACCCACGCTGCCTATTTTGTACTTTGTCGGGCGATTCATCGTTGCTCCGGGGGACGTCTCGGTTAATCCGTACGCATCGTAAAGCGGGATGCCCATATCCCAGAAAAAGTGGGAAATTTCCGGATTCATCGCGGCGCTTCCCGTCATAACGCCTTTTAATCTGCCCCCGAGCTTTTCACGAATTTTCTGGAACACAACCGCGTCGGCAATTTTAAATTTCAGGTTTGTCGAGAAGCTGGATTTACCCTGTGCCGCCAGTTCCCGCTTTTTCTTGCCGCTCTCCACTCCCATGACAAATAATGTCTTGGCCAGCCCACCGTCTTCATTCATCTTCGTCCATAAACCGTCATAAACTTTGTTGAAGACTCTGGGAACAGCGGTCATGAATGTCGGTTTGACCAGACCTAAGTCTTCGCCGATGGTAGCGGCGCTTTCCGCAAGACCGATTGATCCACCCAGAAGACAGTAGATGACGAGTTCTCCGAGTCCGAAGACATGTGCCCAGGGCAGGATGGATAATGACGTATCGTCTTCAGTCAGGTCAGGGAAGCAAACCGAAGCGGCGTGAGCGTTGCTGGTAACGTTGCCTTGAGAGAGAAGCACTCCCTTTGGATCACCCGTCGTTCCTGATGTATAGATCAGAACACAGATATCTGATTGCGCGGGATATACGCTTTTTACTTTTCGGGAGGCGCCTTTCTTTTCGAGATCCGCCAGGGTATCCGGGCCATCGCCCTCCATGATAATCACTTTTTGCAGGGTGGAGATTGCCGAAAGGGTGTCTTTTATTTTTTCGTAGATTGCTTTTTTGCTGATAAAGAGAACTTTTATTTTGGCGTCGTTGATGATGTATTTCCAAACTTGAACCAGTTCCGCTTCATACATCGGGACAAACCGTGCGTCCAGGCCGCTCGTGGCGAAAAAGCATACCGCCCAGTCCGTGCTGTTATTCGAGATGATGCCGACGGCGTCATCCTTTTGAACGCTCAGCTGACTCAGGCCGCCTCTTAAATTATCCACCCGTTTTCCAAAATCAGCAAAATTGATCCATTCATATTGCTTCAGTTGCTTGTTTTTGGTTCCGAGAAAAGGTTTCTGTGGAAATTTTACAACTGATTTCTCCAGTATTTCCACTATATTGTCCGGTTTCATTAACTGATACATATGTTCCCTCCTGAAAGTTTGGTAAACATCGTCGCAATAAAGAAAGACGTTTAACAGATAAAAAGAAATGGTCAATCTATATAATCTGTAGATATAATGTAGTATGATAACCTACATTATATTTTTAGGTCATGGCAAGCAGGTATGACCTGAGATTAGCATCCGAAGAGACGAGATTCAATTTCTCACGAATACTGTTTCGGTATGTATTGACTGTTCCTACGGACAGGTTGAAGATGTCTGAAATTTCTTTGGAGCTTTTTCCCTGTTTAATCAGGGCTGCAACCTGAAGCTCCCGTGGAGAAAGATTTTTGTAGGCCATAGACAGCTTGTTAATAAAGGGTGAGGCAATGTTATTCAGATTGGCCTCCAGAACATTCAGGTATTCCAGTTTCTGCTCGTTTAATTGGGTGGTGCGCAGTTTTTGGATAAAGGGGATTACCAGCTGATGGATGTTGGACTGCAGGGACTCTTGAAGGTTCTTCTGATCTTCATCCCGGTTTTTTAACAAAACGCGAAGGGTCGTATTGATTTCCTGCAATTCGAAAGTGCGTTCTTTGACGCGGGTTTCAAGCTCATCGAGGGTTTTTTGCAGAGCTTCTTCTACTTTTTTTCGCTCGGTGATGTCGTGAATGCCGAAAACAGCACCCAGAAAATTCTTTTGCTGATCGAGCATATAGGTCCCTGTTGCTTCCAGCCATATATATTCACCGCGGGCATGTTTGTAGCGATACTCGATCTTCCCCGGCGAAAAGGCAGCAAGAGACTCTTTTAAAGTCGTTTCAATAGCGGGGAGATCTTCCGGATGGATAAAATCCATAATGGATTTGCCTCCCCTGTCCTTCGAATCGTATCCAGTCACGCTATTTCCGGACGGGCTGATGTAAACAATTTTGAAGTGCTGATCGGTCAGCACAATCATGTCCTTCATGTTGTCCGTGACAAGGCGCAAACGTTCCTCGCTCAGGCGCAGCGACTCCTGGGCCCTTTTTCGATCTGTAATGTTCAATTGCGTGCCTGTAAACCTGAGCGGTTTTCCTGCTTCATCCCAGCTGACCACCCGTCCGCGCCCCAGGACCCAGACCCATTCCCCCGACTTGTGGAGCAGACGATATTCCATTTCGATTAACCGGCGGCTGCCGTATATAATTGCCTGAACCTTTTCTTTGATATTATTCAGGTCTTCGGGATGGATTAATTTCATCCAGGTTTCAATGTTGAAGGCAAGGAAGTCCTCTCTTTTATAGCCCAGCATATCAAGATAGCGATCATCGACATAGGACTCCCCTGTTTGACTATTGATATCGTACAGGCCCAGTTCCGCCCCGGCCAGCACCAATTCTAAGCGTTCCTGGATGCTGCGGATGGCATCTTCAGCGTTTCTGCGTTCGGTGATGTTGTGAAAGAGGGTTCGAAATCCGACGGGTTTCCCTTCACTATCCCGGATCAGGCTGACGGTAATTTCATACTGATTTTTCTTTCCGGCTTTATTGACCGATTCCAACTCGGAACTCTTCGCGGGGATACCTGTGTTATAGACCTCATTATAAAGCCGGTAGACGAGGTCCAGATTATTCTGGTCTACGTACTTCCGGTAGCTCAGCCCCTGCAACTCTTTGCGGCTGTAGCCCATTTCCTCTATATAGGCATCGTTGAAATAAGTGATGTTGCCGGCCAGATCATGCTCGGCGTAAGGCTCCGAAATGGTTTCGATAACGGCGCGATATCGCGCCTCGCTTTCTCGCAGCAGGTCGGTTTGAGACGCCTGACTTTGAAAATGTTCCCCTTCCGCACCGCGTTTGCGAAGCCGCTTTAATTCCTCGATAAGTTGTTCCTTGTTTTTTTCCTGATCGCTCAAGGGCTCTTCCTCGCGGGGTAGGTGATGCCAGTTTTTAAATAAGCCGGCGGGTGAAATCAGAGGATGGTTCCGGCTCACGACTTCAATAGCTTCCAGAGCCTATCAAAAGGTTCTGCATAATTCAAGACATCGTACCTTCTGTAACCTTGGGCAGCAGGAAAGCCATCAGCACCCGAATGACGAGCTTTTTGTTGAAATCCAGAGGATACTATCCTTAATTCTTGATTTCCCGGAAGTCTTTTTTTTGCTTTGACCGTCTGCATTAATTTGCTATAAAAACCTTCAGACAGGAGGACTTTCATGATTGTTACCATTGTCAATATTGTAGTCAAACCGGAACATATTGATCAGTTTGTTGAAGCAACCCTTGAGAATCATCAACAGTCGATTAACGAAAAAGGAAATCTGCGGTTTGATGTCTTACAGCAACGCGATAACCCGGCGGCATTCACTTTATATGAAGCTTATGCCTCCGACGAAGCGGCTGCCGCGCATAAAAAAACCTCTCATTATTTAAAGTGGCGCGATGCCGTTTTGCCTTGGATGGCTAAGCCGCGTGAGGGTTTCGCCCATAACGCTCTGGCGCCGGTGGAAATATCCGCATGGAATCAATAGGGGCTTTAAACATTGCCGGCCTGCCCAAAATATTTTTTGGCGTCGGCACATTTTCCCGGCTTCCTGAAATCATCTCCTCGTATGGCCGTCAGGCGCTCATCATCACCGGCGGGGAATCGCTTACAAAGTCCGGCCGCTGGAAAACGCTTGCTTTGCAACTTGATCAAGCGGATCTCAAATACAAGGCCGTATCCTTTCGGGGCGAACCCACTACGGAATTGATTGATGCCATTGCCGGTGAATATCGCAAGGTGTCGGTCGATGTCGTTGTGGCCATTGGCGGCGGCAGTGTCATCGACTGTGGTAAAGCGGTTGCCGCGATGCTTGTCGAGGAGGGTTCCGTCAGAGACTATCTGGAAGAGGTCGGAACCCGAAAACCCTCCGGAACAAAAGTTCCGTTCATTGCCGTTCCGACAACCGCCGGCACGGGAAGCGAAGCAACAAAAAATGCTGTCGTCTGCAACCGGAAAGAGGGCTATAAAAAATCGCTCCGGCATGATGCCTATATGCCGGAGGTTGCCCTGGTCGACCCCGAACTGACGCTGAACTTGCCCCGTCATATTACCATGGCCTGCGGGCTGGATGCCGTCTCGCAATTGATCGAATCTTACACGTCGACAAAGGCAACCGTCTTAACCGATGCGCTGTCCTTGAAGGCGCTTTCCCTTGCGGCGGAAAGTCTGCTGCCGCTTGCTCTTGAGCAAAGCAGGGATATTGCTCTGCGTGAGAAAATGTCCTATGCGGCGCTCATTTCGGGGATCACACTCAGCCAGGCCGGGCTTGGTGCCGTACACGGCATGGCCGGACCGCTGGGCGGACTGTTTCCGGTGCCGCATGGTGTGGCCTGCGGAAAGCTTCTGTTCCCGGTCATGACCTTTGTGGTAAAAAAAATCATTGACGAAAGAAACATGGCTGCACAAAAGCGCTTTGCCGATATCGGAAGACTATTTGTCGGTGATGCGGGCCATGATGACCTCTTCTATTGCAAACAATATTTGGGGGTTCTGCACAAGTGGACACAGACGTTAAAGCTGCCGCAGCTTTCCTATTTCGGAATGACGGCGGCTGACATTGAAAAAACCATCGCCCTTGCAGACAGTAAAAACAGCCCGGCCTTTCTTACCCCAAAAGAGATGAAAGTGGTTCTGGAAGGTGTGCGCTGATATACCCGGCAGTGGGGAGATCGGACCAAGTATCCCATTTCTTTATCCGGGCGAATTTTGAAGTCCCCAAAGGTCAAATCAAAAAGCACCGAGCTGCAGACGATCGGCACATGCGTGACGCCCGCTGCCGCATCAAGCCCGAAGGCGCTGCCGCCCGCGAGCATGACGGCATGAATCTTTTGCACCATGTTGACGGGGTTTAGCAAATCCGTTTCGCGTGTTCCCGGCGCGCCGCCGCGCACATCCACCCCAGCTGTCGCACCGTCCTTGCAAATCACAACCGTGCAGCCGGTAGCGGCGGTCAAATTCTGCGCGTGCCCTACTGCGAGTCCTTCGTGTTTTGGTTCCTCTTAATACGCATTGACTTCTTTTAAAATACTGGCATCATTGCAGCGATCAGGCAGCAATAAACTTTGATTTCAGGAGGCGTTTAAATGGCTATTAAAGAATGTGCGAACTGCGGATATAAATCTGAAACATCATTTGATAATGATATTTGTCCTGCTTGCGGACAGACATTCTGGAAATGCAGGGAATGCGGATACCTCCTGAAAGCAGCAACACTTCCGGAACAGTGTCCATCCTGTTTTAGAAAATGCGAGTTTAAAAATGTCTCCTGTTATACGCCGGAATGCGGCGGTCCGGGGAATATTGACAAAACATTGTAATCCGGGTGGACACAGGAACGACGATAACGAGTTAACTTATGGTTGAATCCACCACCCTTTCAGAAATCGTTAACGCCTGGATTGCCCGGTCAGGAGATGCCTATCTCTCGTCGCTCATCAATACGGTTCTTTATGCCGTGGCCGTCGGGGCTGCCGCATACCGATGGCAAATGCTCCGGCGCATCAAAGCGCCCTTTGCCGAGCAGGCCTTTTGGCTGCTTGTTATTTTTACGTTGTCTGTTCTCGGCCTCAATAAGCAGCTTGATTTCCAGGTCTTGCTTGTCGAAATCGGGCGACCGATCGCCATGAAGGGTGGCTGGTATGAATCTCGTCGGATCATTCAGGCGGTGTTTGTCTTTTTCTTGACCGGTCTTGCAAGTCTTTTTGCAGTGCTGACGGTATTCATCATCAGAAGGCATTGGCGAGATAATGTTCTTACGATACTTGGCCTGCTGATTTTGTGCATCTACGGGATCAGCGAGGCAGCGTCGCAAAGCCATGTCAGCTCCAGTCTCCATGCTTATGGGAAATGGGGATTCAGGCTTTCCGACATGATCGAAATGTCGGGTATCTTGTTGATCCTGGCCAATGCGTTGATCCACCGCAAGAAAGAATGAGCTATTTTTCATGTTACTTCTCAGCATGACCCTCGGATCATGGCGCCCCGGCATTGGCGACCCTACATTTATGGGGTGGTTTACGGTTTTTTCCTATTATCTTGCCGCATCTCTTTGTCTTTTTAAAATGATATCCTGGAAACTGCCGATGGAAAAAAAGGGCCGGCATTTTTGGGGCTTCATGTTTTTTGCCCTGATTGTTTTGGGCCTCATCAAACAGTTTAACCTGCTTGGCGCCGTCACGGAAACAGGACGGATCATCGCCCATTCCTGCGGATGGATGGAACAACACAGGATCATTCAGGCAGGGGCCATGATTCTTATTTCATTTTCGGGTCTGATTTTTTCCGGAATCTTGTATCGACGTCTCGCGTCATCTTTTTCGATCCAACAGAAATTGGCCGTAACCGGGTTGGCTTATTTGATTTTATTTGTCATACTCCGGGCTGTCTCACTCCACCAATTCGGCGCGGTTCTGAACTATGAAATAGGGGCCGCCCGCGTTAACTGGATTGCAGAATTGCTCGGGATATATTGGATGGGTCTGGCGATCTTTTGGCCGCATCGCCGCAACCACAGGTGAGCCAGGCAGTCAACCGGATCAACCTAAAAAAGCCGCCTTTCCGGGCGGCTTTTTTGTCACCGGTTGCGTTGTATTATTTGGAGGTGTAACGTTTCTTCATATCGTTGAGGATCGCGTAATGCTTTCTTTCCTCTTCGATGATTTTTTCAATGGTTTCATGCTGCGACGCGGGAACCAGATTCTTGATTTCGTGATAATACAAAATGGAGTCCAGCTCGCGCTGCATGGCAAACTCAAAGGCGCCGACGGTATCGGTCACTTTGGACAACATTTTATCCATGACGTCTTTGGTGAAAATCAGGTTGTTATCCACGTAATTTCTCAAATAGTCGCTGTATTCGCCTGCATAGCGTTCCTGCGGCGTGAAAGCTTCAATTTGGGACAAAAGTTTTTCAAAGGTGCGCTTATGCGCCGCTTCGGCCAGGGCCAGCTGGGCAAAGAGTTTCTTGGCGTCTTCCTGCTTGGCTAACTTCTCGGCGAAGTTATAAAAAGTGATTCCGTTTTCTTCAATGCGGACAGCAACTTCCACGATGTCATTTGCTGTGAATACCTGCATAATTTGAGCCTCCTGAATTTTAAATTGTTAAATTTAATTGAGCATATTTTAACGTCGAATGCAACCGTTTTGGCGCCTTCCTGAGGCGCCCTAGATCCATCCCTTCTTACGAAACATGATAAGCATTCCCAGAGCAATCGTCAACATAATCCCCAGGATGGCGAAGTAGCCCCAAGGCCAGGCCAGCTCCGGTATATACTCGAAGTTCATGCCATAGACACCGGCCAGGAAAGTCAGCGGCATGAAAATAGTCGCAATAATCGTGAGAACCTTCATTACCTCATTGAGTTTGATGCTGATGGAGGACAGATAAATCTCCAGCATGCCGGAGAGCATGTCGCGGAAAGTATCCACATTGTCAATGATCGCGATGATATGATCAAAAATATCCTTGAAATAAATGGCATTGGGTTCTTCAATCAAAGGCGAATCGGAACGTTGCAGCGAGCTGATGGTTTCCCGAAGCGGCCACAGTGATTTGCGAAGAAAGATCAGCTCCCTTTTTAAAATATGGATGGACTGCAGTTTGGCCGGCGTGGTTTGTTTGACCAGATCATCTTCCAGCTTTTCGATGCGATCTTCCATATCCTCAAGAAGAATAAAATAGTTGTCAACGATGTTATCGATCAGGGCGTGAACGAGATAATCACCGCCCGCTTTACGGATTTTCCCCTTGTTCCTGCGCAGCCTTTCTTGAACCGCATCGAAAAGGATGCTGTCTTTTTCCTGGAAAGACAGAACAAAATTCTTCCCCAAAATGATGCTCACCTGCTCTGAAAACAGCGTGTCGCTTTCATGATTATGAAAATTCCTTAAGACAATGTAAATATAGTCCGTTAAATCTTCGATTTTCGGTCGTTGATCCGTGTTCAGAATATCTTCCATAATCAGGGGATGTAATCCGAATAGATTGCCGACCTCTTCCAGCAAGGCAACGTCCTGCAAGCCGTCGATGTTAACCCAGAGAAGGCCCGGCTGATCTTTTTCCTCGCGCAGCTGATCGACCGAGCTTAATTCCTTTTCCACAAGAGCCGCTTCATCGTAACGCATCAGCGTCATCTTTGATTTTTCCGCGTAGGTCTTACCGATGTGAATCAGCGAACCCGGAACAAGCCCGGCTTTTTTCGATCTTTTTTTCATCGTGGAACGCATGTTTGCCCCTCCTATTTCTTTTTGACGCGGACGATGGCTCGGACCTGCGGCCATTTTCCATCCGGGAAAGAAACGCCTGCGGCTTGTGCCACTTTCGTTTCCATCGTGATCGAGGTGGAAATATTGCTCAGGTCGATAGGCTCTGTTGTAAGCCTCATTTCTTCCGGCTTCATCCGGGGATCGATCATGACGCGCACACTGGCCGGGATGATTGTAATTCTCTGCAAGGCCAGATGATCGGGCAGGACATTTTTTGTGGCAACGTTTAGGGCCAGTGTCGCCGGAACCATCCGGACCGCATACACGCGGATTTTACCCGGACTGATATCCGTCACGGACAGATTGGACGGCGCATTAATCATATCATGAGTCAGGACAAAATCCCGTTTCTTTTCCGCAATGGGAGACAAATCCAAAGACAGCCGAAGCGACTTTTCATTGAGCAGCCGGAAAGCCTGCTCCGGGCCCTGAAAAACGATTTTGGCCTCCGTCAGTTGCGGTTCGTCTAACTGCCAGTGCTCCGGAATATTTTTGTACTCGATAGGAACCAACAAGTCGCGGCGCACGACATCGCGCTGGTAGCCGAAAGCCACCCACAAAAGACAGGCCAGACCTACCGCCATGATCTTTTCCTTGGTGTTTTCCCGAAGCCAGCCCCAAACGGGTCTCTTTTTGGACGCAGGCTGATAACTGATATAATATTTTTCCAATACCTCATGGAGTGCGGAGGCGTTGGGAATCACGCTGAGAGATTCTCCCTGAGCCACGGAAATCGTGCCTCGTTCTTCGGATACCACAATGCACAGGGCGTCCGAGCGTTCCGTCAACCCCAGCGCCGCCGTGTGGCGCAGACCGATGTTTTCATGTTGGGCGATGTTGACCGACAAAGGCAAATGGCAGCCGAACATCGTGATCCGGTCGTCCTGCACCACCACCGCGCCGTCATGGCCTTGCGAATGAGGATCGAAGATGCTGACCAGAAGCGGTTCGCTGATCAATCCGCCAAGCGGTATGCCGCCGGTTAAATGACGATCCAGCGGGTCATTGCCCTGGATGACCATCAGGGCGCCGACGCGTTTTTTGGCCAGATTTCCCGCCGTCTCGGCAATAATGCCCACCGCTTTTTCCAGATCCGACAAAGGCCGGACTTCCTTGCGTAAGCTTCCGAGCAACGCCAGACGCTCAAAGAAACTGCGCAGGTCTTCCTGGAAGATCACCACAAGCACAAAAAGCAAAATGGCGAAAAATCCTTGCAGGACAATCACGGTGAGGTAGAGCTGAAAAAACCGGGCAGCCAGATAAACGCCGCCCAGAAGCAGGATGCCGCCCAGGACATAGCGCGACGCCCTTGTTTTAAACCACATCAGCAGCGCAAAGATCATCGCAGAGATGATCGCAACATCCAGGACATCCTGAATGCGAATGCTTTTGATCACCGAGGCTGCGGAATTGACAATATCCATAGATTTTACATTCCGATTTCCCTGAAACTATAATGGATCATATAACGAAATTTCGCAAGGCGTGTCAAGCAGGATTGCCCGAAACAAATATATGATTTGCTAAGGACATTGATCGCTTCCGAGGAAAGCGCGGTGCTCGTGGGGAATAAGGTTTGTCGTTTACGTAATGTTACATAGGGGCGGTCATGTCGCCCACGTCAGTTGCAAAGACGCCCCGAAATTATCGAACTTCGGGGCGTCTGATTGAGAATCATCCGCGGACAAAAATAGTCTCGATGGATTATATAATCTATTTCTTGTAGCTGTAAAAGCCTTCGCCGGTCTTTTGGCCGAGTTTGCCTTCTGTTACTTTCTTCACAATGCTGGGCACGGGGAGATCCGCAAAATTGCCGGACTCCAGGAAATGGCTCATTCCGATATCGTAGGCCAGGTCGAGACCGGTGAGATCCAACAGACGGAACGGTCCCATCGGGTGGCCCGCGCCATACACGCAGGCCTTGTCAATGTCTTCAAAAGAGGCCACGCCCATTTCCAGCATCCAGAAGGCTTCCTTGTGGATCGCACTGAAAATGCGATTCAAAACAAATCCATCGACTTCCTTCTTGACATGGACGGGGATTTTGTCGATCTTCAGGCAGAAGTCCATCATGCACTGTGCCGTTTCGTCGGAAACATGGGATCCCTGGACCACTTCAACCAGCTTCATAACCAGAGCCGGGTTGAAGAAGTGAAGATTGCATACCTGAGAGGGCCGTTTGGTGGCATCGGCAATTCTGGAACTGACGATAAAGGAACTATTGGTCGCCAGAATGGCATTGGCTGGAGCAAACTTGTCCAGATCGGCAAAAATCTTGCGCTTCAGATCGATTCTTTCAAGAACAGCCTCGATGACCACATCTGCATCCTTTACGGCCTCTTTCAGGTCGCCTGTAAAGGAAATCAGGCTGCCGGCCTTTTTCGCTGCCTCTTCCGTCATTTTGCCCTTCTGAACACGGCCCGCCAGATAGCTTTCCACAAACTTCTGGGCTTTCTCCAAAACGGCCGGCACAACATCCGTGCTGACGGTCTTAAAGCCTGACAGCGCGCACTGGAGCGCGATTTGGTGCCCCATATTGCCTGCACCGACGACACACACATTTTTCACATCATTAATCTTCATGCTTGATCCTCACTTTCGTTTATTATTTATGCGGTAAGTCAACAGAATAACTCTTTCTTCGGCATGTATTTATAAAACCATCGTACGTTGTATTATTTATTACGGCATGGTCAGCTTGTCAAGTTATATTATCAATTTACATTGACAGAACGTTTGTTTTTGTTATAGTTATTCGTATATTATTGAAAGGTTTCTTTTATATCCATGAGAAAAAATCCGAACCAGTATCCCGAGTCCAAGCCAAAGATAAATAGCGATCTGTTTGAAAAAAGGCAAAAGCATATCATCCATAAAGCCATGAAGCTTTTCATGAAACAAGGCTATGCACAAACCTCCATGCGTGAAATCGCCAAGGCGACCGGCATCGATATCCGGAATCTTTATTATTTCATCAAAAACAAAGAGGAAATTTTGTTTCTGGTATTTGATATGCTTCACAAACCGGAACGGGACTTATTTGAAAAGAAAGGCATCATGGATATTGATGATCCCGTCGAGCAATTGAGCGCTGTCATTCATGGTCTGATCGAGAATGGCTATGCCTATGGGCAGGAAGTCCTGCTTTTGTACCGGGAATCAAAATCGCTTCCAAAACATCTCATTAAAATTATTCTGAACAAGGAAGGGCAAGTTGTCTCGCATATAGAGGAAATTCTAAAGAAAGGTGAAGCGCGAAAAATATTTTCCATTGAAGACGCCTCCTTTACCGCCAACATGATTACTTATCAATTATCCTTATATGCTTTGCGGAACTGGAATATGTCGGAATATTCCAAGGATAAGCTGACAAGCCTTATGGAAAAGCACATCATGAAAATGGTCATGGCGTAATTATTTCCGGTCCCTCTTTATCGGCACATGCGATAAAGGAACTTCTTTGCATTTCATTAAGAGCGCTGATTGTTAAAGTCGTAGGGGCGGGATGACCCCCGCCTCTGCGACTTATCGTCCATCACCTGTCATCCGCAGGGGTAAAAATTATTTTGCCCCTGCGGATGAGTTTTTTTAATACGCCTGCTTATACAGCGCCGCCACTTCGCCCAGATCATTGACCGGCCGCGCGTTGAAGATTACCGCCGTATCGCAGATGGCATGAAACGCCGCGATGTTCAGACTATCTTCTTTGACCCCCACGTCGCGAAGTTGCATCGGATGGCCCGCTTTCTTCATCAAGGTTTCTATGGCAGAAGCCGCCGCCAGCGCAGCGTCGCGATCCGTGCGGCGCGGCGGTATAGCCCCTTGTTCTGATGTGCTGTTCTGTGGTGATGACATCGTGTGGAAAATGTGCCTGGATCGTTCAGTTATCAGTGGATTCATCCGATATAGGATAACTGGTGTGATGTCCCGGAATTACGGAATGTTTCATTTTAGGGCGGCGTGATACGCTTCACGAGAGACGTAAATCGAGGTATGCAATGAAAGAGAAGGTTGAGCGACCCGTACAAGATGCCTCATCAACAGACCCGACAGGCAAAACGCAAGCTGGCGCAGTTCAGAAACAGCTTCGCGAACTGACGATGCGGAATGAAGACCTGCAACGCAGACTCACGGAGCTGGAAATCGCGCATTTGATTTTGCTGATTCATTCATCGGGCGATTTCCGTAAATGCATGTCGGAACTGACCGCCGCCCTGAAAGAATGGTCGGAATGTCAAGCCGTCGGTGTCCGTCTGCGCGCCGGAGATGATTATCCGTATTACGAGACGCTGGGATTTCCTTCCACATTTGTTGAAGCGGAAAACCAACTCTGCGCCTATGGCCCGGACGGCAAAATCATGCGCGATGGCGCAGGCAACCCTGTGTTCGAGTGCATGTGCGGCAACATCCTGAGCGGTCGGTTTGATCCCGCCTTGCCGTTTTTCACCGCCCACGGGAGCTTCTGGTCCAACAATACAACCGCCCTGCTTGCCAGCACAACCGATGCCGACCGCCAGACCCGTACCCGCAATCGCTGCAATGGCGAGGGGTACGAGTCGGTGGCGCTGATTCCTCTGCATGCCGGTGAGAATTTATTTGGATTAATACAGTTCAACGACCATCGTCCGGACCGTTTTACCCCCGACTTGATTGCCCGTTTCGAAAAAATGGCCGACAGCCTGGCGATGGTACTGGCTAAGCGACAGACCGAGGAGGCGCTGCGGGAGAGTGAAGAACGCTATCGCACCGTGGCGGACTTTACCTACGACTGGGAATACTGGATGAACCCGGACGGAGACCTTGTCTACGTTTCACCATCCTGCGAGCGCATCACAGGCTTACGCCCTGAGGAACTACAGGCGAACCCTGCTTTGCTGATCGCCATGATCCATCCGGAGGATCGCCCAAAGGTGGTCGAACATCTGCAAAATGAAACGTCCAGGGAGGTGGGTCACCTCGAGTTCCGCATTATCGACCAAAACGGCGGAGAACTCTGGATCAGCCACAACTGCCAGCCGGTGTATGACGTAAACGGACGCTTCATCGGACGACGTGTCAGCAACCGCGACATCAACGACCGCAAACGAGCAGAAATAGAGCTTCAGAAAACCAGCGAGCGCCTGTCGCTTGCACAGCAGTCGGCGGGCGCGGGGCTGTGGGACTGGGAAATGGAGACAGAACTGCTGACGTGGTCCCCGGAATTATTCAGCCTCTTCGGTTTGGACCCAAAGGATGTTAACGCCAATTTCGAGACCTGGCGAAATGTGTTGCATCCGCAGGATCTGCATGTTGCACAGATTAGAATCGACGATGCCATTCGCGACCATAAATCCCTTTTCAGCGAATATCGAATTATCTTGCCCACAGGCGAAGTGCGGTGGATCAGTGCTTTGGGGAAAACAACTTACGATGAGCGCGGCAAAGCCGTCCGCATGTCCGGCATCTGCCTGGATATCACCGAGCGCAAGCGAGCGGAGAAAGGGCTGCAGGAGAGTGAAGAGAAATATCGTAATCTCTTCGATAATGCAGTCGTCGGGATGTACCGTTCCCGGATCGACGGTTCAGCGGTTCTGGAAGCCAATCAGGCGCTCTGCGACATTTTCGGGTGCACTCGGGAAGAGCTATTGTCTGAACCGGCCACTATCCGTTGGGCAGACCCAAGCGCCCGCGATGCGATGATCCAGCAAATTAAAAAAAATGGAGGCGTTACGAATTTTGAAGCTGATTTCGTAGCCAAGAGTGGTGAGATCAGGAATTGTCTTGCATCCGTAAAGCTTTATCCGGATGAAGGGTACCTTGAAGGAACCACCATCGATATCACCGCCCATCGCCGGGCGGAGAAGAACTACCGCATCCTGTTCCGTGAGATGCTCGATGGTTTTGCGCTGCACGAGATCATTTGCGATAAGGAGGGTCGCCCGGTTGATTACCGCTTCCTGGCTATTAATCCCGCCTTTGAGCGCTTGACCGGATTAGCGGCAGAAGAAATCGTTGGCCGAACCGTTCTGGAAGCGCTGCCCGGCACCGAGTCGCACTGGATTGAGACCTATGGCAGGGTGGCCCTTACCGGCGAACCCGCCGTCTTCGAAAACTACCACTCCCAGCTACAGAAGCATTTTGAGGTGACGGCCTTCCGACCGGCGCCTAACCAATTTGCCTGTATTTTTGCCGACATCACCGACCGCAAGCAGGCGGAGGCTGAGAAGATCAAGCTCGAAGGCCAGTTCCACCAAGCCCAGAAGATGGAATCAGTGGGAAGACTGGCAGGCGGCGTGGCTCATGATTTCAACAACATGCTGGGAATTATTATCGGTCATGCGGAAATGGCCCTGGACCATGTGGACCCGTCCCAGCCGCTGTTTGCCGATCTGCGGGAAATCCGGAAAGCCGCCGAGCGCTCCGCCAATCTGACCCAGCAGTTACTGGCCTTTGCCCGCAAGCAGACCGTCACCCTCAGAATGCTTGATCTGAATGAAATTATTGAAGGGATGCTCAAGATGTTGCGACGTCTCATTGGCGAGGACATCGTTTTGGTCTGGCTGCCGGGGCCGGAAGGATGGCCGATCAAGATGGACCCGTCTCAGATCGACCAGATTTTGGCCAACCTTTGCGTTAACGCCCGCGACGCCATTGCCGATGTGGGCAAGATCACCATCGAGACCGCAAACAGAGGCTTCGATACGGAGTTTTGCGCCCGCCACGCAGGGTTTATTCCTGGCGACTACGTGCACCTGTCGGTTAGCGATAACGGCTGTGGCATGGGCAAGGATATTCTGGACAAACTGTTTGAGCCGTTTTTCACCACCAAGGAGATGGGCAAAGGCACCGGCCTGGGCCTGGCCACGGTGTTTGGCATCGTCAAGCAGAACAACGGTTTTGTCAACGTTCATAGCGAGCCGGGCCAGGGGACAACCTTCAATATCTATCTGCCCCGGCATGTGGGGAAAACCGAGCAGAAGCCAAAGGAAGCTTTGGCGGAACCGATTGTTCGGGGTCAAGAAACCATTCTGCTGGTGGAAGACGAGTTGGCCATTTTGAAGATGACGGCGATAATGCTCGAAAAGCAGGGCTACCGCGTGCTTTCCGCCAAGACACCGGGCGAGGCCATTCGTCTGGCCCGCGAACACGCAGGTCAGATTCATCTGCTTATGACGGATGTGGTCATGCCCGAGATGAATGGCCGGGACCTGGCCAAAAATCTACTGTCCCTTTATCCGCAGATCAAACGCCTGTTTATGTCGGGATATACGGCGGACGTCATTGCCCATCACGGTGTGCTGGAGGAAGGGGTGTGTTTCATCCAGAAGCCCTTCTACAAAAAAGACCTGGCCGCTAAAGTTCGGGAGGCGCTGGACCGTTAATGCAGGTTGTCAGATTTCACGGCGGGTCGGGATGCATAAGATGTGCTTGACACCTCCAGTCGAGCGCCTTATAATGGCAAGTGAAATTGTAAATTATATTAAGCAATTGGAGTTTCATGTGAAGGAAAGGCGTCAGACCGATCAGGCACGTCTGGAAAGTCTGGTCAGGATAAGCCAGTATAACGCGAAGTCGACGCAGGATTTGCTGGACTATGCGCTAAGCGAGGCCATCGAACTGACCCACAGCAAAATCGGGTACATCTATTTTTACAATGAAACAACTAAACAGTTCACGCTCAACACCTGGTCCAAAGGTGTCATGGACGTGTGTAAGGTCATGGAGCCTCAGGGCATCTGTGATTTGGACAAGACCGGCATCTGGGGCGAGGCCGTTCGCCAGGCCAGGCCGATGGTCGTCAATGATTATTCCGCATCCAATCCGTCGAAAAAAGGGTATCCGGAAGGGCATGCTCCGCTTCACCGGTTTATGACGGTGCCCGTATTCATGCAGGGCGCCATCGTTGCCGTTCTGGGGCTGGCCAACAAAAAGAGCGCTTATTCGGATGCGGACATTCATCAGGTGACGCTGATGATGAATTCCGTCTGGCAGATTGCCGAACGCAAAAGGATTGAGGAAGAGCTGCTTAGGTCGCGGCAGATGCTCCATCAAGTCATCAATACGCTGCCGGTGCATATTTTCTGGAAAGACGCCCATCTGAATTATCTGGGTTGCAACAGGCAGTTCTCCAGCAAGGCGGGATTCAAGTCACCGGAAGATATTATCGGAAAAACCGATTATGATCTGGCCTGGAAGTCCGCGGCCAGGCAATACGAACTGTCTGATCTGGAAGTTCTCAATACCGGCCAGTCCAAATTCGGTTACGAAGAAGAGGTTCCTTCGGTCGTCGACGGCTCAATGATCTGGATGCGCAAGCATAAAGTGCCGCTCAAAGACGTTGATGGAAACATTACCGGTATCCTGGGAACGTATGAGGACATCACCGAATTCAAAAAAGATCAGTTACGCATTGCGCGGCTTGCCGCCATCGTTGAAGCCTCCGATGACGCGATTATCGGCGCTAATGTCCAGGGCATCATCACCGAGTGGAATAGTGGCGCGGAAAAAATTTACGGCTTTAGAGAATCGGAAATTATCGGGCAGCCGATTTCCGTTCTGGCGCCGCCGGACAAGCAGGCGGAAGTCGTTGAAATTATGGCGGCTATAGAGGCCGGACGGCATATCGACCATTATGAAACACGCCGCGTGCGTAAAAACGGCGAACAATTCTATATCTCGCTTAGTATTGCCGCTATTCTGAACAAGAACCGCCAATTGGTCGGTTTTTCAATCATCGGGCGGGATGTCACCGAGCGCAAGGCAAGCGAAGCTGAGCTGCAACGCCACCACGATTTCATCGTCAATATCGAGGACGCCTGCTTTGAATTTGATTTGCACGGCCGGGCCACGTTTTGCAATGAAAAAGCCCACCGCATGCTGGGCTATACGCGCGAGGAATATCTGAATCTCCAACATCAGGAGAGATACGCGACGAAGGAAGAAGCAGATTGTGTTTTCCGGGCCTACCATGAATTGTATCGAACCCATGATGCGGTCAGGGTATTTGAATCGGATATGCTCTGTAAAAACGGTTCGGAACTCACCATGGAGATGTCCGTCTCAGTCATGCGCAATGATGATGGAGTGATCATTGGCTTCCGGGGCGTCGGCCGTGACATTACCGCCAGAAAAAAGGCGCAGGACGAACTCGAGCGTTATCGGACTTTCATTGAGAATATCAGCGACGGCTGCTTTGAACTGGATCTCAAAGGCAACGTTACCTTTATTAATGAGGCGGCGGAGAAGCGCCTGGGCTACACAAGCAGAACGCTTCTCGGCGTCAATAACCGCATCTTTGCCGGCGCCGAAGAATCTAAAAGACTGTTTGATGTGTTCAGGAAAGTTTATCAGACGAGCGAACCCGCAACCGTGGATGATTTTGTCGTCTGCGATAAGGACGGGAACTCCAAGTATGTTTCCCTGTCCGTTTCGCTGATTCGCGACGCCAGGGGAACGCCGGTTGGCTACCGGGGAACCACCCGGGACAATACGGAAAAAATGCGAATACAGGACGCTCTGGAGAAAAGCGAAGCGCGTTACCGCAACATGTTCCAATTCAACAAGGCGATCATGCTGCTTATTGATCCGGAAACCGGCGCCATCGTCGATGCCAATCTGGCGGCCTGCTATTATTATCGGTATTCCCGCGAGGAGTTGCTAGGCAAGAAAATTTCGGATCTCAATGCGCTGACCAAAGAAGAAGTTTTCGAAGAGATGAGAAAAGCCAGACAGGAGGACCGCAGTCATTTTTACTTTGAGCACCTCCTGGCCAATGGTGAAATCCACCCGGTGGAGGTCTTCAGCGGTCCGGTGGAAGTCGGCGGCAAGCAGCTTCTGTACTCCATCATTCACGACATTACCGACAGAAGAAAAGTAGAAAAAGAGCTGCGCTTAAGCGAAGAGAAATACCGGACGATCCTGGAGACCATTTCCGAAGGTTACCTGGAGCATGATCTGGCCGGTAATTTCCTTTTTGCCAACGACGCCGCCTGCGACATGATCGGATGCAGCCGCGAAGACATTAAAACCCTGAATTACCGCGGGATCGTCTCAGAAGAGACGGCCCGCAAAATGTTTGCCGTTTACAACGGGATCTACAAGACGGGAAACCCTCAGACCCTGCTGGACTTTGAAATCATCCGGCGTGACGGCAGCCGGATGCTCCTGGAACTAAACGCCATGCTCATGCGGAATAATCTGGGCATGCCGACAGGCTTCCGGGTCATGTCGCGCGACGTGACGGCCAGACGCAGGGCCGAAGAAGATTTGCGCCGCAGCGAGGAGAGGTACCGATCCATTCTGGATAATATAACGGAAGGTTATTTCGAAAGCAATCTGGTAGGCGACATCGTTTTTGTCAACGACTCCGGCTTAGCCATGATCGGCTATGATCGGGAGGCTCTCTATCGAATCAATTACCGGAATTTTTCAACGCCCCAGACCAAAGCGAGGCTCCAGGAGACGTTTGGCGAAGTCTTCCTGTCCGGCACCCACAGCAAGATGGATGACTATGAGATCATCCGGCAAGACGGGTCTGTCCGCATCCATCAGTTGTCCGTGGGACTGATTCGGGATGCGGAAGGAAATCCCATGGGATTCCGAACCGTTGCCAGGGATGTCACGGAAAAGAAACAGGCGGAAGAATTCCTGCGCCGCAGCGAAGAAAAGTACCGGACCATCATGGACAACATCATGGAAGGCTATATCGAACATGATATGACAGGCAACTTTACGTTTGCCAACGATGCCGCCTGCACGATGATGGGATATCCGAGGGAAGAGCTGATGACAATGAACTGCAAACAGATCGTGACTCCCCGGACGGCAAAAACCATGGAACAAATTGCTGCGGACATCGTCGTCACGGGCGCTCCGCAAAAACTCGTCGATTATGAAGTAATCCGAAAAGACGGCACGTGCCGCATTCATCAGCACAACCTGTCGCTGATTCGCGACGGGGAAGGAAAGGCGTTGGGATTGCGTGTGATGGGCCGGGATGTGACGGAGCTAAAATGGGCGGAAGAAGCGCTTAGGCAAAGTGAAGAGCGCATCCGTCTTTTGTTCCGCAACATTCCCGTTCCGACTTTTGTCTGGAAAGTTCAGCAGGATCAATTCGTCCTGTCGGAATTTAACAGCGCCGCGTTCCAATTCATCGGCGACAAAATCATTGACTCTCTGGGGAGGACGGCGGAACAGTTTTTCGAGGGCATGCCGCAGATTGCCGCCGACGTCCGCAAATGCATGCATCTGGGGAAAAATGTCGAAAACCAGTTCTGGTATAATTTCGACGACCGCTCGGAAAAGAGATATGTGATCGTTAAGTATGCCTTTGCTCCGCCGGAAAGCGTGCTGATGCACGTCAACGACATTACCGGACAGAAACGGGCGGAAGAAAATCTGCAATTCATCAGTGTTCACGACTCGCTCACCGGCCTGTTCAACCGTTTTTACGCCGATGCGGAAATCAGCCGTCTGGCCGCGAGCCGTCTGCGGCCGGTCAGCGTCATCGTTATCGATCTCAACAGCCTCAAAAAAATAAATGATGAATATGGCCATGCTCTGGGCGACTTGTATATCAAGAACGCCGCCAACATCATGAAGCAGACCTTCCGACCGGAAGACATGATTGCGCGCACCGGCGGCGATGAGTTTCTCGTTTTGCTTCCTCTGGTTGATGAGAGCACCTGCGCTCAGGCCGTTGAACGTCTCCACGAATATGTCAAACTATTCAATCAGGGAAGCGAATCACCCGTCAGCCTGTCGGCGGGCTTCGCCACCGCCCAGGCAGGCGATAATCTACTGGAGCGCATCCGCGAGGCGGATCAGCATATGTATCAGGAAAAGGCCGCTTTCAAGGCCTCCGGCGCAGCTGGATTGCATCACTGAGACGCTGCGAAACCCTGTGTTCCCTTCCGAATTAAATTACCCATGAGCCATGCCAATCTGAAAGAAGGCATCAAAACCGGCTATGAAGGGACAATCAAAGCCATTGAACAGTATGACCAACAAAAGATGAAGCCCGCACGGAGGTTCACAGCCAGAACGTCGGTTGTCGATCTGCTGGCCTCGCCTCAAACGCGGCGTGCCGCCCGCCTACGCGGAAATGCCGCGGGAAAATAAATCGGGAGATGCCTCTTGGTACGCCGGTCCAGGCGCCTGTAAAACAATATAGGTTGAATGTGAGCCCAAAACATGTTTAATCACCTCCGGAAGTGGAAAACCTCATGACAAAAACACAAAAGCCTGTCGAAATAGATTTTAATCCCGAATTCCGGCACGCGCTTTCTCTGATGGAGGATACGTCCCGAAACATGCTGATCACGGGACGCGCGGGTACGGGGAAATCCACACTACTGAAGCATTTCCGGGAAAACACGGGGAAAAAAGCAGTGATCCTGGCTCCGACGGGCGTGGCAGCCGTGAACGTTCAGGGGCAGACAATCCATTCTTTCTTTCATTTTAAACCCAGCGTGACGCCGTCGTCAATCAAGCGAAAAAAGAAAACAGAGAAAGACAAGCCGACGATTTACAGAAAGCTTACCACTATTGTGATTGACGAAGTGTCGATGGTGCGGGCCGATCTGCTGGACTGCATCGACAAGTTTCTGCGTTTCAACGGTCCGGATGAAAAAAAGCCCTTCGGCGGCGTGCAGATGATTTTTATCGGCGACCTGTATCAACTACCGCCGGTCGTGACCTCTGCGGAACGAGATATTTTCAAAAGCCACTACCCGACGCCCTATTTTTTCAGCGCCCAAGCATTCGATGAACTGAATATCGAATTTGTGGAACTGGAAAAAGTCTATCGCCAGAAAGACGACGAGTTTGTCCGCCTGCTCAATACCATCCGAAACCGGACGGTTACCGATGACGATCTGGCGACCTTCAACAAACGCTGCCGTCCCGATTTTGAAGCGCCCGAAGGCGCCTTTTATCTGTCGCTGACCAGCACCAATGCTCTGGCCGATGCGATCAATGAAAAACGCCTGGCCGAGTTGCCGGGGAAGGTCTGGAAGGCCGAAGGCGCCATCGAAGGCGATTTCGGCAAGGAGTATCTGCCGACTGCCGTGGATCTGAAACTTAAAAAGGGCGCACAGATCATGCTGCTCAATAACGATTCTTACGGACAGTGGATCAACGGAACAATCGGCAAGATTCGCAAATTTGAAAAAGACGACGGTGGAGAAGAGGTGATTGTCGCCGATCTGGATAATGGCGACACGGCGCGGATTACGCCTTATACATGGAAAATATATCGTTTTTTCCTTAAAGACCACGAACTGCATTCGGAAGAAGTCGGCTCATTTACACAGTATCCCGTGCGTCTGGCCTTTGCCGTGACCATACACAAAAGCCAGGGTAAAACGTTTGAAAACGTCGTCATCGACGTCGGGCGCGGAACATTTGCCCACGGACAGATGTACGTGGCGCTGTCGCGTTGCACAACGCTCGAAGGCATTGTCCTCAAGCAGCCCCTCAAAAAGAGTCACATTATGATGGACTGGCAGGTCGTGAAATTTCTCACCGGCATTCAATATGCCCAGTCGGCAAAAACGCTCAGCCGTGACGACAAAATGAAAATGATCGAAGATGCGATTGATGAAAAGTTGAATATCGAGATCCTCTACCTCAAGGGGCAGGATGAAAAATCACGCAGGGTCGTGCGGCCTCTTCGGGTCGGCGAAATGGAATATAAAGGATACCCCTATCTGGGGATGGAAGCTTTTTGTCTGGAACGCGGTGAAAAACGCCTTTTCAATGTGGACAAAATTCTGGAAATTGTCAGCAGCCCCTGTTTAGCGCAGTCTGTGTAAAAATAACCCGGTTGATGTCCGCAAATTCCCCTTAAAGTCACTACATAGTTTGTAGTGACAACGTCATTTCTTGGAAATCAGGGCATGTACGCCTCTGTCTCTTGGGTTAAAGTAGGAGTTTTAACATCATTTGCTATGAATTCGCAAAAAACAATTTTGTCTGCTTTTGTCATTCCTGTGCAGACGGGAATCCAGAACTTGCTTAAAATATAGGATTCCCGCCTACACCGGAATGACAGGGAATGGACTTAAGGCGAGAGCATCCTGTAACAGTAAATATTAGTCCGTCAATGTAACTACGTTGTATGACAATGGCATGCCTGTTGCTAGTAAATATGACAAATATGCCGACAGGCATGAAGAAAAAGAACAAGTTGTAAGAACAGAAGTTAAAGTAGTTTGGGCAAAGCGATAAAAATTGGTCATCCGGCCATTCATATATTTCATCGTCACCTCATCCACACACGTTTAACTGCGGGCTTCTTTCGTTACACGGATAGGTTTGGGTATTGGCGATGGTTTGTAGGAGTATTTGTGACCCGATAAGGGTTATGATCGTGTTGTCCACACGATCCGAAGCGATAAAGGCAGCCCCGATCATTGAACGATTACGGCAACAGACATTTGATTTTGATGTGAATATTGTAGCGACGATTCATTCTCAGGAAGATCCAACTCACGCGCTTTCTCTTTTTCACCTTGATCCCGATATTGTACTGGATTTCACGCGCTCCCGACAGGGGCTGCCTCATTTAACCAGCCAGATGCTGGAAAGCATGACCATTACCCTGCAAGAGACCCGGCCTGATATTATTTTGGTTCAGGGAAATTCCGCCGTCACGTTTGCCGGGACGCTGGCGGCTTTTTATCAGCATATTCCCGTCGCTTATCTTGCCGAAGATGAAAACGCTGCCAATCCGGAGTGCCAATCCGCGGAAGAGACCAACCGCCGCCTGACCGCGGTCATGGCGCAAATTCATTTCGCTTCAACCCGCCAAACCAGACATTTATTGCTGTCCGAAGGTATTTCCGAACAAAAAATTGTCGTGACGGGCAATACGCGGATGGAAGCGCTGTTAACATTGTCGAATCTACCTTTTACTTTTTCCGAAAAACCGTTGCAACGGGCGGTTGAAAGCGACAGACGTTTCGTGTTGGTTGCGCTCAGGCATCTTGCGCCCTGGGGCGCCGAACTGCAAAACATTTGCCGGGCCGTATTGGAACTGGTGAGAGTGTTTGATGATATTGACATTGTTTATCTGGGGGAATCCGACACCATCACGCGGGAGAGAATGACTGGAATGCTCGGAGGCAAAAAGCAAATTCATCTGATTGAATCCCCCGACGACGTGACATACGTTAATCTGCTGAAACAGTCGTATCTGATTTTGACCGATTCGGCGGCGGTGCGGGAAGATGCGTCGGCATTTGAAAAGCCGAAGCTGATGATCGGTGACGGGGCAAAGAAAACGAAGAGTGTCTATGGTGTTGCGGTAAAATCAGTGGAATGCGATCCGGGCATGATCGTGCAGGAAACAGGATATCTTTTGAACAATGCAAAAGCCTGTCGAAAAATGACTGACCCCGAAAATCCCTATGGGGATGCACGTGCTGCAGACAGAATCGTGAGCGCCCTGATCCGCTGGTCAAAAGGTAATCAGCCGTTATTGACACCCCGTGAAGAATTTGCTCCCCGTAACGCCTTATTCGATCTTTTGTGCCAGAATCTCTAAGACCTGCCCCTTCAGATATTTCAGCCGTTCGGGTTCAGGAAATTTCTCTATCGCATAGCGCAGCATGGTTCGGGGCATCCGCGCGTAATGTGCATGTAGAAAACTTTTCAATACCATCACGTCCCGCTTGCCGACTTCGCGCAGCATCCAGCCTACGGCCTTGTGGATCAGGTCTTCCCGATCATCAAGCAGTAACTGAGCTATGGCCTGAGTGTCGTCAAACTGATTATTTTTTATGAAGTAAAATGTCGAGACGATCGCGATGCGCCTCTCCCAGAGGTTTGCAGAGCGCGCCAGTGTGACGAGCTGTTTTTTATCCTTATCCAGCAGATAAGCGCCGACAATCTGAGGGGCGGACAGATCCACCAGATCCCAGTTGTTGATGTATCGTGTATTTTTTAAATAAAATTCATAAAAAGTCTTTTTTTCTTGAGCATCGGCTTTGGTGAACTTCTGCACCAGAAGTAAAAGTGCGCAAAGCCTTTCTTCATGGTAGGCCGATCTCAGGAGAAGCTGAAGATCACTAAGCGGCGTATTCTTGAATTTTTTAGCTTGCTCGCGCAGCACGGGGACGCGGATGCCAAGGAATTGATCACCCTCTCCGTATTGCCCTTTGCCGGTCTTGAAAAAACGCTGCAAATGCAAGGCGGCTTGTGAATTGGCAAGCCCGCGTAATATTCTGCTGATGGTCTGATCGGTCCTATCGTTTGCGATCTGCTTCATGTTGGAAAGCTATTTTGTAAGTATGGTCACAAGAATCGGGGCGAAATAGAGGAGTGCCATCAGAACCGCTGCAGCGCCCGCCATTGAAATTGCCCGATCCGCTTTGGCGATGAGCGCATCCCAGTCGGTTTTTCGCGCCGCTCGAACCATCGCTTCGATCAAGTCCTGATTGGACGGAGCGGCGTTTCTGTCGTTTATTGTTATATGAAAGTTTGAAAGTTCGGTTGTCGTTGTTGTCTGCATAACATCTACTCCATTTTATACTGTCAGGTTTACATCAGATATTTTCGAACGGAGGCGGTGATCACGCCGCCGATTTTGAGTTCTTCCCGGGGATAGATCGTGGGATACGCCGGATTGGCCGCTTCCAGGATCACCTCTCTGCCTTTGCGGCGGAAGTATTTCATCGTCCATGCGCCGTCTACCTCGGCCAGAACAATGTCACCGTTTTTGGGTGAACGCTCGCGCTCGACAATCACCAGGTCGCCATCCATAATGCCCGCGCCGATCATCGATTCGCCCGTCACACGCAGTAGAAAGGAGCTTTCCGGCTTGGCCACCAGGTATTCATCCATGGAGATCACTTCACGAGTATTTTCTTCGGCGGATGCGGGGAGGCCGGCGGCCACATTGCCAACCAGCGGAATGCCGAAAGATATTCCGGACAGCTTGAGGTAGCCCTGATCGTCTTTTTCCAGAATGCCTTTTTCAATGAGTTTGTCGATCCAATAGGAAACGACGCTTTTCGAGCGCACCTCGAAAAGGTCCATCATCTCGGCATAGGTGGGCATGCGTTTCTGATTGCGGTAGAAGGCAACCAGACTGAGTTCGACGGATTTGATGTCACGGGTTTTCTTCATGGCTGTCTTTATATAGAACGTACGTTCTATTGTCAAGCCTTTTTTCTTACCGTGTCATCGAGTATTTCTGCTCATCTTTGGGGACATACCACTTGATGACATTGTGGCCGATGCCGATGGGTGCGGGTTCAATGCCGCGGATGCGGTTGGAGATGATGATGAGTTCTTCGGGGACATATAAAAAGGTGTAAGGTTGATCTTCCGCCAGAATTTCCTGAAACCGGTCGTAATATTTTTTGCGCTCTTTCTGATTGAAGGTGCTGCGACCTTTTTCCAGCATGTCGTCGGCTTCGGGATTCTTATAGGACACAAAGTTGAGTTCCTCCGGCGCGGTTTTGCTGGAGTGCCATACATCATAAGCGTCCGGGTCCGGTGGAATCGTCCAGCCCAGAATCACTGCGTCAAAACGCCGCTTGTTGATGAAATTGGTTACAAATGCCGACCACTCCACAACGCGGATTTTTGCCGTAATGCCGACTTCTTTCAGTTGCCGCTGCATGATTTCCGCGCATTTCTGTCGTGTTTCGTTGCCCTGGTTGGTGAGGATTTCAAATTCAAACGGCTTTCCGTCTTTTTCCAGAACACCGTCGCCGTTGGCGTCCGACCAGCCCGCCTGTTTCAGCAGATCGCGTGCTTTGGCCGGTTCGTAAGAATAGATTTTCACTTTATCGTTATACGCCCAGGTGCCGGGTTTAAACGGACCGGTTGCAGGTTTGCCCAATCCCAAAAGCACGCCGCTGACGATTTCATCCTTTTTGATGGCATAGGAAATCGCCTGCCTGACCCGCTTATCCGAAAAAAGCGGGTTCTTTAGATTATATCCCATGTACGTGTAGGCAAAAGCCAGATAACGGTGCTTACTGAAATTTTCCTTGAACACATTTGTATCGGTCTGTCGCGTATATTGCAAAGGGGTCAGCCCCATCATGCCGATATTCTGTGCGCGGAGTTCCAGAAACATCGTGGCCATGTCGGGAATGATGCGGGTGATCCGGCCGTCAATGTAAGGACGTCCTTCAAAGTACTCGTCATAGGAGGCCAGAACAATCTTTTGTCCTGCGACCCATTCCTTGAATTTATAAGGCCCGGTGCCGATAGGATGGCGCGAAAGCTCGCTTTTGGTGATGTCTTTTCCAGCCAGAAGATGTTTGGGCAAAACCGAAGACGCCCAGCTGATCAGCGCGGGTGCGAAGGGCTTATCGTAGGTTACGCGGAAGGTGTAATCGTCAAGCGCCTCGGCTTTTTTAACTTTCAGAAAATCCCCGGCATAGGCCGTGGGCGTTTTAGGATCGATAGTCACCTGATAGGTGTAAAGTACATCGGCGGCGGTAAAGGGTTTGCCGTCATGCCACCGGACGCCTTTGCGCAGTTTGAAAGTGATGACCAAGCCGTCTTGCGTGATCTCCCAGGATTCGGCAAGATCCCCGACGACGTTCATGTTTTTATCGTATTTGACCAGGCCGTTAAAGACCATGCCGCCAACGGCGTGCGAAGCTGAATCGGATGCCAGAAGCGGAATCAGGTTGCTCGCGTCCCCGATATCGCCGCGCACCAGAATATCACCATAGGCGGGCGGTTTGTCGGTTTTGGGCTGGTTGTTGTTTGTCTGTGGCGTTTTGTCGCATGCGATAAACGTCAAAATGATCAACAATACAATAATGAAATTGGGTATTCTGCGCATGGTGATTTTCATAGCCCAGGATGCCGGCCTTTGCAACATGATTTTACATCTCGCAAACCCCGCCTAACTTCTGCCCGACATTGTTAAAAAAATGGGCGTAGTCATTGGCTGTTTCTGCAAGGCCATGGTGATCCCGATTTTCTGCATCCTGTCCGGTTGCAAATGCCCGCGCTTGTTTTCTGAGCAGTGCGAATATGAGAAAGAGCCAAACACAGAAGTCAATTCAGAAACGAATTCCAATCCCGTTATCGAACGCCTAAGCGAAGCGGGGTTGAAGCCGGAAACATTTGCCGATGGCGGCTACGAATTGCCTCAAATAAAATGTTCTCGTCAAGAGAAAAAATTGGTAATTCGCGGTAATTCGGTGGACTGGTAATTCGGGAACCAAGCGGAACCCCTCATCCTTGACGCGGCTAAATCTGCTGATAATGACCCGCTGCGAGTTGTGCTCAGAAAAAAATAAGGACGGTTCGATTCATAACAGACCCGCAGCTGAAATAATTCGAACCGTCCTTTTCGCTACTTTCTATTTCTTTTGCTTTGCCTTGGCTTCCTCCTCTTCGCGAAGACTCTTGCGCAGGATTTTGCCAACTGCGGACTTGGGGATAGATTCCCGGAATTCGACCAGTTTGGGGACCTTGTAGGGCGCCAGCTTCTCCTTGCAGAATTTAATAATTTCTTCCGCCGTGCAGCTTTCGCCTTCTTTCAGAACAACAAAAGCCTTGACCGTCTCTCCGCGATACTCGTCGTTGACACCCAGGGATACCGCCTCGGATACTTTGGGATGCTGGAAGAGGACTTCATCGATCTCCCGTGGATAAATATTAAATCCGCCGGCAATGATCATATCCTTCTTGCGATCGACAATGAACATGTAGCCGTCTTCATCACGAATGGCAATGTCGCCCGTATAAAGCCAGCCGTCTTTGAGCTGTCCTGCCGTTTCTTCCGGGTTGTTCCAGTAGCCCTGCATGATGACCGGACCTTTCATGATGATCTCGCCGGGCTGTCCCTGAGGAACTTCCGTCTTGCCGTCATCGATATCTACCAGTTTGACGTCGTTGTCGGGGATAGGGACACCAATACTTCCCACTTTTTTGAGGCCCAGAATCGGGTTACAGATGCCGACGGATGTGGATTCGGAAAGACCATAGCCTTCGCTGAAATAAATCCCCATGTCCTTAACCCGGTCGATGAGATCCGTGGCCATCGGCGCCGCACCTGAATTTAACAAGCCGATTTTTTTGGCCAGGTTTAATTCTTCCGCCTTGGGATGATTGATCAGGGCCGTAATCAAGGTGGGGACCGTCGGGAAAAAGGTGATCTCATTGAAATTGGCCAGAAGCCCCATCATTTCGTCTATATTGAAGCGGGGAACCTGGATCTGTGTTGCGCAGGCAAACATGGACCAGTTCATGACAACGATATTACCATAAACATGGAAATAGGGCAGAACCGCAAGGACACTCCGCCTCTCCGGCGGGGTGAGGCTGATCGTGGGATTTCCCCATAAAGCGCTGGCCATGACCGCCGCGATGACATTGCCATGGGTCAGGACGGCGCCTTTGGGAACGCCGGTTGTACCGCCGGTGAATTGGATCAAGGCCGGATCCTGTGGGTTTACCTCAACCCGGGAGCGCTTGGTGGATGTAGATTTATCAAGGATTTCTGAAAAATGAAGCCATCCCTCATCCAGATCGAGACTCTTCGCGGTGCTTACAGGGAACCCTTTGATATAGTCCGTGACGGCGGTAACAACGATCCGGGGGATCGGGACATTTTTGCATAACGTGCGGATTGCCGGAAGGGCCATATCAAAGGTGACTAATGTTGTCATTCCCGAGGTTTTCGCCATCAGCGTCAACTCATCAGGCGTATAAAGCGGATTAAGGTTGACGATGATCGCGCCCAGTGAAAGAGCTGCATAATAAGCAATCGGATACTGGGGGCAGTTGGGCAGATGGATTCCTACCCGATCGCCTTTTTGTATTCCCAGCGCTCCGAGAGCATTGGCAAATCGCAGAATTTGAGTACGCAATTCCCAGAAAGTAATTTCCGTCCCGAAAAAATTCAGCGCAGCTTTGTCCGGGAAAGTGTTGGCCGGCAATTCAACAAGGTTGTGAATGGCCAGGCGCGGATAGCGGATGGTTGTGGGGACGTTGTAATCGTAGTGACGGTGCCATGGTTTTGTTTCTTCCATTATTTACCTCCTGACGATGCTTGGTTGAAAATTTGGTTTAAAAGAACTGAAAACGCCAACGAGCAGAGCCGCAATAGATTGGAAATTGTTATTATCAAACTATAAGAAAATGTTGGATCGGTCAAGCTGGAGTTATAGGGGATGTAGGAAGCAAATAATATGTCCGGTCTGTAGCACATAAACTGTCCGGTTCATAAGTTACCCGATGGAGGTGACGGATGAAGCGGACAGAGATACTACAGGAGATCCGGAGGATGCGATTTGAAGAGGCATATGGGGGATGGCAGAAAGGACGATTAAGTCAGGAAGAAGCAGCGGAAATATTGGGCGTATGTAGCCGGACATTTCGGCGACAGATTAATCGCTATGAAGAAAACGGGATTTCGGGGCTGAATGATAAGCGACTCACACAGGCATCCCATCGGCGTGCGCCGGTAGATGAGGTCATGGCGTTAGGCGTGCGATACAAGGGCAGTTATAGAGGCTGGAATGTGAAGCATTTTTACTCCTGGGAATTATAGGGACTAAACTGTTACGGGAAAAGCAGTTAGCGTGAGAATAGCGATCGGACAAAGTTATGCCAAACAATAGTGTAAGATCGAAGCTTAATCGCCTTCAGCGCCTTGTCTGGTAAAATGAAAACTTAAATTTGGGAGTGTAAATCTAACTGTGTAAATGGTTTTATTTAGGGTAGGAAAAAAACCA
>CAZJMX010000032.1:0-48655 GCA_964547345.1 uncultured Smithella sp. | reverse complement strand
AAGAGCATCTTCAATGTTTACGCGGCTTCCAAGCCGCATTTTTCAGGACGGACTACTTTGGAACCAGAGGCCTTGATCTCCCCCTTAATGCCATAGCGAACAATTGATAGATACCGCACACGCTTATTTGGACAATCAAGCTCGTAAAGTGTGGTCATTATATCAACGTCGTTCTTCGAAACGACCTTCGTCCACACCTTGACAGAATCTTTGGCCCTGTTAATGGTTTTAGAGTTGTAGTAGTAATCGGTGTTACCGATTCCCCCAAAGTAGTCCCAATCACCAAACATATTACCGGTCTTATCGATGTAATAGGCTTCACCCGCTGAACTGACATAGGCTCGACCATTGTAGAACCCTCCGAGAACCGCTAGGAAATCGAAACGAGGGTCAATGACAATTTGACCTGTCTTGTCAATGAATCCCCACTTACCCCTGAGTTGAAACCCTGCCAAACCTTCAGAGAAAGCGTACGTTCGGTCAAACTGAGGTTTCACCGCAACGCGACCCGATTTGTCTATGAATCCCCATTTGCCGCCAACCGCTATTTCTGCAAGCCCATTCGAGAAAGGTTCCGCCTGCTCAAAACGCGGCTCGATCTTAAGGTCTCCCTTGTTGTCGATGTAACCCCAGTCATCGTCGATTTGAATAGGTGCCAAGCCTTCTCTGAATTGACCAACTCCGTCGAAAATCGTCTTTATTGCCATACGGCCTTTTCTATCAATGTACCCCCACTTACCTCCGTCGATTTCGAAAGGATATGTGGGTGCCTTGACTGATGGGAGCCCACCAACATTTACGGCGGCTAGCCCTTCTGAAAAGTCATCAACAAAATCGAACTGGGGCTCAACAATAACCTTCGCCTGTTCATCAATGAACCCCCATTTCCCATTACGCAGTAGAGGTGCCAATCCCTCCTTGTAGAAGCGGATGGCGTCTGATTGCGGCTGGAAGGGTTGAACAACTTGCGCCCGTGATTCCAGCGATGCACCTATCAAAAGTAATAGTACTGATATTAGAACCACAATCTTGATGCAAAAGACTCCTTTATTCTTAGACATCGCCATCTCTCCCAATTAAAAATGAAAAACAGTGCCATTGAGCCAAGTGGCTCTTTCTTTTGTCATGATTCATCCCAACGACAACATCAGCCGGAGCGCAGCGATCGGCTGTATGGATTCGGGCTTCTATTCTTCATTCTCAAATCTGCTCTCTGGTATTCCGCATTTAATCAAGTGGGCCTTCAACTGCTTTCGTGCGTCGGTAGTAGAAAGTGCAAAAAGAAATGGGGCGTGAGAAACGTAGTAGAAAGACGCAATTCCCAGCTTACGTAGTGCATCAACTTTCTTTGCTCTTTGTTCCTGTTGATTCAATCCCAGTTGTCGGTAGTTGCTTTGATCAAATGTCACCACGCATCGAGGCGCGGCTTTGCGTAATTGTGCAGCGATTTCTTTGATTGTTGTATGTGTACGTCCGGTGCTTTGATTCTTCTCACCCGGCATTCGAATTCCAGTATCGGGGTCGTTCAATATGGAATAGGGTGTATCAGGGGCTGCTTTCAAAATGGGGATACCTGTGAGTTGAGTGAAGTCCTTTTGCATTTCAAATGGTATATAACGCGCATCAGCATAAAGCGGTGCCCAATGACAGAGCATATCGCCCCACATTCGCTTCACTGCATCGTATGAATCACCAAAGAATTTCCTGTTCATTGTATATTCTTTTCCCCGAACAGTGCAATCAGTGGAAATTTTTCCGTCATATCGGACCCTATAGATGGAACGATTCTCCACTTATTATGATATCAAGGCATGAAGCATGGAAAATAAACCAAAGTTTGCCTCAATATCAAATGAATAGACAGATTCGGGAGGCCCTTTGATTTTTATTGTGGTATTTAACGCACAGAATAGATCTATTGTCAATATATACTTCGTTATATCAACTACTTCGGCGGCAAAACCTTTCCGCGTCTTAACGGAGAGAAAGATGGAAAGGCGTCTTTCTCGTTCCGAGACCGATTGAGAGCTGAGCCGTCAGGTTCTAACGACATCAGACATTGAAGCGGAAGGTGATGATGTCACCGTCGGCAACGACGTATTCTTTGCCTTCCAGGCGCAGGCGGCCGGCGGCTTTGACCTGGGCTTGCGAACCGTTATGGGTCATGAAATCGTCAAAGGACATGATTTCGGCTTTGATGAAGCCGCGTTCAAAATCGTTGTGGATGGCGCCGGCGGCTTTGGGCGCTTTGGTGGAAAGCGGAATCACCCAGGCTTTGACTTCGTCTTCGCCGACAGTGAAAAAAGACATGCGGCCCAAGAGCGAAAAGGCGGCGCGGATAATCCGGCCAAAGGCGGGCTCGGCAATCCCCATCGATGCCAGAAAGTCTTTTTGATCGGCGGCATCAAGTCCGGCCAGTTCCGCTTCGATCTTGCAGCAAATGCCCAGGACCGGTTCGGTCAGTTTCGCTTCGGCGGCAAAGGCATCGGCAAAGGAGAGATTATCTTCTGCCACGTTGACGACAATCAGTTCCGGTTTGATGGTCCAGAATGAAAAACTACGCATGATGAAAACTTCCGCAGGCGTCAACCCCGCCGTGCGCAGGGGTTTCCCTGCTTCCAGGCAATCTTTCAGCCGCGGCAAAAGGTCGTTTTGCGCCGTCTCCTGCGGGGAAATCGCCTTTTTGTTGGACATTTTGGCAAGGCGCTCCAGTTTCTTTTCAATAATCATCAGATCGGCCAAAACCAGTTCGTCTTCCAGTTTGCGATAGGCATCCAAACTCAGCGACACATCCGGCAGGGAAAATCCGTCCACCACATGCAAAATGCCGTCGGTACCGCTCAAGTTTTGGCGAAACGCTTCCCAGGGGTGTTCGCCTACTGCATGCACATCAATAAAAGGAACTTTAGCCGGTGAAACTTTTACCGGCTTGTAAATTTCGACCAGTTTATCAAAACGTTCATCCGGCACGGAGGCCTGGCCGCGCACGACTGTCTCGCTATGCGAGGCGCCGCCTTTCACGCCGGTCATGATTTCAAACAAGGCGCTCTTCCCGCTCTGGGGAAGGCCCAAAATACCCATTTCCATTTATTTAAATTCCTTTTCGATTCTCTGCATCGCTTCTTTTAAGCGATCATCCGGAACAGTGAGAGAGAAGCGGACGAAGCCTTCCCCATACTGGCCGTAGGCCGTGCCGGAAGCAACGACCACGGCGGTTTTATCAAACAAACGGTTGGTGAATTCCAAAGACGTCATGCCCTGCGGCACCGGCACCCACAGATAAAACGTGCCGCGCGGCGGATTAAAGTTAATGCCGATCTTCTTGAGCGTTTTCAAAACGAGCTCGCGTCTGCGTCCGTAAACGGAGAGCATTTCCTCGATAAATCCTTCTTCGTTATGCAAGGCGGAAATGCCCGCATACTGCACGGCATTGAAAATACCGGAATCGGTGTTTTCCTTGACCTTGCTGATGCCCGCAATCAGGTCGAGATTGCCGCAGGCCATGCCCAGCCGCCAGCCGCACATGTTGAATGGTTTGGACAGAGAGTTCAGCTCGATCCCCACATCTTTTGCGCCGGGCGCCGCAAGAAAACTGATGCGTTCCTGGCCGGCAAAAACGATTTCACTGTAAGGATTGTCGTAACACACGGCGATGTCGTAATCGCCTGCAAAGGCCACCAGCTTGTTTAAAAACTCCATCGTGGCACAAGCGCCCGTCGGATTATTGGGATAATTCAAAAACATGGCGGTGGCTTTTTTAGCCACATCCGACGGAATGTCTTCCAGCACCGGCAGATAATTGTTTTGCGGCAAAATGGGCACGTTATAAGGAACACCCTCGCCCATCAGGATGCTGGAGCGATACGCCGGATAGCCGGGGTCGGTCATCAAAACCGTGTCGCCGGGATTGACGCGCGCCAGCACAAAGTGGTGGCAGCCTTCCTTAGACCCGATCAGTCCCAGAATTTCATTTTCGGGATTGAGGCTGACGCCGTAACGCTTCGCATACCAGAGAGCAACTTCCTTGCGGAAAGCCAGCATGCCTTTTTCTTCATCCGTCGGATACCGGTGGTTTTGCGGGTCGCGGGCCGTCCGGCACAATTCATCAATAATGGAATTCGGGGTGGATTCCACCGGGTCGCCGATGGCGAGCGATATCACATCGACACCTTCGGATTTGGCCTTGTTGATTTTTTTCCTCAACTCCATAAACAGATATGGAGGTATTTTTTTTAACCGATCAGCAGTTTGCACAGTTTTCTTGTCTCCCTGGCCTTTTTTTATTTGTATGCTTCTTCGAAAAGCAATCCCTGATAGACCATTTTCACTTTCCCTTCAAGATATATTTCCTCAAAACGGTCTTCCCGGCGGGTAAAATACACGCGCAGCGTTTCTCCGCTCCGGACAGTCACACTAACCGGCGAATCCACCAGATTCCGCGAGGCTGCAGCCAGCACCGACGCGACGACCCCCGTGCCGCAGGCCAGCGTCTCGTCTTCTACGCCGCGCTCATACGTCCGCACGTTCATTTGCTGACGGTCAACCACGAAAGAAAAATCGGCGTTTGTGCCCCTGGGTTGAAAGAATTCGTGACGGCGAATTTTCCGCCCCTGCTCAAAAACCGCGCAGTCGGCCAAATCATCCACAAAACACACGGCGTGCGGAACGCCCGTGTCCACAAAATCAACCTGGCACTCCCGTCCATCCAGTTCAATTTTTCGGGCCAGCTGCACGGGCGTGGGATCGGTCAGGCGTACCTTCACGGTATCGTCAAAGACTTCGGCGTTAATGATGCCGGCCAGGGTCTCAAAAGACATCGTCCGCCCGGCAATGCCGTTTTCAAACGCAAACCGCGCCACGCAGCGGCTGCCATTGCCGCACATTTCCGCGACAGAGCCGTCGGAATTAAAAAACTGCCATTTAAAATCGGCGGCCTCCGAAGGCTCAATCAGAAAAAGCCCGTCGGCGCCGACAGACACTTTTCTTTGGCAGACTTTGCGGACAAAGGCAGGCAGATCAATGATTTTAAGTGACAGGCTGAGGTTATCGATGATGATGAAATCGTTGCCGCTGCCGCTCATCTTGAAAAAACTGATTAAACGCGATTCATCTATTTTCATCATGTTAAGTTTCCTGAACAATATCTTCCTTGCGGGCAAGCGATCTCGTCACACGCAGGACTTCCTCGGTTGTCGTAACGCCGCTTAGCACTTTTCGAATGCCGTCCTGCTGCAGCGTAATCATCCCTTGCCTGACGGCCAGCTCGTTGATCTGGTTGGCGTCCGATGTTTTCAACACCATTCTTTTGATGTTGTCTTCCACCACCATAATTTCAAAAATCGCCGTTCGTCCGCGGAACCCCGTCTGCATGCACAGATTGCAACCCTTCTTGCGATAGAAGGTGTTGTCCGTAAGCACCGACGTCGGCAGCCCCAGATTCGCCAGGGTTTCAACATCCGGCAGATAAACTTCCTTGCAGTGCGGGCAGAGCAGACGGACCAGCCGCTGGGCAATAATCGCGACCACCGACGACGTCACCAGGAAGGGTTCAATGCCCATATCGATCAGGCGCGTGACGGCACTCGCGGCATCGTTGGTATGCAGGGTCGAAAAAACAAGATGGCCGGTGAGCGACGACTGGATGGCGATTTCCGCCGTTTCCCGGTCGCGGATTTCGCCGACTAAAATGACGTCCGGATCCTGGCGGACAATGGAGCGAAGACCTGCGGCAAAGGTCAGGTCGATTTTAGGATTCACCTGAATCTGGCCCACGCCGTCGATCTGATATTCGATCGGGTCTTCAATGGTGATGATGTTGATCTCGGGGCGGTGAATCGTGGAGAGCGCCGCATAAAGCGTGGTGGTCTTGCCGCTGCCGGTGGGGCCGGTCACCAGAATAATCCCATAGGGCGATTTGATTAAGCGATCGAGCAGTTTGATGCGTTCATCGTGCATTCCCAGATCGGACAGCAGCAGGAGATTGCCGGATTTATCCAGCAGACGAAGAACCACGCGTTCGCCAAAAGCCGTGGGCAGCACCGAGACGCGCACATCGACCAGGCGGTCGCCGATCTTTAATTCAATCCGGCCATCCTGCGGCAAACGCTTTTCGGCGATGTTGAGTTTCGCCATGATCTTGATGCGGGAAACCAGCGGCGATTGAATGCGGCGCGGCAGACTTAAAATATCATACAAAATACCGTCAATGCGGTAGCGGATTTTCAGGTTGCCGGAATAGGGCTCCACATGGATATCACTGGCCCGGTCTTTGATAGCGCCGGAAACCAGCAGGTTCACCAGTTTAATGATCGGCGCGTCACTGGTTTCATCGAGCAGATCGGCGGTTTCGCTGATTTCCGAAATCAGATCGTCGGCTGTGGCCTCGCTCATTTCTTCAAAATAGTCCTTGGCGGAGGCGCGGCTCATGTCATAGGCCAGATTGATGGCGGCCGCAATCGTATCCTGCGTGGCCAGCACTACCGGCAGATGCCGCATTTGCAGAAGCATCCGCAAATCATCGGCGGGCTGGAAATTAGCGGGGTCGTTCACGGCCAGCACCTGGGATTCAGCCGTAATCACCGGAACCATTCGATGCTTTTTCAAATAAGCAATTGGAACATTTTGCGTGAAATCGATGTTGATGCTTTCCATCGGCAGTTCCGGCCAGAAGGGTATGCTGAAATGTTCCGACAGAAGTCTGAGCAGGCGGATTTCATCGATGGATTTTTTACGAACCAGAAACTCGAAAAAACCGGCGCCGCCCTTGATTTTGAGGCCATGCGCTTCGGCAAGTATTTCGGGGGGGACGCCTGCGGCCAGCAGCTTTTCATTGAGCGTCGGGGTTTTACCCTCCGGGGGCGCTGCCGCGTTTTTATCCGGATCTGCCGAGGCATTCAGGGCTGTCAGTATGGTGGACATAAGCGATATTGCCTTTGAATCTAAGGATTGGCCGGAGCTTTCTTGTTTTCGGGGCTCACCGCTTGTGACGGATAGGTCTCCTGCTTCCGCTCGTTTAACTTGATGATGCCTTCCTCCACTTCACCCATCGTTTCCCGCTTGGACTGATAGAGATTGGCCGCTTCCTGCTGCGTACGGACAATATGAGGCGTAAGAAAAACATACAGGTTTGTTTTTTCCCGTTTCACCGTTTTGGCCTTGAAAAGCCAGCCCAAAAGAGGGATATCCCCCAACAATGGCACCCGGGTTGTGCCATCATCCGTGCTGTCTCCTACCAGGCCGCCGATAACAATGGTTTCATTATCTTTGACCACCACAGTCGTCTTGGCCGTTCTCTTTAACGTGGTCGGCGTCGCTTTATCCGCGCCGGATGTCACCTTGGTCACCTGCTGCGAAATCTTGAGGCGGACGAAATTTTCTTCGTTGATATGCGGCGTAATACTCAGAATGACGCCGACATCTTTATACTCATAGGTATTGTAGTTCACGGCGTTTGTAGTCGTCGATGCGGTCGAGTCCTGCCGGGTCAGATAAGGCACGTTGGACCCGACATTAATTTCCGCTTCCTCATTATCCAGGGTCAAAAGCTGCGGGGTCGAAAGAATCGACACATCGGAATCATGCTTATAGGCCTGAACCATCGCACCGATGGTGGGGAACATCACGCCGCCGATCTTGATCCCCGCACCGATAATACCCATGGAAAAGCCAGAGGGAAATCCCAAAACACCGGCAGTGCTCGTCGCCAGGCTCGACAAAACACCGGTGCCGGAACTGACAAAGGCCGCTGATCCGCTGTTCGGTATCCCCTGTACGGAGCCGGTATCCTTAAGCGCACTCCATTCCACACCCAGCTTAAAATCTTTGGTGGCATTGACTTCCATAATCAGCGCTTCAATATAAACCATCGCCCGGGGCACATCGAGTTGCTTGATGATACTCTCCAGAACTTTATAGTCCTCGCGCTCGGCCATGATGACCAGCGTATTGGTGGCCTTATCCGGCACGATTTGCACATTTTTGGAGACAACCGGAGAGGCAATCCTCGGCACCGCTGCACCTGCCGCACCCGGCGCTCCGGGCGTCGTAGCGCCCGTTTCTTTAATGATATTGTTGAGCACCTTGGACAGATCTTCCGCCACGGCATTTTGCAGGCGGTAAACCTGAATATTGGATTCGCCGCGCGGCGCTTCCTTGTCCATCATGGCGATCAGTTTACGCACATTTTCCGTGTCGGAAACGCTCGCGAAGATAATCAGGGAATTGGTCCGGGGATCCGCCACCATTCTGATCGGCGTGAGATTGGCGCGACGCTGCTGGAAAACAGTGGTGAGCGATTTGACCACTTCGGACGCGGAGGCGTTTTGCAGGGGCAGATAGGTAATCTGCTCGCCTGCGCCTTCCACATCCAGCGCCTTGACAATTTCCTGCAGACGACGGACGTTGGACAGATAATCGGTGATGATCAAAACGCCCGCCGGCGGATAGGACAGCACGGAGCTTGTTTTGGAAATAATGGGGTCGAGCACACGTTTGACTTCGTCGGGATTGGCGCGCTCGAGCGCGATGATCTGCGTGACAAGCCGGTCATCTGCATCTACGCCCCCTTTCTTCGTCCGGGTTTCGACGCTCTTTTCGCGGGCGATGGCCGACGGAACAATCTTGATCATATCGCCCACCGGCACCGTGGCAAAACCATTGAGCTCCAAAACGGACAGAAAGACTTTATAAACGTCGCGCAGCGGAATTTTCTTGGGCGAATAAATGGTCACCTTGCCTTTGACTTTGTCGTCGATGATGAAATTCTTACCGGTCAGTTCGCTGATAAATTTAACAAACACCTCAATATTGACGTTGTCGAAATCCAGCGTGACGTATTTATCGGCAGTCTTTCGGGAAACTGGCTCGGCCGGTTTTTTTCTTGCGGGCTCCTGTTCCTCGGGCATAGCAGTGGTGGTTTTATCCGCCGGCCTGGTTTCGGCCCCAACGTTTTGAGGCGTATCGGAAACGGCGGGAACTTGCGGCGCTTCGACAATGACCTTGCCTTGCGCATCCGTCGCAGAAGGTATTGCTTTGGGCGTCGCCTGCGGCGCTTGCGAGACCGGGGGTTTGGAAGGCTGGCCATCGTCAATTCTGGCCGCCCATGCGACAGTCGATACGAAAAAGATCACAAAAGCGACCGACGCCAGTCTCCAAAGCCATGATTTTGTTGTGTTGTTTAAAAATGTCATTTCAGTTATCCCGCGCCTGCATTAATTTTTGAAAGTCGGGCAGCTTGGCAAGCCCTTTTAAATCAGCATCATCTATCGCCCAGCTTTTCACTTCCGGATTCAGATGGATCGCATTTTTCAGATGAAACAGACTTTTTTGTGTATCACTTTTCCGCGCGTAAAGACAGGCCAGATTATAATGCGCATCCACATAATCATGCTTGATCGTGAGCGCTTCATTGAATCGAATAATCGCGCGCCTGTATCTTTTCATCTTCAAATGAACCACACCCAGATTATTGAGCGCCTGAATGTTGCGCGGCTCTTTTTTCAGCACCTGCCGGTAGAGCCCTTCGGCTTCTTCCAGTTTTCCTTCGCGCTGCCTTTGCAGAGCCTGCGCGTAAAAACTTTTCGGATCAGCGGCAAGTCCCTCTTCGGGCTGTTGGAGCCTTCTGGCAACCGGCCGGGATGCTTCATCCGGCTTGCTTGCCTTGACTTCCGCGGGCAAAGCCTGACTCTGGGGCGTGGGCGGCCTGACATCGGCTGCCGGCGGGGCATTTAAGCCTGACGATGCAGCGGGTGCGGGTGGAGCCTCCGGTTGAACCGGCGGCGGACCCTGCGCAATTTGCGCCTCTGCGGGAGTAACGGTTGCCGTAAGCGGCACCGAAATGATGGGGGTGCTCCGCCGCCTGGGATGAATCTCCGGCCAGTACAACGCGGTAATGATTCCAGCGGCAAAGAGGAAAACGACCGACAGGCCGAAAATCGTATACCATTTTTGCCGGGTGTCGGGTTTTTTGCCCCCGGACGAGGCAATGCCGGAATCTGCCGCCCAGGACGATTTATTTTCTTTTTGCGCCTTGCGTAAAGCGTCGTTTATGTAGCTCATAATTCCCCTCGGGTCAAGCTATTCCGGCCTGGCTCATGTGGTGAGAAACGTCCACAATTTCCGCCCCCTGCTGATGGTTCTCTGGAAATATTCACGACCGATATCGCGCGCTGCATGACGGATGATCCGGCTCGTGATCCGGCCGGTGCTCCTCGCGTAAGCGATTAAAAGCGCCCGGTCGCAAAGCGCGTTGATCCGGCGCGGAATTCCCTCGGAATATTCATAAATCCGGCGATAGGCGCCGCGGGTATAAGTCACTTTTCCGGGCCCGCCTGCCACTCCCAGCCGGTGAGTGATATACGTAACGACTTCCGCAGGCGTCAAAGGCTTGAGGTCATAGCGAACCGTGATGCGCTCATTGAGCTGCCGAAGGGCCGGTAACGTCAGCGTGGCTTTGAGTTCCGGCTGGCCGACCAGGACGATTTGCAGCAGTTTTTCTTTTTCCGTCTCCAGATTCGACAGCATCCGGATTTGCTCTAGCGCGCCGTGCGACAAATTCTGCGCCTCATCAATCAAGAGCACCGCGTTTTTGCCGGCGGCGAAATTCTTCAGAAGATAATCATTGAGCGCATCGACATATCCCTTTTTAGCATGGGTGTCTGCGGGAGGCGCAATGCCGAATTCCCGGACCACCGACTCGAGCAACTCAAGCTCGGTGATGGCCGTGTTGAAAATCAGAGCCGTCTCCACCGATGCGTCCAACCGGTTCAGAAGCGAGCGGCAGATCGTGGTCTTGCCCGTGCCGATCCCGCCGGACAGCATCACAAATCCCTTCTTCTCCCGAATGCCGTAAATCAGGGAATTGATCGCGTCGCGGTGCTGCTCGCTCAAAAACAGATAGCCCGGCTCCGGCGACAACTTGAAGGGATTTTCCTTTAAATCAAAGTACGCAGCATACATGGCAAACGAGCTCTCTTCTCAACCCTTTTAATGGAATGAATAATTAATGGATTCGTTCTTACCGTTGCGCATCAAATTTACGGAAACGCCTCCGCCGGACTGCATGACATTCACCAATTGCAGCACGTCATCGGCACTGTCGAGCTTTTTATTGTTCACATCCAGGATGACATCGCCATTTTTAAGTCCCAGGCGCTCGTAGAGACTCCCCGGCACAATGTTGGAAACAATATATCCCTGCTGCACGCCTTCGTTAAAAAAAGGCCGGACCACCGCCTGGCTCATGATGGATTTCAGATCGCCCAGGCTCTCCGTTACTTCCTGCTTGCTAATGGCGATGCCGCTTCCTTGCGGACGGGATAAATGCCCCGACAAAGCGCCTTCGCCGGTTTCCTTGATCTTCATAACGAGATCGCGCCCGCCGCTATTGAGCACCGCTGTATTGCGCGTGACGCGAACCAGCCTGGCCGAGCCGATCATCTCGCCTATGCGATAGAGTTTCTGTTTGCCCTTGCCTTTTTCCTCGACTATCGCATAGCCCATTGACTCATTGACGGCAATGGTCCCTTTCAGATCAAAGGCGGTGTATTCCTCGCTGGGCGCAAGCCCGGCGTTTTTCTCCGCAATGGCCGTAAGCGTCGTTAAAAACAAATTGCGCTGGGTGACAATCTGATAGTCTTCGAGCGAACGCCCCTGGCTCGGGGGAGCGGCGGCTGCGGACTGACTTTTTTGCGCTCCGGGTCTGTCAACAAACTGCAACTGAACGCCTTTATAGAAAATATCCACGGCAAAAAACGACGTCAGCGTAATAGCAACGACAATGAGCAGCGGCTGCACAACACCTGCCGACAGCGACATCCTGGCCAGGAAGGCTTGAAGTCTCGCAAGCCCTTGCCTGATGATTCGCTCGATATTGATTCCCATATCCTTCATGCTATTCCTGCCTGCCGTTCCTTTCCCTTATATATAGCGAAAGGAAGGATTCGTAAGCGTTCCACCAACGGTGACATTCATCTTGATTTTATTTTTGCCGGCAATCTCCAGCACGCCTTTCAAATTCAACCGGCTATCGTCCATGCGGGTTCCCAGTTGAATATCACCCGTTAAAAAGCAGTTGACCTGCGTCCCGTAAAATTCGAATTTGGCCACTTTCACCGTTGCATTCTTGAGTTCGGCCTGAATTTCACCCCGGTCGAATTCAATGCGACTCACTCCCAGAAACGGCTCCGGCAGGGGGTAGGCGCCGCGGGTCAGATAAAGCGATATTTTCCCCGAAGCGTTCGGGCCTCCCTCCGAGGCGCTGTAATCCAGCGATCCTTTGACTTTTCCGGTCATCCCGCGGACAAGGGGAAGGCCTTGCAGGCTATAGCGGGCCAGATCAATATCCTTAAAACTGACTTTCCCTTCGACAGGCGCAGCAGTCCTGGCAAGCGATGCAAACCCGGCATTGCCGTCGAAATGGCCGCCATAGGCCTTGCCGCTGAAATACATCGATTTGTACTTCCGGAAAACACTAAAGGGATTAAGCTGCACATCGAGTGCCTCCCCCTGAAACAAAACATCAGCGGACGGCTGTGCGGCGCGCACGATGACATCTTTGAGTTTGACGCCCAGCGGCAGGGAGGGTCGCAAAGCGTCGGCTTTGAAAACAAACTCCGACCCGGACGAGACCGCTTCCAACTGACTGAGCGCAAGCTCCGACGGGAAAAGAAAATACAGAAAGACGCCGGTGATAACCATCGCATATAGAGTCAGCCACAAAATTTTATGCTTTAGAAAACGCATGGCGTCTATGGACCTCCCGGACGCGCCGAAGCGGGCGTGTAGGACACAATCAAAAGCTGGGCGCTTATGTATTCAGGGCTTTCTTTCATTTTACCGACCGTGATCCTTTTAATTTTGATCATCTCTGCGGGCGACTCGACCTGAAATAAAAAGTCCGTCAACTGCCTGATAGTCAATTTATCCAGTTTCATGTCCACGAGCGCTTCTTCAAAGGCTGCGGATTTGAGTCCCGGCACGGAAGTCATCTGCCGGATGCTGCCTTTCACCTGGGCCGCCTGCGCCTTTTTTTCCAGATGGGAGAAGAGTGTGAAGTCGGCGCGGCGCGAGGCCATGGCCTGCTTGATCTGCGCAATTTTCGCGTCCTGGAGCGCAAACTCCGCATCCAGTTTTAAGACCTCCTCAAGCTTTTTGGTGTTCCCCGCTATGGATTTTTTCATTTTGGCCCGCGCGTCCCAAAGCGGAAAAACTGCAAATTCCAGAAGTAGGGCAACGCCCACAAAGGCCGCACCGAATGCGACGATGTAGCGCTGCTTGACATCCAGATTTTTCCAGTACGATTTGATCATTGGAGTTCTATCCTTAAATCGAAATCCACTTTGGCGCCTTCCTTGCCCAAACGGGTGGAACCGACGGTGACCGTTTTAAATAATTTCGATTTCATCAATTCATTTTTCACAGCTGTGATATCGTCGATCTTTTTGGCCTCGCCCTTGACCAGCACCCCATTGTTTTCGTAATGAAAGTGCGTCACGACGATGTCCAGCGCAGAGGGAATCAAACCGGATATTTCCTTTAAAAGTCCGATCACAGAGGCGGACGAAGAGCCGCTGTCGATGCCGTACATCTTCTTGTCTTCGGCCAGCTTGTTTTTTAACTGGGCCACCGGATCAACCATCACGGCAGTCGGGGTATAATGCTTTTTGAATATCTGGCTGATTTGATTCTTTAGAGCGGACGCCTTCTGGCTTTGCAATTGATAGTCCAGAACCTGATCAACGACCGCAAGTACAATAAGGATACCCGCCACCATGGCTCCCCATTTCAATTGCGTCCGGAAATCGCCCAGAATGTTTTTCGCCGCAAAGTCGCCTTGCCGGAAATTGAAAGACTTGCGCGACGTAAAGGCTCTCTTGACCGTCGCCAGCGCCGTATTCATCATCTGCGGGGCATAGGTGTTTTTCAGATTTTCATCGATTTCCGAATGCGCCGGACCGAGAAGATCAAGACGGTCAACCGGCGCGCTAAATGCTTTTTCCAAACTTTCGCGAAGCGGTAAAAACATGGCCCCGCCCCCGCTTATGGTAATCTGAGCCACAGAGGCATGCAAAGTTTCATGAAGTTTCAAAAACTCAACGGTATTGGCCAGGGCAACACAAAACTTCCGGCAGGCTTCCCGGGTATGATCGATATGGCTTCCATAAGAGGCGCGAATTTTAATTTGCTCCGCCTCTTGAGGCTCACACGACAAATCCTGCGCCAGGGCTTGGGTGATGGCGTCGCCGCCAAAGTCAAAGGAGCGGATCTGAACGATGGCGTTTTTTTCATAAAAAACCGCAACGCTTGAGAGCTCGCCGACATCCAGCACAAGGCCTGCGGCCTGCCCCGCTTTTTGTTCCAGAATCGGCAAGGTCAGAGCAGCCGAAGCAATATCAATTGCGGCAACCGGGGCCAGGTTTGCTTCCACAGCCGCAATCATCTTTCGGATTTTTTCTTTGTTACAGGCAGCCGCAAGCAATCCTTCCACGGGCATTGGCACATAATCGACCACGACTTCCTCAATGGGCAGCGGAAGAACCGATTCCAGTTCAAAAGGCAGGGTTTTGCGAATCTTATTTTCATCCCGAAACGGCAGCGTAATCTGACGAAACATGACATCCGAAGGCGGCAGGGACACAACGCAGCGGACATCAGCTGACATCTGAGGACGGATGGCCACCGCGATTTTTTTCAACGCCGCATCCAGATCAACATCATTGCCAAGCGGGACCGTTTCAAAAGCCAGCACATACGCATCCGCCCGGCCTTTTCTGGCTGCTAAAACGGCCTTAACGGCGGCATCTCCGATGTCCAGCCCCAGAATCATCTCCGGCATCAATCCTGCCTCCAGTTAACGATCTGAAAATTCGGCCGCTGGATATAGATGACACCGCTAATGCGCTGCTCCATTTTATCGGACACACCGGTGGAATGAATCTTGAAATACTTGCTTTGCAGCGTGTCAACCAGACTATCTATATCAATGCCCTCCATGCCGGAAACCTGTTTATACCATTTAGCTTCCGACAAATTATTGCCCTTGGCTCTGCGATATTCATCCATTTTATCAGCCAGTTCCACCGTTATTTTTGAAGACAGGGCGCGTAAAACCAGTTTCGGCGCTGTGTTGATGTGGATCGCCCTCGAATCATCCGTAACGTAAATCGTCACAAACTGGGCCAAGCCTGGTTTTTCCTTTGTCCCGGCAAATACTTCCGATGTGATGCCTTTTATCATAAGCAACTCGTCAATGCAATCAAGCGGCGCGTTTTTTGCCGGATAGGGAACCGGCAGTGACAGGTAATAAGATGATTCTGCGCCTCTGGCCTTTACATTGTCATTTTCATCTATCCAGTCGATGATCGAATCCACAATCTCCGTTGCCTTGGCTTCATCCAAATCAAATTCCGGAAGCTGCAGAAGTCTCAATAGCACCCCTTTGGTTTCTTCATCCACTAAGCCTGATTTGTCCACGAGTTTATTCAGCGGAATTTTCCCCTTCTCATCCTCAATACGAACCGCAAAATACCCGCTTGTAAAAAATGACTTGGACTGGGCGGACAGAATCTCGGCATGGGCCCAGTCGTCGCGCAGGGTTTCATAATTGTTTGTCGCATTGGCCAGAAGAGCCGCCGCTCCGTAAAATCCGGATTTGGCGATATAGCCAAGCTTGATGCCGTCGCTCAGATTGGCTGCATCATACACATCGGCGCGCGATGACCGATTCAGCTCGAGTGCGGCTGCCACCAGAATGCTGATAATCAGGATAACCGTAATCAACGCAATGCCTGATTGGCTTTGCCATATGTTTCTCACCCGCTTCATTTTCTCACCGGCAGAAAAACTTTGGTCGTAAATTTATAAGGCTTTTCGATGTCGCGCAAATTTTCCATCGTCAATTCGATCTGCACAATCTTGGGGGGCTTTCCTTTTTGCTGCTCGATTGACGATTGTGAGTCCCACACGTCATAATCCTTGCCGCCTTCATCATAGAATTTCAGATTCAACGCCTGGAGATTCTGGCAAATGATCAACCCGCCCTCATTTTTTTTCTCGGTCGAAGGCTTGGGGCCGGCCACATCCGAACGCCAGAGCGAAAAGCTCCCGTCCTTGTCTTCTTTGACGAAATAGGCAATTGACGCCGGCTGACCGGACAGCTCGTCTTCATCAAAAACCAGATGCCCCGCCGACCACACAAACAGCGTATTGAACTCGCGCCGGCCCAATGATTTTTTCTCGGACTGAAAGACAAAGACACTTCCCGACCTTTGAGCGGCGCAGATATCCCGGCTCATCCGGTCGACGGTTATGCGCGCCATTTTATAAATGCGCGACTCGTCGTCGAGTTCCTTAATCACCCGCAACGTCCCGCTGTAGGCGGCATAAATCGTCGTGAGCACAACGCCCAGAATAAAAATGGCAATCAGGATTTCTACGAGCGTAAAGCCGCGCGCATGCTGACGGAAAATGGAAGACCGGGCGGACATGCTCTACATCCCGTCCGTTTTATAAAAGATCAGCTGGTAGGTTCCGCCGCCGGCAAACAGCTTGTTATAAACCTTTACGTCCACACGTTTGAGCCGGGCAAGCTGCGTATCCGTCACGCTGAGCGACCATCCGTAATCGGGATACTCGGGGGCGAAATCTCCCTTTTCGCTTCGATTCCCAAGCGAAAGAGCCCCCTCGACATCCGCCATTTTGCTTTGCGCCAAAAGGGAAGCCGTGGTCAGGAAGCGCGATTCGGTGGACATGGAAATGCTTTGCGACTGCATCTGGAAAACAGCCACCAGCGCAATCGCCAGAATGGACATGGCGACCATGACCTCCAGAAGTGTAAAACCGGCGCTTTTCCCTGGCATTGCAACTCCTTTTAATTTGTCGTGTCTCTTGTCGTGTCTCTGCCCAAACCATCATTTACCGAAATATCGGCATATTGGTTGTAGACGGCGGTGACTCCCAAAAAAGGATTGACCACCAGCGTCATGCGGTCTTCCGCTTCGGCCAGATGAATGACCAGGGGCGGACTGATGTTGTTTTTGCCGAACTTGATGTTGACTTTACCGTCCGCGATTTTTTCATTATTTTGCTTGACGACATCCAGAATGGCAATCCCGCCTTGCAGCTTTTTGGCTTTTTTCTCAATCTCCAGTAACTTTTCCGGCGTCATATCAGGTGTGATCACATAGTAGCTGGCGTCGGAAATATTCAGGACAAGGATGTAATCCACCTGATCGCGTACCGCTTCGACGCGCAACTGGCGCGAAAGACCGATGAGTTGCCGCGACGCTTTTTTGAGATCGTTGACCGTGAGGGCTTCGCGCGTGGTCGGCACGGCCAGCGCCAGCACGACGCCGATGAGCGCAATGACGACCAGCAGCTCAACGAGCGTGAACCCCCGTTTATTCACTATCCCAGTTATTGATGTCCTTATCAACTTCCTCACCGCCTGCTTCCCCGTCAGCCCCCAGAGACGTTATGTCAAAATCGCCGTGACTGCCGGGAGAGACATAAATAAATTCATTTTTCCAGGGGTCTTTGGGCACTTTCCCTTTTTCCAGATAGCCGCCCTTGCGCCAGCTTTTGGGCAGGGTGCCCGCAGTGGGCGCCTCCACCAGAGCTTTCAGCCCCTGCTCCGTGGTCGGATAACCGCCGTTGTCCAGCTTGTACATTTTGAGAGCGGTCTCCAGAATGGACATCTGCGTCCTTGCGGTCTGCTGTTTGGCCTTGTCCGATTCACCCATAAAACGCGGAAGAATCAGGCCGGCCAGCAATCCCAAAATGACGATGACCACCATCAGCTCGATCAGCGTAAACCCGGCCTGCCGATTTTTCCTTTGTATTATTCTTTTCATCATCAACTCCATTATTTCACCAGCTGGTTCATTTCAAAAATCGGCAACAAAATCGAAAAAACAATGAAGCCGACCATCAACCCCATCGCCAGAATCATCAGCGGTTCCAGCAAGGACGTCATCACCAGAATGTCCGACTGCACTTCCGTTTCATAGGACGTGGCAATCCGGTTGAGCATTTTTTCCAGCGATCCGGTTTGCTCGCCTACGGCGATCATCTCCGTCACCATCGGCGGAAACAGCCCGCTTAGAGCCAAAGGCGCGGCCAGTGGCTGGCCTTCTTCCACGTCTTTTGTCGCCTTGGCAATGATCTCACCAATGTAAATATTGTTCACGACGTTGCGGACAATCTCCATCGCCGTCAAAAGCGGCACGCCGCTTTGCAGAAGCGTCGCAAGCGTCCGGGCAAACCGCGCGATGGCGATTTTCAGATTCACCGCCCCCCAAACCGGCGCTTTGAGGCGGACGGAGTCCCAGAAGCGGCGGCCTTTTTGCGTCCCTGTCGTTAAATATTTAAAAGCCACAATTCCGGCCAAAGCGGCAAGCGCGATCAGCCACCAGAATGATTTCAGAAAATGGCTGACCGCAATCAGAATGACAGTGATGAGCGGCAGCGTTTGTTTCATGTCGGCAAATATTTCCGTAATCCGGGGAACCACAAAGGTCATCAGCAGAAAAATGACCAGGCTGCCGACCACCAGCATAATCATCGGATACGCAAGCGACGAACGGATTTTGCTCAAAAGCGCCTGCTGATTTTCGCTAAAGTCGGCCAGACGCTCCAACACCAGATTAATCGTGCCGGACGCTTCCCCCGCCTTCACCATGTTGATATAAAAAGGCGGGAAAACGCGGGGGAAATTCTCCATGCCGGTCGTCAGGCTCTTGCCCTCATTGAGATCGGCCCGAATCTGTGCCAGTATTTTTTGCAAGACGGGATTTTTGGTTTGCGCCAGCAAAACGGAAAAGGCAGGGACCAGGGGAATGCCCGCCCCCAGAAGCGTGGAGAGTTGCCGGGTAAAAATCGAAATCTCCTTGGCCGAAACTTTGCGCAGAAAGCCGACTTCCAGTACGCCGGACAGCGACACGCTTTTTTTCTCGCGGGCGGGAGCAATCGAAACCGGATAAATCCCGTCTTCGCGTAATTGCTGCCTTGCCACCGTCACACCAGGGGCGTCCACAAAGCCTTTCCGCTCGCGCCCTTTTTCATCCAACGCCACATATTCAAAGACACTCATCCGCCCGATCTCCGCGATAAAACAATCAAATTAACTCGTATAGAAACGTTTAACATAATTCAGGTCATGATTCAATGAGTTCTGCAACCACAAAACGGAGATTGACAGACGACTGGCCCTCCGCTATGCGTCTGATCGGAGGGAGATCATTTATGAAACTGAAAACGAACATCATCTGCAGGCTGGTAAAGAGTGAAGACTTAAACCATCACGGAACTTTGTTTGCGGGCAAAACGGCCATGTGGTTTGTGGAATCAGGCTTTATCGCCGCCGCCAGTCTCACACACCCCGAAAACATTGTCTGCATCAACGTCCACGGCATGCTTTTCAAAAAACCGATTCAAAACGGTCAGGTCATCCGGATGGAAAGTAAAGTCGTCCTGGCCTCCAGAACGCGACTGGTTTCCTACGTAAAAGTCCTGGACAACGCAAGTGATCAACTCTGCCTGGATGGATTCTTAAGTTTTGTTCATGTGGATCTAAAGGGCAAACCCGACCCGCACGGGATTGTTCTTGAGTATACCGACCCGGAAGATGAGGCGTTGCTGGAAAGGGCCAAGGCTCTGAAATAGATTTCGGCGCAGAGACAGGCAATGAGGCCTGTCTCTGCGATTACCCGTTATTGCATCTTCCGGATACGGATCTCGATTCCCTTCTCGTCTTTGAGCAGAGCAGCAAGTTTTGCCGTGTCCGTGTCGCCATAGTGATAAGGGTACAGAATTTGGGGCATGAAGGCTTTGGCCGCATCAGCGACCATTTCCGGCGTCATCGTATAGGGCAGATTCATAGGCAGAAACGCGATGTCGATGCCTTTAATTTGTTTCATCTCCGGTGTATTTTCCGTATCACCCGCGATATAGACACGCTTGTCGCCGAAAGTGACAATATAGCCGTTGCCGACGCCTCTGGGGTGAAAGGGTTTGCCCGGTTCGCTCATGTGCTTAATGTTATAGGCGGGCACGGCTTCAATCTTTAAACCGTCCACCGTCTGCGTGTCACCGTTTTTCATAGCCATGATACCCGGGATCTGTTTGGCAACCTCCGGCGTGCCGACAATTTTCGTGCCGGCGGTTTTAATAGCGTTTACGGCTTTTAAATCCAGATGATCATAATGATCGTGCGTAATTAAAATCATGTCCGCTTTGGGCAATTGGGTATAATCAGCTTCCGACGAAACGGGATCAATATGGATGGTTTTCCCGCCATACGCCATCATCAACGTGCCGTGCCCTGCGAAACCAATGACGAGATCGCCCTTCGATGTTTTAATGGTATCCGTTTCCATGCTTCCCTCCTTTGCAATGCCGTTTACCGCTTTCTCTATTGAACCCGTTCGTCCTTGTCCTGCCGCAAAGATCGTTACTTGCGGGACAGACGGGCAACGGTCTCCATATAACGCGCGCTCAGTTCTTCCACCGGCTCCAGGCAAAGATATTTCAGATAGGATTTCACAAACCCTTTGAGAAATACCGGCGCCGGCAGGCGCGCGACGTTATCTTCTTCAATGCTGCGCAAATGGTCCAGGCGCACTTTCGTTTCCTGTGCGATTTGCTCAAGCGTCACATCCAGCTCGGTGCGGATTTTTTTCAAATCCGACCCGCCAATATCTTTTTGGTTCAACGTTGCGCCGATTTCCGCGCTTTGGCGAATCTTATTTTTCAATGCTTCGTTCCTCGACAAAGCACTCTTGGCGGCGGAACTGCGGTTAATATCAAAAATACTGACCGGCACTTTTTCGGCGGGTTTGGTTTCTTCTTTTGCCTCCATCTCGCCGCGACGGATTAATTCATCATCATAATCTTTGCGGCTTTGCTCATTAATCAACGTTGCATAGGCTTTTTCAATCAGCGTCAGAATTTCATGCCGCTCTTCCTCGGAGAAGAAAGAATAGCTCGCGAGCGATCCGGGCTGATACATCTGCAAGGCAGCGTTATACGCGTGACGAATTTCGAAAGGCGCCGCATCAGGCTTGATGTCCAGCATGTCATAGTAATGTAATTCGGAAAATTTTTTCTTCACGTTTCAAAAAACTCCATCGGCATTTCCGGATTGTTTGGGTTCGGGACAAGATGCGCTACACATACTGGAGCATCAGTTGCTTTCCCGCCGATTGTGCGATCTGCTTGCCCACCTCGCGCAGATCGCAGGCTGTTTTGGTATAGGGATAGCGTTCCAGAAACGCCACCTGCTGGCAGATCGCGTCATGCACATGATCGTCATACGCGACATTGCCCGCAAATTCAATATGCAGCCCCAGATGTTTTTCAACCATTTTGCAGATCTGCATACCCAGCGCAACATTGTCGTGTTTGCGAACCTGATTGATGATCAGCTTGAAGTGAAACGCATTGAAATCATCCATCAGGGTAATGTGGGCCTCCGGATGCATCCGGGCAATCACCTGCATCACGCATTCGGGCTTGTTGACGGCGCCGCTGCCGAAACTTCTTTCCGCCTCGTCCTCAACTTCCTTGAAGTCCGCAGCGTTAAAGCAGTGGCGAATCCGGCGGAAGTAAATAGAACGGATCAGGCGATAAACGTTTTCTATCGAAGTTGGCTCCGGCGTGGTCACAAAAATGCCGTTTTGTGAGATCAGGAAAAAATCGAGTGTGTTGAATGAGGTGCCCGCGCCCAAATCGAGCAGGATGCGCTCATAGTCGAGTTTGGTGATGGCTCGCAGGGTCTTGAGCTTCTGTTCGTAGGGAAGATTGGCGATATCGAAATTGTCTTGAGCGCCGCTGATGAGGAAAAGATTCGCCACCGGCGTTTCTACGACTGCCTCTTCGAGATGTGAAATTTTTTTACGGACGAAATCGGAAAAGCCTTTTTTCGGATAGGGAACTCCCACCAGGGTATGGAGATTTGCCGCCCCCAGATCAAGATCGATCACCAGCGTCTTTTTGCCCAGTTCCGCCGAAAGCCGTCCCAATGAACTGGTTAAAAAACTTTTGCCGGAACCACCCTTTCCCCCGCCAATTGGCCAGACATCCGCCATAAGTCATCCGTCATTTTTTTTATTGCATATATGATAAATCAATCATATTCAAGTGATAAGTTTATGCGACCTCCTGTTGCCTGTAAAATAATGCCTAGACGTAAAGACCTTCTCGCCATCCCGCAAATGGGCGGATGAGCCATTGCCGCCGATAACGTTCTTGACATATCATTTCATTGCCTCTACAAAACATTTAACACATTTCGTGCGCGGATGAAGGTATGATTAACAGCGAGCCCATAATCAAAGTTGCCATTCTTCAACAATCCCTCGAAACCAGTTTGAATCTGGATGGCATCTATTGCCTTGCCTGCGGCCGTCCGGTAATCGGCTCGCTTACGGCCCGCATCGATTCGGGTGCAATCACACTCGAAGACGCATCGGGACAAATCATCGCCAGGGGAGTCGAATTTTTGATCACCCCTGCCGATCCGGCGAAGGCATTCTTCACCCTGCTCAATGTCCGCATCGGCATCGCTTTTCACTGGGAGCGGGTGCAGACCCAATCCTTTCGCGGCGGCATCGTTTTGAAGATGAACGCCGATGAAACATTTTGCGCACTCAACCTCATCGGCCTGGAGGACTATCTGGCATCGGTGATTTCATCAGAAATGTCCGCAGACGCCCCTCTGGAATTTCTTCAGGCTCAGGCGGTTACCGCTCGCAGTTGGCTTGTGGCGATGCTTGCGAAAAAGAAAGCGACGCGGGCGATCCAGCAAAGAAGCGAGAGCGAAATGGAAGTCTGGCAGGACGTAAACGATCATGAAGGATTCGATGTGTGCGCCGACGACCACTGCCAGCGTTATCAGGGTATCAGCCGCATCATCTCCGAAAATGTCACACGCGCCATTGACGCCACGCGGGGCTTGTTTCTGACCGCCGATGGAAAAATTTGCGATGCGCGCTACTACAAATGCTGCGGCGGAAGGACGGATGTTTTTTCAACAGCCTGGGAGGATGCCCGTTATCCTTATCTGGAAAGTATATCAGACCATACCGAAGCGCACCCGACGATTGAATCGGAGGAAGACGCAACCGCCTGGCTCAGTTCGCATCCTGCCGCTTATTGCAACACCAGCGATTCGGAAACGCTCAAGCGCATTCTGCCCGCCTTCGACCTCGAAACCCTGCATTTTTATCGCTGGCGCGTGGTTTACGACAAAGAAGAGCTACAAAACATTCTGATTAAAAAATCAGGGATCGATTTCGGCGAACTGCAACATCTTATTCCTCTACAAAGAGGGCCGTCCGGCAGAATTTACAAACTGAAAATTATCGGAACCCGGAAAACCGTCATCGTCGGCAAGGAACTGGAAATCCGCCGCTGGCTGTCTTTGAGCCATCTGCTCTCCAGCGCTTTTGTGGTTGCCGTTGAGCATGATCCGGACGGCGCAATCAGGCGCTTCATCTTCCAAGGCGGAGGCTGGGGACACGGTGTGGGCCTATGCCAGATCGGCGCTGCCGTCATGGCCGCTAAAGGATTCAGGGCGGAAGAAATCCTTTCGCACTACTTTAGCGGCGCTGTTTTACAGAAACTGTATTGACGCTATGATATTCCTGCCGGGAAACAATGCACCCCATCCGTCGTTCCCGCGTGTACCCTGTCGGGTGCGCAGGCGGGACTCCAGCATGGGCTGTCGTGTTCTCCATACAGTGCCGGCTTTGCAATTACACAAAATAAAAGTCTGGTTCATCAACGAGGAGTTGGAAAAGGGAAAAAAATAGTATTGAAAGGCGATCTCTGAATTGAATACCAACAAAATGAATACAAGTAAAAATCCTTGGTTTTGGATACCTTCCATCTATATCGCCGAAGGCATTCCCTACATGATCGTCATGACCGTCAGCGTGGTCATGTATAAAAACCTGGGGCTCTCCAACACCGACATCGCCCTATACACCAGCTGGCTTTATCTGCCGTGGGTGATCAAGCCGCTTTGGAGCCCCTTTGTTGATCTCTTCCGCACCAAGCGCTTCTGGATCGTCCTGATGCAACTGGCCATCGGCGCATCGCTCGCCTGCGTGGCGTTGACGCTGCCTGCAGGCGACTTTATCCGCTATACGCTCGCCATGCTGTGGATCATGGCGTTTTCCTCCGCCACGCATGACATCGCCGCCGACGGGTTCTATATGCTGGGTCTTAATACGCCACAGCAGGCGGCGTTTGTGGGCGTGCGCACCGTTTTCTATCGCGTGGCCACCATCGCATCCAAAGGCGGGCTGGTCATTCTGGCCGGATTCCTGCAAAAAAATGGCTATCCGGTAGCGTCCGCCTGGTCAATTACATTTTTTGTGGCGGCGACGTTTTTCCTGGCCCTCTGCCTTTATCATTTTTTCGCCCTGCCCTGTCCGGAAACCGACCACAGCGCGCCGCTCGACAAAGGAAAGGGCCTGGTTGCGGAATATTTCCGCATTCTGACCTCGTTTTTCCGGCACAAGGATATCGTCGTCATCATCTGCTTCTTTTTGTTTTACCGTTTTGCCGAGGCGCAACTGGTGAAAATGGTCGCGCCTTTTCTGCTGGACGCCCGTGAAAAGGGCGGCCTGGGGCTCTCCACCGCCGAAGTCGGCGTGATTTATGGCACAGTGGGCGTTGTCGCGCTGATGTTGGGTGGTCTTCTGGGCGGCTATCTCATTTATCGCAATGGTTTGAAATTCTGGCTGTGGCCGATGGTAATCACCATGCACGTGCCGGATTTGATTTTTGTGTATCTGTCACACGCGCAGCCGGATCATTTATGGCTCATCGGCGCCGCTGTGGCGATAGAGCAATTCGGCTACGGCTTTGGCTTTACCGCTTACACCATGTATATGATCATGGTTTCGCAGGGTGAATATAAAACCGTCTTTTACGCCATCGGCACAGGCATCATGGCCCTGGGCATGATGCTGCCCGCCATGTCGAGCGGCTGGATTCAGGAAAAACTGGGATACATCAATTTCTACTACTGGATTCTGATCACGACCATCCCCGGATTCATCGTCACGGCACTGGTGAAGATTGATCCGGAGTATGGCAAGAAGACCAGCTAGTGAGACTGCGGCTTGATATGTCGAAATTTCATGAAATGATTTAGCAGTTGAAATGTTTTGTTAACGTTGTATGACGTCTTGGTTCCCAAAGCAAAACAGATCAATGAAATGAGCGATTTTGAACGGGTGACCTGGATGATCGTGAGGTGAAAAGTGGCACTGACCAAAGAAGAGCTATCGATTATCTTGCAGGAAGGTGAAGGATACCGTACAGAGTTTAAAGAATGGCTGACGGCCAATCTCGATCGTGAAATGGTCGCCTTCGCCAACGCTTCCGGCGGCAGAATTTTTCTCGGCATAACGGACGATGGTAAGGTAGCGGGCATCGAGACTGACAACAAAGTTAAAAGTCAGGTGCAGGACATCGCCAATAATTGCGACCCTGCCATTAAAATTCAACTTGAAGAATACAAAAATATACTTGTCATCAACGTCCGGGAAGGCGCGGATAAACCTTACCGGTGCGCAAGCGGCTTTTATACACGCACGGGACCAAACTCGCAGAAGCTAAGCCGTGATCAGATTGTCAACTTCATTCAAGCGGAAGGCAAGATTCGCTATGATGAGTTGATTAAAAAAGACTTTACGCAAAAAGATATTGACCAGGCCAAGCTGGAACACTATCTCGAACTGGCGCGTATTTCGCCCGTTTTGGACAAGCCTCTTCTTTATAAAAATCTGGGAATCGGCGAGATTCAGGAAGGCAAAGTATTCTTCAACAATCTTGCCGCGCTCTTTTTCGCAAAAAACCTTCAAGACATTTATTATCACGCCGTCGTAACCTGCGCGCTCTATCAAGGTGTGGAAAAGGCCGTTGTGCTTGACCGCAAGGATTATAACAGCGACCTCATCGCCAATGTTGATTTGGCCATGAATTTCATTAAACAATATTTACCTCTCCGGTATCAATTTACCGGAGAATTGGCGCGCAAGGAAATACCGGAGCTCCCTTATGAAGCCCTGCGGGAGGCGCTGATCAATGCCGTTGTTCACCGGGACTATTTTGAAAAAGGCGCTAATGTTATTGTTGAAATATTTTCCGACCGGATAGAGATTACCAACCCCGGCGGTCTGGTCAAAGGTTTGACGCCGGAAAACTTCGGCAAGATAAGCATGCTGCGCAATCCGGGTATTGCCAACTTGTTTCAAAGAATAGACTACATTGAAAAAATGGGCACAGGCATTGAACGCATCCGCCTGGCTCTGAAGACGGCAAAAGTTGCTCCGGTGCAATACGAGTTCAACCTGGTTTATGTAAAAGCTGTTTTCCCCCGGCCCAAAATATCTATGGCAACCACTGCCCAAGAAACTACCCAAGAAACTACCCAAGAAATAATTTTAAAACTGATAAAGAATAATCCGTCTATAACTCGAAATGATCTAGCTGATAAAACCGGCCTGAGCCCCGATGGTGTGAAGTATCATTTGCAGATGCTGAAGAGGCGAGGGATCATCAAACATACGGGTTCGACGAAAAAGGGGAAATGGGAAGCAATAGAATGAATTTTTGCAAAAGTTTGCTCTACTGTCATTGCATGCAGACTCTTGGTCTTTGCGCACCCTGAAAAGTTCGACAAGAATTCCATTGGCTTCGATAACCCTCACAAGCGATGGAAAAAAGCCTTCTTGGAAAAATAAGGGAAGATATGGCCATTAAACAAATAACAACTGCCTTCATTCTGGGTGCCGGACTCGGGACAAGACTGCGGCCGCTGACTGAAAACATGCCCAAACCCCTTTTGCCCATCGGGGGGCGGCCGATGATTACTTATGCGATGGAGCACCTGAAGAGCGCGGGCATCAGGCGTTTCATCGTCAACACCCATCACTGCGCGGAAAAATATGCGGAAGCATTTCCCGACGGCAGCTGGCAGGGTATCCCGATTACATTCCGCCACGAGCAGGTCTTGCTCGATACGGCAGGCGGCATTAAAAATATTGAGGATCTGCTCGAAGACGACGAGCGCATTCTCGTTTACAACGGCGATATCCTGACCAATCTGCCGCTTGCGCCTCTTTTCGACCGCGATTGGGAGATTTCCGGCATAGCAACACTGGCGCTAAGATCAAGCGGGCCTCTTCTCAATGTCCGTATTGACTCCGCAGGCTTTATCTGCGATATGAGAAACCTGTTGGATAATCCCGGAATTCAGAGTTGCCTTTTTACCGGGATTTACATAATCGACAAAGCATTCCTCAGGCGGTTGACGGCAGGCAAGATCGAATCAATTGTGATCCCGCTCGTCGAGTGCATCAGGAAAAATCCCCGCTCCGTAGGCGGCATCATCATTGACGACGGCTACTGGTACGATATGGGAACCGTTGAAGAATACAATAGGCTCCACGAGGGAGGCTTTTGACTTATCCGCAAAGACCGGGATAGAATCTTAAGAGTTTATGAACAAAGACATCCGCAAATTTTTAAACGACCATCTCAGCGTCCTCGAATTTCAGTATGAACCGATCAAAAAGGGCGGCTCCGACCGCAGCTTCTACCGCGTAAGCCTGCCACCTGGCACTGAAACATTTATTTTCATGCAATACGGAACTGAAGTGGAAGAAAACGACTACTGGGTCGAAATCAACCGCTTTCTGGCCGAGCTGAATATCCCGGTCCCGCGCATTATTGCCTATGATCACCGGCAGCGCTTTTTACTGCTTGAAGATTTAGGCGATAACGATTTATATTCACAAAGGTCCCTTCCCTGGCATAGGCGGCGTCAATATTACCTGATGGCGATCTCCGAAATTCAACGGCTGCATCGTTATGCGCCGGCCGATTTACCCGCCCATCTGAAACTGGCGAAGGGATATGACCGATCCTTGTACCTCTGGGAACAAAATTATTTTCGGGAAAATTTCGTTGAGGCGGTTTGCAACCTCAAATTATCCGACGCGTTGGCCCACGACTGGGCCGCCGAATCATCTGCGCTGATTGATCACCTGCAAAGCATCCCTCCGTGCCTGATTCACCGTGATTTTCAGTCCCAGAATATTATGATCAAAGCGGAACGACCTGTGTTTATTGATTTTCAGGGTATGCGAACCGGCAATCTCTTTTACGATCTGGGCTCACTGATTTGCGATCCCTATGTCGTCTTTACCTCGGCGGAAAGAAATGAGCTGATCGCCTTTTACTACCGCATCATGCAGCCGGAATACAGCCTGAATCAATTCACCGAACATTTCTGGGAAGCCGCCGCACAAAGGCTGATGCAGGCGCTGGGCGCTTATGGTTTTCTGGGACTTCAAAAGAACAAACCTGATTTTCTCCAGCACATCGACGGCGGCATCAGAAATCTGGTTTTCGCCGCATCCCAAACCGACACCCTGCCGGTTTTACAGGAGATTGCCAAAACCTGCCAGGAAAAACTCGCCGCAAAGCGCGGTAAAGAATGATAAGTGACCAGAGATCAAACATCAGGACGTCAGCCATTAAAACACAGCGCTTATAACTAAATACTTTCTGCCAAGGCTATAACCCATACTGGACCACCTTGTCCTTGAAGCTTGGACCTTAAGTCTCCGTACCTTACAAAGACATTGCAAGCACTCCGCCGATATGTTAAGAAAATCGCCGATTAATATCATGTTGGGAGCACATCAAACCTATGAAATACGAACCAATCGCCATTGAAGAAAAATGGCAAAAAAAGTGGGAAGAAGAAAAGACCTTTAAAGTCACCGAAGACCCAGGCAAACCCAAATACTATCTGCTGGAGATGTTTCCCTACCCGTCCGGCAAAATACATATCGGCCATGTCCGCAATTACACCATCGGAGATGTCGTCGCCCGCTACAAGCACATGAAAGGGTTCAATGTCCTGCATCCGATCGGCTGGGACGCTTTCGGGATGCCTGCGGAAAATGCAGCCATCGAGCATAAAATTCATCCGTCCAAATGGACGCATGAAAATATCGATCACATGAAAAAACAGCTTAAGCGCATGGGCTTCAGCTACGACTGGGACCGCGAAGTGGCCACCTGCGAGCCGGAATATTACCGCTGGGAACAGCTCTTCTTTATCTGGATGTATGAAAAAGGCCTGGCGTATAAAAAACGTTCCAGCGTCAACTTCTGCGTCAAGTGCGACACCGTACTCGCCAACGAACAGGTCGAAGGCGGCCAGTGCTGGCGCTGCGGCACGGACGTGCAGGAAAAAGTTTTGGATCAGTGGTTCTTTAAAATCACCGCCTACATCGAAGAGCTGCTCGATTATTGCGATCGGCTGCCCGGCTGGCCGGAACGCGTCATGACGATGCAGAAAAACTGGATCGGCAAAAGCTACGGCTGCGAAGTGGATTTTCCCATGGTCGGGGCCGAAGGCGCAATCAAAGTCTTCACCACCCGCCAGGACACACTCTTCGGCGCAACCTTCATGCTGGTGGCCGCCGAACATCCGCTGGTCATGCAACTGGCGAAAGGCAAACCCTGCGAAAGCAATGTCCGGCAGTTTGTAGAAAAAGTCAAAAAGCAAGACAAGCTCATGCGGACCTCCGAATACTATGAAAAGGAAGGCCTGTTTCTGGACTCCTACTGCCAAAACCCGCTGACCGGCCGGGAAATGCCCATTTATGCCGCAAATTTTGTGTTAGCTGATTACGGCACCGGCTGCGTCATGGCCGTCCCCACGCACGATCAGCGCGACTTTGAATTTGCCAAAAAATTCAATCTGCCTTTGGTTGTCGTCATCTCGCCAAAAGACAAAACGCTCGATCCCGCCACAATGACCGAAGCCTATGTGGACGAAGGAATCTTAGTCAACTCCGGCCAATTCAACGGCATGGAAAACACCAAAGTTCTGGAAGCTATCGCCGATTACCTGACGGCCCAGGGCAAAGGCAAGCGCACCATTCAATACAGGCTTCGCGATTGGGGCATCTCGCGCCAGCGCTACTGGGGAGCGCCCATCCCGATGATCAACTGTGACAAATGCGGCATCGTCCCCGTCAAAGAAGAAGACCTGCCCGTTGTCCTGCCCGAGAATGTTGTGTTCAGCCAGGAGGGCGGTTCGCCGCTCGCGGCGCTCAAAGAATTTGTTGATACGACCTGCCCGAAGTGCGGAGGCTTTGCAGCCAGAGAAACCGACACGATGGATACGTTTGTGGAATCATCGTGGTATTTCAACCGCTACTGCAGCCCGGATTGCGACGTCAAGCCGGGGCTTGACCGCGCCAAGCTCGATTACTGGATGCCGGTGGATCAGTACATCGGCGGCATCGAACATGCGATTTTGCATCTGCTCTATGCGCGTTTTTACACCAAGATGCTGCGCGACTTCGGCGTGATCGGCGTGGACGAACCTTTCACCAATCTGCTCACCCAGGGCATGGTGTGCAAAGAAACGATGAAGTGCGCCGAGCACGGCTATCTCTTCCCGGAACAGGCGGCAGACGGCAAGTGCCACATCTGCGGCAAAGACGTGATCATCGGCAAGACCGAAAAAATGTCCAAGTCGCTCAAAAACGTTATCGACCCGGACTATCTGGTCAAAACCTACGGCGCGGACACGGCGCGCATCTTCTGCCTGTTTGCCGCACCGCCGGAAAAAGACCTGGAATGGAGCGAACAGGGCGTGGAAGGTTCCTTCCGATTCCTCAGCCGACTTTGGAGAATCTTTGACGAATACCTCGAAGACATCCAACCCATCGCGGCCGCATCCGGCAGCATGGAACTGGACGGCGAGCTCAAGGCGTTGAGACGAAAAACGCATCAAACGATTGCCAAGGTCACCTCCGATATTGAAGACCGTTTCCATTTCAACACGGCCATCAGCGCGGTGATGGAACTGGTCAATGTCCTGTATGCCGTCAAACGCCCCGGCAAAGACGAGAACGTCGCCCTGTCCGTCATTCGTGAAGCGCTGGAAACAGCCGTGCTGCTGCTCGCGCCCATCGTCCCGCATATGACCGAAGAACTCTGGCGGATTCTGGGCAATAACAAATCCGTGGCCGATATGGCCTGGCCTGAATTTGATCCGGCCATCGCCAGCGAAGATGAAATGACCATTGTCATCCAGGTCAACGGGAAACTCCGCAGCCGGATGACCGTGCCGGTGGACGAACGTGAAGAAAAGATCAAGGCCGACGCGATGGCCGATGAAAAGATCGTCTCCTTCCTGGGAGAGTCCAAAGTGCTTAAGGTCATTTACGTACCCAAAAAACTCGTCAACATTGTCGCCAAATAAGGTGAAGCTATGATTTCATATCGCCTCCGGATACGGCTCCTGATCACTAGTGCCTTGTGCACACTGATCCTGATTGTCGGCTGCGGCTATACGTTCGCCCCGCAAGGCGAGCATATCGACCGTCGCATCCGCAATATTTATGTCGAACCTTTCGGCAATAAAACCGCCCAGGCCGAGCTGGAAAATTACATGCGAACGGCCTTCATTGATCAGATCATCCAGAACAGCCGCTTCAAAGCCGTGTCCAGCCCTGAACAGGCGGATGCCGTCATCAGCGGCAGTGTGCTGAATTTCAATACATCGGCGCTTTCCTACCGCAAAAACATTCTGGCCGCGGAAGAAAGAGCGACGGTCACACTGAACGTCAGCCTGCGCGACCTGCAAACCGGAAAAACGCTCTGGTCATCGCGCGCCGTTTCCGGCACGGTGGATTACAAACTGGAGGACGATATCAATCTGCTGCCTGCGACACGAAAAATATATTTCAGCAAACTGTCCAAAGATACAGCGGAAAGAGCTTTTAGCTTGATGATGTCTAATTTTTAACCCTTCCCTGGCAAAGCGTACGTTGATGAAACATTCAGTCTACAAATTGGGGCGCTTCCTGCTCTTGATTGTTGAAGATGAAAAACAGGCGGCATCCGTCTGGCCGACGCCTGCGGAATCGGCCGCAGAGATCAAAAAACCTTCGCCGTTCTTCAAAAAACTATCATCCGGTTACCTGCTGGCCGTAGATTCAACAAGAGAAGTCTCCATCGACTCGCATGCCCTGGCGCGCCTGCTTTGCGTCGCGCGAGACACAGGCGCGGGCATCGTCTATTCTGATTTTTTTGACCGGATTCAAAACACAGTCGGCGCGCATCCTTTAAACGACTACCAGGCAGGCTCCATTCGCGACGATTTCAATTTCGGCTACCTGTTCCTCATGTCCTGTGCGGCTGTTGAAGCTGCTATAAAAAAATACGGGGCGACGCCCCATGACGCAGCCACAGCCCTATACGACCTGCGGCTGAAAATGGCCATCGATCATGACATCATTCATATCCCGGAATTTTTATATACCGCGACGGCACAAAAACCAAAGCCGGCAAAGAAACCGGCCATCAAGACCGAGGCGCACTTTGACTATGTCGCCAAAGAAAATTTTACCCGCCAGCAAAAGATGGAAAAGATTGCAACGAACTATTTGAAGAAAATCGGCGCGCATTTACGGCCGCGCACGAAAAATATAGGCCGGGAGCCTGAGGCATTCCAGTGGAAGGCCAGCATCGTTATTCCCGTACTCAACCGGAAAAAGACCATTGCCGATGCGCTTACGAGCGCCTTGGAACAACAAACGGATTTCCCCTTCAACATCCTGGTTGTGGATAATCATTCCACAGACGGCACCACGGATATTTTAAAAAAGTTTGCCGCAAAATATCCTCATGTTCAGCCTATCATCCCGTCACGGCGCGACCTTGACATCGGCGGCTGCTGGAATGAAGCCATTTCATCGTCTTCCTGCGGGCGCTATGTGGTTCAACTGGATTCGGATGACCTCTACAGCTCGCCTCAGACGCTGCAAAAAATTGTCAACACCCTGCGCAAAGGACGATATGCAATGGTTGTGGGGTCTTATACGCTGGTCAACGAAAAGCTCAAACCCATTCCGCCGGGCCTTATTGACCACCGAGAGTGGACCCAGGCCAACGGACATAACAATCTGTTGCGCATAAACGGCATGGGCGCACCCCGCGCTTTTGATGCGGCCGTCATCCGTCAGATCGGCTTTCCCAATGTGAGCTACGGGGAGGATTACGCCGTTGCCCTGCGGCTGACGCGAGACTATAAAATCGGCCGGATTTATGAGAGCCTTTATCTGTGCCGCCGCTGGTCGGATAATACTGATGCGGGGTTGTCCGTAGAAAAGCAAAACCGCAATGATTTTTATAAAGACAAACTGCGCACATTGGAAATCAAAGCCAGACAGTTATCCATTAGGCAGGAGTTCTGTTTAGAACAAGGTATTGCAACCACCCATCCCCTTAAGGGCACACGTGCGGGTGGCAAGTCCCCTTGTCCTGAAGGCACGCAAGGAGACTCTCTGGGCAATCGGATTTTTGCCGAATTCCCAGGAAGTGGTAAAATATCGTTCCCCGCGCTTTGCAACCATTTCTTTGAATCCCAAAAGAAAACCTGGCCTGCACTGGCCGGCGCCTGCCGCGATCTGGCGGAAACGCAAGTTCGAGAACTGTCGTGCGGGAAATATAAAGTCACCCTGCAATATAATCCTGCCCGCGCGGTAAGCGGCGGCGCCGCTGTCGATCCGGAATCCATTCGCAAGCGGCCCTGCTTTCTGTGCACCATTAACCGTCCCAGCCAGCAGCATGCGCTATTGTATCGTAACGAATATCTCGTTCTTTGCAATCCCGCGCCCATTTTCAATGATCATTTGACGGTTGTCAGCCTCACTCACAAACCGCAGGAAATTACGTCTTCTCTGGACGCGCTCTTGCAGATTGCTTCCGACGCGTCAACGGATTATACGGTTTTTTACAACGGCCCGGCCTGCGGCGCATCCGCTCCCGATCATCTGCATTTTCAGATGATCCCGTCTGCGGCCCTCCCCTTCCTGAAGACATTGGCCAGGGTTCGACCGCTAAAAGAAATCTCTTCCGTTCGTATCTCCGCCGGAAAAGGTTTTGATCGCGCTACGGTTGTTATGGAATCCAAAAATGCAGCGGCCTTGAAGGAACAATTCTTTCACCTGTTAAAAGCCGCACGAAAAATACTCTCCACGGATGATGAACCGCCGATGAATGTATTTTGCGATTATGAGAAGGACTCCTGGCGATTAACGATCTTCCTGCGCCGAAAGCACCGCCCCGATGCCTACTATGCCAGCGGCGAAAACAGAATTTTTGTTTCACCCGGAGCGATAGACATGGCAGGCGTCGTCATCATCCCGCAGCTTCAGGATTATGAACGACTGGATTGCAGTACAATGCAGAACATTTACCGGGAAGTATCGCTAAACGAAGAAACACGCGATGACATTCTTGCTTCACTACAAACATGATGGTCATTCCCGCAAAAGCCGGAATCCAATTTTGTATAGACAATTCCTGGTTACCGGGTCAAGCCCGGCATAACAAAAATATGGTTTTCCCAAATGACTGAAACGGAGTTTTTATCTTATGCCCAAAGAAGAAATTATTATCGACAGCGCCATGAGTTTTGCCGAGGCCATTGACGGCAGCGCCGCACCGCTTGAGATCATCGATGCCTTATCGCTTGTCGATGTGACCTACTATTCATTTGACGGCCTGCGTCACCAGGGCCAGATCGTTGTGGAGGCCCGACTGGAAGATGACATCTATGAAATATTTCAGTTGATCGAAACATTGAAATTTCCGGTAGGCAAAGTCATTCCGATTGTCGCTTATAAATGGGAGGACGGCGATTCCATGGCCGACAACAATTCCTCCGCTTTCAACTTCCGGGTCATCGCAGACACCAATAAACTATCGCTTCACTCCTTCGGACGCGCCCTGGACATCAACCCCGTACAAAACCCCGTCATCTATCCCACAGGCATCATTGCGCCGGCCGACGCCCTCTATCGGCCCAAAAACAACGGCGCCTTCACTGCCAAAAATCCTATCGTGCAGGAATTCATCAAACGGGGCTGGCACTGGGGCGGAAATTTTGAGCAGCCGAAGGATTATCATCATTTTGAGAAGACGTAACAATAGGGGATTGGTTGCAAGCTGTAAGCCTTTAGGCCGAAGGGAAAACAGAAGCAAAATATTCATTTGAATATGACAGCTACTTTGGCATACGTAACATGAAAGTTTATTCACTTCCGGACCTGCACCTGACTTAGCAGGCATTATCCGGCCAGGTCTAGTCTTAACAATCATAACACCTACAAAGTGTGGGTGATGATACATCATCGTGACTGAACATGACGGATGGTAATCTTGACCCGTTCGCTCATGATTTTTCCTTTCCCTTTCTGCACAAGCATCCCTTACGGATCGGACGCACCCTGATCCATGGATACCCCATAGGGGCCGTTTCTGTTCTGACCTCCGGGATGTATCACCTCGCTCTTCGCTCATTGCAATTGCCGGAGGACGCCAAGCCTGTCTTTTATATTTCACAAGCGACGTGATGCCCTTCGTGAATAGCGTCGAACGCTTTGGCGATCTGCCGGGCATCGCCGATCACCCGATAGGGGATGCCCTTTTTCTTAAATATTTCCGCAAGCGGATTGTATGATCTGGATCCCAGGGCCAGCACAATGGTGTCGGCGGGAATTTCCTGCGTGCCGTCTGCGGTTTCGGCAATAACACCGGCCGGCGTAATTTCCTTTGCCCTCGTTTTTGTCTTGATCCGCACGCGATGACGATGCATGTCCTGCATCATCCCCCATCTCGTTGACTTTCCGATATCCGGACCGACATGGTCCAGCATCTCAATGATGACGACTTGTTTGGTTCCGATCGTTGAGAGCCTGTAGAGATCCTCGACGGGCTCCGCCCGGTTGACGAACAGGAATTTAACCGCGTCGGCGGGCAAGGTGCCTTTCTGGGCCAGAAAGATCGCCGTTTCCACGCCGACCGCGCCGCCGCCGATGATCGCGACGCGCTTTCCGGTCTTGACTCGCCCGGCCAGGACATCCCAGGCACTGACCACATGCGGAAGTCCGGCGCCCGGAATGGGCGGCATAATTTCCACGGCGCCGGTCGCGAGTAGTGCGATATCCGGTTTTTCATGATCGATGACATCTTCACTCACCTCTTCGCCGAGGACCACTCTCTTTACGCCGCTCGGTTCCAGTTGAGCCTGCAGATCCGCGGCCAGCACGGTAAACTCTTCGCGGCCGGGAGGACTTCCGGCGATCAGCAGTTGTCCGCCCAATTGTCCGCTTCTTTCATACAGCACCACGTCATGACCGCGCCGGGCCGCAGCGGCCGCAGCGGACATTCCCGCGGGACCGCCTCCGCAGACGAGGATTTTCTTCGGGTTGTCCGTTTTGCCGGAGAGAGCCGTGAGTTCATGCCCTGCCAGGGGGTTGCACAGGCATTCCACAGGCTGGACCACGAAGAGGTGATCGAAACATCCCTGGGCGCAGGCGATGCAGTGGATGATTTCGTTTTCTCTGTTTTCGGATGTCTTTTTCGGCAGGTCAGGATCGGCAATCAGCGGCCGACCCATGGCCACCATGTCGCAGAGGTCGTCTTCGATCATCTGGCGGGCCGTTTGCGGATCGTTGATGCGGTGTCCGGCGATGACCGGAACGTCGACGCATTCCTTGATTCCGCGGGCCAGATAAGCATAGGCGGCGCGCGGCACTTCCGTAACAAGCTGCGGCACCCGTGCTTCATGCCACCCGACATTGACGGAGATGGCATCCGCGCCGTTTTTAACGATCAGCGCGGCGTATTCCTGAAGGCGGATTCTGCCGATCCCGTTGGCCATGAGATCATTTCCGTTGATCCGCCACATGACCGGATAGTCGTTGCCCACGGCCTTGCGGACGACCGATGCAATCTCCAAACCGAAGCGCATGCGGTTTTCCCACGACCCGCCGTATTCGTCATCCCGCTGATTCGTCAAGTCGGATAGAAACTGGCTGATGAGATAGCCCGTCCCGGACAGAATCTCGACAAAATCAAATCCCGCCTTTTTCGTCCGGACGGCTGCATCGGCGAAGTCCTGGATCGTCTGTTTGACTTCTTCCCATTCCAGCGCTCGCGGCGTTTCATGCGTGAAATTGGAGAAGACAGCGGATGGCGCCACGGCCTGTCTTCCTTCCATCATGATGGAATGAGCGTAGCGGCCCGCGTGGTTCAATTGCAGACCCGCTTTTCCGCCGCCCAGTTGCATGGCTTCACGCAGACGGGACAAACCGTCGATAAAATCGTCGGCATAAGCGCCGATAACGCCGCCACCGGAAGATTCATTGACGCCGGCATAACCGGCGATCAAGGCGCCCGCGCCACCGCGCGCCCGCGCGGCGTAGAAAGCGATGATCCGATCGTTGATATACGGCGTCGTGACCATATTGAGGTGCATGGCCGGCATCAAAATGCGGTTGGGAACGACCATCTTGTTGATGGTAACGGGTGAAAAAAGGATATCGTCTCTCCGCCCCTTTCGTTGCTTGTCTGAATTTGCCTGAGATAATTTGTTCAAAATTTCCATGGTGTAAATCTCCATATCAAGTTGGTATGCCTTACAGCAGAATTTCAATATCACTGATTGGATAGGTGACGCAGGGATGAATATACCCGAATCTCATATCCGATTTACGTAACAGCTCGGACCCGGGGTGAAATACCTTGCCGGATATAAGTTTGGCGCGGCAGGCGCTGCACTCGCCGCTGCGGCACAAAGAGGGTACAACCACGCCGCCTCTTTCCAGAGCGACAAGGACTGACTCCGTAGCTTTTGCCTTAAGCTTGCGGCCGTCTGACAGAGTTACCACAAACTTATCCTTGCCCCCCACGCTCTCCGGCCAGCCGGGCAGCCGCGTGGGATCAGCAAGCGCCGTCTGAACCTCGCAGCGGATTTGTCGGCCGGTGACGCCCAGCTTTGCCAGCTCGGGCAGGACAAAATCATACATGGCAGTAGGGCCGCAAAGAAAAAAAGTACACTGTGCAACATCATCGGCAATACCCTTGATGATGTCCGCTGTAATAAATCCCTGGCGCTCGCGGCAGTCTGCATCAGGTTCCGAAATAACCGGATGCATCTTGAAGAGTCCTTCCTTTTCAAGTTTGCGCAGCCTCGATTCAAAAAGGATATCCTTCTGCCTAGCACAGCCGTAAATCAGATCGATTTGATTGCTGCGGCTTAATTTGTCAAAATCAGTTTGCAGCATGCTCATGAATGGTGTGATGCCCGAGCCGCCGGCGATGAAAACCATTCTGTTGCCGTGCACGGCCTCCATTCGATAGAAATGGCCCGTAGGTCCGGAACTGGTCAGCAGATCGCCGACCGTGAGCCCCTTGAGCAGGTAGTCCGACACAAAGCCGTTTTTGGCTTTCCTCACCGTGATTTCATAATACGAGCGCTCGGTGGCGGGCGAGGAGATACTGTAAGGCCGGCTGGTGCGGATGCCTTTGACCTCCACGTTCAGATTGATGTACTGGCCGGGAACAAACGGTGGAAGGTATCCGCCCACAGGCGCAAGACGGATCGTTTTGGCGCTTTGAGTTTCTTTGCGGATTTCCGTGACCCGGTATTCGATGCTTTGGGGATGAAGGACGTCCAGCGCCCGTTTGATGCCGCCCCGGTTGCACCGGTGATCGAGATTGTATTTCCGGCTGATTTCAATTTCCTTCCGGATCGAATCCAGCCCGTCCAGGCCTTCAAACGTTGTGGGGTCTTTGGGTACGCGGCCCGTCAAATCTTTGATGATCAGTTTTGCCGCCGTATAGCCGGATGTCAGCGTGGTGTTGAAACCGCCGAAGAGCAGGGATGCGCCGCAGAAGTAAAGTCCCTTGATGGGAGAACGGGGCTGCATCTTGTTGGCGACGAGATCCTTAAAATAAGCATCCACGCCGTAAATGCAGCCGCCGGGTGAATGGATATACCGCATCAGCGTGATCGGGGTGAAGGCTTCCATCTCTTCGATGTGTCCGCGGATGTTCGGGTGAAACTGATACAGGAATTCCAGGAGTTTTTCGGCGTATTCCATTTTTGCATCGTGATATTTTTCGGGCGGCAGGCTGATCCACGCATCAGCCATCTGGCTGGAAAGAATCGTGAGGACGCTGGTTCCCTGCGGACTGCTGTCAGGATCATCGATGTTATAGCAGGACATATACCCGCCGGGGATGATTTGGGTCTGGCGCAGCCCCACATCATAGCGCATCCGCGGGCTGCCCAGCGGTGCGGCCATGAAGCTTGTGGCATGCTTGATGCCAGCTTCTTCGGCCGTACAGTTAAGACCGATGAAAAGTCCGAAAGACGACATGCTGGGGGTGGAAACCCGCAGATCCGCAAACACGCTTTCGGGTACGTGCTGTTCATCGATCATATCCACGTAAACATTGATCCGGTTGGCGTTGCAGAGAACCGTGTCCGTCCGGAAGATATCGCCCGCATCCGTCAGAACGCCTCTGACCGAACCGTCTTCCACCAGAATTTTCTCCACGTCGGTGTTGAATTTGATGGCGCCGCCCGACGCCAGAAATTCATCGGCGATGGCGCTGGACATGGCCTGAGAGCCGCCTTTGACATAAGATGTGCCTTCGCCCCGGGCATAAAGAGCGGCCAGAGCCACAAAAGGAACCCGGTCAACGGGCATGCCCAGATAGCCGAAGAGCGCTTTGTACACGCCTTTCACGATGGGATTTTGAAAGTATCGATCCAGCACTTCCTTGCCGCTCTTGGAGCCGACTTCGAAAATCGTTGGCGCTTTTTCTTTGGTCAGCGGTTCGTCCTCGGCGATGCTTTCATACAGCAGGCCCGACTCTTCGCCGATTTTGTCCACCAGGGCCTGATAATCACGAATCGCGTCGGCACTGTCCGGAGCGATCTCCTGGAGCTTTTGCACGAAACCGTCATGGGAGCCGGGCAGCACAATTTCACCCACACCCGGAATCGCCAGGCGGAAAGCTTCTTTTTGCAAAACGAAATCAATTTTGTTCCAGACGTTCAGCTCCTCGAAAATTCTGCGCAGGAAGCCTTTTTCGCCGCGGTAGTTATTGCTGATGTCGTAGAGCTGGTGCAGCGCCACTTCAAATTCGAAGCGTCCGCGCCGGAAGGTGGTTCCGCAGCCGCCGGGGATGTTGTGACGTTCCAGCAGAAGCACTTTTTTTCCGGCCTTGCACAGGGTGAGAGCCCCCGTCAGGCCGCCGTTTCCCGCGCCGACAACGACGGCGTCAAAAACGGAATTGTTTTTTACAACGGCTTTTTCTTTTGCATTTGATGACGGCATATTCCCTCCTTGAAAGCTTTCTTAGGGTGATGATCGGTTCATCGTCTGCTGCTTCATGGTTTGGTTACAGCCAGGTGGACCGTATCATCACACCTTTCCCGATTCGATTTCCAGCTTTTTTATAGCGATTTGCGTGCCATAATAAATTCATTGTTATTTCCGAAGGTTCTTTGTTTCGCTTCCCCTGAATTGTCCTATAGTGCAATAAAGAATTGTCCCATGGAGCAATTCATGATAAAAACTGTTTCACCGCATTCAACAAAGCGGCTAACAGACGGGAGTTTATCATGGTCGATGAAAATGATTTTTTCCGGCAGGTCACCACAAGAGTATGCGGCTCACTGGATATCAAAACGGCACTTTCCCGGGCTTTTCAATATCTTCGGGAATTTCTTCCGCTTGATGCCATGGGGCTCCATCTGTACGAGCAGGAACTCAATGTGATGCGCACCATTGCCCGTGTCAGCCCCTCCGGTAGTTATGTGATGGACAAGGTTACTCCGCTTCGCGGGAAGTTGAAAGAATCTGCCGAGGCGGTCAAAATCGTCAATCATCCGGATCGCGATCTTCTGGTCAAAACGATGATCCGCCACGGAAAGCCTTCCGAATCGTCCGTGATGCTTCTGTACCTGATGATGGGACAAGGCCGGGGAGGGGCCTTATCGCTTCGTGCGGAAGGCAGGGAGAAATACAAAGCCTATCATGCAAGGCTGCTGTCGCTGGTCGCCGAACCCTTTACCATCGCTCTGGACAATGCTTTGAAGCATCGCGAGCTGTCCGTTCTCAAAGACCGCCTGGCGGACGACAACCGCTACCTGCAGAAGGAACTGCGGGACATCCACGGAGATCAGATCATCGGCGAAAAATCGGGGCTGAAAGACATCATGGCCATGGTTCGTCAGGTTGCACCGCTTACTAGTCCCGTGCTGCTTTTGGGGGAAACGGGTACAGGGAAAGATGTCATCGCCAATGCCATTCATTATGCTTCCCAGCGCAGGGGTGGACCGTTCATCAAGGTGAATTGCGGCGCCATTCCCGACACGCTTCTGGACAGCGAACTTTTCGGTCACGAAAAGGGTGCTTTCACCGGCGCCGAAACCCAGAAGCGGGGACGCTTTGAACGGGCACACGGCGGGACGATATTCCTGGACGAAGTCGGAGAACTTCTGCCCCAGGCTCAGGTTCGGATGCTCCGCGTGCTGCAGGAAAAGGAAATTGAAAGGGTGGGCGGCGCCAAGGTGATACCGGTGGACATCCGGCTGATTACCGCCACCAACCGCAATCTGGAAGAGATGGCGCGTTCCAATCAGTTTCGCCGGGACCTGTGGTTTCGCCTGAACGTCTTTCCCATTCTCATTCCGCCGCTGCGGGACAGAAGACAGGATATTCCCGAGTTTGTCGATTATTTCCTGCAGAAGAAATCCCGGGATATGAAACTTTCCCGACAGCCAAGGCTTGCGGCAGGTTCCATCAACCGTCTGCTCGACTATGACTGGCCGGGAAATGTAAGAGAACTCGAGAACGTCATCGAGCGCGCCCTGATTTTAAACCGGGGAGAGACGCTGGTGTTTGCCGACTCGTTTATCCCGAAGAAATCCGGCGGAACCACCTCCGCTTCGAATGACGTCGAAGCATCCTTCAATCTGGATGCGGTCATTACAGGCCACATTCAAAAGACACTCCGGTCGACGAACGGCCGGGTGCACGGCCCCGACGGCGCAGCTCAACTGCTCGGTATCAACCCCAGCACGCTGAGAAAAAGAATGTCTAAACTCGGGATCGATTACGGCAGGCGCTTTGGTAAAAAGTGAGAAGTTTATTTTGTGTTCAAGTGATGGACAAATACACCCTTTCAATCTCCTTTTTTCTCTTCGCCACTATTCGGACTCCGGGCAATATATTTTACCTCACGATCTGAAGTGATCCGGTCAAGTAAAAACGGACATCCGGTTAAGCTGCTTTTACCAACATAAAATTTGGAGGGGTAGTGAAATCCGGGACGTTTTCAAAAGAAAGGAATAGCGTGCCTTTGGTGGATCAAAAGAAAGGCCGGGGCGTTCTCCGCTCCGGCTTTTTTAATTTTGATTCACGGTGGCTCACCGCAGGACGATGCAGAACCGGTCCTGGCGAATCCTGGCTGCCCGCGTTTCAACGACAGGCGGCCTTCCTCTCTCGTTCCGAATTGTGGTAGGCCGCGGAGAGCTGGTTGCCCATAGTGACGGGGAAGGCGCTTATGGGAGACAGCTTGCGCAGGAAATCGATCTCCTCATCCGTGGGAATGGGGAAGGCATGGAGCGTATCGGCCACCTTGAGGTCCCAGGGGACGTCCGCCCGGACCGACTCCACGTTCACCCCGGGAAAGAGCGCGTCCAGGTACATCTCTTTGGTTACCGGATCGAACTTGAAGATCCCCTTCCCTGTAATCAGCATGCGGGGACCCGAGCCCGGGGTGTAGCGGCCCGATCTCTCCCGCTCGTCGCCGCCCCCAAGATAACCGGGCGATGTAAAATAGGGCAATTTCTCGACAAAGCCCTTCCCCTTCATGGTCAGGATCGACTCCTTGGCGTAGGCGAAGAATTCCGGCGCCCCGCCGGCGGCGGTAATGCGTTCGGCCTCGGGCGGCTTGCCCAGGTAGGAGGTGTTGATGTTCCCGTATTTATCGATCTGGGCCACCCCCAGGAAGGCCTTGTCCAGATAGCCCGCATAGGTGATCGTCGTGAACACGCTGAACAGATCGGTGGCATACCCATAGCCCCTTGTGCAAGTGGCGTCGGCAACGTTTGTGGGCAGGACCCGGGGCTCGAAATCGATGATTCCCGACTCCATCATCAGCACGGCATCCGGGGCGTGGGTCTGTTTTGCCACGGCGCCCGCCAGAATCGGGAGGCCGATGCCCAGAACCGCGACATCGCCGTTCTTGATTTCCCGGGCCGCCGTGACGACCAGGAGTTCCTGTTTCGTGATTTTCTTACTTAACATGGACCAATTCCCCCTTTTCCTCGATCAGTTGTTCCAGACCCTCCATATCGACCCCGAGGTCGATGGACCGGCCATTGGCGTCCCACGCCGATTCAAACGCCACCCCGTAGTCCGCCGGCGCCGAGTAGTAGGACCGGGCACGGTAGCGGTTCAGGGTATCCTGACCGAAGAGGTCAATATAGTGGCGGATATAGGCATTGCGGTCCGGGAGCCCATACACCCATTCGTCCAACAGGGACTTCAGTCCGTCCTCACAGTAGAAGGCGCTGTTGATCAGGCTGTACATGGGCCGGTCGGGATTCGAGTAGCCCGGAAGATCACAGGGGTGGCACCCGTAAGGCTCCTCAATCACGGCGCTGACCCGGAATGCGGGAACGATCGTGTGATGAGGGCTCGATTTGATGATGTCGTAGTCCACCAACTCCTCGCAGGAAACGATGATGGTCTTGCTCGCCAGGCAGGCATGGACCGTGGAGCCTAAACCGCCCCAGTGCTGGGCGTTACCCTTCTTATCGGCACGCTGGACATGAAGCAGGCAGACGTCGGGATTCGCCGCGGGAACCACGGGGATCTCCCGACCCGTAAAAGGGCACTTGACGACGTCGAACTTCTTTTCACCCATGTAGCCCGAGTCCCGGACCTTGAAGACATCCGAGTCCATGATCGCCGGGAGAACGGGCATGAAGGAGTAGCCGAAGGCGCCCGCGGCGAGGCGCGCATTGTAGGTGAAGTTCGTATAATCTTCCACCAGGAGCTTTCCTGCCCGCTGATAGCGTTCGACCATGCTGCCGAAGCCGCGGCCGGCCCACTTATGGATGAAGGCCGAACACATCCTGTCCACGCAGTCGCCGGCCACGAGGAACTCCGCATCGATGGAGCCGGACTGGCTGTAATAGGTGAGGTTCTTTTTCCGCTGGCGGATGAGCTCGAAGATCATGCTCATGGGCATGCCCTCCGTGTAGTTGCCGGTGATCACGCTGTCGCCGTCATGGACGAACCGGCCGATTGCCTCTTTGGTGGTCATCACTTTGGACAACCCTGATGTTGACATGAAAATTCCTCCTTTTGCTACAATTCTACATACCCAGGCCCCAGGGCTTGATCATGACCTTGATGGTCCGGGGGTAAGTATGGGTGAAATCAGGGACGCGGCTCTATTTATTTTCAGCATCTGACTTTTCCCTCTTCGGACGCCCGCGCTTCTTGATCACGGCATCAAGTTTGTATTGCTTTTGAACTTTCCGGATGAACGCGCTGCCGCCGTAAATCGTTCGACGATCCATCTCCCCGCGCATTGATTCGTGCTTGCGCTGCATCTGCCGAACAAAAGAACGGTATTCTTTTCTAAACGATTCGTCTGTCGAAAGTTTATTAAAGATAATGTGCCTATCAATTAAATCGTCTTTTTTCCCGTAAGCATTGCCCCGATAACTACTCCATGGATAGTCCTTCGGGTCCTTCACCATCCCGGCACGAACAGGGTTCAATTCCACGTAGCTGCCGCAGGCCAGAAGGTACTCGTCTTTGGAAATGATGATGCTCTTATACCTGTCCTGCCAGAAGTGACCTGTATACATGTATCTCTTTTTGTAATGTTGGGCGTAGGAGAGGTTGATCCCTTTCATGATCTGGAATAACTCGCCACCCTCTTGCGTGGTTTCCATCACCAGATGGACATGGTTGGACATCAAAACGTAGTGATACAGCTTATACTTGTATTGATTGTTATACTTCCAGAGTATTTCAATGTATTTTCTGAAATCTTCGTCATCCTTAAACACATCCTGCTTATTATTTCCTCTGGTCAGGACATGATAGACAAATTCTTTCGGAGCTATTCTTGCTGATCTTGGCATGAGCTTTTGCTACCAAAACTGAGCGTTGTTGTCAATAAATAGAACCGTCCCCTTTTACTTCCGGCCGGATGCGTTTGGCTTGATTCACCCGATGACATCAGCACAGAGAACATGCAGCGCATTGCCTTTGAACTGGGAAGTTTCGTTTCAGAGGTGGTCTATATTTGGCCGACACCAGATCGGGAATGGGCGTATGAACTCCGCTATTATTCCCGCGAACGGGAGGTTAGTTTCTGCGGACATGGCACAGTGGCCACGATGTATGATCTTTTATGCCGCAAACAGGCGGCACACTGCGGCGACACGGTTAAAATCAAGACGCCTGTTGGCCTACTGGAGGTTGAAGATCGTATTTCAGACAAAAATCTCGTCTTCATCCACGCTCCAGAGCCGAAGTTTCTGGACATAGAACCACCGACGGCGGACGTGGCCAAAGCACTGAACCTGAGCGAAGGAGCGCTGAATCCAGCTTATCCTGTGGCTTCCGTCAATGCCGGTTTGAATACGCTGCTGGTTGCATTGAAGACGCTTTCGGACTGTGTTGAATGCCATCCGGATTATGAAACACTTCGCCGATTTTGTTCTGATTATGGAATAGAAGTTATCACCATCTATACCTTAGATACAGCCCTCAAAGATTTTGGTGTCCGGACACGGGTCTTCCCTCCCCTGTTCGGTTATCTGGAAGACCCGGCCACCGGCTCCGGCAATGCGGCACTGGGATATTACCTGGCCTCAAAAGATCATTGGCGTGAAGAAACATTGAAGATCGAACAGGGGATATCCCGCGAACACCCAAATATCGTTATCCTGAAAAAAGCAGGCGACCGGCTGCAAATCGGCGGGCAAAGCGTCTGCCGGATGGAAGGAAAATATTTTTTACATAAGGAGAACCTATGAGTGTAACTATTCGTAATGCATGCGTGGACGATGCGCCGTTTCTGGCCTGGATCATGTTGACGGCTTCCCGTTCTCACAGGCCCTACGGCCTCTGGGATCAGTTTGTCAAAAGGGATGAGAAGGGCTGTTTGTCTTTCCTGCAGAAAATCGCCGTATCGAAGACGCCCCATCTCTTTCACCATGACGTCTTTATGATCGCCGAAAAAGACGGGAAAGCCGTCGCCGGTTTGAGCGGTTACGATCCGGAATTTCACGGCATGAAATTTTTTTCCCGTATCGTCCCGGAAGTTTGCGGCGAACTGGGCTGGACCAAAGCCGATATCAAAGAAGCTTTCCAACGTCTGACGCCTTTTGTGAATTGTATGTCCACCGAAGTTTCAGGGGTCTGGACGGTGGAAAGCGTGGCGGCCATGCCGGAAGTCCGAAGACAGGGCATGATGAACCTGCTCCTTCAGGAGATCCTGGGCAGGGGCAAGACGCAAGGTTACAAAACCGCACAGATCAGCGTTATGATCAACAACACTCCCGCGCGGAAGGCTTATGAAAAAGCAGGTTTCCGGTATGTGGATGAAAAACGCGATCCTGATTTCGAGACGACTTACGGCGATCATGGTATCGCCCGGCTGATGATGGAACTCCGTTAAAGATTGGCTTTAGATATTAGAATAAAAGGGGACAATAAAAGGGGACGGTTCTATTTTACGTTAAACCGTCAGTTGTCGGGGCAGACAAAAAGCGAAGATCAGGAACGAAACGTTTTGGCTCTTGGCGATATGGCGTATCAGAAAGCCGGACTTGTTTGAGTCGCAGGCGAGTTTTCGGCAGTCGCAAAATGAGATTAGAGCCACAGTTGCAGGCAGGCTGAGCGTTTGGATGGCCCGATTCAACTGCCTCCTCCACCTCCGGCGCTTTGCGCCACCCCCGCCAGCGGGGGACATAACACTTAATTCTCGCGACCGATGTGGATAAATATTGCTGTGTTAAGCGGCGATAAATAAAAATAGTTTCAATCAGAATTATAATTATTGAGAGGAAGTGAGAACCCCATACTTTAGTCTCTAATCCTGAGCTTGCCGTCTTGATAAACGCAGAAACTTGACTTCAATCTATCTGAATAATCGGAAAGAATATTTTTAATCCCGCTGTTGCGGGACGAGTGTTAATTCTCCGCAGCTTGCTGCGATATTATGACGTTCATTTCATACCTCGACAGCTTGCTGCGAGGTGGCTGATTCACTTCTACTTTCTTGCCAGCCCCAATATCAACAAGGAATTTCATTCATCACCTGGACAATGATCAGTTTGCGTTAACAGCGTCTGTTTCACTAAGAATGAGTATAGAAAAATATTGACAAACAAAATGTGATAAGCAAGGGATGGTGCGCAATAGCAGACCAATGGAAGGAATAAGATAAATGTTTCGGGAAAATAATCAATCTAATCTGAAAACGCTATGCAACGTTACCATCCCGTCCAGATATAAAGGCCCGCCGGACATAGCGAACGGCGGTTATGTTTGCAGCCTCTTTGCCCAATACATCGACGGAGTGATCGACGTCATGATCAAACGCCCCACACCGCTTGATCGGGAACTGCAAATCCGCACAGGCGGCGACGGGATTCATTATCTGATGGATGGCGATCAGATGATCATTCAGGCTATGCCCGGCGTCATGGACCTCACGGTACCGGATGCCCCGAGTTATGAAGAAGCCGTCAAGGCCGCGAAGGCGTCCATTGCCCTGAAGCCGACACCCTATACCCACGTGACCGGACACGGTATACATCCCATCTGTTTTTGCTGCGGCGCAGACGTGCCGGACGGAGAAGGCCTCAAGATTCACCCTGGCCATGTTTCAGGCACCAACATGGTTGCCGCTCCCTGGACACCGGCACCCGCGTATGGCGATAAGCTCGGTTATGTCCGGCCGGAATTCATCTGGACGGCCCTGGACTGTCCGGGCGCCTATGCTCTCTGGGAACTGACGGATTCGAAACCCGGTTTTTTAGGAAGGTTGATCGGCCGGATCGAAAAGCCCCTGCGCTGTGACGAGCCATGTGTTATCGCCGCCTGGCCCACTGGGAGCGATGGAAGGAAATTATTTACCGGAACGGTCCTGTTCAACGCGAAAGGACAAATCATTGGCCGATCGCTGGCGACCTGGTTTCTCATGCCGCCGGAAATGATGCAGCTCCTGGCGAGCTGATGTGTCGCGGCAATCATCGCGCTCGTTCAACGGAAAATACTTTTTACAAGAGTGAATGCACGTATCCGGTGTGATGGATCAGGACGATTTCATCCTTGTGTCTTCGACGGGGTATATGTTTTGAGCGATCTCCCCGGTCAGATACGTCCGCAATGCCTCCGGGGGTAATGCCCATCGCTTCCGCCTGCCCGACAATGCAGCCACTCGAAAGCCTGGGGCTCTTCAGTGAAGGCGTGTCGTTTTCATAATATTCTTCCGATTGCCGCTCCTTCCCAAATGGCGTCCAGCGCTTTTCCGGATTCCCTGGCATCGCCGATCACGTGGCAGCGGCATCCTGCCTCTTTCAATGCCTGTTCTACGGTATGATCCGGTTTCACACCGACTGCGACGACCACGGAATCGACACCTTCAATTTCCTGCGACTCGCCATTGACATCGACGATGATACTGCCGTTTTTGATCTCAATGCATC
>CAZJMX010000031.1:0-51885 GCA_964547345.1 uncultured Smithella sp. | reverse complement strand
ATTTAATTTGGCGGCAATATGAAAATCTCATTTACACAGATTAGTGTACAGTCTCGACACTGTCAGTTTTTGAGACCCTTGCAATCAAATGCACCCGCCCTCTATCCTTCCGTTGCTCCAGACTCCATTCGTTCCTAACGGATAAATAGGAATGGGTGACGCGATGTTTCTGAAAAACAAAAGAAATTAAACGTCCTTACTATTTGCCATTGCCTGATTTAAAAAATATTTTTTATTCCAGGATTTCCAGAACTGCCCTTTTACGCACTTTGGCAGACGTAGCGCTCAAAATAGTGCGGATGGCTTGAGCCGTTCTGCCCTGCTTCCCAATCACTTTCCCTAAGTCTTCTTTTGCCACACGCAACTCGATGACAGATGTTTGCTCACCAATGACTTCCGCTACTTCCACTTTGTCGGGATTATCAACTAAAGATTGAGCGATATACTTAATCAATTCCTTCATCGTCAGCACCTCCATTGGTTTTCGTTAGCGCTTCTGGAAAATTCTCTTCAACATTCGCACTGCTTTACTAATTTTAATTGATGAAAGTCAGCTGCAAATGTCTCATATCTTCACAAATAACACAACAGTTTTACTGCTGAACGCCGGTTTTTAAGGTCTTTTGTTTTTGATGATCGAATCTATCCTCCACATTCATTCGCCTCTATTCGTCTTGTGAACATAATAACGCTGAAGAAATAATTGTAACTGCCGGCTGAGTATGCTAAAAGGCCTCGCGGTCGCTAAGGCCGCTTTGGCTTAGGTTTCCTTTTCGTAATAGGGATGGAATATCTTCATGTCTCGGCACGATATCTTGCATTAAACAATTCAGGCAAGAGCGGCATTGGAAATAAACAATAAGAGGAGCGGTACATGCAGGAAAATACGTCTTTAGCAGACTCTCAGAGTTATGTCAGGCTTGCCATCCCCCTCATGACAAAATACGCCATACCGATCACGCCTGAGAATTATGCCGTCTGGTATAAGTATGTTTCCGGCGGCGAAAGCGAACTCAACAGAACCATCGATGCAATACGCACGGAAGGAAAACCCTTTACCGAAGAGACCAATGAACTCCTTCATCGACAGTTCTGCACGGAAGGTGATGAAAACGAACTCAAGAAGCTCCGCGAGGACTTGCGGCAGATTTTGATTACCATCTTGAGCCAGGTTGCGGACTTGACCGGACAGACGAAGCGATATGAACAATTTATTACCAGTTCAATTGACGTGCTGACCGAAGACGTCTCTGTGGAAGATGTAAAAAAAGTCCTTGGAGATCTTATCCGGGAAACCAAAACCATCGGGAAGGCAGGCAAGACGATCCAGAATGAATTAAGGGAAACCACTCATACGCTGGAAGCTCTTAAGCAGGAACTGGAACAAGTCAAAATGGAAGCGCTGGTAGATTTCCTCACGGGGATACCCAACCGAAAAGCCTTTAGCGACACTCTGGATAAAAGCATTGGCGAGTCCAGATCCGATAATAGGGCGCTAAGCTTGCTGCTCATCGACATAGACCACTTCAAGGGATTCAATGATAAGTTCGGCCATCTGATTGGAGATGAGATCCTGCGCTTCGTAGCCAAAAAGATCAAAGAGATGGTGAGAGGCAGTGACTATCTGGCGCGTTTCGGAGGAGAGGAATTCATCGTCATTCTTCCTCAAACCCCTCTTTCAGGCGCCACGGTCGTGGCCGAAACCATCAGGAGCTTCTTTGCCGGCACAAAGCTGAAAGCCGTTTCAACATCCAAAAACCTGGGTACGGTTACAATGTCCATCGGAGTGGCTTGCTATCGCCGAGACGAACCGTTGGAACAGTTCATCGGCCGCACCGATCAGGCTCTCTACGTTGCGAAGAACAATGGCAGGAACCGCGTTGCAGAAGAGACTGATCCCATGATGGATCAGCAAACCGACACATAAGACCTGATAAGCAAGCCCCTTAAACGTAAAGCTTAAGGGGCTTGATATTTCATCTGATCGCATCGGGATTGGGCCTAGACTTCCGTCAGTCTTTTCCGGGCCTCCTGGTAAAGTCTCGTGATGCAGACGGTGAGCGCCAGGAAAAACAAACCCAGCATGAAGTTCGGTGCGGTTCCCAGCATTTCATCCAGAAGGTGACCGACCCAGAGGAACAGGAACGAAGCAATCACCATCGCAAATCCCCAAGCCGATAGCATCATGACTCCGCGAAACGCTGTAAATTGCTCGTAATGGATCTTTTGTGTGGTTGCTAACATGGTCTGTTCCTCCTTTCGCACGTTTGACTTATATTAATGAAATGATCGTGCCAAAAGATCAACAAACTCAAATATTTAAGTAACATATTGAAATAACTACAGAATATTTAATACCATCCGTTTGGACTTCTCGGTAAAATATCGTTTTCTGTTCATTATTTTAAATAAAAGTTTAAAAACATTGAACGAACTATAGGAAAAGACCGGGCACAGGCGTTCCAGCATAAAAATAATTACTTTGTGGATTGAAAAAATAATTAAAAAGTTTACTCAGCGCCACCCGTCATGTTCGAAATTTTTGCACCCCGAAAGCCTCCTCCTTCGTCTGATAGTGAGTCAAGCGCCCTGTGAATATATGCGCCGTTGTCAATTGGACGCTGTTGCAAACATCCGCTATTATCCGCCTATTGCCTCATAAATATATGTTACCGAAAGAAGACAGGTACTCTCTCCTGCCTATCGGGAAGAGTTCTGGTCACTTCATTACTCATTTCATATATTTCGTGGGCGTCCATACTCGTTGTTTGAATTAATATATGCCTATTCTATTAATATGGCTTGACATTGCATTATAAGTAAAGTAGGATACGACCATATCACGTATTTTGTTGGTTTTTCATCAGCATAATACAGTAAGAGTTGCGTTATGACAATTTGAAGTGCAAAGGCGGCCACCATGCTCTTTATAGTCTTGGTGGTTTTTATTTCTGTCATAAGGGCATTCGACTTGAGGTAAATTTAGGAAAGGAGGATACGAATTATGTCAGAAGGTAAAGTAAAATGGTTCAACGAAAGTAAAGGCTTTGGGTTTATCGAGAAGAACGATGGTGGGGACGTTTTCGTCCATTTCAGCGCTATTCAAGCAGCTGGTTTCAAGACGTTAACCGAAGGCCAGTCTGTAAGCTTCGATATTGTTCAGGGCGCAAAAGGCCCTTCAGCGGAAAACGTAAGACCGCTTTAATTAAACATTAGGTAAATCGAAAAGAGGCGCTCTATAAAATATATTCTATTTTAGAGCGCCTCTTTAATTTTCAGCATATTCTTTTTTTATTCTCAAACAAGTAAGATAGGAGTTCGAAAATGGGGAAGCCCATGAATAATTGTGCCACCCAGGCCAAAGAAAAAGCAAGGCAACAAAAACAAATAGATAAAGCATCCAAGCGCATGTTCACCAGACAAAAGAAGACCCTTGCAAAAACGTCTGCTCCAAATGCCGATTCCAATCCAGTTGAACCTATATTTACCGGACGTATTGTCGAGAGTGGGGATGGACTTGTGTGTGGTTCAAAATAATGCTATTGAGTTGCAAATGAATCTATTGGGTCTGTATCCAAAACCACGCTGCTGAAAACTGTTTTAGAACACAGGAAAGGGAGTGACATCATGGGAGACAAAGGCGGTAAGAAAGACAAGGAAAAAGGACAGAAACAAAACGCCGAGAAACACAAACAAAAATCAAAAGACAAGCAAGATAAGCAGCCCAAAAGAAAGCCCTAACGGCAAATCACACGTTGACTGCCGATGCAATGCCCGCCTCATTGACGGAGCATCTCTTTTGAGATACGCCATTTGACTGGGGATCCGGAATTGGATGCATGGGCCTCCTGATCCAGGCAGAAATCGTGGTACCGTTCGGAAATGCACGCTTTTATTTTGTTGTCATATAACGCCCGTTCGTCCTTGTTCCGGTCGAGATATTCGTCTATGACTTCCTCCTTGATGATGATTTCGATCTTTCTCGAACGCCTGCTTTGTTTGTGCTGGTCGTTTTCAAGGTTCCAATCAATTTGCATCAAATGGTCGCCGCCGGTCAGGCGCGAAGCAACCCAGGCGTTGGCCGGGAAAAGCGGCTTGATCATCCGCTGCCAGTAATCGAGCAAATCTTCAGTCATGGCTGATGATTTTCATTTTCTTAGACCATCCGCTCTTATCCGTCTTAACATTTCTGCAAGCCGCATTATACTGGAGCGTGAAAACAACCTTCCCCAGGTACTGCACATCCTCCTCAATGCGATATCCGGTGATAGTGCCTCCAAAAAAAGATGGTTCCTGTTGCTTTTTGTGAAAATAAATTTCACCGCCAACCAGTTCTTTGGCCTTGCTCTCTTCCAGGCTCCACCAGCCGCTTTCCCAGCGACTGTCAGGCAGCTTTACAAATTTATTCAACGGCTCAATCATGTGTATATCCATTTTTTCTCCCTCCCCCAATTCTTAAAAAATCGCTTTAATCTTCAATGATTTCCAACCTGAAACACAAAACCCCGCCTCACTGTAATGGCAGGGCTTCAATAACGGTGTTTTCTCTTTGCCTAAAGAATTTCACTGTTGCAGGAATATCAATTACATTGCTTTATATTAAGATATGCATATACAATGAAAGTCAAGACAATTTACGCCGGACGACCAACAAGAAGAGCACATGTGAACGAATGAATCCTCCTGACACGCCAACCCTCCAAAGAACGCTTTCCATCGACATCATCCGGGGCTTTGCGCTCGTCTGCATGGTGCTGATTCATTTCATGGTTTACTTCGGCAACAAAAACGCCATGAATCATTGGCTTTATTTCGGCTTCAACCATATTCTGGGGGATTGGGGCGCAGGCTGCTTTCTCATGATCATGGGCGCAAGCCAAGTGCTCTCCGGACAAAAACACACCGAACTCAAGGGCAATCTTCTCTTTAAACGGGCACTCATCCGGGGCGCTTTCATTTTCACCATCGGTTTGCTGATGCTGGCGCTGGCCTGGGGACCAGGCAAGATCTGGCGCTGGGACATCCTCACCCTGATGGGATTCGCCACAATCGCTCTTTATTTCTGCCGCTTCCTGCCATCCTGGAGCATCCTGCTGATTGCTTTATTTGTGGCCATCTGTACGCCGTTTCTGCGCGGACAGTTGGCTATCGCATCCCTCTGGAACGATCATTTCATACAGGTACCTGTGATCAGCCGATATTTTCCGGGCCTTCTTTTCGATCCGGCAGGTGAACTGGAGATGATCTGGAGCATCAAGGATATCGTCCAGGGATTTCTATTCACTGGCGAATTTCCGGTTTTCCCCTGGGTTCTCTTTCCCCTGACGGGATTTGTTCTGGGCCGACGCATCGTCGGGCAAAAGATTTCGAAAGATCTGCCCTGGCTGCTGATTTTGGGCATCGTTTTTATTTTTCTTGGCCTGGGGCTGGCCTACGCCGGATCCCTGCGCCCGGGAGCATCGGTCATATCCGGCTACATCGCACCGCTTAGCTTCTATCCGGATTCCTTTTCCATGGTCTTGAGCCAGATCGGGATGTCGTTGGTATTTATCCTGACCCTCTACTACGTTTATGATATGCGGGGGAATGGCCGCCGCAAACCTGGTTTCTTCACCGATATTTTTATCCGCACCGGTCACTCATCACTCACCTTTTATTTTCTTCACTACCTGTTGATTGGCTGGCCGCTGGCCATCATTTACCTCTTCTGCGGCCAATATAACATCTACAATCTAATGGGATCCTGGCCCGCCTTTGCCTGCGGTCTGGCGTCAGTCAGTCTGCTCGTATGCGGGCTGACGATATGGGAAAGACACGGCGGCAAATACAAGCTCGAGTGGTTTCTTGGTGCACTGATCCGACGTTTTACTTCCGCGAATTAAGCAGGAATAACCCTGGCCTGTTTCCGAATATTACTTGACATGAAAAAATAATATTGATTGTATTTCAACCCGAAATAAACAACAAAACATATGAAGAAACAAAATAAATCGGCACACAAACAAGGGCGGCATTCCCAAACATCTGGTTGCTTGGCAGGCGCCCTGAGTGAATGAGAAACATGCATGAGTGCAGCGCCTCCCATCACGGTCATCATCCCGGCGTTTAATGTCGCACCCTGGCTGCCGATGCTTTTCGACGGACTCGACCGGCAGACATTTCGCGACTTCGAGACCATCTTCGTCGACGACGGATCGACGGATAAAACGGGGGCTATCCTCAATGCGTACGCTGCTTCCCGAAATGGCATTCAAGTCCTGCATCAGCAAAACGCAGGCGTGTCAGTGGCGCGGAACAGAGGGATCGACGCGGCATCGGGAATATTTATAGTCTTCGTCGACGCCGATGACGCCATCTCCTCTTCCTATCTCGCCGATCTTTTCTCCCCGGCGACAAGCTTCAACCTCGATGTCTCGATATGCAAAGGATTTCGTTTCCGCGACATACCCGGCGACATGAATAATCACCCTCTCGCAATCCTCCCCAAGCCCGCAACGGTAATGTCGGGGCCGGATTGGTTCGAAACCACATTCACGGAGGGAGAAGTATTCGGATACGCATATATGATGATGGTCCGACGGAACTTCCTCAACCAGCATGCGATCCGTTTCAAAGAAAGGGTCTGTATGGCGGTAGACTTCCGGAACCGCGATCCGGCAATGGGCAGCCTTATTTTGAAATCCTATGATCATGAGGATGGATTGAAGTCCATCTTTGATGAATGGGTCTACGGCCTCCCGGATCGCAATGCCTACATCCAGCATTATGTTCAGCTGTTCGGACAGGAAGCGCTCCATCGTATCCGGGCGAGAGCTTACTATTCAGCGCCGGCCAATTACGTCATTGCCTTTGAATCCGGATGGGACCCGAACGGACGCGCCTGTGAGCTTGGTGTGGATATGGCAGGACTGGAGAGGCTCATCGAAGAGAAGGGAGAAATCGTCGATGCTGACTAAAAAAATAACCAAAGAAGAATTGCTCATCATCGCAGCCGCCCGCCAGACCATTCTCACCATGCGGGGTAAGGGTTTTGTCAATAAACTCCCCTATCTGACATCGCCGGGTTATCTGGGCGGCGGAGATGAACGTGAAAAATCAGGACGCTACACGCCCGGATCGGGACCCAGCCTGCTTTTGACCCCCAAAGCGATGTTCCGGTTTCATCCCGAAACCAAGGAAATGTATCTGAATGCACTATTCCCCGGATACACGGTGAAGGATATTAAAGCCGATGTCCCCTGGGATCTGAAAGTGGCGGATGAGCTCAGCCATTTTCCCATCCCGACGGATGAAGAGATTCATTATCTGCGAACATTTTCGCCTAAGTGTGTCTTTAAAAATCAGGTGGGAACACAGCTGATGTTGAACACTTCCGGAAAGAGAGGGAATCCAAGTAAGTGATTTCTTGCTCCGGTTTAAAAATCTCTTTTAGGGCGGTGAAATATCATTTCCGGAACCGGAAATGCTCACAGCAGTCGACCTTGACTTTCCAGCTTTCAGACGATAGACTGGCAAGCCTGTTGTGGGGTTTTCAATGGCCGTCTGGCCGCGATAAAATATAACAAAGGAGAAATAAACATGCTTATCGTGAAAAAATCAACTTTGTATGCTCTTAGCCTTGTATTGATGTGCGCCATATTCTGTTCGACGGCTACTGCGGGCGGGCCACCGTTAAAAGAAAATGCCTGCGGCGCCTGCCACAAGGATTACAGCACCATTATGCCCAAAAAGCATCCAGATGTCGGAAAGGCAGCCGCCTGTTTGTCCTGCCATGCCCCTAATCCCGCCAAAGCTGAAGCAACAAAGTTTTCGACGGAGATTCACAAAGTACACCAGGGGGGAAAGACAAAACTGGAATGTTCGGCCTGTCATGCTCTATAAATCGGGACTGATACGCGGGTATTTCTATTTACCCGACTGAATGGGGTCCCAGTCGTAACCCCAAAGGGCGCCGCCCATGGGCATTTTATAATTGCGCCGGTCCGAACAGGACGGATAGCGGCGGTTGCCGCCTTCTTCAGGCAGGAAGTTCACGGGAAATTTCGGCGGGATCAGGCCGTGTTCCCTGGCTTCTTTTGTAAGCGAAGCGCGGTCATCCGGATGAGCAATGGATATCAGCGCACAGGCGCGTTCATAGCCGTTCAACCCTCTTAAGTTCACGATGCCATATTCCGTGCAGACATACTGGGCAAACTGCGCCGGCACATCCACTGCCGTCCCTGCGGGCAAAAAGGGAACGATGCGCGGGGTGTTGTGCTTGCTGCGGGACGTCATGGCGGCAACGCTGCGGCCGCCTTTGGCCTGCGCCGCAAAGATGACAAACTGAAAGAAGCCGCCCGTGCCGGATATCGGCCGCTTATCGTAAAAAGAGCAGGACATCTGTCCCAGCAAATCAACCGCCACCGTATTGTTGATGGCCACCATGTTGTCGATGCGACGCAGAATGTCGAGGTTGTTGGTGTAGTCGATATCGTAAACAGCCAGCGCCTGATTGCGGTGGACGGTTTCATAATACCACGGCACATCCACAGGAAAAGCAAACGTCCAGACGCTTTTGCCGCAATCCAGATTCTTATACGCGTTGGTTACCTGTCCGGACTCAATCATTTTGATCAGGCCGTAGTTGAGCATTTCGGTATGGATGCCCAGATCCTTGAATCCCGCATCCGCCATGGCGGCCACACAGGCCGAGGGCAATGAGCCGATGCCCAGTTGCACCACATCGCGGTCACGCATGATGGTCATGATGTTCCGGGCGATTTCCTGCTCCACCGGTCGCAAAACGATGGCCTTTTCGTTCATCTGCGGCCACTTGTATTGCTCGCAGTCCACTTCCACCCAGTAATCAATGTCGTCGATGTGGATGGTATTGAAACGTCCGCCTTCCGCCCAGGGATAGTCGGAGCGCACTTCAAAGACAATTTTCTTCGCCGTCTGGCGGAACACATTGCAACTGTTGGTCCCGTAAGACATATTGAAATAGCCGTGATTGTCGGGCGCGGTGGCGGCATTAAACCACCAGTCCATGCCCCTTTTTTCCCTCTCGCCATTGGCAAACCGGTAGTGATGCGCCCATGTGCCGCCCGCCCAGCCCCAGGGCGTCCAGCTGGTCACTCCGTTTTCTTCCCGGGCTTTTCGATTCCAGGGGAAAAAGAAATGCTCATGGACGCAGTGGTACTCTTGATCCGGATCGATCTGCTGTAATTCCGGATGGGGATAAAAATTGCCGGCCAGCCAGAACTCAATGTCTTTGAGCTCGCCCGGCCCCCCGCCCAGTCTTTGTGCAACGGCTTCGGTGCAGACGGTGGAATCGCCGCCGACCGTGCCGTGATTGATCCAGTCGCCGGACTTCACCATGTCGGCGATCTGTTTGGCTGTTCTTTTCTTGTCTCGAATTTTCTGCTGTATCGGTGTGGTCATGGTCTTCTCTCATTAGTTTTGGATGGAGGCTGATATATCATAATAGCAACATCAGTCAACGGGCTTATCGAGGGAACATTCTCAAAAAGAAGGGAGTCCCGAGGGGCTCCCTTCACCTGGCGGAATCAATATTTGTGTTATTTTTTAAATACGCTGAACAGTTTGTCCAGGCCGCCTTTTTCCATGCTGGAAATCGTTTCCAGTTCGCCGGCATCCAGCCAAACACCATCACAGGCGGAGCACTTATCGATTTTAATGCTCTTATAATCGATTTCGATTAAATCCATTCCGCACTTGGGGCATTTCATGTAGTGGAGGTCTTTGAGTTTTTGCTTATCCTCCAGATTCATGCCTCTGCTTTTGTGTTCTTCGAGCTTTCTCTTTTTTTCATACTCCTGACGTGCGTAGTATTCTTCTTCTTTTTCACTGGGCTTCATTAAACGTTCCTCCATATTATTGTGTTGCGGGCAGTTTATATACGATGAAAAAGATTTTTTCAAGACCAAGACAACAACAAGGGGGATAAACGCTCATGCGGCTATCAGGGTGATCCGAAACAGCAGTCCACATCAACTAAAGCGGGGAACAGTTGATGCCGCTCCCCGCTTTAGTTTGTTCCCATCACATCTTGCGCAATTCTTTTTTCAGAATTTTCCCTACCAGTGTTTTGGGCATGGCGGCCAGAATGACCACCTCTTTCGGAATGAAAAATTTCTTCAGTTTTGCTTTACAGTATTCCAATATGTCGTCGGGTGTTACGGTCTGGCCCGGTTTGAGCGTGACAAAAGCTTTGAGGTCTTCTCCATAAACCTTGTCCTTGATGCCAATGACGGACGCCTCGGAGACAGCCGGATGGGCGTAGAGGACTTCTTCGATAACACGCGGTGAAATGTTTTCGCCTCCCTTGATGATAATATCTTTCTTGCGGTCGGTGATATAGAAATATCCATCCTTATCCACATAACCGATGTCTCCTGTGTGCAGCCAGCCCTTGATGATCACTTCGGCCGTCGCCTCGGGCATATTCCAGTATCCTTTCATGACCATGGGCCCACGCAGAACGATTTCTCCTTCCTGGCCCTGCGGCACTTCCTTGTCGCCATTGTCGAAGATTTTCATTTCCATGCCCTGCATGGGCTTGCCGATGGAACCGGGTTTGATGACCGCCTGGCCGATATTGGTCGCATTATTCGCGCCCGCTTCGGTGAGGCCCCAGCCTTCGCCGATTTCCGCGCCGAATCTTTCCTTGAACTGTTTCCAGGTATCGAGCGACAGAGGCGCTGAACCGCAGACCCAGTACTTGACGGAGCTGATATCATACTTGGCGTAGTCCGGGAACATCAGCATGTAAACAATCATGGTGGGAACGATGGGAACGGACTGGACCTTGTATTGGTCAATGTTGGCAAACGCCTGTTCCAGATTGAATTGACGCATGATGATGACTTTACCCTGCAGGCGCAGAAACGATCCGTTCATCATGGATACGCCGAAGGAATGGCACAAAGGCAGCATGGCCATCGAAACCAGATCCTGCTGCAGATGGGTGGTTTCCTGCTGCATCCGCGCGGAGTAAGCGAGCCCCGCGTGAGTCAGCATGACGCCCTTGGGCGTGCCGGTCGTGCCGGAGGTGTAAATCATGGTGGCCACATCATCGTCGGCAGTCTCAACCAGGGTGAGATCGTCGGAGCTCATGTCAACAAGCTTTTTAAAATTATGGGTTTCTTCAATTTCCTGATCGGAAACCACAACGATGTTTTTGACAGCGCCGGATTTGGACTGCGCCGTCTTGACTTTATCCAGGTATTCCGGCGTCGTGATAACCGTGTGGACACCGCTGTCCTTATAAATGAAATTGATTTCTTCCTGTCCAACCATGTAATTGATCGGAAGGGCGACCGCGCCGATCCGCCAGATGGCCTGAAAAGCCTGCAAAACCTCCGGGCAATTCTGCATCTGCATGATCACCCGGTCGCCTTTGGTGACACCCAGTTGCTTAAGGGCGTTGCCAAATTTTCTGGCGGCATGGTCCATCTGCACATTGGTGATTTCCCGCCCTTCGAAAATGTAACTGACATGTTCGCCGACGGCCAAATTCTTTAAAGCCAATTCCGCAATGTTCATTCTGAAGCCTCCTCAATTTATTCTAAACTAAAATAGTTTTGTGATCATGGGATTCTGCTGCGTCATGAAGGACCGATACCTGCCGATTTTTTGATGGGCGTAAAATAGCGCTGATCAGCCTTAAGCGCAATATCTTATTTAACAAGAACAATAATTTTATTTGCTTATCGAGCAGGTCTCTTCCTGATCCAATGGTCATCATCAATCCTTACGATTTTCTAAAGTTATCCCCGTAGATGTCGATAAATTCATTATGCGTTCTGTACGTTGCCGGGTTTATCGCACAATACAAACAATATTAAATACATAGCAAAGAAAGAGACTGACCCTATGCCAATCGATCCAAAAATGAAAATCATTCTTGCCGAAGACGGCGCCACCATGCGCAAAATGGAGCTCAAAATCCTCCAGCAGATCGGATATCAAAACATTATTGAAGCGGTCGACGGCGCTCAGGCCATGGAGAAACTGGCCTCGGAAGATGATATCAAGCTCGTGATTTCCGACTGGAACATGCCGAACAAATCCGGGTTCGAGCTTTTGACCTGGATGCGGCAGGAGCCCAAATATAAAGATATCGCCTTTCTGATGGCCACCGGCCAGGGAGACAAAATATACGTCAAGCAGGCGATGGACGCCGGCGCATCCGGCGTGGTTGCCAAACCTTTTTCTCCCGACGAGCTCAAAAGCAAAATTGAAGATATTTTCGGCGTAAAAAGAGATATCCCGGAGCAGCCCGCGGAAGCCACCCCCAAAACGACGGCTGACGGCCGGGCGGTGTTGAAAATCGCCCATATTCAGATCACGGACCATCTGGCACTGGGCGTGCTGAAACACCGGATCGAAACCCATGAACTCAACCCGCATTCTTTTTCTCTGCAAACCCAGTGTATGATGAGCTGGAATCTCGTCTCGGACGCCCTGGAGCGGGGCCAGGTGGACGCGGCGTTTATTCTGGGGCCGATTGCCATGGATTTGTTCAACTTCGGCGCGCCAATCCGTCTGGTACTTTTCGCGCACCGCAACGGCAGCATCATGGTCAGAAACAAGTCGATGGAATATCGCAAGCCGTATCAGCAGTTCTTTAAACATAAAGTGTTTTTCATTCCGCACCGGATGTCCATTCACAACATGCTCGCTTTTAAATACTTCTCCGAAATGGGTTTGAAGCCGGGTGTTGTGGGCGCGGGCGCCGTAAACATGGTGTTTGAAGTGGCGGCGCCGGTCAACATGCCGGCCTTTCTTGCGGAAACACCGAATGCCTGCGGCTTCATGGTGGCCGAACCCATCGGGTCCCGGGCTATTGCCGCGGGCATTGCCGAAAAACAGTTGATCTCCAGTGAAATCTGGGATCAGCACCCGTGCTGCGTCGTCGTCTTCCGGGAGGATTTCATTAAACGTAATACGGACGCCGTTCACGAGTTCACCAACCTGCTTGTGGATTCCGGAAAATACATTGAAAGCCACCCGCAGCAGTCCGCGGAAATCGCCGCCTCGTTTCTGGATCCGGCAAAGACCATCGGACTGGACCCGTCGCTTCTGCTTCGGGTGCTGACCGAACCCAACGGCATCACCACCCACAATTTATATCCGGTGATGGAAGATCTGGATGTGATTCAGCGGTTCATGAAAGACAACATGAACATCGGCGGCATTATTGATCTGGAAAAATTTGTTGATCTGCGGTTCGCGGATCTTGCCTGCAAGACGGCTGTCGCGGATGAAGGTAAAATGGCTCGGACAGATGCGGCAGTCGAATTATCTGCAGAAGAAGCGGACGTGCCTTGCAAACCGCAGCCCGCGCCGAAAATCGGATTAAAGGACAAGCTGCTTGTTCAATCCAGCCGGGAAGGAAAATACATCATTTTCAGACTGGCCGAAGAACGCTATGGCGTGCCGGTGCTCGATGTCCGGGAGATCATCCGCATGCAGCCCATCCGCTCCATGCCGAGACTGCCGGACTACGTTAAGGGAGTGATCAATCTTCGGGGGAAAGTCATTCCCGTTATCGATTTGAGACTAAAGCTGGGCATGGCCTCCATTGAATACGATGATCGCATGTGCATCATCGTCGTTGACGTCGCAGGCCATGCAGGTTCGACGCGGGTCGGAATGATCACGGATGCGGTGCTGGCTGTCGCCGACATCAAGGAATCCATGGTTGAGAATACGCCGTCATTCGGGATCAGCGTCAACACAAGTTTCATAACCGGCATGGCCAAAACAACGGATGGCGTCACAACACTGATGGATATAGAGAAAGTGCTGTCCACCAGTTAGACCCGTTCTAAAGCGGTTTTTCATTGATGATTGACAGGACCATTCGCGTGGCTTCGCAGGTGAAGTTTTTGCACGTCACGACGATGTTCCCATCGAGAAATTTCTTTCGACCTTCTTCCGTCGCCAGGTCGCAGTCGATTAACTGCATGCAGTTAATCGAACCGAACTTCTCTTCAAACCGTTGAATAAATTTCTGAACCGGCGGGTAGCTTTGATCCAGCGGCACGGACGGATCACTCCGTCCGCAAAACATATTGATTGCCATCACGGCGCCGGTAACGGCGCCACAGGTTGCCCGGGTTCGCGATATACCGGCGCAAAAGCCGGTGGCGATTTTTGGAATCAGATCGGATTGGATGTTTTTGCTTTCAGACACGGAAAGCAGAAGGCTTTCCGCTCAGCGGTAACCTGCGGAAAATAACTCATCTATTCTCCTGGCAATTTCGTCGGTCACGATGTCGTTTCCTTTCCTGTGCAAAGATAATTGGATACAAATACAAATTCTGAAATTTATCAAGCCGGAAAAAGCCGGCGGACCTTACCCGACATTTATCGCTCAGACACGTCGCAAATCCTCGCCCGCCCAGCCCCTCAGGCTGCGCGATGCTCCCGACCCGATTTTTCCAGGTAGTATTCATAATTGCCGTTGTAGATGCGCATCTCACCGTGATCGATTTCAAAGACGCGGTTAATGAGCGAGCGCAGAAAGTGGCGGTCGTGACTCACGAGCATCACCGTGCCGTTAAAATTCTTCAAAGCGTTAAGCAGTGTTTCGCGCGACTGAATGTCGAGATGGTTGGTCGGTTCGTCGAGAATCAGCAAATTGATCGGCTGCACCAGCATGGTGGCCAGCACCACCCGGCTTTTTTCCCCGCCGGACAATTTGTCGATGCGTTTGTAAATATCATCGCCATGAAACAAAAAGGCGGCGCAAAGATTACGCAATGTGCCGAGGTGTGCCAGCGGCATCGCGTCCTGCACGGTTTCCAGGACGGTTTTTTGCGGCTGGAGGATATCCATGGCGTGCTGACTGAAATAGCCGGGATAAACATTAGCGCCCAGTTGCAGGCTGCCTGTGGATGGCTCGGCCTGACCTGCCAGCACTTTCAAAAAAGTGGATTTGCCCGCGCCGTTGACGCCCACCACGGCGATCTTTTCCTGACGCCGGATAATTCCGCTCACCCCGCCAAAAACCGATCTTTCGCCGCCGTCGGGACGGGGCCATATTTTACCCAAAGCATCAAGTTTGACGACATCGTCGCCGCTCCTGGGCGGCTCGGCAAATTCAAATTTGATGCTGCGCTGTTCAGGCGGTATTTCTATGCGTTCAATCTTATCGATTTTTTTGACGCGGGACTGCACCTGTGACGCATGCGAGGCGCGCGCTGCGAAACGGGCGATGAAATCCTCTTCCTTCGCCAGCATATCCTGCTGCCGGCGGTGACTGGCTAAAAGCTGCTCGCGACGGATTTCGCGCTCGCGCAGATAAAAGTCGTAGTTGCCGCTGTAGGTTGTGATCGTGCGGTTTGCCACCTCAATAATGCGGTTCACCACGCGGTTCATGAATTCACGGTCGTGGCTCGTCATCAAAAGCGCGCCCTTAAACACGTTTTGCAGCCACTCTTCCAGCCAGATAATGGATTCCACATCCAGATGGTTGGTAGGTTCATCAAGCAGAAGCACATCCGGATTGATGGACAGGATTTTGGCAAGCGCAATGCGCATTTTCCAACCGCCGCTGAACGTCTCTACGGGGTGGTGATAATCTTCAGGGCCGATACCCAGACCGGTCAAAATCGTTTGTGCGCGGCTTTCCAGATCGTAACCGCCGCGATGCTCGTATTCGGATTGAATGTTGCCGTATCGTTCCAGCAGATCGGCCATTTCATCTTCCGACATCGCCTCGCCCATGGCGGCTTCCATTGACTGAATTTCATCTCCTAACGAAACGACCTGAGCTGAGGCGGAGATGACCTCCGCAAGCGCCGAACGGCCGGACATGGCGCCGACATCCTGAGAAAAATAGCCGCAAACCGTATTGCGCGCCCTGGTGATTTCTCCGGCGTCGAAGTCCTCCTCGCCCATGATCAGGCGAAAAATACTGGTTTTACCCGCACCGTTGGGGCCAACAAGGCCCGTACGGCTCCCGGGCAATATCTGAAAACTGGCATCCCGAAACAGGATTTGCGGACCATGCTGTTTGGAAATGCCGCTGAAATGGATCATATGCTGTAAACCCCTTTTTAAAGTGGCGGAGGGGTAACACATCGACGATGTTGCTGCAAGATAATAATGCCCATAAAAAGCGACCTTTACGAAGAATTCAGGGGGAACAAAAAAGGCAGAGCCCGCCGGACCCTGCCTTTTCATTAAATTCACTGTATCGGAAACACCCTTTACGCTTCCTGTTCCATCAATTTCCCGCCCGGAAAGATTCATTTTATGATCTTCGGGCAGTCTCTCAGGCGGACTTTCTTTACTTCTCCCGTCCGCTCGGTCCGGCTTCTTTGGCCGCTTCGGCCTGGGTTTCTCTGATTTCCTCTAACGCCTCTTTCGCCTTGCTGCTGATATTCACCGTGTCGGCGACGGGCTGCGGCTTCGGTTCCGGCGCCTTTTTTTCCGCAGGCGCTGCCTGCGCCGGTTTGCTTTCATTTGTCGCAGTTACCTGGGCAACCATTTTGGCTGCATCGGCTGAAGAGATTGGATTAATGGCCATATGTATTTTCTCCTTTCGAGAATTGTTTAAAGTTGGTTAACATCACACGACTCCAGTTCATATTATCGGCAGCTTGCCAAAAAACTTGAACCCTTTGCGGAAAATATTTATTTTGCTTTGCCACGCCGGATTTGATAGAAAAATCATGAATCAATATCGATTAGTGCTGATCATAGCCCAAGGGATAAAAATGCACAGCGAAAAAATTGAATTGTGGCAGCATCACCATGTTTTTAATGTGGAGAAAAAAGCCGTCGAGAAACGAACACTTGTTGTGGTCATCATCACCCTGGTCACGATGGCGGCCGAAATATTTTTCGGATGGCTGACAAACTCCATGGCGCTTTTTGCCGACGGCTGGCATATGGGCACGCATGCGCTGGCATTGGGCATATCACTTATGGCCTATATTCTGGCCAGAAAGTACGCCCGAGACAACACGTTTGCCTTTGGCGCGTGGAAGATTGAAATTCTCGGGGCTTATACCAGCGCCATCGTTCTGGGGCTGGTCGGGTTCTTTATGATTTACGCCTCCGTGGAAAGAATCATTCATCCACTTGTCATTCAATATAACCAGGCCTTGTTTGTGGCGATCCTGGGATTAATGGTAAATGTCATTTGCGCGATCATTCTCAACTCTGCAGGGCATTCCCACGATCATGATCATCATCATGAGGAGCATGAGTACGCCAACCCTCAGCATCACCAGGATCTGAATCAGAAATCAGCCTACATGCATGTGGTGGCGGACGCGCTGACCTCTGTGCTGGCCATCATTGCCCTTCTGGGCGCAAAATATTTCAACATCCATCAGCTCGATCCGTTTATGGGCATTGTCGGGGCGGTTTTGATATTGCGCTGGTCGGCCCACCTCCTCTCCGATACCGCCAAAATTCTGCTGCAACGGGAAATGGATTCGCCGATCACTGGAGAAATCAGGGAATTGATCGAATCGGATGGAGACACGAAAGTAAGCGATCTGCATATCTGGCAGGTTGCCCAAAACCAATACGCCTGCATCGTATCGCTGGTCACGGGAAAGGCTTATTCCATTGACGACTACAAAGCACGATTGAAAGATGTTCACGAACTGACACACGTCACCGTGGAAATCTATCAGTGTCAAGATTGAAACCTGCATCAAATCATACTCAGAAGCGGATTTCAGTCACGGCATCCGCCCGGAGTGCATATCAAGCTTTTTCAAGAGGGGATCATCATGCAAGAGGATGTTGGTCGTTTCAGATTCGTCATCATAAACAAGCACAGCCAGGCCTTCTTCCAGTTTATGTTTTACCTGTCGAAAATTTGATTCCAGAGAAGCCTCCGTTTCGCCATAGTCGGTCCCCCCTCTGGAAACAAATTCTTCGATAACGCCGTGCAAGGCATCGGGGCTAAGCCTGTTTACCGCAATGACGTGGATCGTCATTTAAATTTGCTCCGTAAAAAAAGGAATCGAAAAATGAGCATTACTTCTTCTTGTAAACATTCAACCCTATCTTGACGTCATCCTTATCCGGAACGGAAATATTCCCCTCCGTTGATGCAATAATAATCGTCTTCCCCGATGCGGAGGGGCCAAATTCTTTGGTAAGATCAACCTTGATCGTCAAAATACCGTCTGCTAATTTCATCTCCACATTTTTCATCTTTTATCCTCCTTGTCGATTAAATAATCAGATCCATTTCATCCTGCATGTCCCATAAATCACAGAATATGACCATTTATATTTTTTTATTCAAGAACAACAGATTCTGGCCCTGTGAATCGAGGTTCGAGCCCTTGCCCCTCAGCCATCTCAGTGCATTTCTCAATCATGATGATGTCGCAGCGGCTGCAAGAAAAATGCTCCTGTTCCACAAATCATTATGTTTTAAATCCCTGGAATTGACGAATTCCTTCATTTTCCGGCGATTTCAGCCGATAACTAAAAATGAACATGCGTAACGACTTTTTTCGCGCACGACTGAGATCATCTTTACAATAACCTGTCAGGAGGAAGGACATGGACAACAAGGCCATTTATGAGACACTTGAAAAGATTAAGGATTTACCGACATTACCCAGTGTCTATTTCAAAGTCGATAAGCTGCTGAAAAACAAAGAGGCGTCGATCGATAATGTCGCCCGTCTCATCGAAATCGATGCGGCGATGTCAACCAGTATTTTACGTCTGGTCAATTCCGCATTTTACGGGATGCACTCAAAGAGCAACTCAATCCCCCATACCGTCATGATTCTGGGTTTCAAGGCCGTAAAAAATGCCATTGTCTCCGTCGCCATTTTCGATACGCTCAGCGTTAAGGATCGATATCAAAACTTTGACATTGCCGAGTTCTGGCGTCATTCCGTAAGTGTTGCAGTCCTCAGCAAACAACTGGCGGAAAAAACCCGTCTGGTGGCGCCGGATGACGCGTTTATGGCCGGCCTGCTACACGATATCGGTAAAATCATCATGTTGAAGTATTTTAAGGAAGATTTTGGCAAGGTCTGGCAGACCCTGCAGGAAACCAAATGCAGTTTTGCCGACGCGGAGATGGAAGTGGCCTCCATTGATCACATCCAGATAGGGGCCTATCTGGCCAGAAAATGGCAACTACCGGACCACATCATTGAAGCCATTGCCTCCCATCATTATTACCTCACCTCATCCCAATCCACGGGACTGATTGAATGCCTGATGATAGCCAATGCCCTGTCCAATAACGGATATCAAATCAATCCGGATGACTATGTCTTTGAAGATCACATCGAAAAAGTCATCAAACCCTTGCTTGTCGACACAGACACCTGGCTGCCGCAAGCCATGGATGAAATTGAAACAGCTTGTGAATTTTTCCTGGAAAAGAAATGATCGGAATAAACGGGGAAAGGTATTTTCTACATGAGAATGCTATCCGGTTTTTTCTAATGCGCTGACCTTTTTTTCTTCCATCATCGCCCGGACGGCGTGACGACCGGAATGTTTTCCTAAAACCAGTTTCGTTTGGCGGCCGACAGTTTGTGGAAGATAGGGCTGATACGACAGATCATTCTGCGCCAGCCCGTGGCTATGGATGCCGGATTCATGGGTAAAAATCAGGCTTCCGGTGACAGGTTTGTTTTCCGGAATATCCCTGCCGGAGAGTCCGGAAACGTAGCAGCACAGGGCCTGAAGCCGATCGGGTTTGAGCTTGCAGTTTTTTCCGGCCGCGATGGGCAGCGCAAGCGCAATTTCTTCAAGCGGCACATTGCCCGCTCGCTCGCCCAGGCCGTTGACCGTCACACTCAGCGCTTCCGCGCCCGCGAAGGCCGCGCACACGGCATTGGCGGTGGCCATGCCCAGATCATTGTGCCCGTGAAATTCAATAGCCAAGTTTTCCGATACCGCCTTGAGTTGTCTGACCAGAGACATGACCTGCATAGGCGATGCAACACCTACCGTATCGGCAATCCGCAGACGGCCAGCGCCGCAAAACGAAGCCACCGAGGCAAACGTGCGCAAAAACGCCTCGTTCGCACGTGTCGCATCCAATGCGCCCGCCGACACCTGAGAAAATTCTTTGCAAGCCCACGGCACCAGTGCTTCAAGCGTCTTAAACACCCAGGCCTCATCTTTCCCGATGGTTTTTAAAAGTGCAGTTGAAACCGGAAAACTGATATGCACGCCCTGCGTACCCAACCCCGCTGCGGCTTCCAGATCACCTTGCCTGGCGCGACACCAACTGCTGATCACACAGGGAAGGTGAAGCCTTGTGATGTCCCGGATGACGCGGCACTCTTCGGACCCCATGGCCGGAATGCCCGCTTCCAGTTCATCGACACCCGCCTGGGCCAGCATTTCAGCAAGCCGCAGTTTATCCGGACGGCTGAAAACCACACCCGGCGACTGCTCGCCGTCACGCAGCGTGGAATCAATGATATAAACGCTGTCCTCACCGTTCATTGGCTTCCCTCTCCATGGCCAGATAAAATCCGCACATTGAACTTTCGGAAAAACCAAAGCGCTCGTAAAAAGCCAGGACAGTTTCGTTTCTTTGATCCGCCAGCAACTGAATCCGTTTGGCGTCTTTTCCCTCCGCCCAGGATTTAATCGCATCCAGCAGCGCTTGACCGACACCCCTGCGTCTGAATTTATCTTTTACAAACATATCCTCCAGAAGTACGGCGTAGCCGCCCGCCGCCGTGGATACCACAAGCTGAGCCGTTACCATCCCCGCAACATCTTGCCCGCAGACGGCTACGAAGATAATTTTTTTATCCGAATCACCAAGCAAAAGCGAGAGACCCGCCCGCTGCTTGTCATGATCGGCCACAAAATCCGTTTCAATGGAAAAAAGCTCCTGAAGAAATGAAATCAACGTATCGATATCCTGTTTGCCGGCCCTTCTGATCATCATGCTCATTAAATTTCCCTCCACCTCTAATAGGCCAGCGCCAGGCGTTTTGTGCGCGCAGCTCTGGGTTCCACATTCATTCCCGCAGTCGTTACCGCGGAGGCGAGCCAGCCCTTGTCGATTTTTCCGTTCACAACCGGCAGGAGCCTGTCTGCCAGCGAAAAAGCCTCCGCGATGTCATGGGTCACATAAACCACGGGAAACGTTATTTCCTGTCTTAAGGCCTTGAGATCATCTTTGAGTTTGCGCCGGGTGACAAAATCGAGCGCGGAAAACGGCTCATCCAAAAGAAGCACCCGTGGCTTGCGGGCCAGGGCCTGGCAGATGGCGCAACGTTGGCGCTCTCCGCCGGAAACCCGGCTGGGTTTGCGGTCGCGAAGATGGCTGATGCCCAACCGCACAAGCAATTCAGCGGCTTGTCTGCGGTCCGGCGCGGCAAATGCAGCGTTATCGCCAAGCGTCAAATGCGGGAAAAGCGTATAGTCCTGAAAAACATATCCCAGGCGGCGCTTCTGCGGGGGCACATAAATTTTTTGCGCAGAATCAAACCACACTTCATCGCCGAAAGCGATGCGCCCTTCATCCGGTCGCTCAAGTCCCGCGATCATGCGGATGATCGTGGTCTTTCCGCTGCCGGACGGGCCGATGACCGTCAGGAGTTCTTCATCCGGACAGTTCAGAGCAATCTCAAGATCAAATTCCCGCAGCTTTTTTTTGATATTGACGTTTAGTTCCATGTCAGACCTCCGGCCGGTTGAGTTTATTGATCGCGAGCAGAAAAAGAAAGCTTGCCGCGACCAGACATAAAGACATCAGACCCGCCTCAGAATAATTCATCGTTTCCACGGCTTCGTAAATAGCGATGGATGCCACTTTGGTTTGGCCGGGCTGAGAGCCTCCCACCATCAGGATGATGCCGAACGCTCCCAGCGTGTGCAGGAAAACCAGGATGGCCGAAGCCGCAATGCCGCTCAGACTGTTGGGAATAATCACCCGGAAAAACGACGCGGTTCGCGACAGACCCAACACCTTCGCGCTTTCCAAAAGCCTTCGGTCGATCCTGGAAAAAGCGGCCTTCATCGGTTGCAGCGCAAAAGGCAGGCTGCACACAACCGAGGCTGCGGCAATGCCCGTAAAGGTAAACAAAAGCGATCCGCCTGTTGCACTCTCCCAGACAGAGCCCAGCGCTCCTTTGGGCCCCATCAGGATCACCAGATAAAAGCCCATCACCGTAGGCGGAAGCGCCATCGGCAAATTGACAAGCGCTTCCAGAAGCGACTTGCCGGGGAAATTTGCCACAGCCAATCCGTAAGCCAGCGGCGCGGCCATCACGGTTAGAACCACCGTCGTCACCAGGGCCAGTTCCAATGATACCCATAAAGGCGTCCAGTCCATTTTGTTTTGTCCCTGTCTTTCTACAGGAGATATTTCTCCGCCGTTTTACCTTCTTCCAGCGCGTCGAGAATCTCGTCAATCGCCGACTCGTTTTCAACTTTGCCGTACCACCAGTTTTCCGGATAAACCACCAGCGCCGGCCCCCGGTCGCAGACCTTCAGGCAACCCGTGCTGGAAACCGACACGCCGGTCATCCCCCGGTCTGAAAGTTCGCTTTCCATGTATTGCAGAAGACCGATCGATTCTTTCTTATGGCAGACGCCCTGCGGCTCGCCCGAGGCGCGAAAGCTCGCGCAGACAAAAATGTGATGTTTTGGTTTTTGCATTTTCATTCTCCTTTAAAATAAGATCAGCCGCAACCCATGCCGCCTCCACTACACTGTTTTCCGATGCCGCAGCGCCCCGCCGTGCGACGCAGGATCTTCGGAATGTCACGGCCTGAAAGTATCGCCTCGACCGCTTCTTTGGCCAGGCCTTCCATCACAACAACGGCAAGACCGCTTTGCTCAAGAAGAGCAAGCGGGCTGGGACCGACGCCTGCGGCCAGAAGCGTGCTGCAATCTTTGAGCGACTGAGCAAGCGTATCCCAGCGCTCACCCCCTCCTCCCGCAGGCGGCGCGGGCCGCCTTTCGATCAGCTCCGTTTTCCCGTCCTTTCGTCCGAAGATCCACAAACCGGACGCTTCGCCGACGTGCTGATTGACAAAGAGCCCTTCCCTGCCGGCCACGGCCACAAAGGGCCTCTCTTCGCTTGCTTTCGGCTGCGCGGCTTTGCGGAGAAGGTCCATGATTTCTTCATTTTGCTTTTCCCCGATCAAACCCGCTGCATCGGCCCGGCAACGGCTGCAATGCGCCATTTGCGGCAGATAGACACCGGCCGCCCCGCGCAGCGCGGCAATGTTTTCCGAAGGTAGAGGAACGATGTCCGCAAACGGCGTACCCGCGACGTGGTACATCGGAATGGCGTTGAAAATATCCGCTTTCATCTGAGCCATCGTTTTGGCAACGGATTCGATGTGGTCGTCGTTGATGCCGGGAATAATGACCGAGTTGATTTTAACCGTCATGCCTTTGGCCTTGAGCTTGCGGATCGCGTCCGTCTGGCTTGCGATGATCACGCGGGCCGCATCGATTCCCCTGTATACACGGCGGTTTTTTCTGGCCCAGGCATAAATCTTCTCACCCACAGCCGGATCGACGGCATTGACCGTTACAGTGACGTGGCTTACCCGAAGATCCGCCAGAGCATCGACATAGTCGGACAACTCCAAACCGTTGGTCGCGACGCACAACATCATGTCCGGATGTCTTTCACGCACAAGCCTTAGCGTTTCCATCGTTTCCTGCGGATTGGCAAACGGGTCGCCGGGACCGGCGATGCCCACGACGGCGATGTTGGACAAGCGATTAAGCACTTCGTCTAAATAATCCGATGCCTGGCGAGGCGTAAGCACGGCGGTCGATACGCCCGGACGTGATTCGTTGACACATTCAAAATCGCGGTTGCAGTAGTTGCACTGCATGTTGCATTTCGGCGCAACCGGCAGATGAATCCGCCCGGTGCGGTGCCGCGCGCCTTCACTGAAGCAGGGGTGATTGTTGATATCCATTTTCTTACTCCTCACATATAGCTGTAACCCACAGGTGATTTTTCCTGCTTGTGCTCAATCAATCCGTTGACAATCCGGTCAAACAACTGCTGTGTGCCTTCATATCCCACATGAAGCAGGCGTTGCCCGCCGATGCGGTCGTGAATCGGAAAGCCCGCTCGCACCAGCGGAACATTCAGATTCCTGGCCAGATAGTAGCCTTTGCTGTTGCCGACGATGATGTCCACGCCGATTTCCCGGCAGATCTCCAGCATCTCTTCAAAGTCCACATCCTCCCGGACCAGAACATCCTGATGTTTTTCGGAGAGTCCCATAAGCACCGTTTCGCGAAAATTTTTTGTCGCGGCACCCGTGGCGCATAGCGCGGGGACGACGCCGATTTCATCGAGAAATGACGCCATCGACGCGACGAAATCCGCCTCGCCGTAGATGACGGCGCGCTTGCCGGCAACAGCCTTGTGCCCGTCAATGTAGGCATCGACAAGCCTGCCTCTTTGCTTTTCGTATCGCTTTGGCATCGGCCCGCCGGAAAGCTCTTCGAGTGTCCGGAAGAACGCATCGCAAAGCCCGATGCCGATCGGAATACCAAGGGTTGCGGCCTGCACACCGAAGGTTTTCTCCAGATAAGACGCAGCCGTTTCTTTTCCGTCTTGGCTTGCGCCTAACTGAAGCGTCGCTTTAGCGCGTCCCATGGCCCGGATGGCCGAGACCTTGGTCCCGCCGGGAGAGAGCTTTTGATAATCGCTCCAGGATTCACCATCGAGGGTTTCCGAATAATCGGGCAGCATCGTGCAGTCCAGTTTAAAATCTACGAAGATGTCCTGAAAGTGGCGCAAGTCTGCAGCCGACAGAAATCCAGGCAGCAGATTGATCGTCTCTTTTTTCGGACCGCCCTGGGCCAGCCCTGTTACCGTCGCACGCACCGCCTCAGTGAATCCGTCCATATGCGTTCCCCGGTAGCTGGGTGTTGCAGCGTGGATCAGCGCGGGAATATTTTCTCCCTGATGGCTTGCCCGATACTGATGCAGATAACTTGCAACATCATCGCCGATGGTCTCCGAAAGACAGGTAGAGGCAATGCCGATGGCCGCAGGCTGATACTGACGGATCAGATTGGTGAGCGCGATCCGGAGATTATCCGCACCGCCGAAGATGGCCGTGGTTTCGCTGAAGTTCGACGACGCAATATCCATCGGCTCCCGGAAATGGCTGATCACATAGCGACGGATATACGTCGCGCAGCCCTGTGAACCGTGAATGAGCGGCACGCAGCCTTCGATGCCCCGGAACACCAGGCTTGCGCCCAGCGGCGCGCAAAGCTTGCAGGCGTTGCGGGTCGAGACAAAAGCGGGCGTCGCTTTTTTAATCGTTGACAGCTTTGCGCCATGGGCTTGCATGGGGCTCCTCCTTGTGTCCGGCACGTTCGCGCCTAGCTGGCGAAAATCGCCACACCGGGCTTAAAATGGAACCGTGAACTTCACGGCAAAAATTAATCATCCCTTCAAAGCCCGCCAGCGCTTCTTTACGTTCGTGGTTGTGGTCGCAAAAGGCCACGCCCATTTTATACGCGATGGGGCGTTCCTTGACGCCGCCGATGAGCAGATCCACATTTTTATCCGCCATGAATTTCGACAACTCCAGAGGATTGGTATCATCCACGATGATGGTTCCTTCATCACAAATCTCTTCGAGGTAGTCATAGTCCTCGCGGTTGCCGGTCTGCGATCCGACAATCGCCGTCTTAATGCCCAGATGCCTGAGCGCCTTCACCAGCGAAAAGGCCTTGAACGACCCGCCCACGTAAATGGCAGCTTTTTTCCCTTCAAGATCCCGGCGGTACGCCTCTATCTGAGGATAAATGCGGTTCACTTCCTCGCGCACCAGATCTTCTGTTTTTTTTAAAATATCCGCATCGTCAAAATGTTTGGCGACGCTGTAGAGTGCGTCGGCTGTGTCTTCGATGCCGAAGTAGGACACGCGCGCAAAAGGGATATCGAAATCGAGCTTCATTTTCTGGGCCAGATACGTCATCGAGCCGGAACATTGCACAACGTTCATGGCCGCCTGATGCGCGCGCCGGATTTCATCCACGCGGCCGTCGCCAGTCATGCATGAGACCACCTCCACGCCCATCCGCCGATAGTAATCCTTGATGATCCAGGTTTCGCCTGCCAGGTTAAAGTCCCCAAGAATATTGATGCTGTGAGGATTTGCGGCAGGCGCTTGATCCGTGCCAATGAGTGTGAAGAGCGCCTCGCAGGCCGCTTTGTAGCCGTCCTTCTTCGTTCCCCGGAATCCTTCCGAATGCACGGGAATCACATCGATGCCCTGTTCAGCTGCCACCCGGCGGCAGACGGCCTGGATATCGTCGCCGATGAGGCCGATGATGCAGGTCGCGTAAACAAACGCCGCTTTGGGCCGGTAGGCCGCGATGAGTTCCGTCAAAGCGGTGTAAAGTTTTTTCTCGCCCCCGTAGATGACCTCTTCTTCGCGCAGATCCGTTGAGAAGCTCAGGCGATGCAACTCGGGTCCCGAAGACAGCGATCCGCGAATGTCCCAGGTGTAGGCCGCGCAGCCCACCGGACCGTGGATCAGATGCAGGGCGTCGGCAATGGGATAGAGCACCACGCGCGATCCGCAAAAGACGCAGGCCCGCTGGCTCACGGAGCCGGCCAGGCTCGCTTTCTCGCAGGAAATGTCAAAGGCGATTTCGCTTCCCGTCTCGTGAATTTGCTTTTTTCGTGCTTCCAGAATCTCAATCATCGCATTTTCCTTACATCACCAGTTCAAAGCTCTCTTCCGGCGCGTCCCGGTCCTGCCGGTCCAGCAGTGCATTTAAAATCTTCTCCATCAGGCGCAACGCGCCCCGGTACCCCACCTGCGGGAAATATTGATGACCGACGCGATCGTAAATCGGGAAGCCCATGCGAATGAGCGGGATGTCTTCATCGCGGGCAATGTATTTCGCGTAAGTGTTGCCAAACAGGATATCGGGCTTGCCACTTTTAATGAGCTGATGAAAATAAAACATGTCTGCACCCGCCCCGGATTTCACAATCGCCTTGCCGTTTGTGATCGACCGGATGCTCTCGTCGAATTTCGCACCCGCCGGGGTTTGGGTCACAACATACAGAACCGTCATGTCCATATCCGTCAGAAACTGCGTAAGCGCAACCAGCTGATCGGGATCGCCCACCAGCGCGGCGCTCCTGCCGTAAAAATACTGATGCATGTCGGTGAGCACATCGAGAGCCTGGCCGCGTTCGACCATCAGCGCGTCGGGAACACTGACACCCGCAGTTTTTCTCAAGCTGTCGACAAACGCATCCGTGGCGGTGATGCCGATGGGCAGGTCGAGCGCCTCGAAAGGCACGCCGCATTTGGTATCCAGAAGTTTTGCCGCCGCAAGCGATGCAGTAAGGCCCAGCGCCAGGGTGCGCGCGCTGTCTCCGGCGCTTTGAATCTGCCCCACCGTGGCGCCGCCTTTGGGATACATATGGAAGCGGCCGTCCATCGGGGCGTTGACCACCTCGGAGGTATCGGGAAACAAGACGCCTTTGATGCCCATCAAAGACAGAATCCTCTTGATCTCCGCCATGTCCGAAGGCTCCACAAATCCGGGAATCACATTGATTTGCGCCGTACGCTTGCCTGTTGATTCCGACAGATACTGCACCATCCCGTGCGTCATATTGGCAAAGCCCGTCACGTGCGAGCCTTTGAAGCTCGGCGTGTTGGTGTGGATGACACGTTTGCCTTTGGGAATTTTACCATCGACTAGCGCCTTGTTGATAATCTGGCCCAGATCGTCGCCGATGACTTCCGACAGGCAGGTGGTATGCACCGCCACGACGTCGGGGCTGTAAATCGAGAAGATATTGTTGATCGCCTCGATGAGGTTGGCCTGACCGCCGAAAACGGACGCGCCTTCGGTAAACGAGCTGGTGGTCGCCATGACCGGATCTTTGTAATGCCGGGTGAGCGCGCTGCGGTGGTAGGAGCAGCAGCCCTGCGAGCCATGGCTGTGCGGCAGGCAGCTGTGAATGCCGAGCGCCGCGTACAGAGCGCCCACCGGCTGGCAGGTCTTGGCCGGATTGACCGTGAGAGCCGAACGATCTGTTATATTTTCAGGTGTATGTCGAAGCAGCATGGTGTTTCTCCTTTAAGAATCTTTTTTAACGATTGACCGCATAGCTTCCCGCAAGCTGGGGATTTTTCTGCCACGGCGCGCGGACCAGGCCAAAGACTTTAGAATTGACCATCCGGTCGATCTCCCGGTAAAAGTTGATCGCGCCCTTGAAACCCGCGTAAGGGCCGCTGTAGTCATAGCTATGGAGCTGTTTGAGCGGGATACCTGCTTTCTGAACAACATATTTCTCCTTGATGCCCGCGCAGAAAATGTCCGGTTTATATTTTTCAATCAGCACTTCCATTTCATGATGGTTGAGATCATCGATGATCAAATCGCCGTTTTTCATTTCGGCCATCATACCCGGATAGTCCGCAAAACCGATCTGGTCCCGTTCATCCATTATTTTAAGTTCATCTTCGGTCTTGCGCGGCTGATAGCGGTTGGGGTCCGCTTCAACGTGCAGCTCCTCGATATTGCGCGTGTCGGCGTCAACGACAATGCTGGGGATGACCCTTCGCCCTTCATAGTCGTCACGATGGGCAAACTCGTATCCGGCGGAGATCGTCTTCATGCCGATTTCGGCAAAGAGCTCCTGATAGTGGTGAGCGCGCGATCCACCGACAAAGAGCATGGCGGTCTTGCCCTGGCAGCGTGCTCTCACTTCGTCTCGCACTTTTGCCACGTCGGGCATTTCTTCGGTGATGACTTTTTCCACCCGCGCCATTAACTCGGGATTGCCGAAATAGGCGGCAATTTTGCGAAGCGATTTAGCCGTGGCTTCCGCGCCGATAAAGTTGATTTTAAACCAGGGGATGCCGTATTTCTTTTCCATCATCTCCGCCATGTAGTTGATCGAACGATGGCACATCACAACATTGAGATCGACGGTATGGGAACTGGCGAATTCGTCATACTCCGAATTCCCGCTGAACGTGGAGTGAACCGTAAAGCCGCACATGTCGGTGATCCGCTCGATTTCAAACGCGTCGCCCCCGATGTTGTATTCGCCCAGGATATTGAGACGAAACTCGCCTTCCTTGTGGGACTCAAGCTGCCCCACCACGTCGCTAAAGACCTTGTTGTTGGCGATATGATGGCCGGCGGACTGGCTCACGCCCTTGTAGCCTTCACAACTGAACCCGAAGATATTCACGTCCGGATATTTTGCTTCCATCTCACGGGCGACGGCATGCACGTCGTCGCCGATCAATCCCACAGGACAGGTGGAAAAGATGCCGATGGCCTTGGGATGAAATAAATGTATCGCTTCCTCAATGGCTTTTTTGAGCTTCTTCTCCCCGCCGAAGATGATTTCCTCCTCCTGCATATCCGTGGACATGCAATAGGTCATGAAATTGGGGTCCTGATCGGTTTTCGGCCGGGTCTGATTACGCCTTGTGAGCCAGGCGTAAAAAGAACAGCCGATGGGGCCGTGGACGATTTGCAGAATGTCGCGTGTCGGTCCCAGCACCACGCCCTTGCAACCGGCGTAGGCGCAACCGCGCATGGTGAGGATGCCCGGAATCGTCCGTGTGTTGGCAAAGATCTCGGGAACCGGATTTTCGGAATCGACATGATTAACAACAATTTGTTTAGCGCGTTTGCGGGCCACCTTGGCCGGATACTTCTTCAGGATCTGCTCGCGCACTTCAAGTGCCGTAGCTGTTATATCTTTAGCCATATTGCTTTTTGGCGACATGATCTTTCTCCTTTCTATGCTTCATCGAGCGCGTCGTTTCCCGCCTCGCCCGTACGGACGCGAATCGCGTCGGCAACCGGCATGACAAAAATCTTGCCGTCGCCGGGTTTTCCCGTCTGGTTGACCTCGATCAAAACGGAAACCGTTTGATCCGTAAGTTCGTCCGGCACGACAATCGAAATCATCCTTTTGGGGATGAGCCGCTGCGTGTTGCCCAACTGCGAGATCGCTTCTTCATAGCCCTGCTCTGCGCCTTTCAAAAGCTGGATGTCCACCAGGCCCTTGCCGCGTCCCAGACAATCACGCGCGTGCATCGACGAGATGCCCGCTTCCACCAAGGCTTTCTTGGTCGCGTTGATTTTATTCATCCGGATGACAGCCATAACCTCTTTCATGGCTACACCTCCTTGATGCCGGAGCTGACCGTGTAAACCTCAGAAACCGGTGAAACGAAAATCTTGCCGTCGCCGTATGCGCCTTTGTCGCCTGTGCGGGCGGCAGACATGATGATGCCCACCACCAGGTCTTTTTCCGTGTCGGGGATGACGGTCATCAATAATTCCTTGGGCAGTTCGTCATACGTGATGTCGCCGATTTTGATGCCGCGCTGCTTGCCGCGTCCCGATACATTCAGCTTGGTCACGGCTGGAAAACCCTCCGCCATCAGCCGCTCCAAAACGGCGTCCACTCTCTCCGGCCTGACGATAGCTCGAATCATTAACATGCTGATATCCTCCTTTTTCTGTTATTGAATAATCTGTTGTGCTCGCGGTTTCGGCCCTTATTGGTCCATGCCGAACTTGATCAGCAGCGCCTCAAGCTCCTCCGTTGTCAGCGGCTTCGGAATCACGAACATTTTGTTTTGGTCAATCGCCTGGGCAAGCCTGCGGTATTCATCCGCCTGACCGGCTTTCTCCTCGAATTCGATCACGGTCTTGCGGTTGATTTCGGCGCGCTGCACGACATTGTCGCGCGGAACAAAGTGAATCATTTGCGTGCCCAATTGCCCGGCTAATGCCTCAATGAGCGCAAGCTCGTTGTCCACCTTACGGCTGTTGCAGATCAGTCCGCCCAGTCGCACACCGCCCGCCTCGGCAAACTTCACAATGCCTTTGCAGATGTTGTTGGCCGCGTACATCGCCATCATCTCGCCGGAGACAACGATATAAATCTCCTTGGCCTTTCCGTCGCGGATGGGCATGGCAAAACCGCCGCAGACCACGTCGCCCAATACGTCGTAGAACACATAGTCCAGACCGATCTTGTCGGAATAGGCGCCCAACTGTTCCAGCAAATTGATGGACGTGATGATGCCGCGCCCCGCGCAGCCCACGCCCGGCTCCGGCCCGCCGGACTCAACGCAGCGCGTTCCTCTGAAACCGAGTTTCACCACGTCTTCGAGATCCAGGTCTTCGCCGGATTCACGCAGCGTATCGAGTACGGTTCTCTGGGACAGGCCGCCCAGAATCAGCCGTGTCGAATCCGCCTTGGGATCGCAGCCGACGATCATGATTTGTTTTCCCATCTCAGCCAGCGCGGCCACCGTGTTTTGTGTGGTGGTGGATTTGCCGATGCCGCCTTTTCCATAGATTGCTATTTTTCTCATCGCTTCTCTCCTGTCGCGGAATTTCGTTATTTGTCTTTCCTGTAGATCAAGAGCCGTGCCAGAGAATGCCGCATAGAGCGGTTATTTTAAAAAGCAAAGGAAGAACGAAGTCTTACCCGCCCCGCAAAGCGTTTCCGAGCGGGTGTTGCAGAGAAATAAAGCTTACCGGAATGTAGGAATTGAGTAAGGGGGCTTCCGAAAGGTAGGAATGAAAATATTCACAGCGCACTAAGGAGAATAAAATTCCTGGCTGTCAGGGAGAAAATGCGACCTGCCGGATACATCGGGATGACAAATGCCTGTGAAGAATTGAAGCGGGGGCACTATGAACCGTCGCCGTGTTTTTTACTTCCAGTAGCGTTGCTGCAGGTCGCTGATAAAATCGGATTGATCTTTGAAGAGGTTTGCGTTGATGCGGACAGCATCGCCAAACTCCAGATTGATATTGAATTGACTTTGGTAGACCGGCCAGACCGGAAGGCCCCGCCCGTTGGGATTCCCCGTTTTGGCAAAATTCACCCAGTAGGCCATCATGAGGGAGGAAAGCTCCCGGTCGGTGTCAGTGTAGCCATCCGATGCCGTCATATTGCCGAAAACATAAGCAAGATCGACTCCATGATGGACGGCCAGTCTGCGCGCAAGCGAAGTGTCGGGGCGGCGGGTAAAATGGTAGAGGTAGCCTGGGATTTTTTTGCGCTCCATATTTCGCGCCATAAGCCTTGCCGGTTGGGCGTTCGCCCCCACCGTGATGACGCGGTCGATGGCCGAAGCGACGTCTTTGTCTTCTTGCGCGGGAAACATTTGCAGAGCATTTGCCGTATCTGAGCCAAACCGGGCGGTGAGGAAGGATTGATATTTTGCAATCGACAGATCCGTGACCCCGTCCAAATAAAGCGTGCCTTCATTCGCGGTGCTGCCGACGATCATCGGCACGGCGTGCTGCCTGCCTTCCTCGTAAGCGCGAAGCGGATTTTCCGGAAGCACCCACCCGTCAAAAACCGGAGCAAAGAACAGCGCTTCATAATCAAACAGACTGGTAGAGCAATCGGCCGCCGCGATGATGTCCTGCGCGGACTTGGCTCGAAGCGCCGCCAAAACATCGGGAGCCTGATCGCAGCCGAGCCTGGCCGCCAGTGTCTCGCCCATCTTTGAAACATTAATCATACTGCCGTTGAAATTGGGATTCAAATACTCCGAACCGATGATCGGCCCGCCGCTTTGGGCAATCGCCCGATGAAAAAGGCCTGCGGCCCGCGGACTGATCATCAAAAGCGCCACGGAGCGGGAGCCTGCGGACTGGCCGAAAACGGTCACCTGATCGGGATTTCCGCCGAATGCGGCAATATGGGTTTGCACCCACTTGAGCGCGGCAATCTGGTCTTGCAGACCGTAATTGCCCGACGCCCCCCACGCGGATTCCCGGGACAAAAGCGGATGGACAAAAAATCCCAGCGGCCCGAGGCGGTAATTGAGGGTGACAACCACAACGCCTTTTCGAGCCAGGTTTTTTCCATCATACTCCGCCTGAGAGGAGGACCCGAAGTTAAACGCGCCGCCGTGAATCCAGACCATGACCGGTAATTTTTGACCGGCTTTCTTCGCGGGCGTCCAGACATTCAGAGACAGACAGTCCTCACTGTAAAGGCCTCCCGACGGCTCGCGGGGTTGCGGGCAGGCGGGGCCGAAAACCGTGCTGTCTTTCACGCCGGTCCATGGGACAACGGCCTGCGGAGGCCGGAAGCGATAATCACCCAGAGGCGGCGCCGCGTAGGGGATTCCCAGATAAATATGCATATCCCCTTCAGACTTGCCCCGGATGGAACCCTCGGACAGATGAACCAAGTCCGTTACATCCTGACTGGAAATAACGACTCCGTAGCAGGAGGCAAAGGCCAAAAGCATGAACAGCAACAGACAAACTTTCTTCATCATCCCCTTCCTGAAATCCAAAAGACAGACCCGACCAGCGTAATCCAAAGCACCTTATCACGTTCGCTGCTTTCGGTCTAATGCAAAGCCCGGGCAGAAGCGCAATGCCTTAAAAGATAAAATGCCTTACCTGCTCCGCTCCGGAAAGCAATACCAAATGTCATCCCTTGATTTTTCTTAAGGAGGACATATGTTAATAGTGAAAGATAGAAATGAGTTCCCCTGACGGCCGGTTTCTTTCTCGACTGAAAAATTCAAACCAGGGGAAATACGGAGCGGCAACAAGAATCACAGGTAAATTTAACTAAAATGAGCAAAGGAAAATGGAATGATTGAAATAACGATAACTCAAACAGCGAAAATTGAACTTCTCAAAGTGCTGGAACGTTTTGATGCCAAATCCGTTCGGTTAACTCATAAAGGTCAGGGCTGAATTGCCCCCATATTGGCAATGGTTCTGGATGAACCCGAAGAAGATGATGAAATTGTGCACGTAGAAGGTTTCGAGTTCTCTTATAATAAAAACGACGAAGATCTATTGAACAAAACTTTGATAGACTATAAAGATTCCTGGTATGGAGAAGGATTTACTGTCTGCTCTCCTTCCTCCGAGCCCTGTTGAATAGATTTTGCTTTGTTAACCTTTGGAATGACAACGTAAAGGCGCAAACCCGATTCGAGATCTCCCGGAACAACCGGATCGGGAGCAGGAAATTAAGAAGTTTACAGCGTTGTCCCTCTGTTCACAAAATGATCGATTAACGCCCGGGCGATGCTGAGCTTTCCCGGTAAGGGAGGGAAGTCTTCCGGGCCGTACCAGCCCGCATCCAGGATCTCATTGGGATCAATGGCTAACTCACCGCCTGCGTATTCGGCGGTAAAAGCGATCATCAGGGAATCGGGAAACGGCCAGGGCTGGCTTTTAAAATACTGAATATTTTTTACATCAATCCCGACTTCTTCTTTAATCTCCCGCCTGACGCAATCTTCCAGCGACTCGCCGGGTTCGACAAAACCGGCCAGCGCACTGTACATTTTGCTCTTGTATCTTGTGCCCCTGGCCAGGAGCAGTTTGCCGTCTTTTTCGATGGAGACAATGACCGCAGGCGATATCCTCGGGAAACTTAAAAATCCGCAGGAGGGGCAGAGGAAACATCTTTCATCCGGTTTCAACGCCATCGCGTTTCCGCAGCGTCCGCAAAACCGGTTGTTTTGCGCCCAGACCAACAGATGCAGCGACCTGCCGTAAATATAAAACATCTCATCATCAAACTTCCCGTAATCCCAGCGCAGCGATACCCATTCGGTACCGGGTATGGCCATGCCGTCCTCCGTCTGATCAAAAACAGCATAACATTGGATGGAATCCCAAACGCCCACGTGCATGGCTTTTTCAATATTCAATTGCGGGATGTCCAAGACCCTGGCCAGCAGCGGTTTTGTGCTGCCGCTGGAGGTCTTTGTCAGTATCTTTTCATTTCGAAAGATAAACCAGTAAGCATTTTCTTCCGGGGGGATATTTTCCTGGAAATGATAATTAAAATTGAAATTCATGAATTTGTCCTGAATGTTTTTTTTCTTTTTAGGAAAATCAATTAAAAAAAGCAAAGGGTATTAACAAAAAGTTCTATCGGGAATTAATGGGTTTTTTCAGTGCTGTATGAATAATGCTTCAATCTGATGAGCCTTCTTGCTTCTTCGAGCGCTTCAGATGCAAAACCAGTGGCATTGGCCGATGACAACTGATGGGGGTTAAGGCCGCGATAATGAAAATAATATAAACGAATGGCATCACTTGCCTGCCGGAGTTGCCATTCGGTTAAATTGGGGTTGGCTTTCAAAGTTTCGATAAACTCGATGACGGCATTTTCCTGGTATTCATCTGAAAACAGTTTTTTTTTCGGGCGAAGGTGAAAAATTTACTCAGCCAGAGAGCGTAAAAGAACACACTCTTTTCCTGCACCATTTTCTTATCCGTAAGAAAGGCCTGAAACTCCGGAAGAACGTCGGATTTCTTTACACCGGACAAATTTTCCATAAAAAACCCCATTTGGCTTTTGGTCTTTATTATCCTGATATGCCAAACACCGTTTTTTTAATACTGCTGATTTTTTTGAGATTTCTGCTTTTATTTCTGCCGCAAATAGTTTAGGATTGCAAACAAAAAGTCACAAAAAGCCAAGCAAGATATATTAAATGTTAAGGTAAAATATGATTAAAACAGCATCCGAGAAACACTTCGAGACTCTATGTGCTGTTCTTGGTATTCAACTGCTGCGTATTGCAGAAGAAGCGAATAGTAAAACCCCTGATTACGAAATATTCATCGAAAGTCAACGCGTTGTTGTAGAAGTCAAGGAGATCACGCGGAATAAAGATGAGCAGATTCTGATCGAGTTTTAAAGGAGCGCGGTTGTGGAAATGTGCTTTCAACAACACCCGGCGACCGTGTGCGTAAAAAGATATCAGAGGCATCTCCACAGATTAAGTCTCGAATAGAAGAAAAGTACCCGAGCCTATTGGTCTTGTATGACCGCGGCTTGGTCGCGGGGCATTTGGATCCATACTGCATCAGAGTTGCAATGTATGGTTTAGAGCAAATTCATATTGCAGTACCTATTGATCATTCAGTTTCTCCATATGCAACGGGAATGAGCTATGGGCCTAAGCGCAAAATGACTGAAGAACACAATAGGTCCATTAGCGCCATTGGGGTAATGTTCGGGAATGAACATAAGAAAATGGCACTACATATATATCACAACAAATTCTCTACGATTCCCATTGAGCCAAGGTTATTTGCGAAATATGGCGTGTGCCAGTTCAAACTTGAAGATGAGGTTGACGGGCAAACCGCAAAGTGGGCAGAAATGGTATATAAACCTTAACAAGGACAATCCACCCGATCGCTACGCTCCGGGTGATTTCTGCGTTGAGCCTGTAGAATAAGTCAGGAAGCGGCATTCAGCGCAGGGTGCATGAAAAAACGTCCTCAAAGAATGCCCCACAGTCGACGATCATGCGATGGGGAGGGGTAAAAAGACCCCCCCAAATAGCACGAAAAATTTATTTTGGAGTTTTTCTACAGACTCGTTGTGAGTAAACAAAATGACAAAAGAAGAACAACTATACCTTAAAGCAATGAACTCAGAATATAAAAATGAGTGCTTATGCAAATTACTAAAGCATAAAAAAGCATTATTAAATATTCCCGATGGAAGGGATCGCTCCCCCGGTTCATACATGATGCTTGACCTTGCTAGAGAAAAACTAAACAGCGAAATTGAACGCAAAAAGGAAAAGTATTGGTCTATTGCAAAGCCTTTTTTAATCGGTCTTGTTCTAGTTATCATTGCTTTCGTTCTTTCTTTTTTCTTTCGTCCCAATAATACGTATATAATCCACCAGAACAACCAGCCACAACCCCCGCAACAAGTGAAAAGTAAAAATGAAGTTGCACCATCCAGTAACCAAAATATTGAAAAACAAAACCAACAAACCAAAAAAGCAAAATGACAAAAAACATCATTAATAGGAGCATCAAATACAACATAAAAACCTCACAACATCAAGTCGCTGCACCGGGAGCTGGCCCTTGGCCAGCTCCCGGTGAGCTTTGCGTTAGCGGTGAATAAATGAAAATTATTAATCCAAGCATTTCAGACAATCTTGCTGATACAGTCGCAGAAGTAGGACTAATAGGGCTGTCATCAGAGATTCTGGAATTTTCGATCGATCAAGTCCTTGAGGAAGGTCTCATTAAGGATATTCCGGTCGTAGGATGGATTTCGAAAGGTCTATCTCTTCAACGTTCTATTTCTGACCGAATTCTTTATAATAAAATTCTTAGATTCATCCTTGCTTTGGAATCTGTTGACTCTGGATCTAAGGATTCATTCAGGACGAAAATCAAGAACGATGCAAAGTATAAAAGAAAGGTTGGTGAACACCTTTTGTTGATTCTGGACAGAATCGATGATCTTTCCAAGCCTGAAATGGTCGCAAAATGTTTCGACCATCACCTAACCGGAGATATTGAGTTCTCTCATTTTATAGATCTTGTCCAAGTTATTGAACGATCAACAATTGGAGACTTAAAGGCTCTCAATAGTCCAGACAATAAGCCTATGCTATTCGGAAGTGTTGGCCAAGCGGTTGGATGTGGAATATTAGAATATGGAATATGTAAATCTGATGACGATGAAAGCCCAGAGATAGGAACACGTTTGTCTCGTCTTGGAAAAGATTTGAGAGATGTTTTAAAAAATCGTTTTCGTGGTAGAGAAGAAAGAGAGAAGAAAGAGAGAAGAAATCACGAGAAGAGATAATTCTTAGGTTTAATTAAAGAAGGGGACGGTTCTATTTATTGCGTGAGAAAATCAGAAGTAAAAATAGAACCGTCCCCTTTTATTCTTCTAGGCGCACAATGACGGCGCTGGAGGACCATATATGCACGTGAAACACCAACTGCTCTTCGTTCAAGGAGGTGGCAAAGGCACCCATGACGAATGGGATAGCAAGCTTGTCGAGAGCCTCCGGCAGGAACTTGGGCAGGATTACGAGATCCACTATCCGCGAATGCCGGATGAGGCAGATCCGAATGTGATGTCTTGGAAACGAAAGATTTCTGCTGAGTTATCGCGACTACGCGGGAATGTCTTATTGGTCGGGCACTCCGTAGGAGGCTCTATTCTGCTGAAGTACTTATCGGAGGAAGAAGTTAAGAAACCCATTGCAGGCCTGTTCTTGCTCGCTGCTCCGTCATGGGACGAAGATCAGTGGAATTTTGACGATCTGAAGCTACCGCGTAACATCGCTGACAAGCTTGCTTTTATTCCGCGCATCTTTCTTTATCACAGCCGTGACGACGTTGATGTCCCGTTTGCTCACCTTGCGCTCCATGGCGCAAGACTCCCGCAGGCAACTATTCGCGCAGTCGACGGCCGCGGTCATCAATTTGGAAACGACTTAACTGATGTTGCCAGAGACATTCGGTCCTAGAAGTGCCTAACGTTGGCTTCGACACCGACTGCGCGGACAAGCCGCTTGCAGGTCAAGCCAACGTTACCACGAAATATGCAACTAATAGTTGCATATTGCAACATATTGTGACATAAAGTAGGTATGTTGCAATAAGGAGAAAGAGCTATGGCTACAGCGGTAAGAATATCAAAAGAACTTGTCGATGAGGCAAAACGATTTAGCAGGATTGATCATCGGTCTTTAGCTGGTCAGATTGAGCATTGGGCTCGCATGGGAAAATGCGCAGAGGAGAATCCGGATTTGCCTTATTCCCTAATCAAGGAAATCTTGATCGGGCTTGATGAATTAGATCAAGGTGAAAAAACTGAATACAAGTTCGGATAGACTACTATGAAAATTTATCAATCAAGACTATTCGAAAAAAAAATAAAAAAGATGTCTAAGGGCGAAAAAGACGCTTTAGATCGCGAAGTAAGAAATATTGCCGAAAACCCAACTATTGGTGAAGAGAAAAAGGGCGATTTAAAGGGCGTTTTTGTGCATAAATTCAAACTTAAGACAAATTTATACCTGCTGTCATATAGGAAAACCGGTGTAGATTTAGAGCTGATCATGATTGGGTCTCACGAAAATTACTATCGTGACCTGAAGAGCTACTTGAAAAGCAGATAAATCGAGCAGCACTATAGGGCATACTTCAAAATATCAATCTAATTTCGTTCCACTTAATTGCGGTCTCTACGCTGAAAATCAGAAGTGAAAATAGAACCGTCCCCTTTTATTTGAACCGTCCCCTTTTATTTCAAACCAGCAGCCGCTTCTCCGTCTATAAAATAATGGCTGATAAAAAAAGGCATAACCTCCACCGGATAGCAAGCCGCCTTCTTGCGCCGGATGGGCTTTTTGTTGTGCTTAAATAATTATTGACAATAAACTACAATGTATTTACACTGTAATCATGAAAGAGTTACGATTTGAATGGGATGAAAAGAAATATAACCTGAATCAAAGAAAGCATGGCATTTCTTTTCTTGAGGCGCAAACGGTATTCTCTGACGAAAATGGTTTGTTGCTCGATGATCCCGATCACTCATTGGAAGAAGAGCGTTATATTATTCTCGGCATGAGCTCCAAGCTTCGGCTACTCGTCATTTCCCATACTTATTGCGTAAAGAAGACCTAATCATAAGAATTATTTCAGCACGGCGGAAGGCAACCCGCATGGAGCACAGACAATACTGGAACAGGTGGTAATCATGAGAAAAGAATATGATTTTTCAAAAGCAAAAAAAAATCCTTATGCAAGTATGCTCAAGAAGCAAGTAACTATTAGATTAGATGAGGGTACCGTAGATTACTTCAAGAATCTTGCTAAAACAGCGGGTGTTCCCTATCAAACCCTGATAAATCTCTATCTGCGAGATTGCGCTGCTTCCGGTCGTGTACTTTCTATGCATTGGAAAGAAGCATCTTAAATTCGCACAACGTATAAAGCAGCACTATGGGACTTCAAAATATCAATCCAGTTTCGTTCCACTTAATTGCCGTCTCCACGCTGCTTTTAGTGTCTTCCCGGATCTAACCTGCAATTTTAATCCCGGCGCATGGATCACTTTCAGCACCGTTGACAATTCCGGGTTGCCTTGCGCAGATAAGGATTGATACAAACTTTCATACAAACCAGGGGCCCCATTCCTGCCCTTCCTGCCACCAGAAGCGCGTGGTGGAATTCGGAGAATGGCTATGCATGTAAGTTCCCAAGAAGATCCCCCACCGGCAAGAGCGCGTTTCCCATACCTTCCCCAAAAAAGGAAGCTCTGATCAATCTTTGAAAAAAAATAAAGTAACTGCAAACTCTACATGTTCAGTGTCAGCAAAAGAGATGATGTACACCCGTCCGGTTCGATAATGTCGCTGTCATTTCTGGAAGCCAGATCTTTTCCCGCTGCCTGAGTCACCATTTGCATGCCTTTTTTCACATGCTGGATAAAATCTTTGGTCGGCATCATTTCGCTATAGCCTCTGGTAGCCGCATAGATACATACGCCTTCTTTTGCCGCATCCCTGGCCAGATTCGTGGCATCACTCAATACTTTTAATACTCTTTTGGCGATGGCGACGGTTCGTTTGGGTGAAAAATCCCAAAGGGCAACGGCATGGCAGAAATGAGAGTTTGCCCGAAAGGGTTGGAGTGAGATGGAAGCGTCATAAATCATGAACCTTTTTACCAGAATGTCTTCGATGAAATCGTGTTGACCCTGCTTTTGACTTCCACGGGTGCTTAAATTGATCTGCAACCGAAAACCCGCCGAGGAATTGGCAATGGTTTCCAATTTTCCATTGATCATTTTTTTAGAATTGACAAAGATTTCCTCATCATTTTTCAAGACAGCCTTCAGAACGCGCGTGGCGTTTAGCGAAAAGTAGGACCGGATGGCCGACAACGAGACGGCCATCGCCTTTCCCAAGAGATACTCAGCCCTGTCGTAAGCATCGAAGACGGACTGTTTTGCCTGCGAGATATCCGGCATTCCCTCCCGGAGCTTGTCTCCACTGCGCAGAAACTTTAAGATGAGCAGCGCCTTGGCGATGTAAATCATGGCATATTCGCAATAAAAATCTTCCAGCTTTGACTCGCAATTTTCCTGAATATAGATGGCTTCATGTTCAGCCTGGGCAAAGAAAGTATCCGCGATAGAGTAAGTCGGCGCGTCCAGAGCAAGCTCCCGGAAAAGGACCATCCGCAGGGTTCGGGCTGTCAGATCGGTTGGATCAATGCTCAGAACAATGCGGAGAATTTCAATGGCTTCCTGAATTTGTCTTCGATAGTAAAGCGTCTTCGCAATTTCAACGCCGAGGAGAGAGTTATGGGGAAAGTTGAGAAAGGCCGTAATTGCGTTGGTTTTGGCGTTTTCGGAGCTTATGAGCGGCGACTCTTCCGGAAACCAGCGCAGCCTTGAGAGAATTTCTCCCGGCAGAACATTATTACTCAAACGGCTGGCCTCCAGCAGATCAGGGATAAAATCAAAATAAAAAGCACTCCAGAACGCCACGATCCACCAGATGCTGAACGTTTCTCCTTTGAATAAGATCGTTTCACTGGGCTTGCTGCACAGAATGACACGGGTGTCATTGATCAAGAGGCATTGACGAACATAGTCCGAGACGCGAATAATGGGATCGCCCAAGAGCTTGGCATTGAGCATGGGCAGTAGATAATTGTCGAGAGAGGCGAATTTGCCGGCGACGATCCCGATGGATAAGAATCTATTGTTGGTATAATATTTGGATATTGCCCAGCGAATGGCGACATGGTGAGTCAATGAAACCGCGTGTTTAAGGCAGGACCGGTAGGCGGTCGGATCACTGGCCTCCTCTTTTTTCGGAATGTCCACGTAAAACGTGGTGAAGTCATGAGACCTGACTTTGCCCCACGTGCCTTGAAGCGAATCTCCCATCGTTTTGTCTATATAATTTTTAATGCACGCTTTCAGCCAGTTCGTGATGGGATGATCGATGACATCTCCGCGGCTCACCAGGGCGAACCCGATGCGAACACCTTCTTTATAACTGTCGGCCAGCTTATCTTCCGGGCAGATCTTCACCAGCGTTTCATAGTTCAGCTGCGGACCGAGATCGGTCCGCTCGTGGCCCAGCCAGAAAGCGAAGCTTCTGATCACGTTCTGCTTATAAGCATTATCCGCAGGCTTTGTCTTAAGCCGCGTCAGCATGGAATTGCTGACTTTGGGCAAATCGATGCCGCTCGCGGAGATCAGGGAATTGATACGGTCGACCAATGCCCGTTCCGAGAGGTTAAATCCAAACGTTTCCTCTTTTTTTTCGAGAAGCTCATCAAAAGTAAGGTGATTGGGCAGCTTGCAGTCTTCGGAAGACCTGGTGTGGCTGCCGATAAACTCTTCGAGGCTCTTTGATGAGGACGTTTCGATAATTTTATTTCGTACCGCATAATCAACAAAGGATTGGACGGCTTTTTTATTGTCGCTGTCTTCGGCAAATTTGATAAATGTTTCCCGTGTCGGGAAAACAGCTGAAATAGCCGCCATCGCTTTATCCTGCTTTCTCATGCTTTCCCTTCCTCCTTTTGGTTCTCTGATCTTTAACCGCTTCCGCCAGTGACGGTTCGTTCGTACTGAAATCACTTTTAACCTGAATAATCAATGTTTCAATATGAAACAGTATTTATCGTGAAACAGGCCAAAAACCTTGATTATGATTTCAATGATGAATACTTACTCATCCGCATTATATCTTGTCAAGCATTTAGGCTTTGCAGCCTGAATGCTTTCATAACCCAATAAGGAGCTGTCCAATGATATCTGAAAGTAAACCCTGGTTGAAGTTCTATAAAGATGTACCCGAGACCATTAACTATCCTCGAGTGACGATGTATGAAGCCCTGCTGCAGACGGTTGAAAAATTTCCCGACCGCATTGCCTATGATTTCTTTGACTATACATCGACCTATCGTCAATTTGCCCGGGATATTGATCTGTGCGCTGATGCTCTTGCCGCCCTCGGCATGAAAAAAGGCGACCGGATTACCATCTCCATGCCGACGTCTCCACAGGGCATCATCTGTTTTTATGCCGCAAACAAATTGGGGGTTGTGGCCAGCATGATTCACCCGCTTTCTACACCGAGTGAGATCATCTACTATCTGAATATCAGCAAGAGCCGGGTGGCCCTGACCCTGGATCTTTTTTATGACAAATTCAAGGAGATCAAAAGTGAAACGCAATTGGAAACACTGATCCTGACGGAGATCTTTGATCAGATGACCCCGCGGGATCAAGGCGCCGATAAATCCCACGAAGATCCCATGGTCAAATGGTGGAAGCCATTCATGGCGGGATCCTATCCTGAAGCGCAGAAGGCAGATATGGGCACGGACGAGCTTGCTGTTATTCTGTACAGCGGTGGCACAACAGGATTCCCCAAGGGGATCATGCTGTCCAACTACAACTTCATCAGTGAGGGCCTGATGGCCGCTAACTGGGGAGGAGGTCTTCAGGCAGAAGGCGCCTCTGTTCTGGCCATTCTTCCGATCTTTCACGGCTTCGGTCTGGGCATCTGCTGCAATGCTGCTTTCATGGGAGGCGCCAAAAGCATTCTCGTCCCTCAATTTACCCCGGAAATTGTCGCCGATCTCATCAAGAAGAAGAAGCCGACTCTTATCACCGGAGTACCGACCCTCTATGACGCCCTGACCCGGAACCCCGATTTTCAGACAGCGGATCTGAGTTGCCTGGAAAATACCTCCTGCGGAGCCGATTCCCTGCCCCGACAGGTTAAGGACCGATTCGAAGAAATTGTAAAACGCCAGGGAGGAAATGTTCAACTGGTGGAAGGTTACGGCTTGACGGAAGCGGTAACGGGCATCATGTCTACGCCAATTGACGGCTACCGCGAGGGTAGCGTCGGCGTTCCCTTTCCGGACATGCTGGCAAAAGTAGTGGCGATCGGCACGATTGAAGAAGTCCCCGAAGGCCAGGAAGGCGAGCTGTGCGTGAGCGGTCCGGCCGTGATGCTGGGCTACCTGGAGAGCCCCGAGGAAACAGCGGCAGTGATTAAAAAGCATGAAGACGGCCTTACCTGGCTGCACACCGGTGATATTTTTACGATGGATAAGGACGGATATTTTTATTTCAAGCTGCGTCTCAAACGCATGATCAAATCTTCCGGGATGAATGTCTATCCGGTTCAGGTGGAAGCGGTTCTGGATAAGCACCCGGATGTGCAGGCCGCCTGTGTCATTGGTGTGCCCGATGAAGCACAGGTGGAAAAGGTCAAGGCTTTTGTTGTTCTGAAAGACAAGTCAAAGGCGAGTGATGAACTGGCAAAGGCATTGATTATGCACTGTCAGAAAGACCTCATCAAATGGTCCTGCCCCCGGGAAGTTGAATTCCGTGACAGTCTTCCGTTAACCAAAGTAGGAAAGATTGCTTACACCGAACTGGAAAAACAGGAGGTTGAGAAACTCCGTTTGGCAGGAAAATTCACAGGAGGCAAATAGATGAAGCATCTCGAAGAATTTCGCAAGATCGTCAATCAACCTTTTGACTATGCGAGACAATTAAAAAAGACATCCGGTAAAAAGATAGTCGGTTACGTCTGCTCTTACACGCCGGAGGAAATCATCCTGGCCGCAGGCGCCCATCCTCTGCGGCTTTTCGGTACGAAAGAGAACATCAGCCTTGCCGATTCCCATCTGCAATCCTACTGCTGCTCTCTTGTCCGGGGCATTCTGGAGGAAGGGCTGTCCGGAAGGATCGATTTTCTGGACGGCATGGTCTTCCCCCACACCTGCGACTCCATTCAAAGGCTGTCTGACATCTGGCGCATGAATATCCCTTTCGGGTTTCATCTGGACCTCGTTTTACCCGTCAAACTCGATACACCCAGCGCCCAGGACTATATGGCCGATGTTCTGAACAAATTCCGGACTGATCTGGGTCACGCGCTGCAGATGGAAATGACCGATGAGACCCTGCAAAAAGCAATTACAACCACGAATGCCATCCGGCAGTCGATACGAACCATTTACGAGATGCGAAGCCTATATCCCCGGCTTTTGTCAGGCGCAGATTTATATGCGGTGGTTCGGGCATCCATGATCATGGACCGGGAACGTCTGGTCACCCTGCTTGCCGAGACGGTTGCGGAACTGAAAGCAAAAGCAGGCCGGGAAAAGGAAGATGGGTCGATAAAGCGCATCATTCTTGCCGGCGGCATCTGCAACCATCCCGATATCTATCCCATGATCGAAGATGCCGGAGGCGCCGTCGTCTGGGATGATTTCTGTACGGGGGCGAGATATTTTACTCAGATGATTGACGAGGGGGCCGATCCGGTTTCCCGCATCGCCGGAAGACTCCTCAACCGCATCAATTGTCCGGCCAAGCATATTGATCTGGACGGCAGGGCCAGGCATATCATCCGCCTCGCAAAAGAAAAAAATGCTCAGGGCGTTATTTTCATGATGCTCAAATTCTGTGATCCCCACGCGTTTGACTATCCCTATATCAGGCAGAGCTTGGATGAAGCCGGCATTCCCGTCATGCTGCTGGAAATCGATGACCCTGTTCCCGCCCAGGGGCAGTTGAAAACCCGCTTTGAAGCCTTCTTAGAGATGCTGTGAAAGGAGCAACCATGTCTGATCCCAACCTGGAAAAAGATAAGAAAAAAGTAAAATCCGAAAAAAAGATGCGGGATATTATGACCGCTTACTACATTGATGCCAAAATGGCCCGGCAAAATAAAAAGAAAGTGGCCTGGATCACAAGCGGCGGCCCGGTGGAACCCCTCATTGCCATGGATATCATACCTGTTTATCCGGAGAACTACGGGGCCATGATCGGCTCCAGCAAAATGGGCGTTGATTTATGTGAAAAGGCGGAATCCATGGGCTATTCGAACGACCTGTGTTCCTATGCCCGTTCCGATATCTCCTGTGCCACCGTCAACGGCGGTCCCATCGGCGGATTGCCGGAACCGGACATGCTGGTATGCTGCAACAATATTTGCGGTACCGTCCTTAAATGGTACGAGGTGCAGGCCCGTTATTTCAAGGCGCCCCTTTTTATTTTCGATACCCCCGTCTGCCACACGGAATATACCCGGGAGACAGACCGCTACGTGCAACGGCAGATGCAGGAGTATATAGCGTTTCTGGAAGGCATCTGCGGCCGTAAAATGGATCAGGACAGAATGAAGGAAGTCGGCAAAATCTCCTTCGAGGGCCAGAATCTTTGGCAGGCCGTCCTGGACACGGCAATCAACAAACCTTCACCCATGACGGCATTCGACGCTTTTTTCCATCTGGCTCTGATTGTAACGCTCCGGGGAACACAGCAGTCAGTGGATTACTATCGGGGACTACTTGATGAAATGCAGCAACGGGCAAAGGAGGGAATTGGCGCCATTCCGAAAGAGAAGCATCGTCTCCTCTGGGACAATCTCCCCATCTGGTACCGGATGAAATGGCTGTCAGAAAAATTTGCACAGCATGATGCCTGCCTGGTGGCGGACACCTACACGTCGGCCTGGTGCGGCGGTTTGAAATATGTTGATGAAAATAATTATATCCAATCAGCTGCGGAAGCCTACACACGCTCCTATTTAAATCTGGGCGTGGACAAGATGGCCGGGATTGTCCTTGCCATGATTGATAAATATGACGTTGACGGCATTGTCATGCATTCCAACCGCAGTTGCAAGCCGTATTCGCTCGGGCAGTATGACATTCAGAAAATCGTGGAACGGGAAAGGGGCATTCCTTCGCTGATGATCGAGGCGGATATGGTTGATGAGCGCAGCTTCTCCGAAAGCCAGATCGATACACGGATTGATGCCTTTATTGAAACGATCCAGAGCAATAAGGGTGTGTCTTAATCGGTGCTGCCTGTCTGGCTTTGATTAACTGATCGCATCATGGTGAAGCAGTGTGGCAAGTTGTAAGGAAAATTTAAAACAAATAGAGGAGGAGGTTTAAGATGAAGTGGATGAGTAAAAGTATTTTTGTGTTCATGCTAATTTTTGCAGTTTTGTCTCTGACGGTATCCAGTCCGTCAACCGCAATGGCCGCCAAGGCGCAAAAGGCAACCAAGGAAGCCAAGGCGGACCCGTCGGACAAATTGGCCAAAGCCAATGCGGCTTTTGATGTCAATCAGATGAGCGATATGTCCGGCTATGATCCGTCGACCTGGGTCAGCCCGACGGGCGATACGATCAAGATCGCGGTTGTCGCCGGCTTTTCCGGGCCATCTACGATCAGCGGACAATATTACTGGACCGCTGTCTCCTGGGTCGCTTACGACATCAACAAGCGCGGCGGCATCTGGGTGGATGGTAAAAAGAAGCTGATCGAAGTGATCAAAGCCGATACGATGGGCAAGATAGACCAGACGAAGAAGATTTGTGAACGCATGGTGCTTCAGGAGAAGGTTCACGTGCTCTGGGGCACAGATGGCAGCCACATCCAGAAGGTCATCAACGAGGTCGCCAACAAATATCATGTCATTGCCTTGAATGCCAGCAACACCTCCGATGATATCCAGATTGCCGAAAATTTCGGGCGCTACTCCTTCCAGGGATCTTTCTCAGCCGAACAGGTTGCCCGCGGCATCGCCTATTACTATGGAAAAATACGCAAGAAGGAAAAGAAGTTTTATATCATGAATCAGGACTATGGATTCGGTCATATCTTCGCTGACGGGTTCAAGAAAGGTCTGAAGGAATATTACCCGGAAGCACAGATTGTCGGTGAGGATTATCATAAGCTCTTTCTGACGGATTTTGCCCCTTATCTGTCGAAAATCAAGGCGTCCGGCGCCGAAGTCATTTTTTCCGGAGACTGGGCGCCCGATGCGAGTAACCTGACCAAGCAGGCTCAGCAGGCAGGAATCAATCTGCCCTTTGCCAATATCTGGATGGCGGATGCTAACATGCTTACGGAACTGGGACCGAATGGCGGAAAAGACTGGGTTCATGTCGGACCTTATTTCGCACCGGTGCCTTTCAGCTCTGCTCCGGGCTACACAAAATTCTATAATGCGTACATCAATCAATGGAATAAATGGAAAACCATTCCATACAACGGTCTGGCTTATATAATGTTTCCTGCCGGCGCCGGGCATAGCTGGCTGATGCAAACCTACTGGCTGGTCAGCCTCATGGAACGGGCCAAGACCACCAATGCGGACAAAATAGCCGAACTATGGGAAGGCGACAGCTATCGTCAGGTCAATGGAAAGGTCATCAAGATGCGGGCCTGTGATCATAAGGCGATCCAGGATCTCTCTGCTGAATTATATGGACCGACCGACCAGCAGAAGGCGTCATTTACCATTCCGCCATATTACTGGCTGAAAGACGCTTCTTTTGCAGTCCAGATACACAGGCTTCCCGCAGAGATGGTTCTTCCCTGGATGGATCCGAACATTGAGCGGTGCAAGGGCAAGAACGGCTGGGGTGAATAATCGCATCTGCAAAAACAAGCCCGATGCACAGCGGCTTTCGTTGCGCATCGGGCTTGTTTATATTTTAGAATCTTATGAAACGATTTCTTTAATAAACAGGAAGATGATCGTGTCCAAAGTGAAGCTTACCAACATGCTGAAGCAACTCAAGGGGTGAATCGCGCTGCGAGTTGAAAGGAAGTCGTTATTCATAATTTTAAGAGGGAGGAGATCAAGATGAAAGCATTTAGCAAAGTTTTTCTGGTTTTGATGTGTGTTTTTTCTCTACTGCTTCTGACCGCGCATGGTCCGGCGATGGCTGCGCCGGCGAAAGCGAAGAAGGAAAGCAAACCCGCCGCAGCCGAGGTGACAACGAATGAAACCTGGTCCAAACCCAACGCGGCTTTTGATGCGAGCAAGATGTCCGACATGACCGGATGGGATCCGGCCAACTGGGTTAATCCCGAAGGCGATACGATCAAAATCGGCATCCACTGGCCTTTTTCCGGTGCAGCCGGGATGACCGGAGACATTGCCTGGCTTTGTCTTACTTTTGTCGCCTATGATATTAACAAACGGGGCGGCATCCTGGTTGACGGCAAGATGAAGAAGATCGCGCTTTATAAGGCGGATAACATGTCCAAACCGGACCAGGCCAAAAAGGTTTGCGAACGCATGATCCTTCAGGAGAAAGTTCATTTTCTGATAGGGTCATCCGGAAGCAACGTGCTGAAGATCCAGAACGAAGTGGCCAACAAATACAAGGTCATTTCAGTCAACATTGCCTCCCTGGCTGATGAAATGCAGGATGCGACAAACTTTGGCCGTTACAGCTTCATGAGTTCCGACTCCACGGAGCAGATCGGTCGGGGCATGGCCTATTACTATGGTCAGATCCGTAAGAAGGAAAAGAAATTTTATATTCTCTGTCAGGATTACTCCTTTGGCCGGGAAATGGCTGCAGGCTTCAAAACCGGATTGAAGGAGTACTACCCGGAGGCACAGATCGTGGGCGAAGACTATCACAAGCTGTTCCTGACGGACTTTGCGCCCTATTTGGAGAAGATCAAGGCTTCCGGCGCCGAAGTCGTCTGGACGGGCGACTGGCATCCGGATGCGGGCAACCTCCTCAAACAGGCGCGGCAGATGGGAATGTTTATTCCTTTCGCCAACATTTTCATGGATGAGCCTAATTCGCTGGCGGAGGTGGGCATTGAGGGCACGAAGGGGCTGGTCAATATCAAACACTTTGAAAAAGCCGGGCCGGCCTTTACGAATCCCGCCGTAACCAAGTACTACAAAGCCTGGAATACCGAATGGAAAAAATGGAAGACTCTTCCGTATAACACCGTCCTCTTCACATGGCCGTGGGGAACCTTCGGTCACTGGAGCCAGCAGTTCTACTGGTTCCTGAGCATTGTTGAACGGGCCAAGAGCACTGATCCGGAAAAGATCATAGAGCTCTGGGAAGGTGACACGTATCAGTATGTCAATGGACGAATCATTAAGATGCGCGCCTGCGATCACAAGTCAATTCAGGGCTTCCGGGTTGCTGAATTTGTGCCGCCGGCGGAACAGAAAGTTTCCATGAATATGCCGCCGTATTACTGGATGAAAGAGGCCAGCATGATGGGACCGTCATGGGCAATCCCGGCCGAAAAGGTGCTCCCCTGGATGGACCAGAAGCTTGACCGATGCAAGGGCAAGAACGGCTGGGGTGAATAGCTGTAAAGGCAAAGATGCCTGGGGAAATTAAACGATAGATCGTTAAATAGAGAATTTGACTGACCCGTGCACGGGTCATCAGGCTGTGACCTGTGCACGGGTTCAAGAATAAATGAAAGGTGAACCATGTCTTTTTTACTAAATCCAAGGGAATACAATCAGGAATGGCCTGATAAAAAAACCAAAGGCATCATGTCGAAGACCATCGCTTTTTTTGAAAAGAAAGGTCTGAAGAGCGTCAAAGAAGACGATCAGGCTATTCGCTGGTATGATGACTATATACGTTTTCTGAGGGAGAATAAAATATTTGCGACATTATTAACACCATCCGGTTATGGCGAGCCGGATTCCCGTTTCGACCTGTCACGGGTCTGTCAATTCAATGAAATTCTGGGTTTCTATGGAAACCCGTACCAGTATGCTTATCAGGTCAGCATTCTGGGGCTCGGCCCCATATGGATGGGCAAAAACGAGGCGGTAAAACACAAAACCGCAAAGCTTCTGCAAGACGGCGGCATTTTTGCCTTTGGCCTGTCGGAGAAAGAGCATGGCGCGGACCTTTATTCCAATGAAATGAAATTGCATCCACAAGCCGATGGTACCTATAAGGCGGATGGAAGCAAGTATTATATAGGAAATGCCAATCTGGCCGCTCTCGTGTCCGTTCAGGCGAAATTGACCGACACGAATGAGTATGTGTTCTTTGCTGTCAGCAGCCGCCATCATCATTACAAACTGGTCAAAAAAATTAATACCTCAGGTAATCGGCCGGCCTATGTCGGAGAGTTTGAACTCGTGGACTATCCCGTAACAAAGGAAGATATTCTTTCCAGAGGCCAGCTGGCCTGGGATTCCGCATTGTCTACGGTTAATATCGGAAAATTTCAATTAGGCTTCTGCGCTGTCGGCATCTGCACACATTCATTCTATGAGGCGATTAATCATGCCGCCAACCGCATCCTCTATGGCAAACCGGTTACGAATTTTCCCCATATCAGGAAATTTTTTGTTGATTGCTATGTCCGGCTCCATGCCATGAAACTGTATGCTTTGCGCAGCCTGGATTACTTCCGCGCTTCATCCAACGATGACCGCCGTTATCTCCTGTTTAATCCCATTCAGAAAACGAAAGTGGCGCAGGAGGGGGTGAAGGTGATGGACATGTTGCTGGACATTGTCACGGCCAAGGGCTTTGAGCAGGACACCTATATCGAGGGAGCGATCAGGGAAATCGGCATGATCCCCAGGCTGGAAGGCACGGCCCATGTCAATATCGGTCTGATTATAAAATTCATGCAAAACTACTTCTTTGAGCCCGTCGACTATCCGGTTGTTCCAAGGCGCGACGAAGCCTGCGACGATGCATACATCTTCCATCAATACACCGGCGGATTGGCAAAAGTGCGTTTTCCTGATTACTGCCTGGCATACCAGGATGTCGAGCTGCCTAATGTTCATGTCTTCAAGAGTCAAGTCGAATTACTGAAGGAATTTATGTTGAAGGCCGGGCCGACCGCGGAACAGCGGGCGAATATTGACCATATGCTGCCCCTGGGCGAGATGTTTACGCTGGTCGTCTATGCGCAACTGATTCTGGAAAACTGCAAGATATATAAAATGGAAAACGATATGGTTGATCAAATCTTCGAGTTCCTGGTTCGTGATTTTGCACAGTTTGCCCTGACTCAGATTAATAATGCAGTCAACACGGAGATGCAGGAAAAATATCTATTTGATCTGCTGAAAAAACCAGTCAAGGATTCAGCAAGGGAAATGCGATTATGGGAGAAACATATCTCGGTCCTGAATGGCGCGTATGTGATGAATCCCTAGGGATGATATCTTCTTCGGACGATGCTGAAACGGGCGAAGAATGAATTGACTTGATTAGCAGACAGTAATTAAAATTATAA
>CAZJMX010000030.1:0-54742 GCA_964547345.1 uncultured Smithella sp. | reverse complement strand
AGAACAGAGCAATATAAGGTTTCAAAAAAACCTATTTTTCAGGACGGACTACTTAGCCCTTTTCCTCCAGCTCCACAATCCTCATTTTCAACTCCCGCATCCGTAACTCCCGATCTACGAATACTTTATTGATTCGCTCCAGTTCGCTGGTTTTGGCCATTAATTCTGCCGTACGTTCAACAACACGTTGTTCCAGTGCTTCGTTGAGTCTTTTTATTTCTTCGAGCGCAGACTCCCTTTGGGATTCCGCCTGTTTGCGTTCGGTGATGTCCAGAATCATGGCCAGAAATACGTGCCGCCCTTCAAGGTCGATCAGTTGCAGGTGAACCTCAACCGGATAAAGACTGCCATTGGCACGGCGGTGAACCGTTTTGAGGACAAGATCCACCTGCTCATGGCGACGCAGAGGCAAGATGGCTTGGCGGAAGGACGCCTCGGTGAATTCGGGCTTTAAATCGTACGGCGTCATACTCCGCATGGCTTCAAGGGTGTAGCCCAGATTGCGCAGCGCCCCCCGGTTGACGTATTCGAAAACCAGGCTTGTGGCGTCAAAGACGTAAATCTCGTTGAGACTGGACTCCAGAATATATAAAAGCCGCGCCTGTGCCAGCTCCGAGCGCTTACGTTCGGTGATGTCGACCAGGATGGACATGAGATAAAGGGGCTTGCCGTCTTTATCCCTGCGTAAAGATGAGCTCAGATCCACCCAAACCACCGATCCATCCTTATGGATAAATCTTTTGATGAAACGCGTTGAATTTTTTTTGCCGGAAAGCATTTGATCAATTTCTCTTTGCGTCAATTCCACGTCGTCGGGATGAGTAATATCCTGCCATCTCAGCACATTTAGTTCATCTTGCGAGTATCCCAGCATATCCCCAAAAGCCTTGTTGACGTTTACCTTACCCTCAGGAAGAGTGATGGATTTACCCACCACAGAGCTGTCAAACATATATTTGAATTTGTCTTCGCTTTCCCGCAGCTCTTCTTGCGCAACCTCCCTTTGGGATTCCGCAAGCTCACGCTCGGCGATTTCCCTCCGGAGGTTTTCTATGGAGGTGTAGGATCGCTTCAGCTTGGCAACCATTTCATTCGCGGCCCGGGCCAAATCCGTCAGTTCATCGTTGCCTTTCGCGTCGATTTGATACGCTAGATTACCGACGCTGATTTCCGCTAATCCTTTGTTCAGTTCCGCTACACGCTTTGTTATTATTCCGTTGATTGCGATTGAATTGATGACCATCGCCATGATACCGCCGATAATGAAGATGATAATCAAAATAACGCTTCTGTTGCGCGCCTGTATGTCTGTTTTTCGATAGTATTCATGCAACCTGCTGATATTGTCGTTTAAGGAATAGGCTTTTAAAAAAACCTGGCTGATGAGCCTTGCCTCCGCTTCGGTAAAATCGAGTTTCTTCCCTGCGACGCGCTCCTCCCGCTGATGGGTCTCTAAAACAAAGGAGAATAATGAAGACGTCGCCTCAAAGTCCTTTCCTACGTCTTGCAGCAGTTCTTTGGCTTCCCGGCTAACGAATTTTCGGGAGGCCGATTCCAATAATGTCCTGATGGTTTCGGTCTTGGCCTGCCACTGCGTTCCTGCCCGGTCTTCTCGATTCAAAAGCCAATCGTCCCTCAATATGATACGCTCAAATGCAGCTCTCTCTATTTTATCTACCAAAAGCACATTTTGATCTATCCGGTCTGCCTCCCATAATGACCATGCAACAGCAAGAAGCAAGAGGGTTATCAGGCCCAGAGAGAACCATGCATTGAGCTTCAACCTTGTTCTGATTTTCATTTTGTTTCCTCCTGCAGCGTGAAGCGTATCTCGTGAAGCGTTATTCGTTACCGGTTTTGCGCTTCACGAACGACGCTTCACGGAGATACGTTTCACGTCCCCTAACGAATGATCCGAACCGCCTCCGGCTTGACTGCCGAAAGGCCGTCCACATAAATAAAATCGAGATAATTGGGCATATCCCGGCGCGTCGTTAATCGATTTTTTATTGCCCATCGCGTTTGTTCTTCAAAGTCCACAAGCAGAGCCTGGTCCAGCGTCACCCGGAATGTAAAAATGTCCCATGTTTCATCCAGAACACCCTTATCCGTTTGGAGAAATTCGGCGACCAGACGCCGTGACTCTGCGGGATGTTGCTGCACAAACGTCTCAGCCTTGAGGAGCGCCCGCAAAACTTTTTTTATTGCTTCCGGATTCTTCTTCACATAGTCCTGCGAGGCAACAACGCAGAAGGTCTCTGTATAGAGTGATTCGCCGAAAAACATGATCCCCCGGCTTCCCCATTTCTTCTTCAATTGTACCAAGGTAGGATTCCATGTGGAGACGGCATCGACTTTTCCGGCGTCCAGTGCAGCGGTCATCTCGTCTGGCTTCAGATCAATAATTTTGACGTGTTTTTTGTCAACACTATGTGCAAGCAGAAAAGAATCAGCAAAGAAATCGCCTACGGTACCCAATGTAACTCCGATGGTTTTCCCTTTGAGGTCCGAAGGGTTGGTAATTCCCCTGTCACGCCTGGCCACAATGGCTTCATTCCTATTGGCCGTCTGAATTACCGCCAGCGTGGTGATCTTCTTGCCTCCCATGACGGCAAACATGATCGGTGTGTCCGCAACAGTGGCCACATCCGCCTTCCCATCAAGCATTGCCTGAAGCGCTACTTTTCCAAAGGCATGGGGCTGCGGGGTTGCGTCCAGTCCCTCTTCCTTGAAATAACCCTTGGCAAAGGCGATATGCACGAGAACTGAATTGAAAACAGTCGTGTAGGCAATGGTAATTTTTTCCGGCGGACCTGTCGGTTTATCCGGCCGGCAGCCGGTGACGGTCAGGGCAATGACGATTAAAGCAAGGATGGTGACACGGCAAGGTACCTGGAAATAAATCATCTTCTTTCCTCCCACCTTTTGATTTGTGTCTGATCGGGTCTGCTGACCCGGCGGCTTCTTATTCTGCGACCTGAAAAAAACCTTTCCTTAACCTTTGCGTCGTTCAAAAATTTCCTCAAACAAAAACGCCGTTTCGCGATACGCTTTGAGCACCTGAGGATCAAAATGCTGAGGCTTTGTCCGACCGTCTCCGTGATTAAGAATTTTGGTGACGGCGGCGTGATCCAGCGCCGGTTTATGGGGTCTGGCGATCCGAAGCGCATCATACTGATCGGCAAGCGCCGCAATGCGGGCTTCAATGGGAATGGCATCCCCCTTGAGGCCGCGCGGGTAACCGGAACCATCCCACTTTTCATGATGATTGAGCGCAATGGACTGGGCAATATGCAGGTGCGGATTGCTGCCGATTATTTTGGCGCCCCACAGGGTGTGCTTTTTCATTTCCACCCACTCTTCCGCAGTCAGTGCTTCCTTTTTTTTGAGGATCGCCTGCGGCGTATAAATTTTGCCGACGTCGTGAAGCGTGGCCTGGACGATGATCTTCTCGACAAAATCCGCTTTCAGGCCCAGCCGCTCGGCTGTCACGCCGCAATAGTCGCCAATGCGAAAGGCATGACTGCCCGTGTCGTCGTCATGGGTTTCAGCGGCGCGCGCCAGCGCGTAGACGCCGTAATCGCTGACTTTTCCCACTTCACGAATTTGCGCATCAAGCAAATACAGAAAACGGCTCTGGACGATCATTTGCCTCAAAAGCGTCATATGGTCATCGCCCACATCCTGGCCGTAATTGACGGCCAGAACGCACAGATCGGAACTCAGATACGCAACACCGTTTTCGACGGGCATATTGCGCACCTGGAAATTTTTAATCAGCAATTTTGCCTCCAGCTCCGTTTTCGAACCGGTCAGCAAAAATAGTTTGGCCTTGGTTTTATCCGACAGCTCAATGCCGGCCAGCGGACTGAAATCCAGCTTAACACTGCTTAACTCCTGAAACGCGTATTCATAATGATGCCACTGCCAGCCGGAATTTGCGGCTAAAACACCGACGATGACCGTCCGGGGCTTTTCGTGCATGTCCGTCGTTTTTCTGACCAGCAGCTTGACCATCTTTTCAATGTCGCCTTGGACATCGAGTCCGGAGCCTTTAAATCCGTCGATGAAATCGCTCCCGTAAGCCGACAGGATCGCAATATCCTGGTACAGACGCGTCTGGCGCTCGCTGTTTTTCTTGCGCTCGACCAGCATTTTGACGCGCGCCAGCATCATCTCGTGATCCAGCGGTTTGAATAAAAAATCATCGGCGCCTGCTTCGATGCCCCGGATGAAATCATCTCGTGATTTAATGGCCGACATCATGACAATGGGCGTGTTTTGGAAACGATCATGCTCCCGCAGCTGCCGACAGATGCTAAATCCGTCCACGCCCGGCAGAATCGCGCCTAGCAAAATCAGGTCGATATTCTGGCGGACAAGAATTTCAAGGGCTTCCTTCGGCCCCGGTGTGCGGATGACGTCATAGCCCCGCGGGGCCAATACAGCATCAAGTAGGGCCAGACCGGGCGCATCACTGTCCACGCACAGGATTTGTGCACGCTGCATGTTCACGGAGTAGGAAGGCGTCGTAGACGTCATTTGCATTGTTACTCCCGGAGGCCCGCATTATTTTGTTTCAGAGGTAAAAAAACAGTGAATGTACTTCCCCGTCCGTATTCGCTTTCCACGGAAACCGAGCCGCCGTGGAGCTCGGTGAGCTGCCGGGTCAGAGACAGGCCGACGCCGATGCCGCTCGTTTCCCGCGCATAGGTCGATTCAAGTCTGCCGAAATTCTGAAAAAGCCTGGGAATGTTGTCCGGCTTGATGCCAGGTCCGTTGTCCGCAAAAGCCACAGCCACACCCTCTTCACCTGCCGCGTTTTTCATTCGTTGCGCCTCAATGCATATTTTCCCGCTCTCAGGCGAATATTTGACGGCGTTGCTCAACAGATGGAAGAAGATATGACGCACTTTTTCGGCATCCGCTTCAATGGAAACATCGGCATCCAGCGCCACATTCACGGTCAAAACCTGCTGCTTTTCCTTCAATTGTTTATCCAGTAACTGTATGGTTTTGGATAGGGCCTGCGGAATGGAAACGGCCGAAAGATTCAAGCGCGTGCGCCCGGTCGCAACACTTGAGACATCCGTGATGGACGTCAAAAGCCTGCTTAAATTCTCTCCGGCATCCGAAATGTACCGGACAAACTCTTCTTGTTTGTCGTTGAGTTCGCCAAACAGGCGGTCTTTCAAAACCTTGGTGAAACCAATGACGGCATTGAGCGGGGTCTGAAATTCGTGGCTGATATTGGCCAGAAAGTCTGATTTGGCGTGGCTTGCCGCCTCCGCCGCCACTTTGGCTTTTTCCAGAGCAGCCGTGCGCTCCGATACACGTTCTTCGAGGCTTTCCGAATATTCCCGCAGTATCTTTTCGGATTCGTAAATGAGCGCTTCCGCCGTTTTCTTCTCCGTCACGTCGCGGATAATGCCGTGAAAACCCGTGGCAAGGCCCTGCGGATTGACGATCAGGGAGACCGATAAATTCACGATGCGGTTTTCGCCGTTTCTGTTTTGAACCCGAAGCTCGGTGTTTTTCATGGTGAGACCGGTTTTATATACCGTATCATAAAGGGTAAAAACCACATCCGCGTTTTGCGGGTCCAGATACACCTGGGAATCCATTTGGCCCAGCTCAACGAGCGTGTAGCCCAGGAGCGATTGAAACGCCTGATTGATATACGTGATTTTTCCTTTCAGGTCGGTTTCGAAATAGGGGTCGGGGATGGTGGCAATGATCGTCCGGGCCCGTTCTTCGCTGGCACGGAGGGCGTCTTCCATTTCCTTACGCGTCGTAATGTCGCGCGACAGGCCGCGAAAACCGATGGGATTGCCTTCGGCGTCGTGCATGAGTGAGATGGACATTTCAAAAACCACTTTATTTCCGTCTTTGCGAATGGCTTCATAGATGTAGGCCGGATTGGAGATTCCGGTTTCATAGACCTTCTTAAACACGCTCTGGGTTTTCTGCGCGTTTCCGGCATCCTGAAGATCGCGATGCGACTTGCGCAGAAGTTCGTCTCTGGTGTAACCCAGATCAATGGATACTTTGTCGTTGAAGAACGTCATTCCGCCACGTAAATCCGTTTCAAAATAGGCTTGTCCGATGCTTTCGATGATACTCAAATAGCGCGCCTCACTTTGCAGGAGCGCCTCGTCCATCCATTTACGTTCCGTCACGTCGCGCGTGATGCCGCGAAACCCCGTCGGGGTCCCCTCTGCGTCACGGATCAACGCACCGGATAGTTCGAAATAGCGCGTTGTCTTGAGTTTGGTGATGAGCGGCACTTCCATCCGTCGCACCCGTTGACCGGTTCTGCAGATATCCAGATATAGACGGAGGAATTGTTCAGTGTCGCCTTCCCGCAGATACCGGCTGATATTCGTCCCCGCCAATTCCTGCGGCGTGTAGCCAATATTTTTAGCCGCTGCCTCATTGACGAATATCATATTTCCTTCCAAATCAATTTCAACGTAACCTTCTTCGATCTCCTCCAGAATCGTGCGATATCGCTCTTCGCTTTTTTTGAGCGCCTCTTCCATCTGCCAGCGCCCGAGAGCCTTCCATACCGCGTCCATCAGCAGATTGAGCTGGCGGACGTCCGCTTCATTGTAGTCCGTCTCTTTATTTCCGACGCAAACGACCGCGACAATTTGATCAGCTCTGAAAACCGGAATCGTCGCGACACGACTCAAAGCCACATGACCTTTGGGAATTCCCTTTTTCATCGGACTGCGGGATCGATAGTTATTGATCACGATCGGCTTGCATTGCCGGACCGCCTCACCCCAAATGCCCGTATGATCCAGTTCAAAAATGTGGGGAGACCCGGAAACCGAACATTCCTTCATGACATCCTTCGACCAGGTATTCAGCTGAAATTGTTTCAGGTCTTCGCTGTAATGGCAGATAAAACCGATTTTACTGCGCGTCAGAGAAATTGCATGCTCCAGGGCATAGTCGAGCAGACCAACCACATCTTTTACTTTAAATTGGGAGATATCAAAGAGGCTTTGCAGTCTGGCTTCACTCAGTTTCAATTCGGCGTCCGCCAGTTTTCTTTCCGTAACATCCCGTGAGATTCCACGGAAACCGGCAGGTTCTCCCGAATCGTCGCGAGTCAGCGCCGCCGACATTTCTTTGATCCGCCGGGTTCCGTCTTTATGCAAAAACGCAACTTCCACCCCTTTTACAGGCTTGCCGGTTTCAAAAATGGTTTTGTAGATCTCTCCCAGTTTCTGCGCGGCGTCTTCATCCGTGTAAGCCCGATAGTTTTTGCCGATCATATCCTGAGGCGCGTACCCGAGCTTTCTTGCGCCCGCTTCGTTCACAAATGTAAAATTGCCGCCCAGATCAAGCTCGCCATAACCCAGATCGGTTTCCTCGAGAATCATCCGGTAGCGGTCATCTGTCTGTCTGTTTTTTGGAGTCGGCCTGCGGCGGGTGGTGTCCGCCTTCAGGGGCGCTGTTTTTTTCGGAGGGCTTTTCTTTAACGCCTGCTTGACTGGCGCTTTGGGCTTTTTAGCGGACGTTTTCGGGAGGGCTCGTTTTGCGGCAGGCCCTGACGTTTGGGTTGCCGCACTTTTTTTAACCGTCTTTTTTAGCGGTGACATCATTTTGCACTCTCCTCAACATGTTTGGATAAAGATTAGATCAATCCCAAAGTGTTTATCGGGCAAATGCGCCAAAATGTTTAGAAAATCATGAAAAGAATGTGAACGCGAACCGGCCTATCGTAAAGCACACTCCCCCTGCCTGTGGAGACTGTGTCGTAATTGTAAAAATTGTCATTCCGAATCCCGCTATGGCGGGCCGGTCTTTTATTTCTCCGCCTCGGGTTTTGCCGTCAGATCAAAGCGCAGGACATAAGCGTTTTCTTCAAAAGACTGAGACGGCTTGACGACACATTTACCAAAAACCTTGAGCATCGACTCGTTGCGGGGCAGAACCAGGGCGACAAATCGGGCGATACCCCGGTCGCGGGCGATTTTAATCAGATAATCACAAAGAAAAGTCGCCAGTCCCTTTCCCTGAAACTCCTCGTCCACGATAAACGCGATTTCATAAGCATCCGTCCGTTCATCATAAGCGTAGCGCGCCTCGGCAATAATCCGCTCATTGCGTCCCTTTTCAATGACGGCCACAACAGAGAGAACCTCCTGATAATCAATATTCACGTAGGGCTGCATGTCCTTGTGCGGCATGACGGGCTTCGCGGCAAAATAGCGGAAATATTTCGATTCGTCGGAGAAGTTGTAAAACAGCCGCCGCATCATGTCCTCGTCGGAGGGCTTGATCGGGCGAATCTTGGCTTCCAGACCGCCTTTGAGTGTCTTTCGTGTCTCCAGGTGCGCCGGATAATTGGCCGCGTGGCGGGCAACATACATCTGATCGGGATAGACGTAATTGAGCGCCTTGGCCTGTGCCAGCAAGTCTTCGCGATGATCGGGGTGGGCGATGTCGATCATCGCAATGACGCGCTCCCGGATGGATTTCCCGAACAAATTGGCCACGCCGTATTCCGTGACGATGTATTTCACCACCCCCAGCGTGCTGTGCGGATTGCTGGTGATGCAATCATGTTTGATGACGATATTGCTGCGGCCTTCCTTATCCACGGAATTGAGCGCGACAATCGCCTTGCCTTTCTTGGAAATAGTCGCAGCCACGGCAAAGTTGAGCTTGCTTTCATAGCCGGTGAGCAGATTGTCGCCGGAATGGAAAATCACGGATTCACCCGAGATGTCGATTTTCTTGACGTTCATGATTCCGACCAGACTCTGGATGCGTCGCACGACAAAGGGATTGCTAAGCCGTGCGATGGGGAAAAACTCAAACAACGGATTGTGATCGATATACGCATAGAGATCGCGGCTGCCGTAGGCATAACTGGTGGTGATGAGCCCGCCCGAATACCGGCTGCGATCCAGCGACACAGCGCCCGATTCAATCAGATCGATGGCCCAGTCGGAAATCACATGGGTCAGAATGCCCAGATTTTTCTTGTCCTTCAGATGAGCGGCCACCGCGTTGAAAATTTTGCCGACGTGCAACGCGACGGTGGAGCCGTCTTCGATGAGGTTGGCGATATTCCAGCCGATGCGGTCCGTCACCTCATTGTAAGGCTTGTTTTCCCGTTCGATCAGCGGCAGATCGCTTTCCACAATGTGTTGGATGCTGCTGATATGAATAGACGTTTCTCCGAGGGTCACCGGCATGTTGGGATTGATTTCGGCAATCACCAAAGACGCCTGCTTGACGACAATGTTGGCTACATCGACGGAAACGCCAAGCGACATGAAGCCCTTATCGTCCGGCACGGAAGTCTGGATAATCGCCACATCCACGGCCACCGCGCCGCTTAAAAAAATGTAGGGCAGCTCCATGAGGTTGGCGGGAATGAAATCAACCTTCCCTTCGGCGATTTCCTTGCCGATGCTTTCACCGATATTGAACGTTTTGAGCCGGTACTGCCGCTGCTTGGAAGGCGACAGATAATCCCCCAGCGTGATGAGCTGGATGATTTCTAAGTCACGGATATTGCGGGCGTCGGTCTGGGTCAACGCCGATAAAAATTTCCCCGGTGTGGCCACGCCGCTTGTGACAAAAATTTTGTGCCCGGGATGGAGCTTTTCGAGCAATTCATCCATGCTGATCACTTTAGAACGGTAATCGAAACGGGCTGTCGGTTTGTTTTTCACGGTTCCAACCTCAGGCAAGCATTTATTCAAAATCATTGAGAATATTTTTCAGGGATGTTACTAAGCCCGGCAAGCTTCCCGCAATAGTTTCCCAGAGAATATCATGATCCACAAAATCATATCCGTGAATCAGCCGGTTGCGCATTCCTATTACTTTCGGCCAAGGAATTTCCGAATAGCGCTTCTGGATATCAACAGGCACCCGGACTGCTGCTTCACCCACCAATTCGACCAGATGAGTTAAAGCCAATCGTAGTTTTTCATCATGCTCCAGATCTTCACGCCTTTGACCACATGTCATGGCAATCGCCTTTTGGGCATAATCAAGCATGTGCAAAAGACGAACCTTGGGATCATGTTTGGGCATAACGTACCTCCGCCTCCCGCAGCACCTCATCGCGAAAAAATGGGCTTAAGCTACGCGGTGTGTTAATGTCTACTTTTCTGCCGCCAAGGAGTTGAGAAAGTTCCTGCTCCATATCATAAAGTTCAAAAAAACCCACATGAGCATCAGATTGAAACTCGACTAGAACATCCACATCACTTTCCGGGCGAAAATCTTCGCGGAGCACAGAGCCGAAGAAGGCCAGACGGCGAATCTGATTTCTATGACAAAATGAATTAATTTCGGACACTGGAATATCTAATTTTAAGCTCATCTCTGATACCTCCGGACTGACTCGCAGATTAGAATATTTTAACAAAATAATCAATTTATCATTGAAATTAAACTTCTTTTGCAAAAACGCCGAAATATAGGAAGCACCGACATTTACAATATTAACCGACGCCCGCAATAACGACTTCGGAGGGAAGAGAAATTCATGGTAATGGATAAAAAAACTCAGTATTTTGAAGAAGTTAGAATTCTGCGGCGACAGATTACCGATCTGGAAAAGATAAAAGATGACTACGAGCAGACACTGCCCAAACTCAAGGAAAGTGAAAAACAATACCGGCTCCTGGCCGATAACACGCTGGACTGGGTGTTCTGGCTCGCGCCGGATGACCGGCTGGTTTACATATCGCCTTCCTGCAAGCGGATCACCGGCTATGAAGCGGAGGAATTTCTCAAGGATCCCAAGCTACTGTTCAAGATTATTCACCCGGAGGACCGTTCCACCTTTGACGATCACCGCCGTTTTATGCACAAAGCCAAAGCTCATGGCGAAGAAGAATTCCGCATCCTGTGCAAAGACGGAAAAACCCGCTGGATCAGCCATGCCTGCCATGCCGTCTATGATGACGACGGTCAGTACGCCGGGATTCTGTCGAGCAACTGCGACACCACCGACCGCCGTCAGGTGGAAGATAAACTAAACGCCATCGATCAGCAGACACAAAAAAGCGAAAACCAGGTGAAGGCTCTGATAAACGCCGTCACTGAAAGTTTTTTCGTGATGGACATCAACGGTCGCGTGCTGTTTGCCAATGAAACCACGGCAAAGCGACTGGGCACGGATCTGGATTCCCTGATCAAAAAGCATAAAATCTATGATCTTCTCCCCCCCGATGTAGCGGCCAGTCGCAAGAGGTATCTTGCGGACGTTCAGAAAACCGGCAAGCCTGTGCGTTTTGAGGATGAGCGCTTCGAGAGAACGATCTGGAATTCCATCTATCCTATCGAAGGCGAAGACGGATGTATCTCACAGTTTGCCGTCTTTGGCATGGACATCACGGATCGTAAAGCATCGGAGGTGGCCATTGCCGAAAGCCGGCGCAAACTCGACGAAGTCAACCGGATGCTCCACCAGGTGATCGATACGATCCCGATGCGGATTTTCTGGAAGGACAAGCGCTCCGCCTATCTGGGGTGCAATCGTCTCTTCGCCCAGGATGCCGGGAAGGAAAAGCCCGAAGAGTTGATCGGCGATGTTGATCAAAACATGGTCTGGCGCGAACAGGCACAACGCCGCCGCCTTGATGATCTGGACGTCATGGCCGGAGGAAAATCAAAAATCAACGATGAGGAATCTCAGACCACACCGGACGGTAAAACCATCTGGCTTCGATCAACCAAAGTCCCGCTGACCGACATAAGCGGCCGGGTGATCGGCGTTTTAGGAACCTACGAAGACATCACCCGGGAGAAGCAAGCGGCGGAAGCGCTTGCGGAAAGCGAAACGCGCTACCGGACGCTGTTTGAGAACAATCACATGCCCATGCTGCTGATTGATCCGGACACAGGCGCGATTATAGACGCCAATCCCGCCGCTTCAACCTATTACGGCTGGAGCCGGGAAGAATTGATTCGCAAACAAATCTCCGACATCAACACACTGACCCCGGAGGAGCTAACTGCAGAGCTGAAGCAGGCCCGCCTGCAAAAGCGCAATCACTTTCTCTTCAGGCATCGTCTGGCCGAAGGCGACATTCGCGACGTGGAAGTTTTCAGCGGGCCCTTGCAGTTTTGCGGCAAGGCGCTGCTTTACTCGACCATCAACGACATCACCGACCGCATCCGGAAAGACACGGTCTTGCGGCGCTCGGAAAAGCTCGACTCCCTGGGCATTCTGGCAGGCGGTCTGGCGCATGATTTCAACAATCTCATGACGGTCGTGCAGGGACAAATCGATGTGGCCTCGTTTGACCTGCCGAAGGATCATCCGGCAAAACTCGCTCTGGACACGGCGCAGAAAACAGTCGACAAGACCAGAGACATTACCGGACGGCTGCTGACGTTTTCCCGTGGAGGAGACCCGGTTTTAAAAACCATCCGGATCGAAAGCTTTCTGGATGGCGCCGTCAAAAATGCACTGGATGGATCACCTGTTGATGTCGCCTATGAACTTCCCAAAGACCTCTGGCCCGTTTCGGCAGATGAACACCAGATCGGTCAGTGCTTATGCAATCTGGCCGAAAACGCAGGAGAGGCCATGCCGGACGGCGGCGCGCTCAACATCGCCGCCGAAAATGTAGACGTCAAAGCCAAGGATGCTCTGCCGCTTCCGGAGGGACCCTATGTCCGGATCACTTTTGAGGATACAGGCAACGGAATCTCCGCCGAAAATCTGCCACGCATCTTCGATCCTTACTTTTCAACCAAACCCATGGGCAAAAATAAGGGAATGGGACTGGGATTGGCGGTGTGCTATTCCGTTTTGAAAAAGCACGGCGGTTACATTGCCGTCGCATCCGAAGAAGGCCAGGGCAGCTCATTTAGCCTTTATTTACCGGCCAAATCCGTTTCCGCCTCCCGCAGTGCTCTCAAGGAAGCCAATGGCGCGGGCGCTCACCGTAAGCGCCTCCTGGTGATGGACGACAACGAGCCCATCCGGAAATTGCTGCAACTCTACATCGAGCAATTGGGCTATGACGTCACCACCGTGGCGGACGGTCAGCAAGCGCTTCTCGAATATTCGCGGGCGCTCGATGAGTCGAAAGCCTATCGGGCCGTCATCCTGGAGATCTCCGTCCGGCAGGGATGGGGCGGCGATGTCGCTTTGATGAAACTCCAGAAGATCAATCCGGATATCAAAGCCGTGGCGATCATTTCCGAGGAAGATGATTTACGGCCGGATGATTATAAGGAATGCGGCTTTCAAAATGTCCTAAGTAAACCGTTTCGGCTGGAGCATGTCCGCAAGATTCTGGAAGACATTTTGAAGTCCTGAGGAATCGGACTCTAAGCTTGACAAGCGTCATTCATCAAAATATACAGCACATGGATATGTGTCTATATCCCGTTAAAACGGGGTAGCCGCCTCCAAATATGATGAAGACAGGATGTTTATGAAAAAAATCAACAAAGTGCTGGTGGCCAACCGGGGTGAGATCGCCCTGAGAATCATTCGAACTGTAAAAGAAATGGGCCTCGATACCGTGGCCGTCTATGAAAAGCCGGACAGCGAAGCGTACTTTTTACGTTTTGCCGATCAGGCCATTTTAATCGGCGACGGACCCCGCAAGGACTATCTCAACATCGATAAAATCATCTGGGCGGCGCAGAAATCCGGAGCAGACGCCATTCATCCCGGCTACGGATTTCTGTCGGAAAATCCGGAGCTGGCCGCCGCCTGCGTGGAAACCGGCATCACGTTCATCGGACCCCCGCCTCAAGTCATCCGCGATCTGGGGAACAAAGTCGTTGCCCGCGACATCATGCAGAAAGCCGATATTCCGTTTGTTCCGGGCACGGGTACACTTTCCGAAGGCGAAGCGGGTATCGGCGAAGCGGTAGCCTTCGCCGATAAGCAGGGCTACCCGATCATGTTCAAGGCGCTGGCCGGCGGCGGCGGACGCGGCATCCGCAAAATCACAAGTGAGGAAGAGCTGCGGGCCCAACTGCCGCAGGCGCGATCGGAGGCGCGCTCCGCGTTCAACGACGACCGTATTTATATTGAAAAGTGCGTGGAGTCGCCACGCCACATTGAGGTGCAGATTCTGGCCGACGAACACGGTCATGTGATGCATCTGGGCACGCGGGATTGTTCCATTCAGCGCCGCCATCAGAAGCTCCTTGAAATTGCGCCGGCCGATCTGCCCAAAGATGTGCTGGACGCCATCCACGCAACCGCTATCCGTGCGGCACGCCAGGCGGGCTACATCAACGCGGGCACGGTGGAATTCCTCGTCGATCCCCAAACCAACAAATTCTGGTTTATGGAAGTCAACACGCGCCTCCAGGTGGAACATACCGTCACGGAAATTCTCACGGGCATTGACATTATCCGCCAGCAGATCCTGCTTGCCGAAGGGAGAAAACTGGAAATTCCGGAAGAACGCATCCATCTGGTCGGCAAAGCCATTCAGGTGCGCGTCAACGCGGAAGATCCCAAAAACAATTTCATGCCGGAAGGCGGCAAACGCGTGGAAGTTTATCAGTCGCCTGGCGGGCCGGAAATCCGTCTCGACGGCATTGTCTATCAGGGTTACAAAATACCGACCGATTACGACTCGCTACTGGTCAAACTGACCGTGCGTGGCTATTCCTGGGAACAGACGATTCAACGCCTCAAACGCGCCCTCAAAGACTTCTTAATTGTCGGCCCGAAAACGACGATTCCCTTTTACCTGGCCATTTGCGATGAAAAAGATTTCCGTAACGGGCAATTCACGACCAGCTACCTGGATCTACATCCCGAAATATTTGATTATCCCGACACCGAGCGGGAAATCGCCAAACTGTCCAGATTGATCGCGGAAATCCATTCTAAAAAAACCAATCCCTACGCCTATTAATCGGCAAAGCGTCATGCACTAAGGAGAACATCGTTTTATGAAAAACTTACCCGTAGGCAGAATCACCCCGCAGGAACTTCAAAGCGCGGGAGTTAAAAATATACTGGATAAAATGCGCAGGCAAAACGGCTATTACGTCACCAATACCGAGCGCGACCTGTCACAGTCCGATTTCAAAAACCGCATTCTGCCGCACACGCAGATTCTGGTCGCCCCCGAACGCAACGCGGCGGGTTTCTTTTCTCTGGAAATTACCGGCGGCGCATCGGTGCATGTCGATATGCTGCGCAAGCAGATGAATCCCCTGGAAAAACTGGAAGTGCTCGGAAGCTATATGCCCGATACGCTTTTCCAGACGCTGTGCCGCGGCATCAATTTATTCGGCTATCGTCCCTATCCGGAAAACGTCATCCGCCTGACCGTGGAGGCATTCGCAAGGTACGTTCATGTCTGGCGTGTTTTTGATTTTTTAAACTACATTCCCAACATGATTCCCGTTTATGAGGAAGTCAAAAAGGCTGGAAGGATTCTGGAGCCGGCCATCTGTTTTTCCACGGGACCGGAACACACCAACAAATTCTATCTTAAAAAGGTAGCCGAGATTCTGGAAATCACGGGACCGGACATTCTTCTGGCCATTAAAAATCACGGCGGCCTGGGTTCGCCCAAACGCATCGGCGATCTCGTGCACGCCATCCACCAGAAATTCCCCGACTTACTGATGCACTACCACGGGCACAATACCGATGGAAATGAAATCGGACGCATCGTGGCCGCCGTGCAAAACGGCGCGAAAATCGTTGACGCCAGCGATCACGCCCTCACCGGCTTTTACGGCCCGCCGCCGCTTTTGACCGCCGTCAACACACTTGCGGATTACGGCTTTGAAGCCATCGGCCTCGATAAGCAAGCGGTCATCGACGCCTCCAACAAACTGCGGCATGAACGTCCCTACTATCGAGATTTCGAATCGCAGTTTTTCGGGTTCGACCCGACGGTGCAAACGCACAAACTCCCCGGCGGCGCGACCGGTTCGAGCTTCGAACAGGCGCAAAAAGGCGGATTTCTCGATCGTATGCCGGAAATCCTGCAAAACGAATTACCCAAAGTACAAATCGAGCTGGGCAACTTCTGGAGCGTCACGCCCGGCTCGCAGATTCTGTGGACAACCGCAGCCAATAATGTCGTCAAAGGCGTTCGCTACAAAGACGCCAGCGATGATTTGAAAAACCTGATGCTGGAGCGTTACGGGAAATTCCCATTTTACCGCCCCGCCGATGAAATTTACGAGGCGGTCTTCGGTAGCGACTGGAAAAAAATTCTCAAACGGGAATCCGGTTATCAAAAAATTGAAGATGTTGATCTGGCTATCGAAAAGCGCCTGCTGGAGAAAAGCATTGGCCGGAAAGCATCAGACGATGAACTGGTGCTCTATCTCCAGCATCCCAACGATGCGGTCAGCTTCTTCAAATTTGAAGAGCAGTTCGGCAAGACCTGGGTGCTGCCGCCTAAAGTTTGGCTCCGGCGCGGCGGTTTCAATATCGGCGAAAAATTCGAGTTCCCGGACGCCTATGGAAAGCATCACACCATTGAAATCGGCCCGTCCCGACGCACCAAAGACGGTTCCTTCATGACACTACTGGGGATCGACTATCATCCGGAACCCATTATCACACAGGATGAAACCGAGGGTGGTGAAAAGCTCAAAGCCAAAGTAAAACTTTCCGCCAAGGAAATTGAAGTCCTGGCGCGGGCAGGCGACATCCGCGCAACGATGACAGGCGTGGTGAATCAGATTCCCGTCGCCGTGGGAGATACGGTAAGCGACGGCGACACGCTGATCGTGCTGGAGGCCATGAAAATGCTGACCAATATTATGGCGGAAACCAGCGGCAAAGTGTCGGAAATCCTAGTGTCGCCCGGTTCTTCCGTTGAAATCGGCGATAAGCTGATGGCGGTGGAGATATAATCAGGTTATTAGAAGGATATAAGTGAGTAAATAATTATATAAAGGAGAAGAGTTTATGATGAAGTCAAGATTGTGCGACATGGTGGGGATCAAGTATCCCATTATCCAGGCGGGCATGGGGCCGTTTTCGAACAACAACCTTTGCGTGGCCTCCGCCAACGCGGGCGTTTTGGGGTTGCTGTCTACCAGCGGCCTTTTCAGCAAGGAAACACAGCCGTGGATTCATGAAGCTTTTATTAAAACTGCTGAATCGACCATGGACGATGATATGGCCGTTGTGCTGGAAAATCTTTTAAAACGGACCTATCGCCTGACCAAGGACAAAGGCGGTGTGTTCGGCATCAACGTAATGGTTTCGGCAGAGCTCAGAGATAAGGCCATGATTATGATTGATACAGCCATCAAGGTTCGAGAGGAAAACCCTGACATCAAAAAATACTTCAAAGTCATATTCACCTCGGCGGGTGATCCGGTCGGTTTAAAAGATAAGATCAAAAACGCCGGATTTACCTGGATGCATGTTGTCCCCTCCGTAAAAGGGGCGCAACGCTGCAAAAAAGCGGGCGTGGACGTCATCGTGGCCTCCGGCCATGAGGGCGGTTTCCATACCTCCTGGGAGCCGGTGCATTCAATGATTCTGCTTCCCGCCGTGGTCGAAGCTGTTTCCGATGAGAAAACCCTCGTTTGCGGCGCCGGCGGATTCTGTGACGGTAAAACACTGGCGGCCGCACTGGTTCTGGGCGCCGACGGCGCGCAGATGGGCACGCGCTTTCTGGCAACCCAGGAGAGCGACTTCCACGAGATCTGGAAGCAAAGCGTCGTCGATGCAGGCGACCGCGGAACACTGGTGGCCAGAGGCTTTGTGGGACCGGCGCGTTGGATCAAAAACAAACGCAGTGAAGAGCACGCGGTGAACACGCTGAAAAAATCCCCCGGCGTCTTTTTGGGCACGCCGGACGATTACACCACGATGGATATGAGTCTGATCGACTATGAGATTGACTCCATCCGCGCCGTCTGCACAGGCGACAAGGAAAAGGCGATGATGGCCGCCGGAGAAGCGGCGCAGCGCATCCATGACATGCCCAAGGTCGAAGATCTGGTTCAAGGCATCGTCAAAGAAGCTGAAGACATCCTCCGGAATGTCCGGACTAAATTCCTGGCGTAAAGATATTCAAGCCAGAAGCGACATCTTTTTTCTTCAGGAAAGGGTTGTCCGGCGCTTAAATTAAAGGTGTCTTGTGCCGGACAACCGTTCCGCCCATTTTAGATACGGTTTCCCCTTGACACGCTTTCACGTTCTTTCTATACTTCCGGTCAGCTGGAAGACAGCATCGGAACCGAAATAATATTTTTTGAAAATTCAATACATGAAGGAGGAATAAAAATGGCTTTTGAGTACGAGAAGTTGACAGTAGAACAGGACGGCATGGTCGTGGTGGCGGCCATCAATCATCCGCCGGCGAATTCGATGGGGCAGGGAGTTTTGAGAGATATCGACGACCTGCTGGACAAATGTGAAAACGATGACAATGTTCGCGTGATCATCATCACCGGCTCCGGCAACAAATTATTTTCCGCAGGCGCCGACATTACCGAATTTGCCAGCATCCAGGCCGGAAATATTCCCAAATATGACGGCAACAAGATTTATTTCAAAATTGAAAATTATCCCAAGGTCGTCATTGCGGCAATGCAGGGCGGCGCATACGGCGGCGGTTTGGAACTGGCCTGCTGCTGTCACCTCAGAATCATGGCGGAAGAAGCAACTCTGGGCCTTCCCGAAGTCAAACTGGGCCTGAACCCCGGTTGGGGCGGAACGCAGCGTTTGCCGCGCTTTATCGGCAAAACCAAGGCCCTCGAATTGATGCTGACGGGCGATTTCATACCGGCCAAAGACGCTCTGGCGCTCGGACTTTTAAATAAAGTCGTACCCCAGACCGAAGTTCTGGCAACAGCCAAAAAACTGGCCAAGAAACTGGCTGCTGGCGCTCCTGTTGCTCAGCGCGAAATCATGAAGGCAGTCCGCCTGGGTCTGGAGACCAATGTTTATGACGGCGTCACCAAGGTTGAACTTGCCGCCAGCAAAGCACTGCAGTTCACGGAAGATTTCAAAGAAGGCGCCAAAGCATTTTTAGAAAAAAGAGCGCCTAACTTCAAAGGCCGCTAATCTCGGAGCTAAGCCTGCAAAAAAATCAAAGAGGCGGCTTGCGGAAGACCCGCTCGACGCCTCTTTGGTGAATTTTCACTGACACAGGACTTTTTTTCTGACAATGAACCGCGGCCATCGATGCGCAATTCTTGGGGAATGCGCATATAATTATAGCAGCCACCGTGACAAATATTCGCCTTGTATATCCGACCAGCTTCATGTCATCATTGGCCGTACAGTCTCTCTGTATCATAAATAAATGCGGGGCTAACATTCCGCAGTGATCGTTTTCTGCACAGGACGATGCAGCTACTACATTAAGGCCTGTCATTCACGCTTAAGGAATAAGCAAATGGAAGCAGCTAAGAAAACAACCGCACCGGACGAGGCGCGCCTAACCGAGATTGCCTATCATCAAAGGCAGAATCGCCTTGTTATTTATGCCGCTGCTCCCAGCATGTTATTCTATGCCGGTTTCTATTATTATTTGTCCAGCTATTTCCAGTTTCTCATTTTTATCCTGATGTTTACAAGCTCGGTCGCGGGCTTGATTGTCGGCAACCGTTTAACATCCCTCAAAAGTATGATCGTACATAAAAGAACTTCAGCAGGAATCTGGTTTGCGCTTCTGGCAACAAATTTACTTACCGGTCTGTGGGATAACCATATTTACTACGTTGTTCTGCCCTGGCTATTTCTATATCCGCTGGCCGCCGTTGTTTTTTTCGGCAGACGGATCGGGTTCGTTACAGGTACAACTTTCAGCATTGTTGCGTTGCTCTTCTTTTTTATAAACGACATCCCCCCTCTGGATGCGCGAAACATTAAACTCTTTGAATTTAGCGTAGTAGGAACACTGCTCTCCATTCTGATCGTTGCCGTCATTTATGAAAAAACACGGATGAAAGTGCAAGACGATCTCGCGGTCTCGCAAAACGAATACCGGTTGGCCGAACAACGTCAACGGGAAACCAATGTGGAGCTGGAGAAGGAAATCGAGCGGCGCAGGCAATCCGAAAAAGCCCTGGCGGAAAGCGAACTGCATTACCGGGCGTTGTTTGAAGAATCGTCCGTGGCCCTCTGGGAGGAAGACTGGTCACTGGTCAAAACCTACCTGGATAATCTGGCAAAAGAATATCACGGAGATCTCAACGCCTATTTCCGGGAAAATCCCCAAGCTTTGATGCACGTCGCCGCCCTGATCAAAACAACGGCCGCCAACCGCGCGGCGCTGAAACTCTTTGAAATCGATCAAGCGGACGAGATGCCGGTTAATTTATTCTGGCTGCTTAAAGACTTTTTACGGGACTTTTTACTGACGCAGATCACTTCTTTGAACGCCGCAGGCCGTCATCATGCGGAAATATCAGGCCGAACATCCGGCGGACGGAACGTTCACTTAATGGTCAGCAGCGCATTACCGGCCGGATATGAAGAAAGCTGGGGCAAGGTCTTTACATCCATTTATGACCTCACCGAACGTATCGCCGTCGAAAAAGAAAAACAGAGGGTGGACGAGCAGATGCAAAGCGCAAGACAGATTCAGGCCATTGCCACACTGGCCGGCGGCATCGCCCATCAGTTCAATAACGCACTGGCCGTCATCTACGGCAGCCTGGATTTGCTCGAAATGAATGCGCAGGGAAATAATGAAAATCGTCGCTTCATCACATCGCTCAAAACATCCGCCGGCCGGATGAGCCGACTGACGGATCAATTGCTGGCTTACGCCGAAGGCGGGAAGTACCAGCCCCAACACTTCTCCGTCAATGATCTGGTTTCCGATCTGATCGGCTCAAAAATGATGGTGCGTGATTCCTCCATCCAGGTTATCTCGGAACTCAGCAACAATATTCGTTTGACAACCGGAGATATTACGCAGATTAAAATGGTGATCGAAGTGGTGCTCTCGAATGCCTTCGAGGCTCTGACCAAGGGCGGTGAGGTGAAAATAACGACAGGCCGCAAGCTGATGGGAGACGATCAGACAAAAAATCAGCAACTTCCCAAGGCGGGCGATTATACCTTTATCTGCGTTGAGGACAACGGCGCCGGCATGAAGGAGGAAACACTTCAGCGTATCTTTGAGCCGTTCTTCACCACCAAGATCTACGGACGTGGTCTGGGAATGGCTGCTGCGTTTGGCATTATCAGAAACCACGACGGTATGATCACCGTGGATTCCGAATTGGGCAAGGGGACAAACGTTATCATTTACCTGCCCAGCGTGGAGGGCGCAGAAAAACGCATTTCATCCCATCAATAAAGAAGGCGGCATCCTTTCGGACGCCGCCTTCTCCTTACCTTACCTTTAACCTCGCGTACCCCAACAGGGGTATTATCCTACTTTCTCAACTCCGCCGGTTTCTTATAACGTTTCGGATCAACCCATTTGGCTACATGTGCTTCGTTTTCCGGGGCGGACTCATGCAGATAGGCTATCTTGCCGCCTTCCTGGAACTGGACGATCAACTGATAAAAATAACCGGGATAAGTTTTGTAAGGATTGTTCGGATCAACTCTCACCCGCGAGTGATAAAAAGGAGACACTTTCTTGGTTTCATATTTCACCTTACCCAGGGAATAGACGGTTTCCACATCTTCCATTGCTTTGATCAATTTTTTAATGTCACCGGTTCCCTTAGCCTTTTCGATGGCTGCCTTGAAATGGAAAATATCGGCATAGGCAATGTGAACGTGAATCTGCATGGGAATTTTACGCGCTTGCGCTTTTTTCACCAGCGGAATGGTTTTGTCCGTCAGGGGAATTTCATCGAGATCCGTGAAGGAGCTGATAACGCTTAAGCCCTTACCACCCGTCATCTTCCAGAAATCCTTGGTCTGGGCAACGCCGCCGTACATCATAACCTGAATATCCTTTGCCGCCGAATCGTTCCATTGTTTGGTAAAAGATTCCACATCGGTAAACCAGGAGCTGACGAAAAAAATAAGATCGGCATCGGCTTTCTTGATGTCCTGAAGAATTGGCAGAAACATGGTGCCGCGGGGTTTCACCAACTTGCTGTAAACAATTTCCAGACCGCAATCTTTGGCCATTTTCTCCCAGGTCGGCAAATTGAGATCAGGGATGCCTTTGCGCCATTCCTGCGTCCAGGTCAGATCTTCCCATAGAATGGCCAGCTTACGTGCTTTTATATATTCGGGTATCGTTTTGCAGAAGTAATATTTCTGCTGGGCGTAATGAGCCGGTTCCGCGTCCCAGTCGCGGAAGCAATGATCATATTTCGGCGCTTCTTTGAGGATGCGCGCCGTCAGTTCTGAGCCCATCGGCCCGTTGAAAACCAGAATATGAGGATATTCCTTGGCCAGCTGTCCGGAGGCTTCCTGAACAGCCAGACAGATTTCCGTACGGCCTTCCACTGAAATAAACTTGGCCTTGTCATCGATGACTAATTTACGAAACGCCTCTACAGACAGAGACGTATCGCCCTTGTTATCCATGACCACATACTTGACCGGCCGTCCCAGAATGCCGCCCATGGCGTTGATTTCTTCCACCGCCATTTTCTGGATATCCATACACGGCCGGGTGCCGGGCGAGGCCACCATGCCGATGTAGCCGATTACAAACGGCTCTCCTTTTGTCTGCGCCAATGAGACGGACGGTGCACCGATTGCGATTGCAACCAGCAGCATCAATGCCGTCACAGCAACCATTTGAACCCTGCTTGCTCGCTTCGTCATGTTACCCCTCCTCTTCTAAAAACTTATTTAATGTCCGATCAAACGCCTGTTGAATATTTGATCCTTCTAATCACTCAGATACTTTATTCTGATATATTCATTATCTTTACCGATCTCCGATGAAACCCATTTGACGCGGGGAGGCGACTCGGACATTTTCACAAAATTGGCGCTGATGGTGTATTTCCCCAGTTTTTCATCCTCGACTTCCTGAAAGGCCTTACGGATCTGCCACTGCTTGTTTCCCATCGCCTCTTCCGGGGTCATGAGCTTCATGACAATCGGCACGCCGCCACCCCGCCACTTGGACCGTGCGGATCTTTTGCTGTAATTCAAAGCCATTTTAACCAGCTCATCGCTGGTGAATTGAAGCGTTTTTTCCTCGATAATCTTATGCAGGTGCAGCGCCTGTTCCAGAATGTCGGGGATGCGGTCCGACGAATAGCGCCAATCGTCTTCCTGTTCCCAGAGACCGAGAATTTTAAGCAGTGCGCGAAAATCATGATCACGGGGCGCGGCGATCGCTACAAAGCCGTCTTTGCATTTCCAGTGTCCATAAGGATACAAAATGAAATCCAGAACCCCGATACGCGGGCGCGCTTTTTCCCAGGTAAAACCGATAGTGGCCGGCATGCCGACCATGGAAGAATAAGCATCCATGCCCGCCACATCTACCATCTGCCCCTGCCCCGTGTTTTGCCGGTGAATCAGGGCGACCGTACCGCCAACAGCCGCTGACAATCCCGAAATGTACCAGCCCGCCCACATACCGCCGCGCAGAGGCCAGTTATTGGGTTCTTGTTCATTGGGCGTCCCGCCCATCTGTGCGGGTAAACCGGATCCCGCCTGCGAGGTAATATCCGTATCCGGCATATTAGCGGATTCTTTGGCCTTATCCGTGTATTGCCCGTATGCGGAAAGCGCGATATAAACCAATCCCGGGTTATCCACACTTAATTGACGGTATCCGATCCCCCAGCCGTCCATCTCGCCGGGCGCGAAGCTTTCAATCACCACGGTCGCTTTCTTGGCAAGCTTAGCAAAAGTTCTTCTATCATCAGGATTGTTTTTAACGTCGAGCGTCATGTATCGTTTATTGCGTCCTTCAAACATGAAGGGAATTCCCACGCCCTGGACCGAAACACCAAAAGGCGTGATCTGGCGCGCCGGATCTCCCTCGGCCGGTTCAATTTTAATCACTTCCGCGCCGAATTCAGCCAGATAACTTGCGCATATAATCCCCGCGAAATTGGCCGAACTTAAATCGAGTACCAAAACGTCGTCGAGTACTTCCGGTTTTCCTTCGGAGTTCATCATTTCCGCGAGAATTCTACCACGATCCGCTCCACCGCCCCCGCCATGCCGGGTATAGATTTCTTCCTTGGGACTCATCGCTTAACCTCTTTTCCGTAGTTATAAATGGGATCCTCATTCAGGTTGTAATAAACGGGCGGTTTAAGACCCGGCCTGTCATCAAATGTCCCGATAACCTTTTTCTTTTCCAGTTCCTGAATTTCCTCTTCCGACAGCCCCAAAAACTTCTTGAGCACAAGCCGATTGTGATAGCCCAGCGGCCGCGCCAGCCACTTGGTACGCGAAGGCGTCCCGCTTAACTGGGCGGATGGACCGGCAATTACCAGATTGCCATAGATATCATCCTTGAAAAGGATCACACTTCCCCGCTTACGACGCCACTCTTCATTGGCGATCATATAGTCATCCGCCACCTCCGCCGCCGGAAAATTCTTCTCGTCGGCCAGCTTGATGATCTCTGCGCAGGATTTTGTTTTAACCCAGTCTACTGCGATCTTGGTCAGTTCTTTGGCGTTTTCCGGTTTTAATCTTTCCAAAGTTTCTGCAAAACGCTTATCACCAGCCAGCTGAGGCATATTCATTGCGCCGGTTAAATTCTTGAATTGCTCACTTGTTGCACAAGCCAATGCCAGAAATTTGTCATCAGCTGTTTTAAAAATGGATGCAGGCATCATCGTGGGATCCGTGTTGCCTGTGCGCCCGATCGACTCTTTTGTCACAGAATTATAGGTGTAATGAAACAGCATACGCATCAGGGCCTCGGTTTGGGCCATATCAATATATTGCCCCTTGCCGGTTTTCTTCCGGTGATAAAGCGCCATTAACACCGCCATGGCTCCGAAATTGCCGGGAACAAAATCCCCGACATAATCCGGCAGTTTGTAATAAATATCCGTATCCGGATAGCCGTTTAAGGTCAGAACGCCGCTGGCGCCCTGGGCCAGAAGATCCCAGCCGGGAAAATAGCGCATCGGACCAAACTGGCCGTAAGTAGAACAGCTCAGAAAAACAATATTGGGGTTTATCTGTGATATCTTTTCATAACCGATGCCCCACGCATCCGCCGTGCCGGGCGCGAAGTTTTCAATGACGACGTCCGCTTCTTCGGCCATTTTATAGATGAGCTCCTTGGACTGTTTCAACTGGAGATTAACCGAAAGAAAATACTTATTTTTTGTGATATTGTGCCAGATCGGATTCGAGTGCTTCCAGTATTTTCCCCAGTAGGTCGCCGGCCGCCAGAGATCGCCGTAAAAAGGCAACTCCAGTTTAATGACTTCTGCGCCGTAATCCGCAAGCAGCCTTGCAGCAATCGGTCCGAAAATCACGTGAGAGAAATCCAGCACCCGAATGCCTTTGAGCGCTTCGGGCTTTTGGCTTGCCTCGTCGGGATTGAAAAGTTTTGCCGTATAAGAAAAATAATCTTCCATTGCTATCTCCCTAAATATGCCTTTTTCACCAGATTGTTCTTCATCAGATCCTTACCGCTTCCCTCCAGCACAATTCTTCCTTCCTGAATAATGTAGCCGCGATCGGCCAGCTGCAGGGCACGCAGCACGTTTTGTTCGGTGAGTAAAATCGTAAGCCCCGTTTCCCTGAGTTTGCCGAGAGTTTCGTAAACACTATCAACAATAAGCGGAGCCAGACCGATTGAAGGCTCATCGACCATTAAAAGATGCGGGATAGCCATCAGTCCCCGGCCGATTTTCAGCATCTGCTGTTCACCGCCGGAGAGCAGCCTTGCTGACATATTGGATCTCTCCTTTAAAATAGGGAAAAGGCTGTACACATATTCCAGCGTCTGTTTCCTCTTCGACCAGGATGTTTTCCGATAAGCGCCCAGCAGCAGATTTTCCCTGACGGTCATATACGGAAAGCTTTTCATGCCTTCCGGAACCTGCACAATGCCTCGATCCACAATTTTATGCGACGGCAAACCCTGAATGGCTTCATCACGGAAAATTACTCTGCCGCTGGTAGGCTTCATCATACCCTGAATCACATTCAGAATCGTACTTTTCCCGGTGCCGTTGGAACCCAGGATGGTCACAATTTCCGATTGCCGGATATTGAAACTGACGCCATGCAACGCCGGAATGACACCGAAAGACGCGCTCAGTTCATTAACTTCAAGCATATTCCCTCCACCCTCTCCCCAGGTACGCTTCGATCACATCATCATTATTGACCACCTCATCCGGTGTGCCTTCCGCTAATTTGGCGCCGTAATTGATGGCGACAATCCGGTCGGCTGCTTCCATTAAAACTGCCATGACATGCTCAATCCAGAAGATGGTGACGCCGAATTGCTCTTTGGCCCGGGCGATCATATGGATGGCATTCTTGGCTTCGCCGGGGTTGAGGCCGGCCATGACCTCGTCGATAAACAGCAGTTGGGGCGTGGTAGCCAAAGCGCGCGCCAGTTCCAGCATTCTCAGTTCGTAGAAGGTCAGATCGCGTGCCAGGATATTGCGTTTGCTGAAGAGGCCGACAAATTCCAGATAATGCGTTGCATCATACATGGCGTCCTGAAAACTCTGATTGATCCTTTTTTTGCCGGCAATGGAACTGGCCAGAACACTGGTCAGCGCCGTCAATTCCGGGAAGGGACGCGGAATCTGATAGGTGCGGGCAAGCCCCATATACGCTCTTTGATGCGGCTTCATATGCGTGATATCCACACCGTTCATTTCAATTTTACCGGACGTAGCGGGAAAATAACCCGTCAGACAATTGACCACTGTGGATTTACCAGCGCCGTTAGGACCGATAAATCCCAGCGTTTCTCCTTTGTGAATTTCAAAGGACACATCGTTGACCGCCACGATCCCCCCGAAACGTTTGACCAGATTGCTCACTTTAATTAATGGAGTCATGGTTACCTCCGCACATGAATGGTTGGCAAATATTCGCGATAACGGCGCTTGCGATAAAGGCCGAATAAACCTTCCGGAAGAGCAAACAACAGAACCAGCAGAATAATAGGGAACAACACCGGCTGGATCGGCCCCATATATCGAATCAGCAGCATCTCCAGGAAAGAGACAAAATAGCCGCCGACCACGCAGCCGAAAATCTGGGCTCGTCCGCCGATCATCAGCACCAGCAGAATCTTCAGCATAAACGTCAGCGGCAGATAAGTAATGCCGGCAAACGAACTGAAGTAATGGGCGTAAAACCATCCGATGATACCGACCATGGTCGAGGCGGCAACAAACGCGATAATTTTAACCTTGTTGATATTGATGCCAATGGAATGAGCGACGTCCTCATCATCATTGATTGCCGCCATGAGCAAGCCGTAGCGCGACTTAAGCACTTTGTTGATAACCCACAAATAGGCAAACATGATGACCGTGGAAAGATAGCCGATGATCAGAAAATTGTTTTTGGCGTTGCCGGTGTCCAAAAGCGGCACGATGCCGAACAGACCGGTATCGCCTTTGAAAATATCGGTATAGATGAAGGTCACTTCCAGGAAAACCAGCGGCAAAAGCAGCGTCAGGAGGACATAGTAAAGACCCCGCGCCATGATGACCAGCGGGCTGAATAAAAAAGCCGCGATCATCGTCATCAGAATGGCAAACGGTAGGGTGGTCAGCGGCCCCCAGCCGTAAGCGATGCTGAGTAGAGCAGCCGTATAGCCTCCCACACCGATGTAAAATTGAGGGCCGAAGTTCATGCGTCCCGTACCGATGGTCATCAGCGCCAGGGGCATCGCGATGGCGGCGTAGATATTGGCCGAAATCATCGTATTGATCAGGCCGGGGCTGACAAAGTAGCATACCGTTGGAGCAATAAAAAGAAGGGCGACCCAGATCAGTGTGTTGCGCCAGTAACGTGGTTCCAGAACCCATTCCCACTTTTTTGTTCTCAGCCGGATAACAATGCGGTCTCTCTTTAATTCCATTTCTACCATAACGACTCACTCCTTGCTAAGCCTTGGGGTCGAATAACCAAAATAACCATGACAAGAATCAATGCCGACAAATTCATGAAGCGCGGCTCTCCAATAACAAAACAGACGATGGCGTGGGTAAATCCGATTAAAAAACTGGCCATGATCGTGCCTTTAATGTTACCCAAACCGCCTAAAACTGCGATGAGGATCGCGGTAACCATATACATCCCGCCCATGCCCGGCTCGATCGACCAGACCGGCGCGACAATGAGCATTCCGATGATGACGGGCAAAAGGACGATCATCATCGTAAACATATAGAGCGTTTCAACATTAATGCCGACAATTTTCGATGAATAAATATCCTGGGACAAAGCCCGGATGGCCATACCGGTTTTTGTTTTGACGAAAAAGAAGACGAAAGCGCCAGTCATCGCCAGCGCGATCACGGCGCCGACCATCAGCTGCTTGGGCACCACCACGTCCCAGAATTGGAACGTGCCGTCCATCAGCGTTGTTTCCAGATAAACACCCGCCTGAACCGGATAAAAATAATTGCACGCCTGCTCAACAATCAAGCCCACCAAGAGCAGTGCCGTCAGAAGAACATCCTCGGTTGCGAGATATTTTTTAATCATGCCTTTGTAAATGAGGATGGAGACAATAAATTGAACCACGACCATGCCTAAAATGGAAGGGATCAGAGGCCAATCGAACGCCGACATAAACATCCAAGTGCCGTATATCGTGAGAGGGAAGATATAAGCGTATCCGAGATGAAAAATCCGCAGCACCCCGCAGATCAGAGAAAAACCAAGGGCAATCAGAAGATAAATTGAACCCAGCACAAAAGTAAAAACGACAACACTCTGAATATAAGTCCACATGCCTATTCACCCTCAAGTCATCAATAATTTTATTTCAATAACTACGCTTATGAAAAGTTCCCGGCCTTGGGGGAACCCCTTCTTTTCGCTAGAGTCGGCGCTGACCCACGCCCGGGAGCGCGCGACGGTTAATGACAAAAAAATTAGTTGTTTTCGGGTACAGCTTTAGAAATAGTTGTTGAAAATAACGCGGAACTGATTGGACAAATGTATGGATTAACGTTTGAAAATGTTGGGATGTTGAAAGGTGAATGCCTGCATTGGAGAAACCTTTCGGGAGGAAACCCATTGGATGGATTCGTTGGTCGTTGATGCGTTCAGGCGGACGATCTATCGCGAACACTGGACCTCCAAAGCTTTCAGATGCTTAATCTGATCGATACTGAGGATATCGGTTTAAGAACCTAGCCTTTTCCAGACGACAATGAACGTTCCAATAGCTTTTTGCTTTGAGTGGTTCAACGGTGAAACCATCGCATCCTGCGACTTAGCGTACTAAATAAGAAAATAAAACCCATTTGTCAATAAAAAATATTATGGAGATTTTAAAGCGAATGAATTTCAAAAAAATCGATGTGAGGAATCAGAATGTTTTTGACGGCTTCCGAATCTTTAATGGCAAAGCGCAGACAGACGCCGCAGTCGGAACTCAAGTGGCGCGGAACCGGAATGAGCTTGCAGGATATGTCCGCCGCCTTGATCAATTTCTCCGCGCGCAGCGCGTGGCTGACCGATTCAAACACAACAACGCCTGTCGGTTCGGGCTTCATCATGTCAGTCTGCGATTCCCCGTTTGGATTAAACGTCCGATCGCTTGCGCCGCGGCATCCACCTCCTGCGCGCAGGTGAAGAAGCCAAAGCTGAAACGCACCGTCCCTTGTGGAATCGTGCTGAGCGTACGATGCGCGGACGGCGCGCAGTGCAGGCCGGGACGGCACAGAATGCCGTATTCTTCTTCAAAATATAATGCGGCATCCGAAGGCGAAATATTTTTAACATTGAAAGACACGACCGCGGTTTGCCGAGATGCGTCATTCGGGCCGTAAATCATCACATCGTCTCCCAGCGCTTTTAGCTGATCGAGAAAACGCGCGGTATGGCTTTCTTCCCTGGCTCGAATGGATTCCAACTTCTGCTTGGCAATAAAGCTCAGACCGGCTAAGAGACCGGCAAAACCGATGGCGTTGGGTGTTCCGCTTTCATATTTATCGGGCATGAAATCCGGCTGCTCTTCAAATTCCGAATGACTGCCCGTCCCGCCCATCATGAGCGGCGCGATCTTTTTGTCCAGGCCCTTACGGATATAGAGCCCGCCTGTCCCCTGCGGTCCGTAGAGAGATTTATGGCCGGTAAACGCCAGCAGATCGATCCCCGCTTTCCCTACATCAATGGGCAATACGCCTGCGGTCTGCGCCGCATCCACGCAAAACATCACGTTTCCCTTTTCCCGGACCAAAGCTCCCACTTCTTCAATCGGCATAATCGTGCCCGTCACGTTGGACGCGTGCGTCATCACAACAACTTTTGTATTTTTACGAAACGTTCGCTTGATGTCGTCAGGATCAACCTCGCCACTAAGCGAACAGGGAGTGACGGACACCAAAACACCCTGGGCTTCTAAATGACGCAGGGGTCGCATGACGGAGTTGTGCTCCATGCCGGTGGTGATCACGTGATCGCCAGGACACAGTGAACCCAGAAGCGCGATGTTGAGCGCTTCCGTGGAATTCTTGGTGAGCGCGATCCGAAGCGGATCATCAATGTTGAAAAGCGTTGCCAGTGCTTCGCGTGTTTCATATAGAACGCGACCCGCATCGATGGAACGCCCGTGGCCGGAGCGCCCGGGATTCGCGCCGATCTCCCGCTGATATTTTTCCATGGCTTCCATCATTGCCTGTGGCTTGGGAAAAGAGGTCGCCGCATTATCCAGATAAATTGTATTCATAAGCGAAAAATGTTTACCCCCGGTATTCACCCGATGTCAAGGCAATACCGGGGGAAATCAGAAAGTATTAAACAGCCCGTCAAAATCGAAGATGACTTCAGGGTTTCTTCGTAATGATGATAATATCTGCGCCGTCCTGATGAGCCTCAGCCTTCAAACCTCTACGCGTCACCAGACGGGATACATTTTCACGCGCCACTTCATTGTCCACAATCACTTCCAGTTCCATATCAGCTGCGGCGATGGCCTTGTCGACCAGAACCACCGGCTGCGGACGGGACAAACCCCGTGCATCAATGCGTTTTGTTGTCATGATCTTCCTCCAGCTTTTGTTCAGGCCGTTGCCTTGTCTCGTTGCGTAAATCCGATCACCAGACAGAAAATCAGTCCAATGATCACAGCTGCCGGGCCGAAGGCTCCAATGCCTTTTGGAGATGAGGCCATTGCAAAGTTATGGGCAATACCCGCACCCACAATCATCCCGAGCGCAAAGATTGCCGCGTCCATGTCGCCTTCGCCGGACAAAAAAAGCTGGCGGCCCGGACACCCGCCGGCAAGGGCGAACGCCAAACCTGAAAGCGTCATCCCCAGAAAATTCCATACATGATTCGTATGCGCAATGGGCTGGCCTTCAAACCCGGGATTAAATTGGCCGACTATCAGGTTGGTCGCAAAAGCAAAAATCAATAAAGCTGCAACCCCACTCGCCAGATGAAAATCCCGGATCAGAATCATGTCACGGAACGCGCCCATCGTGCAAAACCGGCTGCGTTGCGCCAACGCTCCGATGACGAGACCGGCAAGGAGACTGATAAGAAGCGGAGCATGTTGAGAACCGGGTCCCTTAACGCTTGAGAAAATGGGACCACCCGGCGTGAAGGAGACCTGAAAGATCAAAAGAAGGAAAAGGCCGATCATCAAAGCCGGAAAAACCCAGCCACTCGCTTTTCTTTGCGCATAAGAGCGCCCCAGGCTGTAACCTTTTTTTAAAAACTGAATCCCGATAAAAATTCCAAAGATTAATCCCAGAAGCCCTAAAATCGCATTGCCATCGCCGCCGGCCAGTCGTAGAAGCGTGCGCCACGGACAGCCTAAAAAAACCAGCGCCCCCATCATGGCGAAGATGCCCAGAAAAAATCGGATCAGCGGCGAAGACCCGCCACGCGGTTTGTACTCTCCGGCAAAGAGGGCGGCAGCGAAAGCGCCCAAAACAAAGCCCATGATTTCCGGCCGGAGATATTGAACCACATCCACCCGGTGAAATCCCAGAGCCCCCGCAATGTCACGTTCAAAGCAGGCTACACAAATACCCATGTTGGGCGGATTGCCAATAAACTGCAACAGCGCCGCGCCAACGCCAATGACCGCCCCGACAAGAATAATCCCGGTGCGGGTAGAAAAAATATTTTTCATTAAGAGACCTCCTTCTCAATAAGTTTCTGTTTTTAGCAATACGCATCGCGAAAGGCAAATTCATAAGAGTAATAAGAGAATGATAGCTATAACTTTTAGGAATATCAATAGAGGCCAGCCTTATATTTTATCGGCCTGAGCAAAAACCATACGATTCATTCTATGAATATTAAAATTACATCAAAAGGAATGACCCCTACCGAGTTCCAACCCGGTAAGGGTCATTTACTGAAATTAGATCGCCCGAATAGATGGGATGACTTGAATTGTCACGGGCGATCAGGATTGTCAAACTTTGCTGCCATTATAAGTAAAAGAACGAATAAGTCAACGATAAAATAACCGCCGGTCAGAAATTCTCATTTTTCCGATTATCCTGTACGTCCAAGGATGAATTTATATTAGAAGCACATAGAGTATTGACATATCAAGGGATTTTACTTATACTCCGGCACAAGTGATGCGCGTTTCTTATTAAAGGTGTATGGCGTCCGAAAACCAGTCTATGCGAAAACCTGGGCAAGATGCCAGAAAAAAATATCTAAAGTCACTGTCCGAGTCCGGTAGTTTAGACGTTCGATAAAGTCATCGAAAGCCTTCCAACTTACACTCTGATCGGAAATATAAGATTCGGGGGCCGTCCTGAATTCCTCAGACTGTTCTGCGGGATTGGCCTCGAAACAAGGGGATATGAGGTAAACATGCGGCAATGAGGGCAGTGGGAATCTTGCCGATGCGGAAAGCAAACCGCAGAAAAGTTGTTTCCCTCAATGAAAAAGCAAGGAGAAAGTAACATGGATTTACCAAAGGAAACTCATGGAAACTGGAAAGAGATTTACAAAGGTCGTTTGATGACACCTCAACAGGCGGCACAGCTCGTCGAATCAGGCGACGCCATCTACACACCGCTGGGATTGGGCCAGCCGTCCATGGCGCTTATGGACGCTGTTGCCGACCGCAAAGATGAGCTCAGTGACATCGAGTACTTCAACTGCCTCACCCTCCGGCCCTACAAGATCTTTCAACCTGAATACAGAAAGACGTTTAGAATTATCTCAGGCTTTATGGGCAGCCCCATCCTGCAAGGGATCGCGCGCAGCGAATACGCGAACTTCTATCCGAACAACGCCTCGGACGGTTATGTGCGGTTCCGCAACCATCGCCAGCGGCACAAATTCCGCAGAACCATCTCGATCCAGCAGGTGACCCCGCCCGACGAGCACGGCTTTGTCAACATGGGCCTCGACGGATTCATGACAAGGCAGAACTTCGACGACGCGAACGCGACGGGCGGACATATCATTGCGCAGATCAATCCGCACATGCCCCGGACTTACGGTGACGGCAACTTCCATGTGTCGCGGTTTTCCGCTTTCGTGGAGCACGCCGAACCGATGATCCAGATGCCCACGCCGCCGGCAACTGATATCGAGATCGCCATGGCGAAAAATGTAGTCGGTCTGCTTAAAGATCGCGACTGCATCCAGATCGGCATCGGTGCGGTGCCGATGATGGTGAGTAAGCTTCTGGCCCATTCCGGCCTGAGAGATCTGGGCGTGCATACCGAGATGGTCCCGGCGGGTGCCGAGGAACTGGTGGAAAAAGGCGTCATCAGCGGAAAGTACAAAAAGAACAACACCGGCAAGATTGTCACCGGATTCACGGTGGGCGACAAAGCGACGTATGATTTCTGCGCAAACAACCCGATGGTCGAGTTCTACGGCACCGCCTACACCAATAGTATGTGGACAATTGCGGCGGAGAATAATGTCGTGGCCATCAATGGTTCAGTCGAAGTCGACCTCTTAGGCCAGATCGTCTCCGAGAGTATCGGCGACATCATGATCAGCGGCTCGGGTGGTCAGTGCGACTTCGCCATCGGCTCCTTCTGGTCACCGGGCGGACGCGCCATTAATCTGGTTCCCTCCACCACGACCGACGGCAAGATCTCGCGCATCGTCCCCTTCCTGAAACCGGGCTCACGCATCACTGTCCCGCGTAACTACGCCGGGTACATCGTAACCGAGTATGGCGTAGCTGATCTGTATGGCCGGTCGGAGCCGGAACGCGCGGAGGAACTCATCAAAGTCGCCCATCCGAAATTCCGCGAGGAGTTGGAGAAGAGCGCTCGCGAGCGGCACCTGCTGTTCCCGAAAGTCTTCTAGGTCAAAACCGATTCACATTTTTGAAGCCGTCCGGTAGAAATTTTGCCGGACGGCTTTTTTTAGCCAATCATTCCCATATAAAAAATCCCGCCGGGGTTGACCCGGCGGGATTTGAATGCAGGCAAAGATGAACTATTCTAGATTTATTTGTATAGGTTCTGGATTTGTTCTCCGTATTTCTTCATGACATTGACTCTTTTGAGCTTCATGGTTTGGGTGATCATGCCGTTATCCACGGTGAAGTCTTCCGCAACGAAAAGGAATTTTTGCGGCACTTCATACCCGCCGAACGACTTGCGCAGGTGAGTCGTGATATCTTTCGTCAGATAGGCCTGCATATCGGCGTTCTTCAGAGTTTCTTCCAGTGTGTCTTTGATCCAGTCTTTCATATTGGGATCGGCTTTCAGCGCGGCAAAGTCCGGGACGATTACGGCCACATTGTAGTCTTTCCCATCGCCGTACAGCAGGACGTTCAAAATATAGCGAAGCAGTTTGATTTCATTTTCAATGCCCTCCGGATGAACATACTTGCCGTTAGCCAGCTTATATTCGTCCTTGAAACGACCCGTGATGCACAAGAAACCATCTTCGTCGAGTTTACCACGGTCGCCGGTGCGAATACCGGGGAAACCTTGCCACTTGTCCGGCATCATAATTTCCGCCGTTTGCTGTGGCTTGTTATGATAACCCATCATGACCATCGCGCCATAGGCAATAATTTCACCATCCGGGCTGTCCTCGCCAACGCGTGATTTGTCAATCACAACGTGCATACCGGGAGCCGGCTTACCGACGGTGCCATACTTGTTGCCATATTTAGGTGAATTGATGCTGATGGTGGGAGCTGTTTCCGTCATGCCATAGCAATCGTAGGTGGGTTGGCCGATATCTTTAAAGAACAGGGCGATTTCCGGTTTGAGAAGCGCGCTGCCGGTGACAAAAAATTTCAAATTGCCGCCAAACACATTGCGCACCTGTGAGAAGACCAGTGCGTCATAGTCCTGGAACTCTTTTGTTTTTTCGGGCAAATCTCTATTTTGAATTGCGACCGCCACGGCTGCGTCGAAGAATTGCTTTTTGACCGGATCGGCGGCAGCCCCCTGCATGATGGTATCGTAAACTTTGTTGACGATACGCGGAACAACGGAGAGCCCCGTGGGCTTGGCTTCCTGGAAGTTCTGCACTAGTTTTTCCAACGATTCGGCAAAAGCAACACCGCCGCCACAATAAATATAGTTATGGAGATCGGCGTTCTGGCCGAAAATGTGCGCCCAAGGCAAAATCGCAACGACATGCATGGTTTCATCGAGCGTAAAAGTATCAACGGCAACGCGTGCGCTCATGGTGATATTGCCATGAGAGAGCATAACACCCTTTGGATCTCCGGTGGTGCCGGAAGTATATATGATGCTGCACAGATCCGACCAAGCAGGTTTGATGGAGGGAGCCGGGTTCTTCTTGCCCATTTCTTCCAAGGCCGTCAGAGAGGTTTCACCCTCACCATAGACCATAAAAATTTCCTTCAGGGTCGGAATTTCTTTTTTGAAATCCTTGACTTTTTCAAAGGTGTTGCTGTCGCGAACAAAAAGGAATTTTATCGTGGCGTCGGTGATGATGTACTGCCAGACTTTCTGGAGCTCCTGTAAATACATGGGAACGAAGACACCGCCCAGGCCGTGAACCGCCTGTTCGCAAATAAACCATTCCGCGCAATTGTTGATGATGATGCCAACGGACTCTCCTTTGGCAAGGCCGTGTTTTTTCAAAGCGCCGCGGAGGTTATTGACGCGATCAGCAATCTGCTGGTAGGTTGTCCATTCATACTGTCCGGACGCAGGATTTTTCACGCCGAAAAGTTTGTTGTTCGGCCATTTGGCCACGCTTTGCTCAAATAGGTCCACTAGATTGTTCGGGCTGTCGTAAAAGGTATCAATGTTAATTTCTTGTGCCATAACTTCACCTCGTTTTAAGAATTATATCTTCCCGTGCTTTCCCGGGGAAAATGACTGTTTTGATTGCGCGGCAGTATAGGAAAATAGAAAAGACAAGTCAATCAAATATTGGGACCGCCAATGGATATTTTTATTGACAGGCCTGACCCTAAATAGTAAGGACGCAACATACAAGCAACCAGCATGTAATAGCGGTGCCGCAAGGCACGCGAGTTAGTGAACAGGACAAACGAAAAGAGGTTCAGCATCAAAAAAAGGGGGATATTGCAGAAGAGTTGGAAAGCGTTTTTATGTTCAATGGTCGTGTTTGCATTTGCCGCATGGACACCAGTTGCGCAAGCGAAGAAATCGTCGTTGGTTTCAGTGGTCCTTTGAGCGGTCCGGCCACAGAATAAGGCCAGGATTGTGTAAAAGGCATTGATATGGCCGTCAAAGAAATTAATGCCGCAGGCGGTATCACGGGCAAAGGAAAAAAACACACCTTCCGGCTGGAAAAACTCGATGACCGCGTCGATCCGACACTGGCCAAGAACAATGCCCTGGGTTTTGTTTCTCAATATAAATCACCGGTCATTTTCAACTGCCGATGCAGTAAAGCGGGCGAGAAATAAGCATTGTAAACAGTTGCCAAACCCCCACCCTTCGAAATTCGAAATATGGGGGTTTATTTTTGGCTGCGACATACGAATAATTACTTGCCTCCCAAGGCAATTATTGGTAAAAGCGCGGAAATTTTAAAAAGAGACTTTTGACACAATATCTGCTATGCAAACTGACTGCCATTCAAAAACGGCATGTTGATACAAAGCAATTGATGCTTATTTCAAAAGCACAAAAATATAACAAAACAGGAGAGATAATATTATGAGAGAAGTTGTTATTGTCAGCGGTGCCAGAACCGCCATTGGAGATTATATGGGGTCGCTTTCGAACTTTACCCCGATGCAGCTGGGCATTACGGTCTTAAATGCGGCCATCGCCAAGGCCGGTATCGATAAAAAGCTGGTTGAGGAAGTGGTTGCCGGTCAGTGCAATCAGGCAGGCGGCCCGGGCAATACGGCCCGTCACGTAGCCTTGGGCGTTGGACTGCCGGTCGAGTCTTTCGCCTTTACGGTTCATCAGCAGTGCCCTTCGTCCATGCGCGCCTCCGAATTACTTTCCCAGGAGATTATGTTGGGCAAAATCGATTGCGGCGCCGTGGTGGGCGTGGAAAGCATGAGCGGCGCCCCCTATCTGCTCTTCGGCGCCCGCAAGGGTTACCGGCTAAACGATGGCGAGAAAATCCAGGATAGTCTCCAGATCGGCGGCTTGGTGGATGCTGCTCTGGGTTATCACATGGGGGTCACGGCGGATAACATTGCCGACCAGTACAAGATTTCCCGCCAGGAGCAGGATGAATGGGCATTGATGAGCCATCAGCGTGCCTGCACCGCCATTAAAAATGGCTGGTTCAAAGATGAAATCGTTCCCGTTGAAGTCAAAACAAAAAAGGGCATGGTCATGTTTGATACCGATGAACATCCCAGAGCCGATACCTCCATGGAATCCCTCGGAAAACTGAAACCCGCCTTCAAGAAAGACGGGAGCGTCACCGCAGGCAACGCCTCCGGTTTGAACGATGCCGGTTCCTGTATGATCATGATGTCCGCCGAAAAGGCAAAAGAACTGGGCCTCAAACCTATCGCAAGAGTGGTTTCTTCCGCCCCCGGCTCCGTCGAGCCCCGCATCATGGGTATGGGCGTCGTTCCGGCCGTTCACAACGCTTTAAAATTCGCCAAAATGAAACTGGATGATATTGATTATTTCGAATTCAACGAAGCCTTTGCCGCCCAGGTTATCGGCTGCAACCGCGAACTGAAGATCCCGCTCGACAAAATCAACGCCGTCGGTTCCGGCATCAGCATGGGCCATCCGGTCGGTGCCACAGGCGCACGCCTGATCATCACCATGATTAATGAGCTCAAGCGTCGCGGCAAGAAGTTCGGCTGCGCGTCGCTTTGCGCCAGCGGTGGTCCTGGCCACGCATTTATTGTGGAGGCTCTCTAATAACAAAAAGCGCAGGGGAAAATCATGACCACCCGCAGGGTGGCAAAACTGTTCCCTGCATGATTACAAAGGGAGTTGCGCTACACATGCGCAACTCCCGATTTCATTTATTGACAATAGGCACAACGTAAGCAAATTAAACTCATTACATCAAAAATCATTGTGGCAAATACCGATCACAATGTCAGGAGGATTCAAAATGTCCCTTAAAACGCCGGAGCAGTACGAAGATAGTCTGCGCAAAATGAATTTCAAAATTTACCTCATGGGAGAGCTGGTGAAAAATTGGGTGGATAACCCGATCATTCGTCCTTCCATGAATTCCGTCAAAAAAACCTATGAACTGGCACAAAAGCCGGAATATGAAGACCTGATGACGGCCAAATCGCACCTGACTGGAGAAAAAATTAACCGTTTCACGCATCTTCATCAGAGCACGGAAGACCTCGTGAAAAAAGTCAAAATGCAGCGCCTGCTGGGTCAGCAAACAGGTTCTTGCTTTCAGCGCTGCGTGGGTATGGATGCCGCAAACGCGGTGGACAGCACCACGTACGAAATGGATCAGAAACTCGGCACCAAATATCATGAGCGTTTCATCAACTTTTTGAAAATGGTTCAAAAAGAGGATCTGACGGTGGACGGAGCGATGACGGACGTCAAGGGCGACCGCGGTTTAGCCCCCCATCAGCAGGCCGATCCGGATATGTTTGTCCACGTCGTGGAGAGAAACGATAAGGGCATCGTCGTACGCGGCGCAAAAGCCCATCAGACCGGCGCGGTCAACTCCCATTGGGTTCTCGTCATGCCGACAATCGCCATGAGTAAAGATGATGCGGACTATGCTGTTTCTTTTGTCTGTCCCGCGGATGCGGAAGGCATTTTTTACATTTACGGACGTCAGTCCTGCGACACCCGAAAACTGGAAGGCGGAACCATTGACGTAGGCAACCACGAATTCGGCGGCCATGAAGCGCTGATGGTTTTCGACAATGTGTTCATTCCCTGGGAAAACGTCCTCATGTGCGGTGAAGTTGAATTCAGTGGCATGCTGGTTGAGCGCTTTGCAGGCTATCATCGCCAGAGCTACGGCGGCTGCAAGGTCGGTGTCGGCGATGTTTTAATCGGCGCGGCGGCGCTCGCGGCTGACTACAACGGCGCAGCCAAGGCCTCCCACGTCAAGGACAAGATCATCGAAATGACGCATCTGAATGAAACGCTGTTCTCCTGCGGTATTGCCTGCTCGGCGCAGGGCCACAAAACGGCCTCCGGCACGTATCTGATCGACTTGCTTCTGGCCAATGTCTGCAAGCAGAATGTCACACGTTTCCCCTATGAAATCTGTCGTCTGGCCGAAGATATCGCCGGCGGCATGATGGTCACCATGCCTTCCGAGCAGGATTTCGCAAATCCCGCAATCGGCAAAGTTCTGGAAAAATACATGCAGGGCAACGCCAATGTTTCCTGTGAAGACCGCGCGCGCGTCATGCGACTGGTGGAAAACCTCACACTCGGCACGGCGGCGGTAGGGTACCGGACGGAATCGATGCATGGCGCGGGGTCGCCACAGGCGCAGCGCATCATGATCGCCCGCCAGGGCAATCTGGAACAAAAGAAAAAACTGGCCAAGAAGATCGCCGGCATCAAGGAAGAAAAGAAATAAGCTCTTTTTTATCCTCCCGGCGGCCGGAAACTGCCGGGAGGATAAATCATTCCTAACCCCCAAAGATACTATTTCTTAAAATGGCATACTCACTTTCCAGCCGCGGAAATGTGTCAATTATTATATTGGCCTGTGCCACTTTTACCGATAGGTGCGGCCGTTCAAACCATTTGTTATTATTAGAAAAAGGAAGAAATTAATGAGAATTATTCGCATATCCATGAACAATGAACAAATCACTTTCCAGGATATTCCCAAGGAGTGGGCTTATCTGGGCGGCAGTGCGTTAATCGGCAAAATCATGAACAAAGAAGTTCCGCCGCTTTGTGATCCGCTGGGACGCGAAAACAAACTGATTGTGGCTTGCGGTCCGCTGGCCGGAACGCGCGCTCCGCAAATGGGACGCGTCTCCGTCGGCGCGAAAAGCCCGCTGACCCAGGGCATCAAAGAAGCCAACTCCGGTGGGCCTGCCGGTCAGTTTCTCGACCGTCTCAATATCCGCGCCCTTGTTCTGGAAAACTTACCGGAAAACAATAAACTTTACTGTCTCTATATTAATAAGGATGGAGCTGCGCTTTTACCCGCCGACATGTATCGCGGGATGAAAAATTATGCACTGGCGTCCGCTCTTCAGGAAAAATACGGGGATAGGGTTGCCATCGTTTCCACGGGCATTGCCGGGGAACGCCAATACAAGGGTGCATCCGTCTCATTCACGGACATCTTCGGCGACCCATCGCGCAACGCGGCGCGCGGTGGCCTGGGGGCTGTTATGGGCTCCAAGGGGCTCAAGGCGATTGTCATCGACCCGGCGGGAAGCGAACAGGTCAAAATGACCAATCCGGACAGCTTCCGGCAAACAGTCCGGAACTGGGCCGAAATCCTCAAGCATGATGTGGGCATCAGCCTTTACACGCGTTTCGGAACGCCTTTTGCGATCAACAACTCCGCAGGCCACGGCACGCTGCCGGCCATGAACTACCGCTCGGGCCGTCCCGAAAATTTCACGGAAGTCAGCGGCAACAACATCCAGAAAATTCTTTTTGAGCGGGGCGGCAAGATGCACGGCTGCATGCCGGGATGCCTCGTGCAATGCTCGATTATCTATCCGGACAAGGACGGCAAGAAAATCTGCGCGGCTTATGAATACGAAACCATCGCCCTTCTGGGGACCAATCTGGGCATCACCGACAACGATGCCATCGCACGACTGAAATTCATGTGCGACGATATCGGTATCGATGCCATCGAAGCCGGCAGCGCTCTGGGTGTGGCTGCCGAAGCAGGCCTGATGAACTGGGGCGACGAGCAAGGCGCGACCGCCCTGCTTCATGAAATTGAAAAAGAAACCCCGCTGGGATTTGCGCTGGGGGGCGGCGTGGTAACCACGGCCCGCCATCTCAATGTGGATCGCGTCCCGGCCTTCAAGGGACAGGCTCTGCCCGCGCATGATCCACGCGCGGTGAAAGGAACGGGCGTCACGTATTTTTCATCGCCCATGGGCGCCGATCACACGGCCGGTTTGACCTACCGCCAACCCAAGGAAAAGAAAGAACAAATCGAAACGTCGCTCAAAACACAAATTAAAGCGGCCTCCTGTGATGCATTCGGCTATTGCCTCAATGCCGTTCCGGGCAGCGCCTCCCTTTACGACTTTTTCGCCGATCTCATGAACGCGCGATTTGGTCTGAATATGACGCCTGATGACGTCATGGACACCGCCAAAGACACGTTGCGCGATCAGCTGGCCTTTAACGCAAAGGCGCAATTCAGCGAAATCGACAAGACAATTCCCGCGTTTTTCCGCGAAGAACTCATTGCACCGAGCAGTGCTGTTTTTGATGTGGATGAGGAAGAGGTGAAAAATCTATGGAAAGGCCTTGATGCTTACCGGGAAAAGGAAAAAATCCATGAAATCCGTATTCCGCCGTCCCCTGATCTCCTGATGGGCAAGGGCGTGGTCAAAGCCATGGGTGCGAAAATCAAAAAGCTCCAGGTGACAAAAGCATTTCTGGCCACCGATCCTTTTATGCTGCAAAGCGGACGCGCCGAAGAGGTCAAAAAAATACTGGAGAAAAGCGGCATCGAAACTTTCGTGTTTGCCGAAGTACAACCTGATCCGCCCATTGAACTGATTGAACGGGCAGGAAAGCTCTATAAAGAACATGGCTGTAACGGAATTATCGGCCTGGGGGGCGGCAGTTCGCTGGATACCGCAAAAGTGATCGGCCTGCGGGTCAGTCACGGCGGGGAATTGCGAGAATACGAAAGCATTATCGGCGGCGGCGCAAAAATCAAAGACGTTTTTCCGCCGGTGATTCTGATTCCCACAACATCGGGAACCGGCAGTGAAACCAATCCCTGTGCGGTCATTACCGACAAAAAAAGAGATCTCAAGTTTATTTTGATGAGCAATAATCTACTGCCGAAGCTTACGGTGGTTGATCCGCTCTTGACGCTAACCATGCCGGCATCGTTGACTATTGAATCCGGGATCGATGCATTGGCTCATTGCATTGAGGGCAGTGTCTGCCTGGCTGAAGCCTATCACCCCTATTATGAATCCAAGGCTTTTTTCGGCATTAAGCTGATAGGACGCAGCCTGATCAAGGTGGTTAAAAATCCGGATGATATCGAAGCCCGCATGGATATGTGCATGGCGTCCATGTGCGGCGGCCTGGCGCTGCTCAAGGGATTGGGCTCGGGACATTCCATCTCACATGCGCTGGGTACTCAGCACAAACTGCCGCACGGCCGGACGGTGATCTTCGGTTTGCTTGCATTCGTGATGGCCAACAAAGAAACCTGCAAAGAGTCCTTTCAGGATATCGCTTATTTGATCAATCGCTCCAGTGATCTGGAAGAAGCCCTGCGCTGGCTGTATCGGGAACTTGGTGTTGAGATCAGCCTTAAAACCTATGGAATCACCCAAGAGGATTTAAAGCAGGTTACATTTCATGCGTCGCGTGAAGCCGTCAATCTGGCGACCGATCCCGCCTCACCCAGCCAGTCTAAGATTCTTGAATTACTCACAAAGATGTACGATTAGCAAATATGAGGCGGGGCGCGTCAAAGCCGCTCCGCCTCATGTATCTTCTTCTTTTGTCCTTGTTCCTTGTTCCTATTATTTAATTGACTTGCCCCTTGTTTCTTCATTATACTCCGGCGTTACGGAAAAACAATATTCGTTCATTACAAGGGGGCTTCAATGAAAATCCTACGCGTATCCATGAACACTCAATCCGCATCATTCGAAAATCTTCCAGCAGATTGGACTTACCTGGGCGGTAGTGCGCTTATCGCCAAAATCCTGAATAAAGAAGTCCCTCCGCTTTGCGATCCGCTGGGCGCGGAAAACAAATTGATTATTGCCTGCGGCCCGCTGGCCGGCACGCGCGCACCGCAGATGGGGCGTGTATCCGTCGGTGCAAAAAGCCCGCTCACGCAAGGGATCAAAGAAGCCAACTCGGGAGGACCGGCCGGACAATATCTCGATCGTCTGGGTCTTCGCGCAATTGTTTTTGAGCAGGCGCCAAATGACGGCAAACTATATTGTCTGGTGATCACCAAAGATAAAACCGAACTGGTTTCAGCCGAAGAATATCGCGGCATGAAAAATTATGATCTGGTTTCCGCGATTCATGAAAAATATTCCGACAAGGTCGCCGTCATCTGCACAGGGCTTGCCGGTGAGCGCCAATACAAAGGTGCGTCCGTATCGCTGACCGACATTTTCGGCGATCCGTCACGCAACGCCGCACGCGGAGGCTTGGGCGCGGTGATGGGTTCCAAGGGTCTCAAGGCCATCATCCTCGATCCCGCAGGCACGGATCAGATCGCCGTTTCCGATCCGGAAGCTTTCCGCAAAACCGTCCGCGATTGGGCGGATGTTCTGAAACACGATGTCAGCATCAGCCTGTATTCACGTTTCGGAACGCCTTTTGCGATCAACAACTCCGCAGGCCACGGCACGCTGCCGGCCATGAACTACCGCTCGGGCCGTCCCGAAAATTTCACGGAAGTCAGCGGCAACAACATCCAGAAAATTCTTTTTGAGCGGGGCGGCAAGATGCACGGCTGCATGCCGGGATGCCTCGTGCAATGCTCGATTATCTATCCGGACAAGGACGGCAAGAAAATCTGCGCGGCTTATGAATACGAAACCATCGCCCTTCTGGGGACCAATCTGGGCATCACCGACAACGATGCCATCGCACGACTGAAATTCATGTGCGACGATATCGGTATCGATGCCATCGAAGCCGGCAGCGCTCTGGGTGTGGCTGCCGAAGCAGGCCTGATGAACTGGGGCGACGAGCAAGGCGCGACCGCCCTGCTTCATGAAATTGAAAAAGAAACCCCGCTGGGATTTGCGCTGGGGGGCGGCGTGGTAACCACGGCCCGCCATCTCAATGTGGATCGCGTCCCGGCCTTCAAGGGACAGGCTCTGCCCGCGCATGATCCACGCGCGGTGAAAGGAACGGGCGTGACGTATTTTTCAAGCCCGATGGGCGCGGATCACACGGCGGGTCTTACGTATCGACTGCCAAAAGATAAAAACGAGCAGATCGAAACCTCCCTTAAAACGCAGATCAAAGCATCCGCCTGCGACGCGTTCGGTTACTGTCTGAACGCAGTTCCCGGCGGCGAACCCGTTTATCCGTTTTTCGCTAAACTGATGAACGCCCGCTTCGGTTTGGAAATGACGGATGATGATGTGATGAATGTCGCCAAACAACTGCTCCGCGACCAACTGGCGTTCAATACAAAAGCGCAATTCAGCGAAATCGACACAGAGATTCCAGCCTTCTTCCGCGAGGAACTGATCGCCCCGACCCACTCCGTTTTTGACGTGAACGAAACGGAAATTAAAAATTTGTGGAGTGGACTCGATTCGTTTACAGAAAAGCAAAAAGTCCGGGAGATTCGCATTCCGCCGATGCCCGACGTGCTAATGGGCGAAGGCGTCGCGAAGAATATGGGTCAAAAGATAAAGGCCTTGAAAGTAACGAAAGTCTTTCTCGTGACGGATCCGTTTATGTTCAAAAGCGGCAGGGCGGCGGAAGTTCAAGACATCTTGAAGAAGAGCGGCATTGAAACGGAAATCTTTGCCGAAGTTGAGCCGGATCCGCCCATTGAACTCATTGAACGGGCAGGAAAGCTCTATAAAGAAAAAGGCTGCAACGGCATCCTGGGCCTGGGGGGTGGCAGTTCGCTCGATACCGCCAAAACGCTGGGCCTGCGCGTGACACATGGCGGCGATTTGCGCGAATACGAAGGCCTCGTGGGCGGTGGCGGAAAAATCAAGCCTATTTTCCCGCCGATCATTTGCATCCCCACCACGTCCGGCACCGGCAGCGAAGTCAATCCCTGCGCGGTTCTGACCGACAAGGCCAGGGATTTAAAGTTTATTCTGATGAGCAACCATTTCATTCCCAAGCTGGCCGTCATTGACCCGCTTTTCACCCAAACCATGCCGCCGAATCTGACCATCGAATCCGGCATCGACGCTCTGTCGCACTGTATTGAAGGCAGTGTGTCGCTCGCCACGCCTTATCATCCTTATTTCGAATCCATGGCGCTCTACGGTGTTAAGCTTGTAGGCCGCAGTCTGGTCACGGCCTACAAAGAACCTGACAATATGAACGCGCGAACGGATATGTGCATGGCAGCCATCTGCGGCGGTCTGGCCTTTCTCAAAGGCCTGGGAATCGGCCACGCGCTCACCCATGCGATTGGCGCACATTATCACCTGGCGCACGGCCGTGCCGCCATCTTCGGCCTTTTGGGATTTGTCATGGCCAACAAAGAGACCTGCAAGGACGCCTTCATGGATATGGCTTATCTGATCAACCGATCCAACGATCTGGAAGCGAGCCTGCGCTGGCTTTATGGCGAATTGAATATTGACTTGCGCCTCAAATCCTACGGGATCTCAAAGGAAGCCCTCAAGGAAATCGCTTTTTATACATCACGCGACGCTGTGAACATGGCGACGGATCCGACATCGCCCAGCCAGTCCAAAATTCTGGAATTACTGACAGTGATGTATGAATAAACCGCGGCTTTGCATGACCAAGGCCCCATTATTGTTTGTTGTTAAAATAAAATATAGCTGGAGGAAGACGTATCATGGAATTCAAGTATGACGTACGGGATTTGAAGTTTATTTTGAAGGAATGGCTTCCCACCGAGGAAGTCCTCGCCTGCGACCGCTACAAGGACAACTTTTCGATGGACGACATCGACATGCTCTTAAACGAGGGCTACAAGGTGGCGAAAGAAGTTGTCAACCCCATCAATGCGCCGGGCGACAAGATCGGCGTCAAGTTTGAAAAGGGCGTTGTGACGGCCGTGCCCGGTTTTAAGGAGGCCTACCAGTTTTTGCAGCAAAACGGCTGGGGCTCGTCGAGCGAATGCATCAAAGTAGAAGGCGGCATGCCGCTCGTTCTCTACAAGGCCAACGCTGAAATGAATACCGCCGCCTGCCCCGCGCTGACGTCCTGCGTCAAGCTGACTTCCGGCGCGGCCAATCTGATTCTGCGTTTCGGCGTCCAGAAAGATCACGATATGTTCATTCCCAAGATGCTCGAAGGCTCCTGGCAGGGCACGATGTGTCTGACCGAACCGAACTTCGGCTCCGACACGGGCGATATCATCACCCGCTCTTATCCAACCGGCGATCCCCGGATCTGGAAAATCAAAGGCACCAAGATGTTCATCACCGCAGGTGATCAGGGTACGTGCGAAAATACGATTCATCTGGTGCTGGCGCGTCCGGAAGGCGCCGCGGCAGGTTCCGCCGGCATCGGCCTTTACGTTGTTCCCAAATACTGGGTGAACGACGACGGCTCGATGGGCGATTTCAACGACGTCATCACCGTTGGTGTAGAACACAAAATGGGACTGCACGCGCAGGCAACCGCACTGCTTAACTTCGGCGATGAAGAAAATTGCCGGGGCATCTTGCTCGGACCCGTACCCGACGCGAAGGGATTTTCCCAGGGTCTGTCCATGATGTTCCACATGATGAATGAGTCGCGCATCGGCACAGGCCACAACGCCAACACGCAGGGAGCCGCAGCTTACTACTTCGCCTCGCAGTTCGCGACCGAGCGCATTCAGGGTCGACCCTTCGGCATCAAAAACGCGGATCGTGTGCCCATCGTCAAGCATGAAGATATCCGCCGGATGCTTCTGGATATGAAGGCGCATGTAGAAGGAATCCGCGCCATGATCTTCAAAGGCTTTTATTATCTGGATATCGAAGGCAACTCTCCGGACCGGGAGAAAGCGAAAAAGTATGCGTCGTTTGCCGAAATTCTGACGCCACTGGTCAAGTGCTACGGATCTGAGGCCAGTCTGGGTGTAATCTCTCAGGCTATTCAGGTATTAGGCGGCGTGGGCTACACGATGGAATATCCGGTGGAGCAATATCTACGCGACTCCAAGATTCTCACCATCTGGGAAGGCACATCGTTTATTCATGCAAACGATCTGATCGGCCGCAAGATGCGCATGAAAGATGGAGCCGCCTTTGCAGCCTGGATGCAGGATATCAAAAACTTCATTGACTCCCATATGAAGTTCCCCGGCTTTGAAAAGGAAATGAATAATCTGGCCAAAGCCTATGCGGCGGCAGCCGACGTGCAAGCAACGTATGATGCCTGGTATGCCAATATGGACACCAAGCGCCAGCTCATCCCTCTTTTCGCTCAGCGGGCTTTGTTTGTTTTCGCCGAAGTGTATGTGGCCATGTGTTTGATGGATCAGGCGTTGATCGCCGCCAAGAAAGTTGCCGGCCTGAAACCGGGCGAAGGGGATTACACTTACTATTCGGGCAAAATTGCTTCGGCACGCTATTACGCCAACAATATTCTGCCCGGCGCGTCCATGCTTGCAGAGTTGATTAAGAGCGAGGAAGACTCTGTGCTCACCTGTCCGGAAGAGGCATTGGTCGTACGTTAGATTCTTACCGGGGGAGGCGCCCCTCGCCAAGCGCCTTCCCTGAGTTTCAACCCCAACACAATATGACAATAATTATTGAGGAGATTTTTATATATGAGAGACATTTATATAGTGGAAAGCGTCCGGACAGGCATTGCCAAGGCCGGGAAAAGTTCATGGTTTACGAATCTGCGCGCCGACGACATGTCCGCGCTGGTGATGAATGAAGCACTCCTTCGGGCGGGGCTCGAGGGCGCAAAGGACCAGATCGACGACGTCATCTGGGGCGGAACGGCGCTGATGAAAGACATGGGTTCCAACATCGGCCGTTTAGCGGGCGTGATGGCGGGTCTGCCCTACAGCGTACCGGGGTGCACCGTTGACCGTTTCTGTTCTTCCGGTTTACAGACGATTGCCTTCGCTGTCGCCGCAATCAACATGGGCTGGGCGGATTTGATTCTGGCGGGCGGCGCTCAGCACATGACACACATCCCGATGGGCACCATGTCTGACCCGAACCCGCGTCTGAAAGATTTTACCGATCCGCAGATGGTCTCGATGGGTTACACGGCGGAAATGGTCGCGCGCAAATACGGCATCACCCGCAAAGAGCAGGATGAAATGGCCGTCGAAAGCCACGCCAAAGCCCATGAGGCCACTGAGAAAGGTTTGTTCAAAGACGAAATCCTACCCATTGAAGTCGATGTGCCGCTGGAAGACGGCTCCACCAAAAAGATGGTGGTGGATCGCGATCAGGGCATAAGGCCTTCCACCACCATGGAATCACTCGCCAAGCTCGAACCGGTTTTCATCAAAGATGAAAAAGGCACGGTCACAGCCGGCAACTCCAGCCAGACCAACGACGCGGCCGCCTGTGTTATCGTAGCCAGCAAGGAAAAGTGCGACCAACTCGGCCTTAAACCTAAAATGAGACTGGTCGAATTTGCCGTTGTCGGCGTCGATCCGGCTTACATGGGCATCGGCCCGGCTCTCGCGATTCCCAAGGCGCTTGCCAAAGCGGGTCTCAAAAAAGAAGACATCGGCCTGTGGGAAGTGAACGAAGCTTTTGCCGCACAGGCTGTCTATTGCACCAAAGAACTGGGCATCCGCAATCACAAGCTGCTTAATCCCAAGGGCAGCGGCATATCGCTTGGCCATCCACTGGGCTGCACCGGCGCAAGACTTGCCACAACCATCATGCACGAAATGCCTTTCTACGGCGTAAAATACGCCGTAGAGAGCATGTGCATCGGCCACGGCCAGGGCGCGGCAGCGATCTGGGAGTGGGTGGGGAAGTAACAAAAGCCTCTTAGGCTATAGGCAGTCAGGTTTGATTTGTAGAGGCGGGGAAATCCCGCCTCTACAAATCAAATAGTGGATAGAGCTAATCCACTTATAGAAAAACCACCCTCGCGAAAACGGATGCCGGAGAAATATCCATATCGAAAAATGTAAAGATAGGAAGGATGTCTTGTTTTGATGACCAACGGGATAAAACGGAAAAAGGAGTATTGTCATGAAAAAAATACATACGATCTTTTTGCTTAGTTTCCTGATGATTATCAGTTTACACGGGGTCTCCATGGCTAAGGACAAGGCCACGGTGGCCATTCTTGATTTTGAAAGTATCGGCACGGAAGAGCATCTGGGCAAGGCCGTGGCGGAAATCATCAGGACCGAGCTTGTCGGAACGCAAGGCTACCGGGTTGTGGAAAGAGCCCAGATCAACAGGGCTCTCTCTGAACAGACTTTGCAAAAATCCGGTCTCATCGACGACAAAAGCGCCGTGCAGATCGGCAAGATTATCGGCGCCGATCTTATCATCATTGGTTCTGTGGTTAAAATAGGCACTTCTTATACGATCAATTCCCGCATGATTGATGTCAAAACCGGAGAGGCTAAACTGGGACGAAACGTCACCGGCAACGATCTTAATTTACTGACCAACTTAAGCCAGGAGCTGATCCAAAATCTCTTTAGCGGTAAGGTTAAGTCCACCCCTTCAGAAAGCGCACCGGAGAGACGACCGGAGTCAAGCGCCTCCACCAGGGCTCGCTGGCACTATGATGAACGTTACTGGCTTTTGGAAGGAGTGAACCTGCGCAATGTGGGATACCCTAAAGATGCCATCGCCTGGTTTGAGCGGACACTGCCCGACGAGACCGATGTTACATTTACCTATACGACCAAGGGGAGAGACGGGTCAAATTATTATGAAGTGATTTTCATTCTTTATGGGAATCGTTCCCTTAATTCCGACTTCTGGGACGACGGAATTATCATCAACTACAAAATCGAAGATCCGGGCACCCGGGGTGATGGACATCAAAGCTGGATAAGAATCGGCAACCTTTACCGGGGCGCAACCTGGGTTGGTCGGCAAAACCATCTTCCATTTTTCAAACCGGATACCCCTCATACGGTCCGCATCATTTACAAAAACAAGCGTTTCAGCTTTTTCATAGACAATGTAGCCATCCACAAAGATGTGCCGATTCCTTTAAAGAAAGCCCCCGGGTATCTTGGTGTGGCCGGTTACTGGGAAAACCGTCACGAGTTCACGGTTTCCGACGTGGTCATCCGTTAGCACGGACACACCAAGGAGATCCTTATTATTTCTGTTTATGATCCTTCACGCGAAGCGTTAACGTAGCGATGGGTGTTGTCCGTTGGTCCGATTATTTCTGACTAAAGCCCTTTTCCACACTCCTTGCACTTGCCGTCCGGGCCGATGGTGCCGATGCAGGCGCCGTCGCTGCATAACACTCTTTTGTCCCAATCGTCGTCAGAATCACTTTCTGATGGAATGACTGACGGCTGGGCGTCCGTAGACTGGACCGGTTCTCTTGTTTCAGAAAAACCGTCGGGGAGAACACCAGCGTAGGCCTTACCACATTCCTTGCACTTGCCGTCGGGGCCAATCGTGCCGATACAGGATTCATCGCTGCACAGGATTCGTTTTTCCCAGTCTTCGTTTTCATCAAAAAGAATTTCAGTCATGTTGTTCTCCCGTTTTTATTCTCCAGACTTCTTATGCTGGCTTGGCAAAAAAGTCAAATCGAACAGCATTTTTCCCTTACCCTTTTATACAGGCAATGGATTTGAGCCTTGCAACTCTCGTCGCAATGCCGGCATCATGCACCACCTGCACAACGTCATTTAAATTTTTGTATGCTTCAGGGATTTCCTCGCAAAGAGTTCCTTTGCTGCCGGCCATCACCAAAACACCCTGATCGGCAAGCTCCCGGCTGATGGAACGACCCCGGCTAAGCTTTACGGCCTGGGTGCGGCTCATTACGCGGCCTGCGCCGTGACAGGCGCTGCCGAAGGTTTCCTGCATGGCTTTTTCCTGTCCGACCAGCACATAAGAACCTGTTCCCATATCGCCGGGAATCAGCACCGGCTGACCGACGCTTTTATAGCGCGCCGGTATCGCTTCATGACCTGCGGGATAGGCCCGTGTTGCGCCTTTGCGATGCACGCAGAGTTTTTTCAAAACCCCATTAATATTGAAAGATTCTATTTTGGCGATGTTATGACAGACGTCATAAACCAGGTGCATTCCCAATTCCCGCGGCGACAGCCGCAATGATTTTTCAAATATTTCGCGGGTGGAATGCATCAGGATTTGCCGGTTGGCCCAGGCGTAATTAGCTCCGCAGGCCATGGCAGCCAGGTAATTGCGTCCCCTCTGGGATGCCAGATAGGTACAGGCCAGTTGCCGGTCCGGCAAGGCAATGCCTGTTTCAGCCTGATGCTTGACCATCAGCGCCAGATAATCATCACAGATTTGATATCCCAAGCCGCGTGAACCGGTGTGAATCATGACAACGATCTGGCCTTTGTGTAAACCAAACGCCTGCGCCGCCGCTTCATCAAAGATATCCTGTACGACTTCTATCTCCAGAAAGTGATTGCCGGAACCCAGGGTGCCTAACTGCTGCTTGCCCCGCTCAATGGCCCGTGCCGAGACCTGCTCCGGATCGGCGCCACTCATGCAGCCACCGTCTTCGGTTGTTTCCAAATCCTGAACCGATCCAAAACCTGCCTTCGCCGCCCATCGCGAGCCTTCTTCGAGCACTTTTTTCTGGTCTTTCCCGGATAGTTTAACATAGCCTGTAGACCCGACCCCAGACGGAATATGTTGATACAAAGCGGATGTTAAATCTTTGAGTTTGTCTTTGATGTCGGGGAGTGTCAGGTTCGTGGCCATCAGGCGGCAGCCGCAGTTGATATCATAGCCCACGCCGCCCGGCGAGACCACACCCGTATCCAGATCGAACGCCGCCACGCCGCCGATGGGAAAACCATAGCCCCAGTGAATATCGGGCATGGCCAGCGAATAATTTACGATGCCCGGCAGATGCGCCACGTTGGCCACCTGCTTGGCGCTTTCATCATTTTTAAGCAGATCAAATATTTTTTCATTGGCATAAATAATCCCCGGCACACGCATCTGGCCTGTCTGAGGCAGCAACCACCGATTGTCATCTATCTTTTCAAGTTTGATCTCATTCATGATTAATGCTCAAAATAACTCCAAATATCAGAACGCGCATAATGTCCCCCGCTGGCGGGGGCAGGGGGTGGAATTTTCGAAACATACGTAAATTTTATCCACCTCCGTCACTGCGTGACACCTTCGCCGGCATGACGTCAGCACAAATCTTGTTTTATACATCAAAAATAATTCTTGCTCTCCAGCCCTTCTTAATTCTTTCCACGCTCAGCCCATGATACGTAACGGCTTTGATCTCTGTCTTCATCACATGTTTCTTTTTATTGTATGACTCAAGCCATAATCTTGCGTCTAATGTCTTATTACCGCACTTTGTAATTTCGCACTTCCCGATGATCGCAGCCTCTGCGTTAAAAAGATACAAAATCTCCCGCAAAAAATTAATCAGCAAATCCGCGGGACCTGCACCTTCCACGGTGAGCGTTTTTTCTTTCACGCCGGACAGCGTTCCTTTTCTTTCAACCACAATGTCCATAAGAGACAATGCGGCTTTCGTAAATAACTCCCTCTTCGTCCGCCCTGTGACTTCAATGCCCAGATCGGCGGTATGGTCTATCAAGGTGTATAATTTCATGAGGGAAGTATAACTGAATGTTACAAGATGAACAAGTAAGGAAAGCCGGTGTTACCATCCGGACTATTGCAAGTATTGGCGACCAGGGGGTAACGAAAAGCTGGGCCGGAGCAGCCTTTGAGGATGCGACGGCTTAACGGCTTGTTGAGCAATTAATAAAGAGAACCGTTTCCATTTATGTCTAAGTTCATGGACGTCCCTATTTATTTATTCCTTTGTTCGCTTGAGCATCAATTTGAAAAGTAGACGTCTTTAGATTTCTTTGTGATAGCACTTTTCACGACCGTGCCTTCCTGCTCCTTTTCAACTAAACCCGACTCTTGAAGCTTTGCTGTGCGTTTGCCTATGAGTTGATAGGTCACATCCATAAAAGATGAGATTTCTTTGGCTCGCATGCGACGATTTTCCTGATTGAGAACTTCAAGGATATTGATTTCCACTTCTTCTAACATTAGTGCTTTGTCGAGGTTGGCTATTTCCTGTTTGTACTCATCGCCAAGCCGGACAACAGAGCATCGTCCATCGTCACACTCAGGACACTTCCACTTGAAATACTCAAAATCATTGAGCTTATCCATCGAAAAGGCCGCACCACAATTTGCGCAGCGAATTGTTTCGTGCTTTGCCAAAAACTCATGAATTATGGAGTTGAAGTTAAAGCACCGCTGTACAAAGTAGCTCCGGTCATCCCGGCGACCCGTTGGATATCCCCACGGAAGGCGCTCATTCTCGCACAATCCATAGAAAAGTGCGTAAATAGAAACGTCCTTCCCGTCTTTGTCACGCATTTGGTGATACCGCGTGACAAAGAAGTTCAATTCTAAAGATGAGAGAATTCTCTCCAGAGATGGGTCAACAGAGAAATGGCTGACAGGGGGATTCGAAACATCAGTGAAGTAGCTACCCCCAACTTCGCCCACGAGGATACCGCGCCGCACTTCACGTGCTCCCGCCAAAATCGTGTTGAGAAGTTCCTGTTGGTTATGTCGATCAAGTTTCCTCTCGAAAGGTTCTAGCGCGTAACGGTTTCTTCTATCAAAGTATTTTGCCAAAACCTCCCCGTAGTATTTCTGAGATGCGAGTCTAATATCCGCTGGTGTGATTCGACGACCTTTGGTGACGCTATCTTGATGGCAGTACTTGAGAATATACCCCATCAGTCGAGGAACGTTAAAGGTCGTTTCAAACAATACCCGCATAGATTCATCGAAACCGGCGCGCATCGCGAAAAAATCTCTAATATCTAGATGAAAAGCCTGAAACCTGTGTGAAAGGAGCCTGGCTGTATAGTCTATTGCTGCCACCTCAGCTGACTGAATATCATGGCTTTTGTACAATTCGGCGAAGTCTAAGCAAACCGTGTCGACCTTACCTGGGTCAATTCGGCCATAATACACACGCCCTGGGTATCCAGCAATCTTGAGCTTAACTCGTTCATCACTTGAATTATTGAGCGGAGCAAGAACAACATCCACAAATAGTCGCTGATCGGACCAAGTAATCTCGGAAAAATCATCAAAGAAAATGACGAGACGTTTGAGTCCCAAGGTTCCGAGTAATTGCTTTATTTCGTTAAGGATGTCAGAAAAAGGAAAGGATCGAAGCACTGCATCTGAGTAACTTTCGTATACTTTGCTATCGGCGAGAGCTTCTTCGAGGGAGTGTAAATCTAACTGTGTAAATGGTTTTATTTAGGGTAGGAAAAAAACCA